>NZ_JBNWDS010000015.1:0-136978 GCF_053521765.1 Rhizobium sp. A37_96 | reverse complement strand
GGCACATCGGCTCTCTCGTCACAACAATCCAACCCGGCGAATGCAGCAACTATTTTGCAAACGCAGGATACGCTTCCGTCAAAACATGAAACGCTCTAGCCACCATCGTTTCATATCCGAAATGAAATTGATTGCAAATGGAGGCGAACGTGATACGTTCTCGCTGTGACATGTCTGACGATGGACCCAGCGGCTTGTTCGCCCTGTTTGTTGCGACAAAGTTAGCCCGCACCCGGACCAATCGAGGACGGTTTTTTTCATTGCATAAGTCAGCCGTAGCCAATCTAAGCCGGCAAGACGGGTGCAACGCTAAAAAATTTGTGCAGTTGGGGAAAGCTGTACGGGATATTCCGGGAATTTCGGCCCTCATTCCGGGATTTTGGTCCCTCTACGTTCCCTTGCACGGACCTAAGGCTGGCAAGAAGAACGTAAGGTTTCCCTGAAAAATCAAGGAGGTAGCTGGCGACCCCTGCAGGATTCGAACCTGCGACCACCTGCTTAGAAGGCAGGTGCTCTATCCAGCTGAGCTAAGGGGCCATAGGGCCATGCCGCAAGTCACCTCGCGGCTGCCAACACATGCCTGAAACCGCCGTCAAACTCAATGGGCGGCGTTCAATAAGTGCCTGCTTCAGTGAGTCCAGGGCTGGATGCGGTTGAAGCGGAAGTTGTCGGAATAGGACACGACCTGACGGATAGGATCCTTCGGCAGGATGACCCGATAGTCGATATCGTTGCGCTTGGCGTAGTCTTCCGCCTGCTCCTGCGTCTCGAACGTCAGCTTGAGCTGCTGACGCGTATCGGCCGACGAGGTGTATCCCATGATCGGATCGATCTTGCGCGGAATTTCCTGATCGAATTCCAGAACCCAAATGTGGGTCTTGGCCTTGCCGGATTGCATGGCGGTCTTTGCGGGACGATAAATCTTGGCAGGCATTGCTGCAGCGCCTCCGAATAAAGCGGGAGCGACCCGCCTCTTTGCTTCATTTGTCTTGCCGCGGCCCTTCAAGGCCGAGCGCATGTCAGTTTTGATTAGCCGCGAATCCCTTGGTTTTCAAGCAAAAACGCGGTGGAAAATCGTGGTGGCCGATGCGGCGTTCAAACTGTGCTTTGCAGAGCCTTGCTCGGAAGGCCATCGGGTGAAATTACACCGGATTTGGCAACACGCCTGGTTTGGGAGCAGAGGCTGGGAGTGAGCAACGTTTCAACATAGCACATTTTCTCGCCCGAACACTATTTCGGCCAGCGGCGCATCGATTCATGCGCAGAATTTCGGCTGCCGTTGTAACAGGCGATATTTTACAGGGAGTTGAAGAGAATTAAGTGGTCGGAGTGGAGAGATTCGAACTCCCGACCCTCTGGTCCCAAACCAGATGCGCTACCAGACTGCGCTACACTCCGTACCGTCGCCATGATCACTGGAATATCGCCTTCAGGCAACTGGATCATGTCTTGGTTCCGTACCGCCGGACACCAATCCTGCGGAACGAGTGGGGAGATACACGGTTCACCTGCCCGCTGCAACAGCTAAAATCACGGCAAGCCGGTCTTTCCCCCGGCGAAAAATCTATTTGGCGAGTTTTGCGGAAATAGTGCCGCTCGTTACCGTGTCGCCGACGGCAAGGCCAAGTTTCCTGACGATTCCGCCGTTCAGCTCGATGACATAAGCAACCGGTCCGTTGGAACTGATGATCGCTTCGGAATAAGGCACGGCCTTTTCCTGGATGTGGGTGACGACACCCTTCTGGTCCAGAAAGAGCATGTCCAGCGGCAGCTTGGTGTTCTTCATCCACATCATGACGGGCCGCGACGTGCCGAAATCGAACAGCATGCCGTGGTCGGCCGGCATCTTGTCGCGATACATCAGGCCGAATTCCAACTGCTGCGGCGTCAATGCCAGTTCCACGGTGAATTTATGGGTCTGACCTTTGGCCGATGCGATCGAAAGCGGCTCCGAATCGAAAGCCATGGCCTGCTGCCCCGCCGCTTGCGCCGCGAAGGAAGAGGACTGCGCTGCGGCTCCAACGAGAAAAAGCGCCAGAGTGGCGCTTTTCAAAATCTTGAGAAACAAGTCTCTTTTCATCTTAGTGCGGCCGCGTGACCGGGCTTGGCGCATCCGGATGGATTTCCGCCGCCATCAGGCCCTTTTCGCCGGGCCCAAAGCGGACGAGCACCACCTGCCCCGGCCGCAGCTCGGCCAAACCGAAGCGGCGCAGCGTTTCCATATGCACGAAGATGTCCTCGGTGCCCTCGCCGCGCGTGAGGAAGCCGAAGCCCTTGGTGCGGTTGAACCACTTGACGAGCGCCCGCTCCAGGCCGCTGGTCGCCGTCACCTGTACATGCGTGCGCACCGGCGGCATCTGCGATGGATGCACGGCGGTCGATTGATCCATGGAAAGGATCTTGAAAGCCTGATAGCCGCGCTCCCTGCGCTGGATCAGCGCAACGATGCGAGTACCCTCGAGAATCGTCTGATAGCCGTCTCGGCGCAGGCACGTCACATGCAGCAACACGTCCTGCATGCCGTTATCCGGCACAATGAAACCGAAGCCCTTGGCGACATCGAACCACTTGACGACGCCTGAGATTTCGATGAGCTCGACGGTATCGCCCGACATCTCCTCGAAGTCGACAACTCCCTTCGATGAAATTCTGTCACCCATCCTAGCCAGCCCTCGATTACGCGTCACACTGTTACGGTTAACTGATTCCCTGATATCAAGATTAACATCTTGGTAACGGAAAAGCGCAAGTCCTAGTTTTCGTTTATTCCCACCCTTAGATTATTGCTCCAAGACTTGCGCGAAGCTGGTGCTTCGATCGAAAATCCGGCCAGCTCAACATTAAGAGAGGAAATAGAATGCGTTATCTCCATACGATGGTTCGCGTCACCGATCTCGACGCCTCGTTGCATTTTTATAGCACCTTGTTCGGGCTTACCGAAACCCGCCGCTACGAAAACGAGAAAGGTCGTTTTACGCTCGTTTTCCTTGCAGCCAGCGAGGATGCCGAATCATCCCGCAGCAATGGCGCCCCCAGCCTGGAACTGACCTACAACTGGGATCCGGAAGAATATAGCGGAGGACGCAATTTCGGCCACCTTGCCTACGAGGTCGACGATATCTACGCGACCTGCCAGAAGCTGATGGACAACGGCATCACGATCAACCGCCCGCCGCGCGATGGTCACATGGCTTTCGTGCGTTCTCCGGACGGCATTTCCATCGAGATCCTGCAGAAGGGCGCCGATCTTCCCTCTGCCGAGCCATGGGCCTCCATGCCCAATACCGGCTCCTGGTAAGGCGCTAGCTTTCGCGAGGCTTACGGCACGCGCGGAGCCATCCGTTTCGCGCTTGCCGCCCATGCCCATCCTCCGGCATGCTTGGACGACTCGAAGCATCATGCATCGGATATTGCGCGGTCATCGTTCCCTGTCGGCGCGCGCGATATCGTCGTCCCTCGCAGGAGGCCGTTCCGATGCAAACCTTTCTTGCAGGGGACGTCCCATGTGCGATCAACAGATTTTATACGGCGGGAAGAAGCTCGCAAGCACTATTGCCATCATCGCTTCATTTGTGATGATCGCGGGCTGTGCAACGACGGGCAAAAAGCCGGTGGAGACATCGGAAGCGGTGCCCGCCGCGCAGCCGACAGCCGCCGAACAACTCGCAGCCGACATGAACAGCAAGGCCGATGCCCGGCGGCGTAAAGCCGACGGCACCTATCGCGACCCGATGGTGCACAGCGTCAACGGCACGCGCCAGCAGATGGTTGCGCAGCAGAATCAGGCGCTCTATCCAGCCCCCGCGACCGCAGCGACGCCTGCGGATGGACAGACCGGCATCGCCGGTCTGGTTACGCAACCGACGGCGGTCAACGCCAACAGAACCAGCATCTTCGCCGCTCCGCCGCCCATCGCCGTCAATCCGGACGGAACGCTTGCCAAGAACCAGCCGGACGGCACGCAGGCCATCACGCCGATGATGCGCAGCGTCTACAGCACGCCGCCCAACGCGATGCAGGCCGCCGCGCCACAAACGATGGGTGCCGTCAGCGCCCCGAATGGCCGCACGTCCGCCGATGTGCTGCCGCCACCCGTCATTCGCAATGCAACCGCACCCGCGGCGAATTCGAAGCAGCCGGTTGCGCAGGTGACATCCTCGGGAGTGATGGCCGCACCAAACCCGAATGTCCGCGAGCTGAACGGCAGGCAGGCGGAGGCTCTGGCGCAGTTCATAGCCTCGAAGAACCAGCCTCAGAACGGCAAGCTGCTGGTGCAGCCGGTACAGGGCGCGAGCGGCCAGTAAAGGGCCCGTGTTTCCAGGGAATCTTCGATGTCGCCGGCAACGTCCTGTTAAGTCTCACTTATTCACAGCCGGCGGCAGTTTCACCCATCTGTCATTTTTTCCACAAAAAAGCAAAATTGCCGCTTGCGGGATTGAAATCACCCCGCTATAAGCGCGCCACACAACAGCTGAACGCGCCCTTCGTCTATCGGTTAGGACGACAGATTTTCATTCTGTAAAGAGGGGTTCGACTCCCCTAGGGCGTGCCACTGTTGTTCTTCTCCCCGTCATGAAATCATCGTGCTACCGCTTGCGGACACAATAGGATATTCCTATCTAGGTCGTGCGGCATGCGCCCTTCGTCTATCGGTTAGGACGACAGATTCTCATTCTGTAAAGAGGGGTTCGACTCCCCTAGGGCGTACCAGATCGCGATGGCTCGAGGTTTTCCACAATCGCCTCGAAAAATCTTCGTCTAGTCATGGATTTTTCTGGGATTTTTCGCGATTTTCCGCTTGCGAGAATGAAAGGTGCTGACTATAAGGGCGCCACAGCACGCGCCCTTCGTCTATCGGTTAGGACGACAGATTTTCATTCTGTAAAGAGGGGTTCGACTCCCCTAGGGCGTGCCACTGCTTCCCTCCCCGACATTGTTGATTTTGCTTTGAAAAAGCAAAGCCGTCATGAGTTTTCAGAGAGCTTTTGCAGCGTCCGTAACGCGAAGCTGCACGCGCCTGCTTCCCTGCCAATGATCGGCGCCGAGCGTGCCCGCAACATGGATCTGCGCGCCACGGGAAGACATCAATAGCTCGCCCAGCGGTGTCTCCGCCGCACGGAAGGCTATGCCATCCACACGGCCGCCATCCTGCGCTTCGAGCGTGATCTTGATATGCGACTGACCGACCAGGCGCGAATCGCGCAGCCTGTGGCTCGGCAGAGCAAAAATGGGCTGCGGATGGCCCGAACCATAGGGACCGGCCGTCTCGAGCCTGTCTATGAGTTCCACGGTCGCGCCGCTTGCGCCGAGCGCGCCATCGATCTTCAGCGTCTCGTTGGCGACCAGACCGGGCACCTGCTTCTCTGCCTTTTCGGTGAAGAAGGCACGCAGCTTTCCGAGATTGCTTCGTTCCACCGTCAGGCCTGCCGCCATGGCATGGCCGCCGCCCTTGACCAGCAGACCGGCGTCGACGGCGGCACGGACCATGCGGCCCATGTCGAAGCCATTGATGGAGCGACCGGACCCTGTGCCCTTCCCCGCCGAATCGAAAGCGATGGCAAAGGCCGGGCGACGGAACTTGTCCTTGAGGCGCGAGGCTATCAGGCCGACTATTCCCGGATGCCAGTTCTCCCGCGCCGTGACGATGACGGATGCGCCGTCGCCATTGCCATATTCCGCCAGCGCCTCGCCCTCGGCCTCCTGCAGCATGGCGGCTTCCATGGCCTGCCTTTCGCGGTTGAGATCGTCGAGCTTCGCGGCGATCGTCTCGGCCTCGCCGGCATCCTCCAGCGTGAGCAGGCGCGCGCCGAGCGCGGCATCGCCGATGCGGCCGCCGGCATTGATGCGCGGGCCGATCAGGAAGCCGAAATGATAGGGTGTAACCGGGCCGGCGAGCCCCGCCTTGCGAAACAGCGCCGCAAGCCCGAGATTGCCTTGGTGACGGGCAGCGATCAGCCCCTTGACCACATAGGCGCGATTGAGCCCTTTCAGCGGCACCACATCGCAAACGGTGGCCAGCGCGACGATATCAAGCCAGGCAAGCAGATCGATTGAGCGCACGCGGGAGTCACCCGCTTCGCGCAGCAGCCGCAAGGCGGCCACCAGAACCATGAAGACGACGCCGGCGGCACAGAGATGTCCCTGCCCCGACAGATCATCCTCGCGGTTCGGATTGACGAGGGCATGGCACGGCGGCAATTCGTGCGCGACCTGATGGTGATCGATGACGACGACGTCGATGTTGCGTGCCTTCGCCACCTCCAGCGACTCGAAACTGGTGGAGCCGCAATCGACCGTGACGATCAGTGTCGCGCCATTGTCGATGAGCTGGCCGATGGCGGTGGGATTGGGGCCGTAGCCTTCGAAGATGCGATCGGGAATATAGATGCTGGCCGGTACACCGAAATGCGTCAGGAAGCGATAGAGCAGCGCCGAGGAGGCTGCGCCGTCGACGTCATAATCACCGAAGATCGCGACCGTCTCGCCCTTCCTGACCGCGTGCAGAAGGCGCTGTGCAGCCTTTTCGCAATCGGTCAGCAGATGCGGATCCGGCATCAGGCCGCGAATCGTCGGATCGAGAAACGCCATGGCTTCGTCTTGCCCGACGCCGCGCCCGGCCAGCACGCGAGCAATCAGCTCCGGCAGGCCATGCGTCTGCGCAATGGCCAGCGCCCTGTTCTGCCCGGCCTGATCGAGCCTGGAAACCCAGCGATTGCCCGAAACCGAGCGCTCGACTCCCAGAAACGCCCGCTGAACTGGATCGACCGGTTGCTCCACCATCTCTCCCGGAATTTGCGGGCGGCGTCTCTGCGAGATACGCCGCCGCTGTCGGATTATTCTTTCGGCCGCTCGATGCGGATGACCTGTGGTTCGCCGACGAGATAGCCCTCGTTCTTGATGGAGGCAACCGCCTTGCGCACCGAATCCTCGGTCGTTGCATGGGTGACGAGGATAATCGTCTGGTGATCGGAAGGCGCCAGATGCTGTTTCGAGCGCTGGACGATCGATTCGAGCGAGATATGATTTTCCGCCATACGGGTCGCGACGCTTGCGAAGACGCCCGTGCGGTCGAGAACGGTCAGGCGGATGAAATAGCCGCCTTCGTGGCTCTGCATCTGTGCCTTGCGGTAGGGCTCGAGCGCCTTGGCCGGATGACCGAGCACCGGCACGCGCTGCTCGCCCGGGCGGCTCTTGGCGATATCGGCGATGTCGCCCAATACGGACGAGGCGGTGGCATTGCCGCCGGCACCGGGGCCGACCATCAGCAATTCGCCGAGAATGTCGGATTCGATCGCGACCGCATTGGTGACGCCATCGACCTGGGCGATGACCGAGTCGAGCGGCACCATGGTCGGATGCACGCGCTGCTCGATGCCGGTTTCGGTGCGCTGGGCGACGCCGAGCAGCTTGATGCGGTAGCCGAGATCGGCGGCGGCGCGGATATCCTCGATGGAGACGTTGGTGATGCCTTCGAGATAGATATCGTCGGCAGCGATGCGGTTGCCGAAGGCAAGCGTCGTCAGAATGGCGAGCTTGTGCGCGGTGTCGTTGCCCTCGATGTCGAAGGCGGGATCGGCTTCGGCGTAACCGAGCCGTTGCGCTTCCTTCAGGCAATCGGCGAAGGACAGGCCCTCCTTCTCCATCCGGGTCAGGATGTAGTTGCAGGTGCCGTTCATGATGCCGTAGACGCGCGAGATCGTATTGCCGGTCAGGGATTCGCGCAGCGCCTTGATGACAGGAATGCCACCGGCGACAGCCGCTTCGAAATTCAGCAGCACGCCCTTCTCTTCGGCGATCTGCGCCAGCTCGACGCCGTGATAGGCAAGCAGCGCCTTGTTGGCGGTGACGACGTGCAGGCCGCGCGCAAGCGCGGCGCGCACCGCAGCATTGGCGGCACCCTCGGAACCGCCGATCAACTCGACGAAAACGTCGATATCGGCCTTCTGCGCCAGATCGACCGGACCGCCGAACCATTCGATGCCTGTCAGATCGATGCCGCGATCCCGCGTGCGATCGCGCGCGGTGACGGCGACGATCTTGACGGGACGGCCGCAGGTAACGGCAAGCTCGTTAGCGCGGCTCTGGATGATGCGGACGAGCGAGGCACCAACGGTACCCAAGCCCGCAATGCCGATTTTGAGGGCATCTGCCATGGAAAATTCCTGATCAGTATGGGAAGCGGCAGCCGCAAAAGCGGCTGCCGCACAATATTACGAACGGTGAGCGTTCAGCGAAATGACATTATGCATCGTCTCATCCGCGGTGGAGAGGAAGCGCTTGAGATTGCGCGCCGCCTGGCGGATGCGATGTTCGTTCTCGACAAGCGCGATGCGGACGTAATCGTCACCCTGCTCGCCGAAGCCGATGCCGGGCGCAACGGCGATATCGGCCTTCTCGACCAGAAGCTTGGAGAACTCCAGCGAGCCGAGATGACGGAACTTTTCCGGGATCTTCGCCCAGGCGAACATCGTCGCGGCCGGCGGCGGCACGTCGAAGCCGGCCTTGCCGAAGCTGTCGACCAGAACGTCGCGGCGGCGCTTGTAGATGCTGCGCACTTCGGCGATGTCGGAACCGTCGCCATTCAGCGCGTGGGTCGCGGCCACCTGGATCGGCGTGAAGGCGCCGTAATCGAGGTAGGACTTCACGCGCGTCAGGGCTGCAATCAGGCGCTCGTTGCCGACGGCAAAGCCCATGCGCCAGCCGGGCATGGAGAAGGTCTTCGACATCGAGGTGAACTCGACGGTCACATCCATCGCACCCGGAACTTCCAGCACCGACGGCGGCGGCGCGTCGTCGAAGTAGATTTCCGAATAGGCGAGATCCGACAGCACGATGATGTCGTGCTTCTTGGCGAAAGCGATGACTTCCTTGTAGAAATCCAGCGTCGCCACATAGGCCGTCGGGTTCGACGGATAGTTGAGAATCAGCGCCAGCGGCTTCGGGATCGAGTGACGCACGGCCCGTTCCAGCGGCGGGAAGAAGCTGTCGTCCGGCTCGACCGACATCGAGCGGATGACGCCGCCGGCCATCAGGAAGCCGAAGGCATGGATCGGATAGGTCGGGTTCGGGCAGAGAATCACGTCGCCCGGAGCCGTGATGGCCTGTGCCATGTTGGCGAAGCCTTCCTTGGAGCCGAGGGTAGCGACCACCTGCGTATCGGGATTGAGCTTCACGCCGAAACGGCGCGCGTAGTAGGCGGCCTGGGCACGGCGGAGGCCCGGAATGCCCTTGGAGGAGGAATAGCGATGCGTGCGCGGGTCCTGAACCACTTCGCACAGCTTGTCGACGATCGCCTTCGGGGTCGGAAGATCGGGATTGCCCATGCCGAGGTCGATAATGTCCGCCCCGCCCGCTCGCGCGCTCGCTTTCAAACGATTGACCTGTTCGAAAACGTAGGGCGGCAAACGCCGGACTTTATGAAACTCTTCCATTTCTTTCCCCATGGGACAGCGGCCCTCAAAACCGCGCTGAAGTTCGTTGATCTCCCGGCCAGCCGCGATACGAACTTGGACTCGCGGCGCCGCAACCATGCTGACTCGAAAGATAAGGTGAATCTTGGGCGATCATGCACGCAAAGTACAATTCGCCGGGCAGATACATCCAAATTCGGCCTATCCGAACGCTTTGCGTCCAAATCGCCTGAAACGCAAGGCTAATTCTGCGCCGGGGCCGGCTGGACGCCCTGCTGCTGGATTTCCTGCAGCGTATCCTGGCCATGGTCGGCCGCCAGCTTGCGCATCTCGGCGACGCGCTTCTGGTACTCGGCCTCCGAGATCGTGCCGGCCTTGCGCTGCGAGCCGAGCGCCGTCAGCTGCTTGACCATGTCGCCGGCCTGCTGATCGTTGATCTGCACGTTTGCAGCTGTCGGCGGCGCGTTGAAAGAAGGGTAGCCGTCCTTGTAATGCTGCTGCGTGCTGGTTTCCTCGACCTGGCTACCCTTGGCGGGTTTTACGATCACGGCCTGCGGCGGCTGCTTGCGCTTGGCGTATGCCGCCTTTTCCTCAGGCGTCGAACAACCCGCGAGCGTCAACGCGAGAATCCCGCACATTGCACCGCAGAGTACGGAATACCGGTTCAGTCTTGCCACCATGCCGCCGCCCATAATTGTCGTCCTGCCCAATTCCTTGCCTTGGGTTGCGACTGTTAAATTTGTCGCAGCGTCAAAGCAAGAGCAGGGTTGCGTTTCATTCGACTTGTATTCCTTTTCCCGCAAGATGTACAAATGGAAAACAAGACATAGCTGCCGCCGGGAGGATGATGCGTGACCGACAGCAAGCGGGATAACAATGAAGGTAATGGCGGCTTTCCCGGCTTCGACCCGAAGTCAGTCGAGCCTTACATCGTCAGGGATCCCGAAGCGATGGCCGTCAACTTTGCCCGCGCGCTGGAAAATCTCGGCAAGGCGGCCTCCGCATGGCTCGCGCCGCGCGAGCGCGGCGAAAAGATAGATACGGTTGCCGATCCTTTCGCCGACATGGTCAAGACGCTTTCCAAGGTCGGTGAATACTGGCTTTCCGATCCTCGCCGGACCCTCGAGGCGCAGACCCACCTTCTCGCGGGCTATTTCAGCCTGTGGACGAAGACCATGCAGCGCCTCGGCGGCGATTCGTCGGCCGAAGCCGAAGTCGAGCCGGTCAGGGATAAGCGTTTTGCCGATGAAGACTGGCAGAAGAACCCCTTCTTCGATTTCCTGAAACAGACCTATCTCCTGACGGCCGGCTGGGCGGAAAAGCTGGTCGGCGATGCCGAAGGGCTGGACGAACACACCCGTCACAAGGCGGCGTTCTACACCAAGCAGATCACCGCGGCGTTTTCGCCGACCAATTTCGTCGCGACGAATCCGCAGGTCTATCGCGAGACCATCGCCTCGAATGGCGAAAACCTGGTGCGCGGCATGAAGATGCTGGCGGAGGATATCAGCTTCGGTCACGGCGAACTGCGCCTGCGGCAGACGGATATGACGAAATTCGCCGTCGGCCGCGACATGGCGCTGACCCCCGGCAAGGTGATCGCGCAAAGCGAGGTCTGCCAGGTTATCCAGTATGAGCCGGCGACGGACAAGGTGCTGAAGCGGCCGCTGCTGATCTGCCCGCCCTGGATCAACAAATTCTACATTCTCGATCTCAACCCGCAGAAATCCTTCATAAAATGGTGCGTGGAGCAGGGTCACACCGTCTTCGTCATTTCCTGGGTAAACCCCGATCAGCGTCATGCGGCGAAAGACTGGACCTCCTATGCGCGCGAAGGCATCGACTTCGCTCTGGAGACGGTCGAAAAGGCGACCGGAGAACAGGAAGTCAACGCGGTGGGATATTGCGTCGGCGGCACGCTACTGGCGGCCACGCTTGCGCTCCACGCCAAGGAAAAGAACAAGCGCATCCGCACCGTGACCTTCCTGACGACGCAGGTGGATTTCACCTTCGCCGGCGATCTCAAGGTTTTCGTGGACGAGGAGCAGATTTCAGCGCTCGAAGAGCAGATGAGCACCATCGGCTATCTCGAAGGCTCGAAGATGGCGACGGCCTTCAACATGCTGCGCGCCTCCGAATTGATCTGGCCCTATTTCGTCAACAACTACCTGAAAGGCCAGGAACCCCTGCCCTTCGACCTTCTGTTCTGGAATGCCGACTCCACGCGCATGGCGGCTGCCAACCACTCCTTCTACCTGCGCAACTGCTACCTCAACAATGCATTGAGCCAGGGCAAGATGGTGCTCGACGGCAAGACGCTGTCGCTGAAGGATGTGCGCATTCCGGTCTATAATCTAGCGACCCGCGAGGATCATATCGCTCCGGCCAAGTCGGTCTTCATCGGCAGCCAGTGCTTCGGCGGCCCCGTGGAATTCGTCGTGACGGGCTCCGGTCACATCGCCGGCGTGGTCAACCCGCCGGACAAGCACAAATACCAATTCTGGAGCGGCGGCCCGACGGATGGCGGCTATGAAAACTGGCTGGCGCAGGCAAACGAGACGCCTGGCTCGTGGTGGCCGCATTGGCACGCCTGGATTCTGACGCAAGATCACCGCATGACCGCAGCGCGCCAACCGGGCGGCAAGGCCCTCAATGCGCTTGAGGAGGCACCAGGCAGCTTCGTCATGGAACGGGCCTAGACGATCGTAACGCCATGCTCTTCAATTCGCCTCTCGTCCCAGCCCGCCTGATCGCGCGTTACAAGCGTTTCCTTTTCGATGCCGAGCTGGGGGACGGAACGTTCATCACCGGCTCATGCCCGAATACCGGATCGATGCTCGGGCTGACGGCGCCGGGCTCGCGCATCTGGCTCTCCGAGCATGAGGGTGGCAAACGAAAATACCGGCACGTCTTCGAACTGATCGAAGCAGACGGCACGACTGTCGGCGTCAACACCGGCATGCCGAACCGCGTTGCGGCGGAAGCGATCGCGCTCGGACAGGTGTCCGATCTCGGCGACTACACGACGGTACGGCGCGAGCAAAACTACGGTCGCAATTCCCGCATCGATCTGCTCTTGACCGACCCTTTGCGGACAACCACCTATGTCGAGGTGAAGAACGTCCATTTCATGCGGCAGCCGGGCCTTGCTGAATTTCCCGATACCGCGACGGCCCGCGGCGCCAAGCATCTCGAAGAGCTTGGCGATATGGCAGAGGCCGGTTATCGTGCCGTCATGCTGTTCGTGATCCAGCGCAACGATTGCGATCGCTTCCGCATTTGCGGCGATCTCGATCCGGTCTATGCCAGGGCCTACGATCGGGCTTTGGAGCGCGGCGTCGAAGTATATGCGCTGAAATGCAGGGTTTCACCGACGGAAATCGCCCCTGCCGGGTTGATCCCGATAGACGAACCCGGCATAGCTGCATTACATACCAGTATAAAGATTTCTGCTGAAGGCTAGTCATGGTGAATTACATCGAAGCGGCAACCGCGCCGGCGAAGAATACGGGCGCTATCCGCATCTACGGCGAGGATGCCTTTGCCGGAATGCGCAAGGCTTGCCAGCTGACCGCCCGCTGCCTCGACGAACTGGCCGCGATCGTCGAGCCGGGTGTGCCCACCGATGTCATCGACCGCTTCGTTTTCGAATTCGGCATGGATCACGGCGCCTATCCGGCGACGCTGAACTATCGCGGCTACATGAAATCCTCCTGCACCTCGATCAATCATGTCGTCTGCCACGGCATTCCCAACGACAAGCCGCTGCGCGAGGGCGATATCGTCAATATCGACGTGACCTATGTGCTCGACGGCTGGCACGGCGATTCCAGCCGCATGTACCCGGTCGGTGAAATCAAGCGGTCGGCCGAACGCCTGTTGGAAGTCACCTATGAATCTCTGATGCGCGGCATTGCCGCCGTGCGCCCCGGCGCCCGCACCGGCGCCATCGGCGAAGCGATCCAGACCTATGCCGAGGGCGAACGCTGCTCGGTCGTGCGTGACTTCTGCGGCCACGGTGTCGGCAGCCTGTTCCACGACTCGCCCAATATCCTGCACTACGGCCGCGTCAATGACGGCCCGGAACTGCGCGAAGGCATGATCTTCACCATCGAGCCGATGATCAATCTCGGCAAGCCGCATGTGAAGGTGCTCGGCGACGGCTGGACCGCCGTTACCCGCGACCGGTCGCTCTCGGCGCAGTACGAGCATACGGTCGGCGTCACCGCGACGGGCTGCGAGATCTTCACCCTGTCGCCCGGCGGCCTCGACCGCCCAGGCCTGCCGCCGCTGCAGGGATAATTCATGGCGAAACGTCCCGCTTCCTCCAACGGACATGGCGACATGCCCCTCGATAGAGGCGGGAAGGCGGAGACTTTGGAAGAAGCTCCGTTGCTGGACGAACGGCTCTTCTTCGCACCACAGGTTGCCAGACCTGCCTCACAGGCCGGCAAATCCGCGCCGGCAGCCAGACCCGCCCCCACGAACGCCGAAGCGCATTATCACGGTCATCGCGAACGTTTGCGCAATCGCTACCGCGACGGCGGCGATGCGGCGCTGGCCGATTATGAAATTCTCGAGCTGCTGCTTTTCCGGCTCATTCCGCGTCGCGACACGAAGCCGATCGCCAAGGCACTGCTTGCCCGCTTCGGCTCGCTCGGCGGCGTGTTCGGCGCTCCCGTCAGTCTCCTGACCGAGGTCGGCGGCGTCGGCGATGCGGTCGCGCTCGACCTCAAGCTGGTCGCCAGCGTCGCGCAACGCATGCTGAAGAGCGAATTGACGGGCAAGCCGGTGCTCTCCTCCTGGAAATCGCTCATCGACTATTGTCATGCCGCCATGGCGCACGAAGCGCGCGAGCAATTCCGCCTGCTGTTTCTCGACAAACGCAACGCACTGATCGCGGATGAAGTGCAAGGCTTCGGCACGGTGGATCATACGCCGGTCTACCCGCGCGAAGTCGTCAAGCGCGCACTGGAACTGTCAGCCTCCGCGGTGATTCTCGTCCACAACCACCCGTCGGGGGATCCGACCCCGTCTCGCGCCGATATAGACATGACCAAGACGATCATCGATACCGCCAAGCCTTTGGGCATCACGGTTCACGATCATGTTATCATCGGCAAGAACGGCCATGTCAGCTTCCGCGCTTTGCGGCTGATTTGAAATTGTCGCGCCTGCGATAATCCTTCTTCTTAATTTTTCCTCACATCCAATTGAGTTAAAATAATTATCCAATTCGACCTGCTTCAGAAACCTCCGAAGCAGCTCCCAAACTCACCCCTTCAAGCTCCCCTTTCCGCTTTCAGCTCAGCGTCAGAATGATCTGGCAGAAGGATCGCCGCGTTCCGGTCGGCAAATCCGTCGGCGGAAGCCCTTGTTTTGATTTGGCCAATCCGCCTGTGCGGCCGGCCTGCATGGAGCTTGCATGCTGAAGATATCGCCGACGTCCGCCCGCCGCCTTCGCCGTGCCGGCCGTGGAGCATTGATCGCTCTGGGCGCCTTCGTCGCTATCGCTGGCGGCTTCTATGCTCACATGCTCTGGACCACGAACTTCCATCCGGTCATTGCGGGTGAACTTTATCGCTCATCGCAGCCGTCGGCCGCGACGATAGCAGCCTTCCAGAAGCAATACGGCATCAAGACCATCATCAACCTGCGCGGCGACAATAGCGGCCGTCACTGGTACGACAAGGAAATCGCCGAGGCGAAAGAGCTCAATATCAACCACATCGATTTCCGCATGTCTTCCAACCGCGAGCTGACGCAGGAACAAGCCGCACAGCTCGTCGAGATCATGCGGGATGCGCCCAAGCCGATTCTCATTCATTGCCAGGCCGGCGCGGACCGCACTGGTCTTGCCTCGGCGCTGTATCTTGCCGCCATTGCCAAGGCGAACGAGACGACGGCGGAAAACCAGATGTCAATCTATTACGGCCATCTTCCGCTGTCCTTCACCCGCGCCTATGCCATGGACAGGACTTTCGAGAAGCTCGAACCCTGGCTTGGCCTCTCTGCCTCCTGATCTGCGGGCACTTCCTGTTAGATAATCTGTAACATTGAGCAGCTACCGGTTGACGGAGGATGTTGCATTGCGACATTGATTCCCTGTTCAGTCATCCGAGGCTTCCTGATGGACCAATTCGATCTCCTAGTCGTGGGTAGCGGCCCTGCCGGCCGCAGAGGCGCTATCCAGGCCGCCAAACTCGGCAAGAAGGTGCTCGTCATCGAGCAAGGCAAACGCGTCGGCGGCGTCTCGGTCCACACCGGCACCATTCCCTCCAAGACGCTGCGCGAAACCGCACTCAACCTTTCCGGCTGGCGTGAACGCGGCTTCTATGGCCGCGCCTATCGCGTCAAGCAGGAGATCAGCGCGGACGACCTGCGTCGTCGCCTGCTGATTACCCTGGACCACGAAGTCGAGGTGCTCGAACATCAGTTTGCCCGCAATCGCGTCCAGCACATACGGGGCAAGGCGAGCTTCGTCGATCCGCAGACCATGCAGGTCGTCAAGGATGACGGCGAGGTCGTCACCGTCTCCGCCGCCAGCATCCTCCTTGCCGTCGGCACGAAGCCCTTTCGACCGGACTACATGCCCTTCGACAGCAAGACGGTGCTCGATAGCGATGAACTGCTCGATATAGAGCAGCTGCCGCGCTCGATGGTGGTCATCGGCGCCGGCGTCATCGGGATCGAGTATGCGACCATCTTCAGCGCCCTCGATACGCAGGTGACGCTGATCGATCCGAAATCGACCATGCTCGATTTCATCGACAAGGAGATCGTCGAGGATTTCATTTACCAGCTGCGCGATCGCAACATGAAGCTCCTGCTCGGCCAGAAGGCGGAGAAAGTGGAGCGGCAGAACGGCAAGGTCGAACTGACCCTCGACAACGGCCGCCGCATCACCACCGACATGGTTCTCTTCGCCGCCGGCCGCATGGGAGCGACCGATACGCTCAATCTCGCTGCAGCCGGCCTCGAGGCCGACAATCGCGGTCGCCTCAGCGTCAATCCGGAAACTTTTGCGACAAAGGTGCCGCATATTTTCGCCGCAGGCGATGTCGTCGGCTTTCCGAGCCTTGCCTCCACCTCGATGGAACAGGGCCGCATCGCTGCCCGCGTCGCCGTCGGCGCGATCGCCAAGGAGCCGCCGAAATACTTCCCCTACGGCATCTACGCCGTGCCGGAAATCTCCACCTGCGGCCTCTCCGAAGAAGAGGTCAAGGAGCGGCATATCCCCTACGAATGCGGCATAGCGCGTTTCCGCGAGACCTCGCGCGGCCATATCATGGGCCTCGACACCGGCCTGCTGAAGATGATCTTCTCGCTGAAGACGCGCCGCCTCCTCGGCGTCCACATCGTCGGCGAAGGCGCAACCGAGCTGGTGCATATCGGCCAGGCCGTGCTGAACCTCAAGGGCACCGTCGAATATTTCGTCGAGAACACCTTCAACTATCCGACGCTCGCCGAAGCCTACAAGATCGCCGGCCTCGATGCGTGGAACCGCATGGGCGATATCAAGTCGGAGCTTTAGATTCGGGCAATATTGACGATGCCGGCAGGGCTTATTACTCTGTCGGCATGATGAGCATTCTCAACATCGCTTCGGTCTTCTTCATAAGCCGCTGATCCCCAGGGCTTCCAGCCAAATGAAGACGAGACCGCCCGAGCAGCCATAGGGCCGCAGGCTGGTCTATGCCGAAACAGCCGTAATGCCCACGCGGAAATGGGCGAGAGACGGCGCGACGATTGGGAAAGATTTCACATGCCATCCCAGCAACAGTATCCGGCTGCGCTTTCCAGCGCACAGCTGAACGACTTCATCGAACATGGTTTCGTACGCATCGACGGCGCGTTTTCAGCGAAACTCGCCGAAGAGGCGCGCGCCATCATGTGGCGCGATCTTCCATGCAATGAGCATGATCCGGCAAGTTGGACGCTTCCGGTCATCAGGCTGCCGGGCTATGGAGGTGAACCGTTCCGTACTATCGCCAACATGCCCATTCTCCATACAGCCTTCGATCAATTGGTCGGCCGCGGAAGATGGCTGCCGCGAGACGGCCTCGGCACATTCCCCGTACGCTTTCCGCACCCTGATGATCCGGGCGATGCCGGCTGGCATGTCGATCTCAGCTTCCCCGGCGACGATTGCGATCCGCACGAGCAAACGGATTTCTCAGCGTGGCGCGTGAATATCACCTCACGAGGGCGCGCGCTGCTGACGCTGTTTCTGTTTTCCGATATCGGTGAGGATGATGCGCCGACCCGTATTCGCGTCGGTTCCCACATGGACATGGCGCGCTATCTCGAGCCGGCGGGAGAGCAAGGGCGCTCGCGCATGATGCTCGAGCATATGGGAGCTTATCGCCCTCAAGCCCTCGCGACGGGAACAGCAGGAACTGTCTATATCTGCCATCCCTTCCTCATTCACGCCGCCCAGAAACATCAAGGCAGCACGCCGCGCTTCATGGCACAGCCTTCGATCGGACTCGCTGAGCCCTATCGATTGGAGCGACCAGATAATGCCTATAGTTCGGTGGAAATCGCCATCCGCCGTGCATTGGGTAGGGAATAGTCCATCGAGCCCGTAGCAGGTGGCCCCTCACTCCAGCCCTCTCCCCGCTTGCGGGGAGAGGCAGTCGTTGCACAACAAAAAAGCCCCGCCGCGAACGGCAGGGCTTCATTTCAGTCCGGAAGAAAGTCCGATTACTCGGCGCTGTCTTCAGCAGCCTTCTTCTTCGGAGCGGCTTTCTTCTTCGGAGCGGCGGCTTCTTCGCCTTCGGCGGCAGCTTCCGTTGCTTCAGCCTTGGCAGCCTTTTTCTTCGGAGCAGCCTTCTTGGCAGCCGGCTTGTCTTCTTCTTCGTCGTCTGCGAGCAGCGCTTCCTTGGAAACGGTCTTGTCCGTAACGTCGACTTCGGTCAGCAGATGGTCGATGACCTTTTCTTCGAAGATCGGCGCGCGCAGGTTAGCGGAAGCGCCCGGCGTCTTGCGGAAGAATTCCAGGATTTCCTTTTCCTGGCCCGGGAACTGCTGGAGCTGAGCGTAAAGAGCGCGCTGCAGTTCGTCTTCGCTGACTTCGACGCCGGCCTTTTCGCCGATTTCGGAGAGAACGAGGCCGAGGCGAACGCGACGCTCTGCGAGCTTGCGGTATTCTTCGCGAGCCTTCTCCTCGGTGGTGTCTTCGTCTTCGAAGGTCTTGCCCGATTCGCTGAGATCGGTTTCGATCTGGCGCCAGATGCTGGCGAATTCAGCTTCGACGAGCTTCTGCGGCGTGTCGAACTGATACATTTCGTCGAGCTGGTCGAGGATCTGACGCTTGACCTTCTGGCGGGTGACCGAGCCGTACTGGCTTTCGATCTGGCCGCGAACGATTTCCTTCAGGCGGTCGGCGGATTCGATGCCGAGCTTGGAAGCGAGTTCGTCGTTGATCTCGACTTCGCCCGGAGCGGCAACTTCCTTGACGTTGATGTCGAAGGTGGCTTCCTTGCCGGCAAGGTTCTTGGCCGGGTAGTCCGCCGGGAAGGTTACGGTGATGACCTTCTCATCGCCAGCCTTGAGGCCGACGAGCTGCTCTTCGAAGCCCGGGATGAAGCGGTTGGAGCCGAGAACGAGCTGAGCGTCCTCGTCCTTGCCGCCGTCGAAGGCTTCGCCGTCGACCTTGCCGAGGTAGTCGATGGTGACGCGGTCGCCATCGGCAGCCTTGCCCTTCTTGGCTTCGTAGCTGCGGGCGCTTTCGGCGATCTTGAGGATCTGCTCGTTGACTTCGTCTTCGCTGATTTCAGCGACTTCGCGGGTCACCTTGATGCCGTTGACCGGCTTCAGCTCGATGGCCGGGATGACTTCGTAGGACAGGGTGAATTCGAAATCGGCCTCGGCGGAGAGGATCTTTTCTGCCTCGTCCTGGTCTTCGGTCATGGCGATTTCAGGCTGCGTTGCCGACTTTTCGCCGCGCTCGGTGAGGATCGCCGGCGGCTGGTCGCGCACGATTTCGTTGACCAGATCGGCCATGATCGACTTGCCGTAGACCTTCTTCAGGTGCGAGACCGGAACCTTGCCCGGACGGAAGCCGTTGATGCGGACCTTGTCCTTGACCTCCGCCAGGCGCTCGTTCATGCGCACTTCCATGTCCTTGGCCGGGATGACCACCTTGATTTCGCGCTTCAGCCCTTCAGCGAGCGTTTCGATAACCTGCATTGTCCTACCTTCATTCATGGCGGCCGTGCCCAGACAGCCGTTCGTTTCGATGAGCACGACGCCGGAAAATCCCGAGCGTGGCTTGGATGCAATTCTCTTTCATCTTGCAAGAGCGCCGCGCCTTCGAACGAACGCGCAAAAGGCAGCTCTATCCCGTTACGGGCCAAAACATCTGATCCACTTTCTATTCGAAAGCGGGATGCTCTGGGCCAGATGGCGCGTCCTGCGGCATATTGGAAGACAGACTTCATCAGCCTCCCCCGTCCACAAGACAGTGTTGGTGCGGGTAGAGAGACTTGAACTCCCACGCCTTGCGGCACCAGAACCTAAATCTGGCGTGTCTACCAATTTCACCATACCCGCGTTCCTAAAACCGCATGGCGATGCCTGCCCATGGGGCCTTCCGGAGCGCGGCGTCTCTATATCACCCGTTTCAAACCACGCAAAGGAAAAATGACGGTTCCGCGACGACGCCCAAAGCTTATCGGCGTCTTCGGGCGGATATCGTCAGTAGAGCGGCTCCTCGTAGACGGATTTGCCGTCGAGAAGCAGGCTTCTGATATGGGCGGCGCCATCCGAAGACACGCGAGCCGCTATGGCGACGCGGTTGTCGTTGCGGGCGCTTTCGATATCGTGGCCCTGACCCTCGGGCACGTAATAGCGCTCTATGCCGTAACTCACGCTGATCGCCGCCTGCGACGTGTCGGCGGAATCGCCATAGGAGACATAATCGAACGGCAGGCTCTTCAATATGACCGTATCGGGCTTGGGCTCCAGCGTGCCGAAAGACGATTCGGCGATGCCCCAATAGCCGTCATCCTGCTTCTTCAGGCGGACGGAGAGAACCTGGTTGCTCAGGCTCTCCTTCGGCGGGCCGCCGACCAAGGTCGAGACGGGAACGCGGGAAATATCATAATTCAGGATCACATAGTCGCCACGCAGAAGATCGCGCGGATCGACGGGCGCCGTCTTCAGGATGACCTCGACGCCGCTTCGCAAGCCCCATGCGCGTTCTCCGACCATATAGCCGAGAACCGCGGTCTGCAGGGCCGCCACGACGATGGCTGCAAACCATAGGCGGCTGGCGGCGATGACGACATTCTTCCCGGCCATGTCGGTCATGCTCGTGTCCCCTGGCCGTTATGATCCGAAAAGCGCCGCTCCAGCTGAATGACCAGCCACGCGGCAATCGCCACAAGCAGGCCGGCGACAAGGAAGAAGCCGGCCGTGCCGATGATCGAGCCGATCGTTTCGCTGGCGAGGTAGAGAATCTCGCAGGCGAAGACGAAATAGGCGAGATAGCGCACCGCGCCGTTGTCGCGGCCACTCAGGGCGATAGCGATCACCGAGCCAGCCAGCGTCGCCGCCGCGATGAGGATGAGCGGCAGCTTGTCTTCGACCCATACATTATTTTCAAAGGAGCCGTTGCTGATCTCGGCATGCACCAGGAAGAAGCCGATCGCCGCGATCAGAAACGTGTAGAAGGCCGGCGCCGCGCCGGCCGTTCGCGCAAAGGGCGCCAACGGCGACACGGGGATGCTGACGGCCAGGAAAGCCGCAAATCCGGCGGCGGCGAACAGGATGGCCGCATTCAGCCCCTCTTGCTGGCCAAAAAGCCATGTCAGCCAGCCCACGAGCATCAGATAGGCCAGATGCCGCGCCGCCGGCGCATCGGCATACCGCACAAGGGCAATCAAAATAACGGCCATCAGCGGCGGCACCCACGGCATGATGCCGTACCATTGATCGGAATGCCCCCAGAGGTAGAGGCCGCAAAAGGCCCAGGCGAGAAAGCCCGCAAGCCCGACCTGAGCCGCCGAGCGAAACAGCGCCGCCACGATGCAGGCCGCAACGAACCAGACGATCATCATCCTCAGTTCATCGCCGGACAGATTGTACATCTGGCCCACGAGCGCCATGGCGCCGCCGAAGCTCAATGTACCGAGAATCAGCAACCCGGATGCCAGGACGGATCGTCCCTGCGCCAGCAGATATGCCGATGCCAGATAGAAGGCCCATATCATCGCGACGAGACCGAGAAGGCGCACGATCCTTGGAATTGCCTCCCAGTTTGCAGACACGAACAGCAATATGGCCAGACCGAGAAGCACGGCAGCGATGATGGTCAGCACGCGGCCGGCACTGAAACTCGTCTGGCGGCCGTCATATTCACGCAGAATGGCCTGCGCCGTCGCCGCATCGACCAGACCCTTGCCGGCCCAGATTTTCAGATCCCGTTCCAGCCTGCCTCTGTACATGCCCGGCTCCCTCGCGACGATTCCACTTGCGACAGAGTTAGCACAAATCGGGGCGCAATCGATGCGTGCCTCGCGCAGCGTTCGGCCATCTCTCCACTCCGCACGAATACGTCCCGTATTAATACAGAATTAAGGGCTTATTCGGCATTATGGGGGCCGGTATTGAGATACCCATAAGAGCCATGCACTCAATTCATGCCTACCATGAAATTATTGCGCTGCACAAATTCAAAAAATCATACTATTGAATAGACAACAAACACGGCGGTGGCGAGCCGGACCGACGCAGATCGGAGCTAGCCTGGGGAATGAAATCCCGACACGATATTCGGAGCTGCATACTCCTCCTCCCAATGCGCTCCGATCGATTGACGACACTCCTCCTCCCAAGTCGTCAATCACTACAAATGACGCCCACCGCACCTCCTCCCGCGGTGGGCGTTATTTTTTGTCCAAGCTAAATCGTTTGAATGACCCAAACCGCCCTCTCCCGAGATTTGGGACGATGGGCCGAAGCAAAACGCCTGCGGCCCGGCCGACGCGCTCCGACAGACTGGCGATACCCCGTTTCAGCAATGAAAATCCGGCTCAAGGCGTCAAGCCCGGCAAAAGCATGGCAACAAGCTGGCGGCTATCGTCATAACCCTCGCATATCCGGGGATTGGCGGAAATTGACGCCACAAGCTCAATCGCCGTTTGGCCGCGATATGCACATAAAGCAGCCACCTTCTTGGGCAAATCGCCCATAAGATCTGCAGAAGGCGCATAGGTGACATGAAGCTTTGGCTCTTTTAGTTCTTGCAGCGCAGCATATATTACAAGGCATCAGATCGCAGACGGAACCAATCACGGGGCCGCAAGATCTAAAACTCCTCGAAAGGGACTGACAATGAACCTGACCCGCTCCTTCAACAACTGGCGCAAGTATCGTCAGACCGTTAGCGAACTCGGCCGCATGAGCGCCCGTGAACTGCACGACCTCGGCATCGACCGCGCCGACATCCATCGCGTTGCCCGCGAAGCCACCGGCCGCTAATCGCCGGATAGGCTTCGCCAACAGCGAGTGCCTTCTCAACGCCCGTTGCGGACCCCGCGGCGGGCGTTCTTTTTTGCCTGCTCATTGAGCAAGTGCAGCATATCCAGACTCAGCCCGAGCCATTTCCCCTACGCAAAGCATATAAATTTTGAGCATTGGCGGCTTTTTGGGCGTCATATTGCACAAACGCATAGCAGACGCCTTTTATTTGCACTGCACAATCGACGTCCTCGCGCCTATATAGAATGCAATCGCTGAGGCGGTAATCGTACCGCCCGCAACCAAGATACCGAGGATAAGATCATGAACCCGATTCGCATTGCAAAGAACTGGATCAGCTACCGCCGCACCCTGAACGAACTTGGCAACCTCTCCAGCCAGACCCTTTCGGACATCGGCGTCAGCCGCTACGAGATCCGCAACATCGCTGCCCGTTCTTTCCGTTAATAGGAACGAACTCAGCAGACTGCCTCAAGACGGCGCCTTTCGGCGCCGTTTTTGATTCCGGCCACCAGTAAACCAATTGGATCGCCGGCCCGCCCGTGATAATGACGCGCGCATGACACAGATCACCTCCCACACTCCCATTCACGTCATTGGCGGCGGCCTGGCCGGCTCCGAAGCCGCGTGGCAGATCGCCACTGCCGGCGTGCCCGTCATCCTGCATGAGATGCGCGGCGTGCGCGGCACGGAAGCGCACAAGACGGACGATCTCGCCGAACTGGTGTGCTCCAACTCGTTCCGCTCCGACGACGCGACCAGCAATGCCGTCGGCGTCATCCATGCCGAAATGCGCATGGCCGGCTCCCTCATCATGGCCTGCGCGGACAAACATCAGGTGCCGGCCGGCGGCGCGCTCGCCGTCGACCGCGATGGCTTTTCCGCGGCGGTAACGCAGGCGGTCGGCAGCCACCCGCTGATTACCGTCGTCCGCGAAGAGGTTCAGGGCCTGCCGCCGAAGGATTGGGACCAGGCGATCATCGCCACCGGCCCGCTGACGGCGCCCGGTCTCGCCAGCGCCATCCAGGCCGAGACAGGCGCGGATGCGCTTGCCTTCTTCGACGCCATCGCGCCGATCGTCTATCGCGATAGCATCAACATGGACATCTGCTGGTACCAGTCGCGCTACGACAAGGTCGGCCCCGGCGGCACCGGCAAGGACTATATCAACTGCCCGATGGACGAGGCTCAGTACCATGCCTTCATCGACGCGCTGATCGCCGGCGATGCCGTCGGCTTCAAGGAATGGGAAGGCACGCCCTATTTCGACGGCTGCCTGCCGATCGAGGTCATGGCCGAGCGCGGGCGCGAGACCTTGCGCCACGGGCCGATGAAGCCGATGGGCCTGACCAACGCCCACAACCCCACGGTCAAGGCCTATGCCGTCGTGCAGCTGCGCCAGGACAATGCGCTCGGCACGCTTTACAACATGGTCGGCTTCCAGACGAAGCTGAAATACGGGGCGCAGGCGGAAATCTTCCGGCTGATTCCCGGCCTCGAGAATGCCGAGTTCGCACGCCTCGGCGGCCTGCACCGCAATACATACATCAACTCGCCGACCCTGCTCGACCGCTCCTTGGGGCTGAAGTCGCGGCCGGGCCTGCGTTTTGCCGGGCAGATCACCGGCTGCGAAGGCTATGTGGAAAGCGCCAGCATCGGATTGCTCGCCGGCCGTTTCGCGGCTGCGGAGCGCAAGGGCGAAGCGCCGTTGCTGCCGCCGGATACGACAGCACTCGGCTCGCTGCTGAACCATATCACCGGCGGCCACATCGTCTCCGACGAGGAACCGGGCAAACGCTCGTTCCAGCCGATGAACATCAATTTCGGGCTGTTCCCCGAGCTGGAGCCGGGTTCGATCGTCAAGCCGGAGGGCGTCAAGCGCTTTCGCGGCAAGGACAAGACCATCATGAAGCGCCAGCTCATCGCCAAGCGCGCGCTCTCGGACTGCGCAAAATGGCTGAACGTTCAGGCGCCGGCACTCGCGGAAAGCGCCTGAAATCTCGAGCTTTGGGGATTTTCAGGCCTTCGCCGGCGGCGCGCGGTGCTCAAGCCTTGCGTCATCGCCGGCGACATAGTTGCCGAGCAGCCATAGCGAAACCTCGGCGGCTTCGGCGGGCGTCTTGAACTCGAATGTGCCGTTGTGGTGCGGCACATCGAGAAAATCGATAGTCAAGCCGCGACCGCTGCCTGAGAGCTTGGCACGAGCCCGGCCGGGCTCGATCAGGTGCACGCTGAAGTGATTGCGGACGTTGCGCATGAAGCCGGCCTTGTCGTCATGCAAGCGCACGAAGACCGCCTGCCCATCCGCAGTTGTCTGCAACTGGCGTATCGCCTCGGTCGGAAAGGCCCGCCCAAATTCCAGAATCGCAAGGCCGGTGTCGTGCAGGCCGTCTTCCTTGTTCTGCGATGCCATCCGTGTCGCGTAGTAAGCAATGAAGACGACGATCGCGAACAGTATGCACCAGACGACAATACCCACGGCAGATCCCCCTGAAATGCAAATCAAGTGCCCGCCCATCTCCATAGACACCGAGACTTGTGCGAGCGTATCTTATTTTAGATCTTCTTTGTGATCGACGCCATCGCCATGCGCATCTGCCGGCGCCACTGCGGCAATGCCAGGGATTGGTCGAAGAGACCGGCTCCGAGCCTCTGCGCCTTCTTCAACACAGGCTCGGCCAAGGCGACGGGCAAAAACGCCGGAAACACCGCCTGCGGTATGGCGCCCGCAGCCCGTGCCTTCGCGAGATGCTCACGGCCAAGACCGGCAAAAGCCTCGATCGCCGCGGAAATGCGCGGCTTGTCCTCACCGGCCAGGAAACGATCGCGATCGAGCCCGGTGGCCGACAGTATCTCCAGCGGAAGGTAAAGCTGGCCGCGATGGCGATGAAGCGGCATGAGCAGCAGCAGGCCGCCGATCGCCTGCGCGACGCCGGCATGGCCGGCGGCATCGGCGGAACGTTTGGCTTCATCGGCGGACAGGACAAGGCTTGCAAGCTGGACAAGAGCGGAGGCCGTTTCTCCGGCATAGCCCTCCAGGCTGCTGCGGCTCTCCATGGGATCGTCATAGAGATCGAAGATGCGTGCATCGATCATGTCGACGAGCGTCTGGCGCGGCAGGCGATATTGCTCGATCGCGACAAGGAGCTCGGACGCGAGCGGATTGGCTTCGCTCGATCCGTGAGGCTGTCCTTCGAGCAGATCGCGCCAGTACTGCATGCGCACTTCGCCGGGCAGCGGCTCGTGGACGAGATCGCGCACACGCGCCAGCTCGGCGTTAAAGGCATAGAGAGCGGCCAGCGCAGGACGCTTCTCTTCCGGCGCCAGCAGGCAGGCGAGATAGCGATCGCGATCGGTCTCGCGAAGCGTTGCAAGGCAGATGTCCCGGTTGCTACGGGGCGCAGCTGATGTCGTCATGCTAGCATCCGCAGGGTCAGACGGCGATCAGCGCCGCAGCCACGGCGCGCGATTCGGAGAGCATGATGTTGAATGTGCGCACCGCCGCCCCGGTGCTCATCGGGTCGGACGAAATCTGCCTTGCCCGCAGGGCGGCCTTGAGATCGGCGGGCAGCGGCCGCAACTCCATGCCTGTACCGACGAGCAGGACCTCGATCTGCGCGGCTTCGTCCAGCACCTTCTGGAAGCGGTCCGGCGTCAGAGCGTCGCCCAGGATCATGTCCCAGCCATAGATGCCCGAGGGCAGGCAGAGCAGAGAGCCGCGATGCGACATGTCGGCGAAGCGAAAGCCGCCATTGCCGTAAGCGTCGATCGGCGCACGCCCCGGGAAATGCGCCTTACGGATTTCTATACCTTTTGCCACTGTCTCACACCGCTGGTTTGCCTGACTGGATATCGCCGGCCGCGGGTCCATTGCTTTCGCCGCCGGTCTGGAACTTGTCCGGACGCAGCTTGAACAGGATCAGCACGGGCGCCGCAATATAAATCGACGAAAAAGTGCCGACAGCGACGCCGAAAAGCAGAACGAAGGTGAAGGCACGGATCACCTCGCCGCCGAAGATGTAGAGCGCGAGCAGCGCCAGAAGCGTTGTCGCCGATGTCAGGATGGTCCGCGATAGTGTCTGATTGATGGAAGCATCGATCAAAATCGGCAGCGGCATCTGCGAATAGCGCTTCAGGTTTTCGCGCATGCGGTCGTAAACCACGAGCGTGTCGTTCAGCGAATAGCCGACGATGGTCAGGATCGCCGCGATGCCGGTCATGTTGAATTCCATGCCTGATAGCACGAAGAGGCCGAGCGTCAGAATGACGTCGTGCAGCGTCGCGATAATCGCGCCGACCGCAAACTGCCATTCGAAACGCAGCCATATGTAGACGAGGATTGCGGCCAGAGCCGCCAGGACGGCAAGGGAAGCGGTGGTGGTGATTTCGCCCGACACGGCCGGGCCGACCACCTCCACGCGGGAGAAATTGTAGTCCTTGCCCAATTCGTCCTGCACGAGCGAGACGGCGGACTGCTCGGCATTTTCGCCGCCCTCCTGGGCATGGACGCGAATCACCGCGCCAAGGCGATCGGCAAGCCGCTCAACGCGCACGTCGCCCGGAATGATGGCCTCGAGTCGCGTCTGGATATCCGCGGGATCGGCAACGCCCTGCTTGGCACGGACCTCGATGATCGATCCGCCGGCAAAATCGATACCGAGATGCATGCCGATCGTCGCGAAGGCAACGAGCGTGATGACCGACAGGGCGGCTGAGATCGTGAATGTGTAACGCCGGATCCCCATAAAGCGGATATTGGCATTGTCGAAAACGCCGCTGCGCACGCCGACCAGCAATGTGCGCGGCTTGCGACGCGATATCCACATGTTCACCAGTGACCGCGTGACGAAGCAGGAGGTGAAGAAGGTCGTGACCACGCCCACCATCAGGGTCGCGGCAAAGCCGCGTACCGCGCCGCTGCTCGCATAGAAAAGAATGGCCGCCACGATGAGGACCGTCAGGTTCGCATCGGCGACGGTTGCGGCCGCGCGATTGAAGCCATGGCGCAATGCATCGACAAGCAGATGGGTCTTCTTTTCCTCTTCGCGCACGCGTTCGTAGATCAGCACGAGCGCATCGAGGCCGATGCCGATGATGAGGACGATGGCGGCGACGCCGGGCAGCGTCAGCGTGATGCCGAGCAGGCCCATGAGCGCAGCCAGCATGACCATGTTGATGATAAGCGCGATCGTCGCGATGATGCCGAGCAGACGATAGAAGCCGATCATCAAGGCCGCGACGAAGATAGCGGCGGCAATGCAGGCAATCAGGCCGTAGCGCGCCGCCTCGCCACCGAGGCCAGGCTGAATGGTACGCTCCTCGACCGTCGTCAGCGTGGCGGGCAGCGGCCCGCTCTTGATCATGACGGCCAGATCCTGCGCACCCTGGGCGGTGAAATCTCCCGGAACGTCGAGATCGCCGGTGGCTATGACGGTCTTCAGCGACGCGGCGGAGATGACCTGATCGTCCAGCACGACGACGATGATGCGGCCGAGATTGCTTGCGGTCGATTGCGCGAAGCGGTGCGTGGCCTCCGGCGTCAACTTGACGGACACCGTTCCCTCACCCTTCTGCTTGTCGACGACAGCGACAGCGTCGGAAAAATCCACATTCGAGAGCAACGGCTGCCTCTGCACGAGATAGCCGACTGGTGGGTCGTCTTCGGAAAACAGCACATCGGAGCCGGCCGGCGGATGACCGTTCATCGCGTCCTGCACCGACATCGATTGATCGATAAGGCGGAAGCTGAGTTCGGCGGGCTGGCCGAGCAGGTTTTTCAGCCGCTGCGCATCGGCAAGATCGGGCACCTGCACCATGATGCGATCCGAGCCCTGTCTGCGGATCAGCGGCTCTCCGACATCCAACTGCGCGATACGGGCGTGGATGACCTTGATCGAGCGGGCAATGGCCGACGATACATGGCTGTTGATATCGGCATCGGTGATATCGAACGTCATCGCGCCGTTTTCGCCCTGAGACAGCGTGGCGGCAGGCTTGTCCGATTCGGCGGTAAGCGGGCGTAGCGCCGTCAGGGCGACCTGAATCTGCGCGGGATCGTTGATGCGCAGCTGGATTTTCCGGCCGGTGCCCGTCAGGCCCGAATAGGCAACATTGACGGTGCGCAATCGAGTCCCGATATCACCGACGATGGCCTCCAGGCGATCCTTCTCAATATCGCCGCGCTCGATCTTCAAGAGGAGATGCGAGCCGCCGCGAAGGTCTAGGCCGGGCTCGATCTTTCGATGGACCAGCCATGCAGGCAGGGATGAGAGTGCGCGCTCGCCAAGCAGGTTGGGAGCGGCCAGAAGCACGCTCAAGAGAACGACGAACCAGATCAGGGCGGTCTTCCACCAGGAGACGTGCAGCATCGCTCTCTCGAGTTAGGGCTTCCCTACTGCGCCCCTCCTTCGACGGAAAATGCAAAGGGCGCAGTAACACCTTGAATTTGTGCACAGTCCTTCAAGAAAGTCGATCCCGATTTTCAAGGATGCGCAGCGGCAGCACGGCGCCACCTCCGGCAGCGTGCGTTACGCCGCGTCGGCCTTGACCGGCTCGCCCTTGACGCGAACCTCGGAAATCGCGCTGCGGACGACGCGGATGCGTACGCCGTCGGCGATCTCGACTTCCAGTTCCTTTTCGTCGACGACCTTGGTGACCTTGCCGACAATACCGCTGGTCACGATCTGATCGCCGCGGCGGATGTTCTTCAGGACTTCGTCGCGCTTCTTCGCCTGCGCGCGCTGCGGACGGATGAGAAGGAAATACCAAACGACCATTAGCGGCACAAACAGGATGATCATTTCAAAGCCGGATCCGCCGAAGACACTCGCGGCCGAATCTGTCGCGCTCTGCGCATATGCGTTGGTGATAAACATCGAAAACTCCCTTGAACTCCCTGCGGGAACGCCGCCCCGCGTCAGGTGGCCGGAATATAGTTACGCACATGACGATTGCAACAAAAACAGGCGCCAACCGTACCGTTTTCCCGGTCTGTTAGCCTTTCAGCCCCCGAGGGAGCATGATACCCGGCAAGACAGCGCGCGCATTTTACGACTTTCTTGTTCAATATTCAGGAGGAAACGGTGACTGAAGACCAAAACGCCCTGATCCTTGCCGAAGTCCGTCGACTTGCCGATGCCGTCGAACGCCTTGCCGGCCCGGCTCCGGCCGTAAACGACTGGAATGCCGCCGACTGCTTCGTGTGGGCGCCCGTCCGGCTCCATCTGCAGCCGGTTTCGCGGCCCAACCGCGTGGCTCTGACCCTTATTCGCGGCGTCGACCATGTCCGCGACATTCTGCACGAAAATACGCTACGTTTCACGGAAGGCTTTGCCGCCAACAATGTGCTGCTCTGGGGCGCGCGCGGCATGGGCAAATCCTCGCTCGTCAAGGCGGTGCATGAAGACGTGCGCCGGGCGACCGGCGTATCGCTGAAACTGGTCGAGGTGCATCGCGAGGACATTTCTTCGCTGCCCGTGCTGCTCGACATCCTGAAGGCCGCGCCGCATCGCGTCATCGTCTTCTGCGACGACCTTTCGTTCGATCACGACGATACGGCCTACAAGTCTCTGAAGGCTGCACTCGATGGCGGCGTCGAGGGACGGCCGGACAATGTGCTGTTCTATGCCACGTCCAACCGCCGTCACCTGCTGCCGCGCCATATGATGGAAAACGAGCAATCGACGGCGATCAACCCTTCGGAAGCCGTCGAGGAGAAGGTTTCGCTCTCCGACCGCTTCGGTCTCTGGCTTGGCTTCCACAAGTGCAGTCAGGAAGACTATCTGCAAATGATCGATGCCTATGCCGATCACTTCAAGTTCGATCTGGATCGCGCCGAGATGCATCACGAGGCCCTGGAATGGGCGACGACCCGCGGCGCGCGCTCCGGCCGTGTCGCCTGGCAATATATCCAGGACCTCGCCGGGCGGCGGCGGATCACGCTCGACCGCGACTGATCTCCAAATCCAGACCATGAACGACAAAAAGCCCGGCATGGACCGGGCTTTTTGCAGAGTCCTTGAGACGCACTATCTATTCAAGGAACGTCATTGGGTTGACCGGAGCCGAATTCTTGCGGACTTCGAAGTGGAGCTGCGGCTGGCTGACATTGCCGCTCATGCCCGAGGTTGCCAGCGTCTGGCCGCGCTGGACCTTCTGGCCACGGCTGACGTTGAGCGCATCCGCATGGCCGTAGACCGTCACCGTGCCGTCGTCATGGCGGACGAGAACCGTGTTGCCGAGTTCCTTCAGGCCGTTGCCGGCATAGATAACCACGCCATTTTCGGCCGCTTTGATCGGCGTTCCCGAGGGAACGGAGATGTCGATGCCGTCGTTGCGGCTGCCATTGACGTTCGAGCCGTAGCCGGCGACCACGGCGCCGCGAACCGGCCAGCGATACTTGCCGATACCGGTTGCTTCCGGCGCATCGGCCTGGGCGTCCGACTTTGCGGCATCGTTGATGGATTGGCTCGGAGAAGCGGAGGCAACCACCTGCGGCTTGGCGGCGGTGTCGGCCGCCGCGTCGGCATGGGCCACGGCCTTCGGCGCCGGCTGCTTGGCGACGGGATCCGCGGCTGCGTGCTTCTGCTCGGCAACAGGCAAGGCGCCCGGCTTGGCCGAAATCTTCTGCGGCTCGATGGAGGCGGTCTTGACCGGATCCGGAGCGGCTGCCGCGCCATGCGGCAAGACCAGCGCCTGACCGATGCGGATGCCGCCGCCGGCCTGCATATTGTTGGCGCGCTTCAGTTCGGCGACGCTAACACCGCTTTCCTTGGCAATTTTCGCCAGCGAGTCACCCGGCTTGACGACGTAAGTGCCACCCTTCGGGGTCGGCCCCTTGCCATTGCCTGCAGCAAGCTTGTTGGGATCGGCAAGTCCGGCCTGGGATTTGCCGCGCATCTGGTTGCCCGAAGGCAATGCGAGCGCGTCCTGCTGCGGAGCCTTGGCGGGGCCCGGCATCTTGCCGCCCTTGGAAAGATCGGTCGCCTCGGATGCCATCTTGGCCGGGCTCGAAGCGCTCGCGCCGTTCATCGTCGGGATAATGATCTGCTGACCCGGCTGCGCGCCGGCGCCATTTCGCAGGCCGTTTGCGCGCAGGATTTCCTTTTCCGGAACGCCGTAGCGACGCGACAGGAGCGCGATGTTTTCGCCCTGATGCAGCGTCACGCTCGGCGCGTTGACCGTGGTCCAGCCCGGAGACATCTGGGGCGCAGCGGCGGTCTTGATCGTCCCCGTCGACAGCGTGTCAGGTGCCGGCGCAAGAGCCGGCGCCGCGCGGGAGCCATTGTTGTTGTGCGATGCCGGGAAAGGCTGAGCAAGCGCCTCAGACTCAGCGCGCGATGCCATACGAGGGCGTCCCGCATTGGCGGATGCGCCGGGAGGAGCAAGATCGCTGCGCTGAATTGCGACAGGCGCGGTGGACGCCCGGGCGCTGGAATAGGACGGATTATAGCGAGCCGGCGAATTTGGGTAGGGTTGCGATACCGGTGCGCTCTGCTGCGAATAATCCTGCTGGCCATAACCGCCGGCCTGAGCGATGTCGGCGCGCGGCACCGGATCGCCATCCGGACCATTGAGGCTGCGACGGTTGATCGAACCCGTCGTCACATTGTCCGTCCTGCTGGAGAACAGCCCGCTGAAACGAGTCGTGTCTGAACTACAAGCCGTTGCAGTGCTCGCCAGAAGAATGGCCACCAGGACTTTCCCTGCCGATTTACTGAAGTTTGAAGAAAGACTGAAACCCATGACTCGACCCACTTAAGACGCAACCGATTATGGGTCTATTAAAGCGCGTTAATCTTACCATGCGGTTAAAGCACTGGTGCGGCATGTGTTTTTTTGAGGAATTGCTAACTATAGGAAATGAAACAGCGCACGGATGCCCTGCGTCACGGGCATCAGCCAAATTTGAACCTCAAAGATAGGAGGCGAGCAGCGGCACGATGGGCTGGTAGGGAACGTCAAACAGCTCTTCGCGTTCGAAGCGGCTGCCGGTCTTTGTCAGACGCACAAGGCGGCAAATATCGTCGTTGACGATAAGCGGCGCGATCATCGAGCCGCCCGATACGAGCTGCTCCGCATAGAAGCGCGGCATGGTCTGGAAGGCGCATGTCACCAGGATGCGGTCGAAGGTGCCCTCGCCCTGCAGACCGGCACTGCCGTCGGCCTGGCGGATGATGACATTGCGCAATCCGAGCGTATCCATGCGCTGCTGCGCCAATGTCGTCAGCGTCTTGTAGCGATCGACGGTGAGCACGCGCTCGACGATCCGGCCCATGACGGCCGCGGTGAAACCGCTGCCCGTCCCGATTTCAAGAACGCGATGACCCGGCTTGATCTTCAGGCTGTGGAGAACACGCACCACCAGATCGATGCCTTCCATGAAGGCACCGCAGTCGATGGGAATCGTCTGGCTCGAATAGGCGTCATCGGCAAATTGCGGCGGCACGAAAGGCAGGCGCGGCGTCTGCTCGACCGCCGTCATCAAATCGATGTCCAATATGCCTTCTGCCCGCAGCCGCAAAACCACGGCCGCAAAGCCTTCCTTTTCCACCAAACGAGGTGTCAACCTGCTACTCCATACCGAGCGCCCGCGCCACGCGGTCTTGCGCCGAATAATCCGTCAAATCGAGTTTCAAAGGCGTTACCGAAATGCGATTTTGTTTCAACGCCTGAATATCGGTTCCTGGACGGAAGATGCCGCTTCGCTCACCGAAGCGAAGCCAATAGTAAGGGAAGCCTCGGCCATCGGCCCGCTCCTCGACCTGCACATTGAAGGCGAGATTGCCCTGCGCGGTCACTTCCACGCCGTCCACTTCGTCGGGGCGGCAGTTGGGGAAATTCAGATTGAGGAACGTCCCATCGGGCAGATCGACATTCATGAGCTTGTCGAGCAGTTCGGAAGCATGCGCCTCGGCGACTTCCCACGGCACGACACGCGCGCCGTTCTCATACACGTAGGCCTGGCTGAGCGCGAAGGAACGCACGCCCTGCAGCGTGCCTTCGATCGCGCCGGCAATGGTTCCGGAATAGGTCACGTCGTCGGCGACGTTCGAGCCGGAATTGACGCCGGAGAGCACCAGATCCGGCTTGCCGTCCAGAACCTTACGGATAGCCATGATGACGCAATCCGTCGGCGTTCCCCGCAGCGCGTAATGCTTGTCGGAAACCTTGCGCATGCGCAGCGGCTCGGAAAGGCTCAGCGAATGCGCAAGTCCGCTCTGGTCCGTTTCGGGCGCGACGACCCAGACATCGTCAGACAAGGTACGGGCGATCCGCTCCAGTGCAGCCAGTCCTTCGGCATGAATGCCGTCATCATTGGTCAGAAGAATGCGCATCGCCCCACCGTCCGATTATGCTGCTTTTTCGATCCTCTTCAGACCACCCATATATGGCAGGAGTGCGTCGGGTACAGTGACGGAACCGTCGGCGTTGAGATAATTCTCGAGCACCGCGATCAGGCACCGGCCGACGGCCGTGCCGGAGCCGTTCAGCGTGTGAACGAACTTGGTGTTCTTGTCGTCCTTGCCGCGGTAGCGGGCATTCATGCGCCGGGCCTGGAAATCACCGCAGACCGAGCAGGACGAAATCTCGCGATAGGTATCCTGCCCCGGCAGCCAGACTTCGAGGTCGTAGGTCTTGCGCGCGCCGAAGCCCATGTCGCCGGTCGACAGCGTCATGACGCGGTAGTGCAGGCCGAGACGCTTCAGCACCTCCTCGGCGCAGGCCGTCATGCGCTCATGCTCGGCGATCGAGCTTTCGGCATCCGTGATCGATACCAGCTCGCACTTCCAGAACTGGTGCTGACGCAGCATACCGCGCGTATCGCGACCGGCAGAGCCTGCTTCCGAGCGGAAGGATGGCGTCAGCGCCGTGAAGCGCAGCGGCAGCTTCTCCTGATCGAGAATTTCACCGGCAACCAGATTGGTCAGCGTCACTTCCGCCGTCGGAATCAACCAGCGGCCGTCCGTCGTCCTGAACAGGTCCTCGGCGAACTTCGGCAGCTGGCCCGTGCCGAACATGGCCTCGTCGCGCACCATCAGCGGCGAGCTGACTTCCGTGTAGCCATGTTCGCCCGTATGCAGATCGAGCATGAACTGGCCGAGCGCCCGCTCCAGGCGTGCGAGCTGCGATGTCAGCACCGTGAAGCGCGAACCGGAAAGCTTTGCGGCGCGCTCGAAATCCATGTAGCCGAGCTCTTCGCCGATGTCGAAATGCTCTTTCGGCTGATGGTTCCAGGTCGGCTTGGCACCCCAGGTATGCTTGACGACATTGTCATGCTCGTCCTTGCCGACAGGCACGTCCTCAAGCGGAATATTGGGTATGCGCGACAGCACGTCGTTGAGCTCGGCCGTCAGCACGCGCTCTTCCTCTTCCGCAGCCGGAAGCGAAGTCTTGATGTCGGCGACCTCGGCCTTCAGCTTTTCGGCAAGCTCGGCGTTCTTCTGCGCCATCGCCGCGCCGATTTCCTTGGAGGCGGCATTGCGGCGGGACTGCATATCCTGGACGAACTGAATGACGGAGCGGCGCTTTTCGTCAAGCGCGATGAGGCTTTGCGACAGAGGCTCCGCACCGCGCTTGGCAAGCGCCACATCGAAAGCCTCGGCATTCTCACGAATCCATCTGATATCAAGCATCTTCGTTCCAGGTCGTTTGACATGAGTATAACTCCGACCGAGGTCTCGGTCGGAGGTCGAAACGGCAATAGCTGGGAAACGAGGCTGGATCTTCCTCGCCTAGACGTCGTCCGTCTTGGTGATCTCGGAAGTCCCGCCACTCTCGTCAAGCGCTTGCCGGGTACGCTGGCGTTCCACGAGTCGCGCCGCGTAGATGGAAATCTCGTAGAGAAGGATCGTCGGCAGTGCAAGGCCGATCTGGGACATCGGATCCGGCGGCGTCAGCACGGCAGCGACGATGAAGGCAAAGACGATGGCGAATTTGCGCTTTTCCGCGAGCCAGGCCGACGTCAGCAAGCCGACCCGCGCCAGAAGCGTGGTGATAACCGGCAGCTGGAAGACGAGGCCGAAGGAAAAGACCAGCGTCATGATGAGGCTCAGATATTCCGAGACCTTCGGCATCAGCGCGATCCCGACCTGGCCGTCGCCGGGTGTCTGCTGCATCTTCAGGAAAAACCACATCACCATGGGGGTGAAGAAGAAGTAGACGAGCGCGGCGCCCATCAGAAACAGGATGGGCGATGCGATCAGAAAGGGCAGGAAGGCATTGCGCTCGTTCTTGTAGAGGCCCGGTGCCACGAACTTGTAGATCTGGGCAGCGATGATCGGAAAGGAGATCACCAGCGCGCCAAACATGGCAACCTTCACCTGGGTGAAGAAGAACTCCTGCGGCGCCGTATAGATCAACTCGGACTTGGCGAGATCGAGATGAGCCCATTCAACGGCCCATTTGTAGGGATAGACCAGATAATTGAAGAGATGCTTCGCCACAGCGAAACAGCCGATAAAGGCAACGAAGAACGCCACGATCGACCAGATGAGCCGCGTGCGCAATTCCATGAGGTGTTCGATAAGCGGCTGCGGCTTATCGTCGATATCACCCGTCATGCCTGGTCCTTCTTCTTGGGCGTTTTAGGCGTCGCCTGGCTGGCCGCGGCAGTCGCGCGCTTCCTGGGAGCTGGAGGCGCCTTCTTCTCTACGGCAGCAGCGGTCGCGACCTTGCGCGGGGCTCGCTTTGGTTTTTCCGTCACGACGGGCGTGCGGACGACTGCAGCCGCGACATCATCGGCCTTGACCGGCGCCTTTGCACGGAGCTTGCGAACAGCATTGGGCTTCTCAGCAGCCTTGCCCGCAGCCGCAACGGATTGCGGCGCGGGAACAGCCACAGGCTCTGGAACCGAAGCGGCCGCCAGCGGTGTATTGCTCGATGCGGCGGCCGTTGCGGACGTGGCCGCAAGCGCCTCCGGCAGGCCTGACGAAACGCCAGGTACCGGCTCGGATGGCAAGGGCGTCGCGGCTGGCGCTGCCTTGTCCGGAGTTGCCGCACGCTGCAGATCGGCCTTTATCTCGTTGCCCATATCCCGCAGCGGGTTCATCGCCTCCCGCAGCGAATTCATCGGATTGAGCTTCTGGGCGTCGGCGATCGTCTGGCGCACATCGTCCAGCTCCGCTTCGCGCATCGCCTCATCGAACTGGGCGCGGAATTCGCCAGCGACCTTCCTGGCTCGCGCCGTCATCTTACCGATCGTCCGCAAGGTCGCCGGCAATTCCTTGGGGCCGATTACGACCAAGGCCACGACAGCGATAATCACGAGCTCGGACCAGCCTATATCGAACATGCAAAGGCTCCTGGGCCAACGGCAAGCCTCTCAGCTTTGCGCCTACCCGACATAATTACTTGGTTTCGTCAGCCTTGTGCTCGACCGTACGCGACGCCGTCGTTGCGGACGTCGGCTGCGCCGAAGTATCTTCGTCGTCGCTCATGCCCTTCTTGAAGCTCTTGATGCCTTTGGCGACATCACCCATCAGCTCCGGGATCTTTCCACGGCCGAACAACAACAGCGCGATGGCCAGGACGATAAGCCAATGCCATATGCTTAGAGAACCCATTGCTATAACTCCCAATTTCAGTGTCTTCCCGATGTAAGACGTTTGCGGATGTTTTTCAAACAACAAAATGCAGTGCATCCACGCATATCAGGATGACGGACGCCTGCGCAGGCGGCCAAGCGTCTCCAAGTCGAGAAGATGATTTTTATATTCGCACCAGCTAATGGCAAAAGAGAGACTTGGCAGAAGGTTTAACGAAAATCTGCCCGGACGATCGCAATTTCGTCAGGAGGCTCAATCGTCCGAGCCTGCACCGCTCGGCGGCAGGATTCCAAGCTCCTCCAGATCCAGCTGCGTGATCGGATCTTCGTCTTCGGTAAGCTCGTCGCTCATCAGCGGCGACGGAATGTTGAAATTGGCCGGGATCCGGCCGGAGAGCAGCCCTGCCCCCTTCAACTCTTCGAGACCGGGCAGGTCGCGCAGCTCTTCCAGGCCGAAGTGATCGAGAAAATCGCGCGTCGTGCCGAGCGTGACCGGCCGCCCGGGCGTGCGGCGACGTCCGCGAAAACGGACCCAGCCGGATTCCATCAGCACGTCGAGCGTACCCTTCGAGGTCTGCACGCCTCGAATGTCTTCGATCTCGGCGCGCGTCACCGGCTGATGATAGGCGATGATGGCCAGCACCTCCAGCGCCGCGCGGGACAGCTTGCGCACCTCGCCCTCGTCGCGCCGGATCATAAATGAGAGATCGGCGGCCGTACGGAAGGCCCAGGCACCGTCCACCTGAACGAGATTGACGCCACGCATGGCGTAATCGCTCTTCAGCTTCTGCATGATAGCGGGAATATCGACGCCGCGCGCCACCCGCTCGGCAATGAATGCTTCGGAAACCGGCTGGGCAGAGGCAAAGACCAGCGCCTCGGCGATGCGCTCGGCTTCGCCTGACCGGCGTCCGTCGACATCGCCCGCTTCCGCGTCTTGCTCGAAATCCTGCTGCTCGTCGTCCGGCTCGTTCACGCTATTTCCTGCCCTATTCCGCTGCTTCCAGCGAGGAATGCTTCGGCCCGCGCCGCATATAGAGCGGCTGGAACGCGCCTTCCTGGCGAATTTCCAACTGCCCCTCGCGCACCAGTTCAAGTGAGGCCGCAAACGCGCTGGCGATGGCCGTCACCCGCTCGCTGGAGCTCGTCATATAGCTCAGCAGATAATGCTCCAGGGCCGTCCAGTCGGTGATCTCGCCGATCATTCGATCCAGAATCACGCGAGCATCGGCCAGCGACCAGACGCGGCGCTTCTCGATCGTTACCTGGGTCACGGCCTGGCGCTGGCGCAGGCTGGCATAGGCCGTGAGAAGATCATAGAGGCTGGCGTCGAAGGCCGATTGACGGCGGTCCGGAATATGCTCGGGTGCGCCGCGAGCGAAAATATCGCGGCCGAGGCGATTGCGGTTGACCAGATCGGCGGCCGCGTCGCGCATGGCTTCGAGGCGTTTCAGGCGGAAGGCAAGCGTTGCCGCCATTTCCTCACCCGTCGGCCCGTCTTCCTTGCTTTGCTGCGGGATCAGCAGCTTGGACTTCAGATAGGCGAGCCATGCGGCCATGACGAGGTAATCCGCCGCGAGCTCGATGCGGATGCGCCGCGCGCTGTCGACGAACCGAAGATATTGCTCGGCCAGCGCCAGAACGGAGATGCGGGACAGATCGACCTTCTGATTGCGCGCCAGGTGCAGAAGAAGATCCAGCGGCCCTTCAAAGCCGGCAAGGTCGACGACCAGCGCCGGCTCATGCGAGCCGCGCTGCGTTTCGCCATCCTGCCAGAGCTTGTCCATCGGCGTTGCCGCCTGCTGAAGCTTTTCCGTGCCGCTCACCTTGTCACCCGTCCGTTTCTGGAAGTCCGGTTTTACGCCACCGCGAACATCGCGTCGAATTCGGCGCGAACCGCAGCTTCGTCGGCGCCGTCGTTCTTGCCGAAAGCCGCCTCGACCGCCTTGGCCCTTGCCAGCGACGCACCCGTCAGGGCGGGAACATTGCGGACCACCTGCTGCATCTCGTCCATGACACCATTGCAATGCAGCACGATATCGCATCCGCCTGCAATGATATTTGCCGCGCGCTCGCCGATCGTGCCCTTCAGCGCATTCATCGAGGTATCGTCCGACAAGAGCAGCCCCTGAAAGCCGATATGGCCGCGGATGATCTCCTCGATCACCTTGCGCGAGGTCGTAGCCGGGTTGGTCGGATCGATATCCGTAAAGACGACGTGGCACGTCATCGCCATCAGTTCGTCCTTCAGCGCGACGAAGGGCGGAAAATCATGCGCCTCGAGCTCCGCGCGCGGCACCGAGACGACAGGCAATTCGTGATGCGAGTCCGCAAAGCCGCGCCCATGACCGGGGATGTGCTTCATGACGGGCAGCACGCCGCCAGCCTTGAGACCGTCCGCTGCCGCGCGTCCCATCTCCGTCACCGTCACCGGATCGGATCCATAGGCCCGATTGCCGATGACGTTGCTCGACCCTTCCACCGGAACATCAAGCACGGGCAGGCAGTCGACATTGATGCCGAATTTCAGCAGATCGAAGGCATGAAGCCGCGACATCAGCCATGCGGCGCGCAGGCCACGCTCGCGATCCTGGCGATAAATGTCGCCCAACGCCTGTCCCGAGGGGTAGTGTTGCAAGATCGGCGGACGGATGCGCTGCACCCTGCCGCCTTCCTGATCGATGAAGACCGGGGCATCGCGCCCGACGCTGTCACGCAGGGACGCAACGAGATCGGCGATCTGCGCCGGCTCGGAGATGTTGCGTCCGAACAGGATAAAGCCCCAAGGCTGCTCCCCCTGATAGAAGGATCGCTCTTCGGGCGTGATGGTGTGGCCGCTACAGCCAAGGATCATGGATTTCGATTCGGTCATATCCGAATCATAAGGCTTGCGCCGGGAAATGCGAGTGACGTCAAGCGAGGATACACAGGAACGGTACATTTCAAACGAAAACGGCGAGCCTATGCCCGCCGTTCTCAGAAATGCCGTATCTGATCCTACTTCGAAATCAGGCAGGTGCCGCCTGCTGCGCGATAGCGCTCGCAGATGGCCGCAGCCTCGTCCTTCGAGCCGGCGACGACGCGGACACGATAGTAGGTGCCCTTGCCGGCGATATCGGCCTTGCGGATCTCCAGCGGATGATTGCCGATGACGCTGGCGAACTTGGTCTTGAGGTTCGCCTGAGACTTCTGCGCATCGGCTTCGGTCGGCAGGGAGGCGATCTGCACGCCGTAGGCTCCGCCGCTAGCTGCGGAGATCGCGGCCGGGGCAGCCGCCGGGCTTGCGGACGCAACCTGCTTCGGCTGAGCCTTGGGCTGAGCACTCTGCGCCGGAGCAGTCGTATTTGCCTTGGCAGTCTCGGGGCGAGCCGTCGGGACCGGGTTGGTCTTGACGACGCGGATCGGCGTGCTTTCGGCACTCGCGGCATCGCCGCTATCGGGCTGAACTGCCGCCTGCGCATTCGCTGCCGACGGACGCGGATTGGCGGGTGCGGCCTGATTGTTCGCCGGTTTCGCAACCGCAGTCGTATCGGCGGGCTCGTCACGCGGCACCAGCGATCCATCCGGCTTGACGATCATCGTGCGGACCTTGCGCGGCGACACGGCCGGCACCTGATCGTCGCTGTTGTTGGCGGCAACGTTGGTATTCCCGCCGTTCTGATTCGGCAGCAGGCGCGGATCCTCGGTTTCGCCAACCGGCGTCGCCGTGACCTGATCGGCGCTGCCGTCGTCCGGAGATATCGATTCGGGGATGAGCGTCTTCTGCACGACATCGACGGGCTGTTCGTTCGAGGAGACGAGCTCCTTCTGCTTCGGCGCGGCAGTGCTGTCGCCGGCGACGCGGTCATAAACGGCCTTGTCCTGATTCGGGACGACGGTGCCGCCCGGATTTTCAGGCGCGACCTTTACCGGATCGCTGTCAGCCGCGATGACGCGCGGCTCGCCGGAGAAGCTGGAGATCGGTGCGCCGTGGCGGACCCAGCTGTAGGCACCATAAGCGCCCACGCCAAGAACCACGATGACGGCAGCGGTCGTCACCATGCCGCGCACCGAGCGAACCGGCCGACGGCTACCCGCAGCCGGGTTCAGCGTCATCCTGGCCACGTTTTCGACCGGGGTGGCCGCTTCGCGGTAGCTGCGGCGGAAATCCTCTTCCAGCGCACGCTCGAATTCGTCGAATTCCTCGATGGGCTGCTTTGCGACAGGTGCGGCAGGCTGGGCAGCCGCATTCTTCGACCAGGACGCAGCGGCAGCGGCACCACCAAACGCGGCGGTAGCGACGGCCGGCCTGATCGGCTCCGGCGCAGCTTCCTTCGCCGGCGTGCCCAGAAGGCTCGCCATTTCGGAATCGAGATCGAAATCATATTCCGGCGGAACGGCAATCGGCTCTTCCGGCTCGATCGCCGGCAGGTGCGGAACGTGCGACCCTTCGAAGGTCTCGACGCGATCCTCCGTCTCCGAAATTTCCGTCGGATCGAAAGGCAGCGCCTGTTCGGCCTCGAATACCGGTATCGACGGGCGTGCCGCAGGGACAACTGGCGCAGGTGCGGGTGCAGCTTGTATTGGCTGTGACACTACAGCGGCCGCAGGCGCGACAGGCGCCGGCGCGACCGGTGTTGCCCGGGAAACGATCGGCTCTGAAACCGGCGCGGCGGGAGCAGCTTGCCGGACAGCAGAAGATTTCGCGGCCTCGGCGAAGTCGAGACCGGCAAGTTCCATCTCTATATCGGCAAGATCGAACTCGAAGTCCTGGCCGGCAAACGGATCTTCCGCATCGAATGCAACCGGCTTCAGCTCTTCAGCTTGCGCGACTGCCGGTGCCACCGGCAAATCCGCCGACTCGGGGAAGGAAACTCCGAAATTCCCGAAATCGGGCTCTGCCTTTGCCGCAGGCGCATTGGCCCGGGGCGGCACCGGATAACGATCGACATCAGCCAGCAAGGCATCGATCTCGGCGGAAAGCGCGGCCGGATCGGCCTTGGCGACCTTTGGCGGCTCGGGCGACATGGAAACGGCCGGAGCCGGCTGTGTCGCGACAGGCTGCGATGCAGTCTCCCGAACGTGCGAAGGCTCGGCAATGTCAAGCGCCTCGAAATCGAGCGCGCCGTCGAACATCGCGTCCGAAGAGGCCGTCTTCGGTGCTGGCGGAGCAACGGCAGGCGGAGCCACTGGAGCAACCTGCTCCATCGACCCGGCGGACGTTGCAAGCGTAAAATTGGCGAGCGGCAGCCGGATCGTGGCGGCAGCGGATTGCGGCGTCTTGGCGACCGGTGCGACTGGCGTAGCCGGCGGCTCAACCGGTGCGGCTTTCGGCGCAGGCTGCAGAACCGGCGCAATCGACATTTCCAGCTCGTCGATCAGATCGCGAGCACCGATCGTCGGCTTTATCGGAGCGGCCACCTGAGGAGCAGGCTCCTCAAATCTAGGCTCGACAAACGTCGGCTCGGCCCGCACCGGCTCGGCGGGAGGCGCAACCAGCTCCTGGCTCGGTGGCGACACCTGCTCCGCCGGAGCGGAAATGTCATTTGCCGGACTCATTCGCGGCGTATCGTACCGCTCGAATTCGCGAAGAAGCTCGTCTTCGAGATTAAAGGCCGGTTCCTGCCGCTGAGCCGCAGGAGTTGCCTGAGCAGCGGGGCGCGGCTCGAAACCTACGATACGAGCGAGTTCTGCGAGCGGATCATCATCCGCAAAGAACTCGTCGTTTCCGCTTGCGCGATACGCCAACTGTTTTTCTGCCATCACCCGTTCCACTCGAAAACGCTACAGTTAATGCCAGCGCAATGTGGGTAAATGGTGACGTTTATCGCATTTCATCCGGTGCTGCGGTCCCGGTTATACCAAGACCCGACTTCAAAACCGACGCGACAGCGTACACCAGCCCAAGTCTGGCAATGCTCAATTCTCGGTTCTTATCGTTAACAAAACGTAATTCAGGTAAATCTTTACCTTTATTCCAGTGTCCATGGAAGGAACTGGCCAAATCGTAAAGGTAAAATGCGATGCGGTGCGGCTCTTGCGACTGTGCCGCAGCTTCAACGATTCGCGGGAATTCCGCAATCTTGGCCACAAGTTGTAATTCCGCCGGATCGGATATGACGCCGGCGACCGCCTTGGACAGATCGAGGGACGCGATATCGAGATCGGGGAACGCTTCCTTGGCCTGTCGGAAGACCGACATGCAGCGGGCGTGCGCGTACTGCACGTAGAAAACCGGGTTGTCCTTCGATTGCTCCGTGACCTTGGCGAAATCGAAGTCCAGGGGCTCGGAGTTCTTCCGATAGAGCATCATGAAGCGCACCGAATCGCGACCGACTTCATCGACGACTTCGCGCAGCGTGACGAAATCGCCGGAGCGCTTCGACATCTTCACCGGCTCGCCGTTGCGGTACAACTTGACGAGCTGGCACAGAAGCACGGTCAGCTTCGCAGCACCTTCCGAAACGCCGCGCGCGACCGCTTCCAGCCGCTTGACGTAGCCGCCATGGTCGGCGCCGAGAATGTAGATCATCTCGTTGAAGCCACGGTCGAACTTGTTCTTGAAGTAGGCGACGTCGGCAGCAAAGTAGGTATAGGAGCCATCCGACTTGATCAGCGGGCGGTCGATATCGTCGCCCACCTCCGTCGAGCGGAACAGCGTCTGTTCGCGATCTTCCCAATCTTCCGGCAACTGCCCCTTCGGCGGCGGCAGCGCGCCCTTGTAGACATAGCCCTTGAACGTCAGGTCGTTGATCGCGGTGCGGATCAGCGCCGCGCCATTAGCATGCAGGGTGCGTTCCGAGAAGAACACGTCATGATGAACGTTCAACGCCTCGAGGTCTTCCCGGATCATGGCCATCATGGCGTCGATGGCGCGATCCTTGACGATGGGAAGCCATTGTTCTTCCGTCATTCCGCGCAGCTTCGTGCCGAATTCCCTGGCGAGCGCTTCGCCGACCGGAACCAGATAGTCGCCGGGATAGAGGCCGGCCGGGATCTCGCCGACCTGCTCGCCGAGCGCCTCGCGATAGCGAATGAAAACGGAGCGCGCCAGCACATCGATCTGCGAGCCGGCATCGTTGATGTAGTATTCCTTGGTAACGTCGTAGCCGGAGAAGGCCAGCAGGTTTGCCAGCGTATCGCCGACGACGGCGCCGCGGCAATGGCCGACATGCATCGGCCCCGTCGGGTTGGCCGAGACGTACTCGACATTGACCTTCTGGCCCGTTCCAAGCTTCGAGCGGCCGAAATTCTCGCCCTCGAAGATCATCGTTGCCAGCAGCCGCTGCCAATAGCCGACCGACAGGCGGATATTGATGAAGCCCGGGCCGGCAACCGAAACCTCGGCGACGTCCGGATCTTCCTGCAGCTTGGCGACGATGATTTCGGCAAGCGCACGCGGATTCGTGCCCAGCGGCTTGGACAGAACCATCGCCGCATTCGTGGCGACATCGCCATGGCTGGCGTCTCGCGGCGGCTCCACGCCGATACGTCCGAAGTCAAGCTCCGATCGCTTTTCTCGTACAATATCAATTTGTTCGAGAGCGCTCTTAATTCTTACTTCGAAGTCGGTGAAAAGGTTCATGATATGGTCCACGCAATTGCTTCGGCGGACCGCTATCGGCCCGACGCCGCCGCTGCCTACCGCAAATCGGGAGTCTGGTCAAACAGGCGCTTGTGGGCGCTGATGGCATAGGTGTCCGTCATGCCGGCCAGATAGTCGCCGACATGCCTGGCCTTGGCGGCGATGGCGAGGCCGGCGATATGGTCGACCCAGTAGTGGCTCTGCATCTCCGTGGGGTTGTCCATATAGGCCTGGAAGAGGTCCGTGACGATCTGCGCCGCGCCCGCACGGATACGCATGATGTCGGGATGACGATAGATGCGCTTGAACAGCATCTGCTTGATCAGCTTGTCGGTCGCGGCCATTTCGGGCGAGAAGGTCGCGATGACCCTGCCGGCGGCGCGAATGTCGGCCACATTGCCCGGCTTGACTTCGGCAAGCGCCTGCTGCGAAACGGCGATGACGTCCTCGACCATGCGGGTGATCTGCCGGCGCATGATCTCATGCGTGAAGCGGCTCGGCTCCAGATGCGGGTAGCGCGCCCTCACCTCGGCCATCAGCCCGGTAAGGAACGGCACGTCCTCCAGCATATCGAATGTCAGATAGCCGGCGCGCAGGCCATCGTCGATGTCATGCGTGTTATAGGCGATATCGTCGGCGATCGCGGCGACCTGCGCCTCCAGGCTGGCAAAGGAAGCGATTTCGAGATCATGGATCTCGCAATAGTCGAGAATCGGCTGCGGCACCGGTCCGCGGATGCCCTTGCCGTCAGGCGTCATCAACGGGCCATTGTGCTTGACCAGGCCTTCGAGCGTTTCCCAGGTCAGGTTGAGCCCATCGAAATCGGCATAGCGCCGCTCGAGCTTCGTCACGATGCGCAGGGATTGTGCGTTGTGATCGAAGCCGCCATAGGGCAACAGCACCTCATGCAGCGCATCTTCGCCGGTGTGACCGAACGGCGTGTGGCCGAAATCGTGAACGAGCGCCACGCCTTCCGCCAAATCCTCGTCCAGCTTCAGGGCGCGCGCAAGAGCCCGCGCAATCTGCGCCACCTCGATCGTGTGCGTCAGCCGGGTCCGATAGTGATCTCCGTCCTGGGCGATGAAGACCTGCGTCTTGTGCTTCAGCCGCCGGAAAGCGGTCGTATGGACGATCCGGTCGCGATCGCGCTGGAATTCGGAGCGCGTCAGGCTCGATCCCTCTTCGTAGAGCCTTCCACGCGAAGCCCAGGGATTCGTCGCATAAACGGCCTTCTCCCCATATCCGAAACCCAATGCATGCGTATCGATCGTCATTATCCATCCATTCCGGCATTTGGCTCCCGCACCAACACAGGCGCGACGGCCGTTTCATTTCGGTCAGTTCACGGCATTGCCCGGCAAGTCCGGAATGCCATGCGCTCCTTGAACGCCATAACCCATTGACGCCGCATAGCAGCCTTCATACCTATAGATAAGAAAACAGCAAAATGGTGAGTGGCTCAACCACCAAACCAGAGCTGTCACCGGCCAGACTTTCATGATAAAGGCTATGCATATCAGCCGTTTGAAAGTTCGACGGCCTAACGGTTCTCTCCGGATCTTGACCCCGGCAGGAGGAAAATATGACTGAGACAAGTGTTACCCTATCGGACGCCGCGGCAAAGCGAATCGCCACCATCGTCGGCGCGGATGCCGGAAAGCGCGCGCTGCGCGTCGCTGTCGAAGGCGGCGGCTGTTCCGGCTTTTCCTACAAATTCGACATCGTCGATGGCCCCGAGGACGACGATGTGATCGTTGAAAAGGGTAACGCGACCGTCCTCATCGATCAGCTGTCGCTGGTCTATATGGCAGGCTCCGAGATCGATTTCGTCGATAATCTCCTCGGGCAATCATTTCAGATCAAGAATCCGAATGCTGTCGCAAGCTGCGGCTGCGGCACGAGTTTCGCGATCTGATCCCTGCCCTTTTTTCCACAGTTTGATCACCGGCCAGGAGCACTCGCTCCGGGCCGGTTTCCATATGAGCTGTGGTCAAGCCGAGCGGCTGCGGATACAACAGGAGCGAAGCAAAGGAATGAGCCACCTATGAAAATCGCCACCTGGAACATCAACGGTGTCAAAGCGCGTATCGAGAACCTCTGCCAGTGGCTGAAGGATTCGAGCCCGGACATCGTCTGCCTGCAGGAGATCAAGACGGTCGACGAAGGCTTTCCCCGGCTGGAGATCGAAGCGCTCGGCTATCACGTCGAGACGCACGGGCAAAAAGGCTTCAACGGCGTTGCCATCCTGTCCAAGACCAAGCCGGATGAGGTGACTCGCGGTCTGCCCGGTGACGATGGCGACGAGCAGGCCCGCTTCATGGAAGCCGTGTTTTCCGTGCCCGGCCATGGTGCCCTGCGCATTTGCTGCCTCTATCTCCCCAACGGCAATCCGGTCGATACGGAAAAATATCCCTACAAGCTCGCCTGGATGGAACGCCTGCGCAAGTTCGCCGGGGATCGCCTGGCGCTGGAAGAGCCGATCATTCTGGCCGGCGACTACAACGTCATCCCGGAGCCGCATGATTGCTTCGACCCGAAGGTCTGGGAGAACGATGCGCTGTTCCTGCCGCAGACGCGCCAGGCTTTTCGCCAACTCGAACATCTCGGCTTCACCGATGCGGTGCGTGCCACCACGGATGCGGTCAAGCTCTATTCCTTCTGGGATTATCAGGCGGGTGCCTGGCCGAAAAACAACGGCATCCGTATCGATCACCTGATGCTGTCGCCGGAAGCCGCCGACCGCCTGACCGCAACGTCAATCGAAAAGCATGTTCGCGCCTGGGAAAAGCCCTCGGACCATGTACCTGTCGTCGCGCATATCGATTTCGGCAGCTAAGCTTCAATCCGAAACGAGACGGTGAAGGCGTATGTCGCAGCCTAGGCAAGGACGATAGCGCGGATCAAAGCCCGCGATCAGTCGGAGCCGGCGACGTCAAGCTGATGAGCCATGGAGACCGCGACACGGCGGTCGTTCTCGTTGGCAATGGAGAAGGCCTGCTCCTGCATGTCTTCCATCCAGCCGCAGTCCGTCGGCTTGCACTTGTCCAATGCCGCCGTCATGAAGGCCAGACCGCGGATCGATTGCCCTTCCTGGAACAGCAGATTGCCGAAGACGGCCATGGCGCCCGGATGGCCGCTCTTGCGCGCCTGGTTCAGCCACTTCTTGGCCTGCTGCACATTGGTCGCACCGCCCTCGCCGGACAGCATCATCTGCGCCAGCTGGAACTGCGCCTCGGGGACGCCGAAGGTCGATGCCACCTGGAAATAGAGCTGGCGAGCCTGGTTGAGATCGATCTTGACCGGGCTGTTGGCGATGCCGGTCTTGTAGTAGCTCGCGAGCGCCAGGAGCGCGTTGATGAAGAAGCCTGTATCTTCGGAGCCCGGCTCCACGCCCTGCTGGGCAATCTCGCTATAGATCTTGAAGGCTTCGAAATCGTTCTGCGCGACGCCGTCGCCATCGGCATACATGTTGGCCAGAGCCCAGCGCGAGCCGGTATGGCCTTTTTCGGCGGCGTAGCGATAGGCCTCGACCGCCTCTTCCTTCTGGCCGTTCTTGTAGGCCTTGAAGCCGAACTTGAAGAGATCGAACGGACCCGATTCCTTGGTGACGCCGGCATTGATATCGAATGCGCGGGCTTGGCCTGCCAGCGCCACCGCCGTGGCAAGGGACAGGCTGAGCATCATGACTCTCGCTGATATGAACTCGGACTTAAACATAACAGTCGATTTCTTTCGCTCCATTCGGACCTGTCACGGCATTCCCATGCGCGCCGCCAGTTTCACGAATGTTTTCCCTGATGGCGCACGAGACTGGATCATCCTTGAAAAGGACGCTTCCCATGGCATTCAACCGAGGCTGTTTGCCACAATTGCGAGCATAGCTTGCAATTATGTCCAAACCAGCATTTGGGCGGCCGCTATCGTATCCCGCCGCCGAAGCAGCGTTCTCATCCGCTTTCCGATGAGTGGGATCGAACATCGTCAGGCTGACGGCTTCCCTTGGCAGACAAAGACTTTTCCGCTGCGTCGGAAGCACGACCGCTCCGAACCCGGATTGTTGCTTATGCCAAAGTGGAAGTTCACCCATCGACCGCTTACGCACTTTCTACAAGGCTTGCCCCTGTGCCCAGGTAATCGCTGCTCCCCATTTGTGGCGGGAAATGGACAAATTGTAATCTGATCACGCGCCTGCAAAGTCTTGAAACAGAGTGTTGCTGATTCGTCACAAAGATTTTACCGCCCTTGAGTTTCCCTTAACCATAAACCCCGCAAAAAGGCGATTCTGCATCGCCCGTTGCCCGGCCCGGGCAAAGAAACGTCGCGAGGCCTGCCTAGGCTCGCGACGTTGACAGCGAGATGGAGAGATTGTCGGAAAGCCCCTTCAATCCAAAGGCTTGTCGTCAGAAGCTCACTTTTACCGACGTCTGAAGAGCGGCAAACAAGTCGTTGCCGAAGCTGTAGGTCGCATCGTTGCCGTAGACGATGCCGCCGCGGGTAACCGGTCCGGACTTACCGCTGGTCATCAGGCCCAGAGCACCGCCGAAATTGAACTGAACATGCTCGGTCGCCTTATAGGCAACGCCTGCGCCGACGGTCCAGGAGTCCGAGTTTATGCCATAGCCGTCACTCGTTCCACGATCCCAGGTCAGGCTGACCGCGCCGCTCCATTTATCATTGAACTTGTGTCCGACGCCGCCGGTAACAGTCCAGCCATCACGATACAGGAGATCGAGCGAAGTCAGTTCGGTCGGGCTGCCGGTCTTGCAGGAAGCGACACCGCGCGTCGAGCTCGGGCACAGCGCGATGCTCTGCAGCACGCTCCAATTCGTCCACTTGACCGAACCGAAGGCGAGCCAATCAGGCGCGATGCCGGTCTGCACCTTCCACTCCAGCGAATCGGGAGCATCGGCAGAGCCGAAAACGGAGGTGAGCTTGCCACCGAAACCCGGGACCACGGGCGGCGGCACCTCGGTCAGATCGACACTGCCCTTCAGGTTGTCGTACTTGACCCGGCTGTTGTAGACGAGGCTCGTGCGGAACGCATATTCCGGAATCTCATAGGCAACACCGGCGCGCCAGCCCCAGCCGTGGCCATCGACGTCAAGCGAACCCACGCCGTCATAGACGGCGGATATCGGCGCCGGAGTGTCGTAAACCAGACGTGACTTGTAGCCGCTGACCTCCTGGTAGAAGCCGCCGCCGATCAGGCGCAGCTGTCCGGGACCCGCATCGAACTTGTACGAGCAGGTGGCCGAGTAGTTGTTGGTGCGCACCTTGGTTTCGATTTCGTTGTTGGCACCGGCCCAGTTCTGGCCCTCGTTGAGATGCCCGCCGAACGGCTGGGAATAGTCAGCCATGCAGTCGATGTCATCCGTGATGCCGATCTTGAAGCCGACATAGGGGATTGCGTAATTTTCCGACGAATCGGTCGAACGGCTGCGACCATTGAGATTACCGTCGGATGGATTGATATCCTTGGCGTTCTTGAGCTTGCGATCCGGCATGACATAGGTCACGCCGGACTCGAAGACATAACGACCCTTGTCGAAGAGCAGATCAATGTCATAGCCGCCGCGATCAAGGCCGCCCGCGAAAGCGGCGCTCGCGAAAGACGAGCTTATGACGAGTGCAACCGCGCCCCTCAACGCAACAGAAAATGCCATAGTATCTCCCCCACTGGTGCATTCATTTGCCCGATTGTTGCGACGATCGCTTGAATTGGCAATGCAGCCAGCAAGTGCTCCAAACATGGAAAGGAATGATTGATTTACGTAAGAAAATGAACACCACCTCCGAAAATCTGCGGGATTAGGTAAATTTTTCTTTTTAAATCGCATTGCTGGCCCCACTTAGATTTTCATTCTTAGCTGCAACAATTCTGTAACAATCTGACAACAGTTCAGCTTTTCGAGAATGCCCACTGAATTTAGGGGTAGTCTGTTTCGCCTGTGCGAAGCTGGCGGTGGATCGAAGCCCGCAATCCAATCAATCCACACCGAATCGAGCGCGCAAACAAAAAAGGCACGCGGCAAATGCCGCGTGCCTTTTTCATGAAATGCCTGAGGTCTTCCTGCTTAGCCGGCCTCGCTCACCCGGGCCAGCGCCACCTTGAGGCTGGATTGCTGCCCTTCGAGCTCGGCAAGCCGCTCGCGCTCGGCGGCGACGACATCCGGATTGGCGTTCGCAACGAACTTCTCGTTCGAAAGCTTGCCGGCGATGCGGGCAATCTCCTGCTCGTTCTTGCCGATCGCCTTTTCAAGACGGGCCTTTTCGGCGGAGAGATCGATAAGGCTGCCGAGCGGGAGGCAGACCGTCGCCTCGCCGACGATGATCTGCGCGGCACCCTTCGGCGCGGTATCGGCAAGCGAGATCGTTTCGACGCGCGCGAGGCGCTTGATGGCGGCATCGTGACGGAACAGGCGCTCGCGCGTCAGGCTGTTCGCATCGACAACGACCAGCGGCGCGGTCGCTGCAGGCGGCACGTTCATCTCCGAACGAACCGAGCGGATGCCGGAGACGAGATCGATCAGCCAGTTGATTTCGTCGGCGGCAACATCGTCGGCATAGGAAGGCGCCGGCCATTCCGCATGGCAGATCAACCCCTCGCGCTCCTTGCCCTCGCCCGCCGTGTGCGCCCAGAGCTCTTCGGTCATGAAGGGCATGAACGGGTGCAGCAGCTTGTAGGTCTCTTCGAGAACATAGGCCGCGCAGGACTGGGCTTCGGCCTTGGCGTTCTCGTCGTCGCCGTTGAAGATCGGCTTCAGCAGCTCGAGATACCAGTCGCAGAACTGATTCCAGATGAAGCGATAGAGCACGCTCGCGGCGTCGTTGAAGCGGAAGCTTTGCAGCGCCTCGGTGACATCGCGCTCCGCGCGCGCCAGCTCGGTCAGGATCCAGCGATTGACGGTAAGCTCCGCGGCTTCCGGAACGAAGTGCGGATCGCTCTTGGCGCCGTTCATCTCGGCAAAGCGCGTGGCGTTCCACAGCTTGGTGCCGAAATTGCGGTAGCCGGCGATGCGGGCCGGATCGAGCTTCACGTCACGGCCCTGCGCGGCCATGATCGCCAGCGTAAAGCGCAGCGAATCGGCACCGTACTGGTCGATCAGTTCGAGCGGGTCGATGACGTTGCCCTTGGACTTCGACATCTTCTGCCCGTTCTTGTCGCGCACCAGGGCGTGGACATAGACGGTGTTGAACGGCTCGACGGGTTCGCCATTCTCATCCTTCATGAAATGAAGGCCCATCATCATCATGCGGGCGACCCAGAAGAAGATGATGTCGAAACCGGTGACGAGGACGTTCGTCGGATAATAGCGCGCCAGTTCCGGCGTCTCATCCGGCCAGCCGAGCGTGGAGAACGGCCAGAGTGCGGAGGAGAACCAGGTGTCGAGCACGTCTTCGTCGCGCGTCAGGATTTCGCCCGGCTTGAAGTTCTCCAGCAGGTCCTCGACATAGGCCTTCATCGGCCCTTCGTGCGAGAGATAGTGCTGGATTGCCGCCTGCAGGGCTTCTTCCTCGGTCTTTTCGACAAAAACCTGACCATCCGGTCCATACCAAGCAGGAATCTGATGACCCCACCAGAGTTGACGCGAGACGCACCACGGCTGGATGTTTTCCATCCAGTCGTAATAGGTCTTGTCCCAGCTCTTCGGGACGAGCTTGGTGCGGCCTTCACGAACGGACGCGATCGCCGGCTCGGCGAGCGTCTTGGCGTCGACATACCATTGCTCGGTCAAGCGCGGCTCGATCGGCACGCCGCCACGGTCGCCGTGCGGAACCATGTGCTTGTGCGGCTCGATCCTGTCGAGCAAGCCGGACTCTTCGAAAATGCGGACGATGATCTTGCGGGCCTCGAAACGATCGGTGCCTTCCAGCTCATCCCAGGCGCCATGCAGGGCGGCGGGATTGTCGAGACCCTCGAGGAAATCCTCGTTGTCCTTGATGGTGATCGTGGCTTCCGGCGTCAGGATGTTGACGACCCGCAGGCCGCGACGCTTGCCGACGTCGAAGTCGTTGAAGTCATGCGCCGGCGTCATCTTGACCGCGCCTGTTCCGGCCGTCGGATCCGGATACTCGTCAGCGACGATCGGGATGCGGCGGCCGACGATCGGCAGGATCACATGCTTGCCGACGATCGACTTGTAGCGTTCGTCTTCCGGATTGACCGCAACGCCGGTATCGCCGAGCATGGTTTCGGGACGCGTGGTCGCGACGACGAGATAGTCGCGCGTTTCCCATTCGGTCGGCTTGCCCTCGTCATCGAAGGCAACCGGATGCTGATAGGTGACGCCCGGCTCCAGCGGATAGCGCAGGTACCAGAGATTGCCGTTGACCTCGTGCTGCTCGACCTCGATGTCCGAAATCGCGGTCAGCATCTTCGGATCCCAGTTGACCAGCCGCTTGTCGCGATAGATCAGGCCTTCCTTGTAGAGCGTGACAAAGACTTCGAGAACGGCCTTCGACAGCCCCTCGTCCATGGTGAAGCGTTCGCGCGACCAGTCGCAGGAAGCGCCGAGACGCTTGAGCTGGTTGAAGATCAAGCCGCCCGATTCAGCCTTCCATTCCCAGACCTTCTCGATAAAGGCCTCGCGACCCATCTTGTGGCGATCCGGCAGCTGCCTTTCGGCCAGCCGGCGCTCGACGACCATCTGCGTGGCGATGCCGGCATGGTCCATGCCGGGCTGCCAGAGAACGTCCTTGCCGCGCATGCGCTCGAAACGCACCATGATGTCCTGCAGCGTGTTGTTCAGCGCATGGCCCATGTGCAGCGAACCGGTCACGTTCGGCGGCGGAATGACGATGGTGAAGGTTTCAGCGCCCGGCTTGGCGTTCGCACCGGCGCGAAAAGCGTCGGCTTCATCCCATTTTTGGGCGATCTTCGGTTCGACGGTGGCGGAATCATAGGTTTTGTCGAGCATTTTATGACCGGATCTAGAGGACTGGGTGATGCGGGTTGTAAATAGGATGGCTGTGGGCAAGTCAATAAAAAAGCCGCCCCGGAGCCCGGAGCGGCGGATCGGCGAACCGAAGGCTCAGGCTTGTCAGCGGCGCGGGCCGCGGGCCACTCGCTCGATTTCCTCGCGCACGAGACGTTCGACAAGCGTCGGCAGATTGTCGTCCAGCCATTCCTGGAGCATGGGCCGCAGCATTTCCTGCGCCAGTTCATCGAGAGAGCGGCGCGGGCCGCCATCGACGATCGCCGCAAGCTCTTCGAACGAACGGGCGACCTGCGCGCCGGCGGATTCGGACATCAGCGCGGGTGCCGATGCGGGCAGTGTCGACGGCGCGGAAGCTTCCATCTCGACCGCAACGGTTGCAGGCAGTTCCGGCGCCTGGAAAATCGATGCCTCGACGGGTGCGGCCAGCTGAGGCGCTGGAGCAGCGGCCATCGGCTTCAACTCTTCCATCTCAGGCTCGACCCTGACTTCGGCCAGAGCCTGAACCGCTGTCGGAGCAACCGGAGCAGGATCGGCAACGGCGTGCCTCAAGGGAAAATCGGCAACCGGCTCGACATGCGCTTCGGCAATGCGGGCGGCGATGGCCGGCGGCAATTCGCGCGGCTGGGGAGGCTCGCGTCCGGCATTCAGCAATGCGGCGGTGTTTCGTTCGGACGCGGCACGGACACGCGCGGCGACATCGGCCAGCGAAAGGCCGCGACTGGCGTTTTCCGGTTCGGCAACGGGCATCTGCGAGTTTGCTGCGACGAAGCGCGGTTCCTGCTCCGCGGCGCGAGCGCGATCGGCTGCCGCGAACTCCTCGTCGACGGTCAGTTGAATATCGTCGTCGCGGGAAGTGGCAAAATGCGGCGCGGGAATCGGCTTGGCGCCCACGGGTTCGTTGCTTTCGATGATCCTGCGGATCGACGCCAGGATCTCTTCCATGGACGGTTCACGCACTACATTTGGCTGAGCCATATTCATCCCCGTTTTCCCATATCCAGCGACCGGAAACTCGCCAACGCGGTAGCCGAATCAGGGCCACCCTAGATGACTGTCTTCGGGAAAAAAATCACCTGGAAAGCACTAAACCCGGTGATGCACAGTTTTGTTACGATCACAACGAATCGCTTTGCTGCCCCTGATTCTGCCACAGGCGCCGCCAATACAAAACAGGCGCCCGAAGGCGCCTGTCGCAAGTCGGATCAGCGAACCGCTCGGGAAATCAGAATACGAATTCCTTGGCCTTGGCGAAGCCCGGAAGCGGCTTGATCGATGCGTTGAAGAAGACGTTTTCCGAGAAGGCGCCGCGTTCACGCATGAAAACGGTCGCGCGCGCGGCATGGCCATAGCCGATCACCGTAATCAGGCGGCCGTCTTCGCTGAGCTGATCCAGCAGCCCCTGCGGCAGTTGCTCGATCGAGCCGTCGATGAAAATAACGTCGTAGGGGGCGTTGCCGGCGTGGCCCTTTTCGAGGTCGCCGGTCACGACCGTAACATTGCCGTAGCCGAGTGCCGCGATGTTGGCCTTTGCCTGGGCGGCAAGATCCTCATCGCTTTCGAGAGCGACGACCTTCTCGGCGAGAAGCGACAGGATGGCGGATACATATCCGGTGCCGCAGCCGATATCGAGAACCTTGTCCTGCGTGGTGATGACGCCAAGCTGCAGAAGTTTGGCAAGCGGCGAAGCTTCCATCAGAAAGCGCGGAGCCTTGCCGGACGCAGCCGCGGCAATTTCGATATCGCAGTCGATATAGGCCAGAAGCTTCGACTTCTCCGGCACGAAATTCTCGCGCGGCACCGTCAAAAAGGCATTCAACACGGAATGGGAGGTGACATCCGTGGTCCGGATCTGGTTCTCGACCATCTTCACGCGCGCTGCTTCGAAATCCATCTTATCCTCTTGCGCCCTTCATTCCCGAACGGGCCAGCTCTACTTTCTGTTACGGGTGTCTTAATCGCCTGACGCCGCGCTTTCAAGGCATTGCGGCAACGGGTGTGGAGATTCATGACCAGGCGTCGCCCACGGACAACAATCGACGCCTCCAATTTCCGACATGTGCCTTTTCAACATCGCCCCATGCCGCCAGCTTCAGGCAGAATCTCGGTGCGTCAAATCGGGATATCCGTTAGCAAAATGTTAACTTCGCAGGACCACGCTCCAATATATTGGACCGCCTGGGTGTGGTGACCAATCAACCTTCCGGCCCGAAGCCCCTCGGGTTAAGAGCAAAATCGAATAGAAGGTGGCTGGGATGCCTGTCTCTCTCGTTCTTTTCGTCGTAACCTCGCTGCCGCTGGTGGTCTTTCTGGCCGCCAGCCTTTCCTCGATGATGTAGGTTTCCGAATGAGGCTTTCGCTCTCCGTCGCAGCGCTTCTCCTTCTCTTACCCCAGATCGCATTGAGCGAAGAAGCACCGCAGGAGACGGCCCCGATCATCGGGCATGTCGTGACGGGCAAGCAGCTCGACGAATGGTGCGAGGAAGATCGCACGCTTGCCTCGGTCTACATTCAAGGCATTCTCGACGAAGCCCAGCGGACGAAGAACCTGACGATCCGCGCCACCAAGCAGACGCCGAAGAACTCGTCGCGCTACGAGCGCTATCTTCAGCAGTTCGTCGGCGCCTTCTGTCTGCCACCCGATCTCAGCAATGCGAAAGCCACGGCAATCGCCTGCAAGTGGATGGCGGAACATTCATGGCAGCTCGAGCGGCCCGCCAGCTCGCTGATCGCCCGCTCCTACAAGTTCGCTTTTCCATGTCTTGAGGAATAGCCGTATCTCGCGCTGCCCGACGATCGCTCGAAACCTGTTCGAGAGCAGTCCAGGCGGCGCAAACGGAGATCGAAGGAACCGCGCCTGAGCTAATTCCCGGTGCTGGCAAACGCCGCTTCTCATCCCCGTTGACAATTACTAAGTCACACTTATAATTAGGATGCTGAATTTGATTGACCTCTAGTCCAGCAAAAGGCGGTCCAGTTTTTTCCCTAGACTGGACCGCTTCTGCTTTTTAAGGGCGCCAAACTCCCCAATCCTCTTTCAATGTATGATTTCGCGAACCTCGGCCGGCACGAGATGACGGCGAACGTCCGGATCGTCATGAAAAGCTGAGATTCCGGTCGATGGATCACGCTGCTTTGGCTCCACCGTCGCATATTAAGGCGGCAGGCAGGAGGTTTCGCTCATCCCAATCGTCGTCGTAACCGCTACTGTCTGACGGTGCCCAAATCTTCGAAGGCCATTTTGAATTAGCTCGGTCTACATTCGACGATCGGTGTTTGCCACCTTCTTGGAGAACAATTGGAAAACGTTCATTCGGAATGAAAAAAGGACGGAATTCAGAATGAACCCTCTTGCGGTTTTCTTTGGATCATTCTAAATCCGCGCCACCACAACGCAAATTGCTTTCGGATGGCCTCGTGGCGGAGTGGTTACGCAGAGGACTGCAAATCCTTGCACCCCGGTTCGATTCCGGGCGAGGCCTCCATCCCTTTTTCCTGTATCTCAAGTCATAGATCTTACGGCGAATTTCCGTTCGTTCGTATTGCGTGGGCGAGCTTTCCGACATCAAGAGCAGGTTCAAGCGGAAAGCCCACCTTGTATGGCACCCCAGATGAGATGGGGCCGGACGATTCCGTCGGCTCAGGAAACGAAGGCGCCGCGGCTTTAAGAACCCGCTCCGACTTGGTTCGCAATCCTGACTAAAGAGCCAGGCATATTTCACCTCGCCGCTCGCGACTGGAAGAACGCGCCGCCGGACTATCCGGAGGCGGCGCGGCCGCCGCCCATTCAGGTAGGTTATAGAAACCTAAGGTAGCTGCTAGAATCCATACTACCGGTTTGGATGCCACCCCCGAACCGGACAGTGCCGCGTCCGACGAGACTACGCCCCCAGTAGTGTCGTCGGACGCACCACTGCGATCGTTGCCAAAGCGCCATCGGGAAGCGACGAAATTCCCGGACGATTTCCGTCCGTTTCTCCCGTTTCTCTGGATGACGACAGAAGACCCCTCGCCTGAAGGATGGCGAGTCGCGCGCCCTGTCCGATTCTTCTCCGAGGGAATCATTTTCACAACGCCGCCCAGATCCTCAAAATTGTGAGCCGGCGCAGATATCGGCCAATATTGATCGCCCGAGCCTGTGGACAGGGATGATTATCCGCCATCTGATCTATGGCTTATGCCCGCCTCGATCCCCTCACCCCCTAAGGCAGCGTAGCTTCAGCGCTTTTCCCTATTCGCATGGCGGAAACCGGATGGACGCCAAACCAGGCACACTTGGATCTTTCCGGCTGGCGAATTGCGTCATTTTTGCAACAACGTCCGTTTTCAAGTAGTGCGCATATAGTTCGACCCTCTTAGTATCTTGCCAAATCAGTGAAGCAGGTTCAGGAAATAGTTCGCGGGGCTTACTACTTCGCACCTACTGATAGGGAACATGAACGGGATGGGGTTGGGCACGTCGACTTTCGGCGCGATATCTCATGCCCAATCAAGAAAGATTGGAGTTATTATGAACATCAAGAGCCTTCTTCTCGGCTCCGCTGCTGCACTGGCAGCAGTATCTGGTGCTCACGCGGCTGACGCTATCGTTGCAGCTGAGCCGGAGCCGCTGGAATACGTCCGCATCTGTGATGCTTACGGCGCAGGCTACTTCTTCATCCCGGGTACCGAAACCTGCCTCAAGATCGGTGGTAAGGTTCGTACTGAAGGTGAGTGGTACAACGCTTACAACCGTGACAGCAAGCAGGGCACGCTGTGGCACACCCGTGCCGAGCTGAACGTCGACACCGCGACCGACACCGAATACGGTCCGCTGAAGACCGAAACCATCGTTCGCTGGGACTGGAACGACGGCGGCTCCACCTCCACCAACCTGCTGTGGTCCTACATCAGCCTCGGCGGCTTCACGGTCGGTAAGAAGGACTCCCAGTACAACCTGTACATCGGTTACGCCGGCGACGTCATCAACGACGACGTGATCTATGACGGCCCGTACGAACTCAACCAGTTGACCTATGAATACGACGGCGGCAACGGCTTCTCGGCTGTGATCTCGCTCGAAGATTCCAACTCCGGTTCGGATTCGTCCACCTACGACGGCGCATGGCATCAGGCTGAGGGTGACCACTACGCTCCGAACGTTGTTGCCGGTGCCGGCTTCAAGTCTGGCGCATGGGGCTTCAAGGTCGTCGGCGGTTATGACTCGATCGTCGAAGAAGGCGCCATCAAGGCTCGTGTAGACGCTGACTTCGGCGGCTTCTCGGCCTTCTTGATGGGCGGCTGGAACACCGACGGCAAGAAGCTGAACCAGTATGCCGGTTCGAACCAGGACATCTCCGCTTGCACGGCGCCGGACGGCACTGTGAACGGCGCGAAGTGCGGCTGGGGTGACTGGGCTGTTTGGGGTGGCGTTGGCGTTCCGGTCAACGACAAGCTGAAGTGGAACCTCCAGCTCGCCTACACCGACTCGAAGATCTTCGAAGCAACGACGAACCTGAAGTTCAACCCGGTTAAGAACCTCCTGGTCGAGCCGGAATTGACCTACGTTCACTACGACTACGCCCACGACGACACCGTTTCGGGCATCCTGCGCTTCGAACGCAACTTCTAACCTGATCTGACTTGACCTCCGATCAGAGAAGGAAGGGGTCCGGCTTTCCCTGCCGGCCCCCTTTTTTTGTCGGTAATTCCTGAAGACACAGGTCCGTCCCACGATCAGCGCGCGTATCGCAAGGCTTCCCGTCAACCAGAAAGGGGAACCTTGTCGGTGCGGTAGCGTTTATTGATGAAAAGGGACGTGCCTGAACATAGGAGTTACCGCCTTGAAACATCTCGCTTCAATTGCTTTGACCGCTGCGCTGGCCGTGGGATCCGTACTATCGGCCTCCCTGCCCGCCGCGTCCGCCTCATTCGGCAACAACCCGTCCCCTTCATCAGCATCGAACATCATCCTGGTGCAGGAGCACGGAACCCGCGGATTTCCGGGCGATGGCCGGAGAACCGACTGGCGCGATCGCCACCACGACCGCCGCCATTGGCATGAGCGGGGGTGGGAAGGCCGCCGCTGGGACAATGGCTGGCGAGACGGCCGCCGCTATCATCATCGGCCCCATCATGGCGTGATATTCGAAATTCGACCCTGATATCGTGCCTGGAACGGCCGATGCGCAACGGGATTCCCGGACGCGTCGATCGCCATCCAAGCAGCGCGTAGCCCAACGCAAATGGCGGGCTGGGCGCAAGCGGGCTCAAGCCTCCGCAAACGACATGGCCGCTGCCGAGAATCTCGGCAGCGGCCAGTTTAGTTCAAAGCGGTCACGTTTTCTCTGAAATCGCCGAACCGCTCTATCTGCCTGCTTTACGCAATTCCGGACGGAAAGCTGCTACGCACTTCCCGGAACCGCTACAAGGGAAACCGGCGCATTTCCCTGCTCCAGCCGATCAACGGCAGACGCGTACCTTGCGTACGACCCAGTGGCCATGCTCTCTGTGCTTTACCGTCTTCATATGGCAGTTGCGGTGATGATGGTGATTGCCATGATGGCGATGATGCATCGGAGCGGCCTCGGAAGGCGCGCTGACGGCAAGGAGCGATGCCAGAGCGACTGCGGAAGCAAGAAACAGGTTTTTCATGTCGAACCTCTAAAGCATTGGGGAACTATGCTGCGCGGATCACGCATCTATGTTCATGCGCCGCTTCGCATTAACGACGCATGAACATGTTCTCACATTTGCGAGAGCAACCATGCCTTGAACTAGTTTCTTGAGAAGATCATATTCGGACGCGTAAAAGCTGTCGTGAACGGGCCTTCCGGAATCCCCGGCGTATCCTGTCGGCGCAATCTCCTTAGCCCGCTACCTTTCGGCAGCAGCAAGGGACGAAGTGCAGTGCAAGATGTTGTTATTGCAACGCAAAAATCCTGGACGACAGTGCGCGGCCCGTTTTCAGCCGATTGACGAATGAAGGGGCAGCAGGCGCCGGATGCGTGCATCGCGAAGATAAAGGCCACCCCACGCCATTACCCCGAGCAATAAACTGATAAGTTGTGGCGGCGACCCAATTTCACCGAGGCGAAAATGCGTGCAGATCGCGCCTCCCAGAAAACCGGTTATCAGGATAGCGCCCAGCATGGCGGTACGCGGAATAGCGTAGAGAACCGCGCAGGCGAGCGTAATCAGCCCCAGCAATGATGCGTGGCCGGCCGGAAATCCGGTGGCCTCCATTTCGGCGGTGAGCGTCGCCGGCGAAAACAGACTGACCGCGGCATCGGCGACCAGCACAAGGACTACGATCAATGTCAGCACCCATCCCACACGAGACAACAGGCGCGATTCCACATTCTCAGGCATCACATATCCCCCATATGCCGAAATCCGCCCCAATCGCCGCCCTCGGCCGAGCCAGCGGCTATCCTGCCATGCCGGTGGAAGACTGGTCAATGAAGACGCCCCATGCGTCCGGATCAAGATCGAAAACGAAGCCCGGGAAAATCTGCGCCGCGAAACGCGTGCAATAAAACTGCAAAATTGTGCTGCTAAAGCTGTCCGCTCATTCAGCCGGGAAACAAGCTGTATGCCGGCAATTCCACATCAGACGCAGTCACATCGTCGGATGTGAACTTCAGCCTTAAATCTTGCGAAGAAGAGTGGCTCCCCGGGCCGGATTCGAACCGGCGACCTGTCGATTAACAGTCGAATGCTCTACCGCTGAGCTACCAGGGAATGCGCTTGGCGCGGTGTGAGCGGGGTAATACAAATGCTTTCCCGATTTGCCAAGCGGTTTTTTCAAAAAAATCCATTTCTCTTGCATTATTTCTTCGCTTCACCATTTCCTGTGGATGACCGATCAAAGCGACACGACAGCGAATGCCGATCGAAATGGCCGGAAAACAAGGCGTTTCGGCATTGATCCCTCGACCCGCGAGCTTGTTTTCGGCTCTGTGAGAATTCCCCTGCCAAGATCGCGGCTTGCCCGTATGGGTGTGGGAATCGGCCTCATCTTTGGCGGCCTGCTCGGTTTTCTGCCGGTGCTTGGCTTCTGGATGCTGCCGCTGGGCTTCATCGTGCTCTCGCACGACATGCCGATCGTTCGCCGCTGGCGACGGCGCCTGGCCGTCTGGTGGACGAGGAAGCGCCGTCCGGCGAACTAGCCGCTCTTTATTTCAAGCCGACAGGGCGGGCGGGATTGCCGACGACGGTCGCTCCGGCCGCAACGTCCCTGGTGACAACCGAGCCCGCGCCGATGATAGCGCCATCGCCTATCGTCACGCCGCCGACCAGAATTGCTCCGCCGCCGATCCACACGCTTTTGCCGATCGTGACCGGCCGGGCGATCTCCATGCCCGCTCCCCGCAGCTCCGGATCCTTGTGGTGCTCGGCACAATAGATATGGACGCCCGGCCCCAGCATGCTGCCGTCACCAATGCGGACGCTGGCGCTGTCGAGAATGACGCAGCCTGTATTCATATAGACCCGGCGGCCAAGCGAAATGTTGATGCCATAGGAGCAATGAAACGGCGCTTCCAGGAAAACGCTCTCTCCCAACTCGGCAAAGAGCGCGGACAGAGCGGGAGCAATATTGCCGCGCTGCGAAGGCGCCATGCTGTTATGCAGATGCACGGCCTCGCGCGCCTGCCAGCGCAAGGCATCGAGTTCCGGGTCGAAGCAGCAGTACCACTCTCCCGCCGCCATCTTCTGCCGCTCGCTGAGACCCATCTTCCCATTCCTCCAATACCTTCGGGATTCGCTGACGGCGATCTTGCAACACCATTCAAGGCGCCAGCAAGGAAGCAATCCCGAGTTCCCCGGCAGCCGACAAGCTATGCGCGAGCAACCACGCCTCGCACGCATTGATTAGCACAATCTCAAATGCACGATCCTGCGAAGAACGATCGTTCGCGAACCGGCGGCTCAAGTGAAAAAGCCCGCCGATACAGGATTCTTGGCCTCAACAAACTGTCACACAGCTTGTCTATAACCCGCGCTACCGCGGACTTGCGCAAGACCACCGGTTCCGAGCTTTCAAAAGGAAATAGGATTATGTCGAAACTTAAAAATTTCATTTCTGCCGCCGCCGCTGGCGTCATGAGCGCTGCGCTGGCGATGCCGGCTGCCGCAGCTCCGGTCAAGTTCGATTTCTGGTTCGGCCTCTCGGGCGATCTGGAGCGCGTCGTTCAGACGATGTGCCAAAACTTCAATGATTCCCAGAAGGACTATCAGGTCGTCTGCACCAGCCAGGGCAACTACGACGCCGCCCTGCAGAACACGATTGCCGCCTTCCGTGCCGGCAAGCAGCCGACGATCGTTCAGGTCTATGACGTCGGCACCGCAACGATGATGCTTTCCGGCGCTTATTATCCGGTCAGCAAGCTGATGGCGGAAAATAACTATAAGGTGAACTGGAACGACTATTTCCCGGGTATCGCCCGCTATTACGCCACCTCGAAGGGCGAGCTGCTCTCCTTCCCGTTCAACTCCTCCACCGCCCTGCTCTACTGGAACAAGGATTCCTTCGCCAAGATCGGCAAGACCGCCGCTCCGAAGACCTGGGAAGAAGCTGCCGAAGACATGAAGGCCCTGAAGGGCGCCGGCTATGATTGCCCGATGGCGATCAACATCTCCGGCAACGAAAGCTGGCAGCTGATGGAGCAGTTCTCCGCGATCCACGATCAGCCGGTCGCGACCAAGAACAACGGCTATGATGGCCTCAGCGCCCGCCTGACGGTCAACAAGACCAAGTTCGTCAAGTACGTCACCGACCTCAAGAGCTGGTACGACCAGGGCTTCGTCAAGATCAAGTCCAAGGACCTCGGTCAGGACATGGTTCAGGCCTTCGCTTCCGGCGATTGCCAGATGATCCTGACCTCGGTCGGCGACCACGGCACGGTCACCAAGACGCAGAAGGCCGGCATGAACTGGGATGTTGCCGAACTTCCGGTCTACGCCGGCACCGAGCGCAAGAACTCGCTCGTCGGTGGCGCATCGCTCTGGGTTCTCTCCGGCAAGTCGACCGATGAATATAAGGGCGCCGCTGCGTTCCTGAACTTCATCGCCAAGCCCGAAACCGCCCTCTTCTGGTCGACCAACACCGGCTACATCCCGGTCACCAAGTCGGGCTTCGACTTCATGAAGTCCTCCGGTTTCTATGACAAGGCTCCCTTCAAGGGCCGTGAAGTCGCCATCGCCAGCCTGACCGCTTCCGAGCCGACCCCGATCACCCGCGGCGTCCGCCTCGGCAACTTCACGCAGATCCGCGCTGAATTCGGCAACCAGATGCAGGCCATCTTCGCCAACAAGGTCAGCGTCCAGGAAGGCCTCGACAACCTCGTCAAGAACGGCGACGCCGTCCTCGATCGCTTCGAAGCCACCTACAAGGGCAAGCAGCTGCCGTAAGCCTCGCAGCTGATGAACATAGCAGCGTCCGCCGGGGTTTCCCGGCGGACGTTCGTTATAAGAGCAAGCGTGGCATCGGGATCCCAAGCCGGAAGAGACAATGGAAAAGCGTATAACTTTCAGCAAATGGAGCGTCGGCATCCTGTTCGCAGTGCCGCAATTGCTCCTTATCTTCACCTTTTTCTATTGGCCGGCCGGTCAGGCGATCTTCTGGTCGCTGACGTTGCAGCAGCCCTGGGGCGGCGGCAACATCTGGGTGGGGCTCGATAACTTCAAATCCATCCTTGCCAATGCCGATTACTGGAACTCGGTCACGATCAGCATCATTTTCGCGGCGATCAGCACCGGTATCTCCCTTGTGGCCGCGCTGATCCTTGCGGCGCTGACCGATCGGCAGCTGCGCGGTTCGAAATTCTACAGCGTGGTGCTGATCTGGCCTTACGGCATCGCCGCGCCCGCCTCGGCAATGGCCTTCCGCTTCATCCTGGCGCCCGAAGCCGGCTTCATGTCCATCGTCAATCATTATTGGCCAGGATTCTGGGACCCGGGCCTCGACGGCACCGCCGCCATGGCCTCGATCATCGCCGCCTTCTCCTGGAAATATATCGGCTACAGCTTCATCTTCTTTCTGGCAGCCTTCCAGGCCATCCCACGCTCGCAGATCGAGGCGGCGGCCATGGACGGTTCCGGCGTGCTTCGGCGCTTCTGGGACATCCAGTTCCCGCTGATCACGCCGACGATCTTCTTCCTGCTGGTCATCAACATCACCGAGAGCTTCCAGGATTCCTACGGCATCGTCGATATCATGACGTCAGGTGGGCCGCACAACTCGACCAACCTCATGGTCTACAAGATCGTCTTCGACGGCTTCAAGGGCCTCGACTATTCCGGTGCGGCGGCACAGAGCATCATCCTGATGCTGCTGATCATCGTGCTTACCGTCTTCCAGTTCCGCTTCATCGAGAAGCGCGTGCATTACCGTTGAGGCTGACATGGTCGAGCGCACACCCATCCTTAATTTCTTCACGCATCTGATCCTGTTCCTGGGCTTCCTGGTGGCCGTCGGGCCGCTGGCCATCGTTGCCATCGCCGCCTCGCACAATCTGGCCGACGTCAACAAAGTGCCGATGTCGCTGATCCCGGGATCGGATTTCTGGGTCAACATGAAGACGGCCTGGACCACTGCCGACCTCGGCCCCAAACTCGTCAACAGCCTGATCTTTGCGGGAGGCGTCGCGGCGGGCAAGGTAATCATTTCGGCGCTCACCGCCTTTTCGCTCGTCTACTTCCGCTATCCCGGCCGCCACTTCATCTTCTGGCTGATCTTCATAACGCTGATGCTGCCGCTCGAAGTGCGTATCGTGCCGACCTACGCGGTCGCCGCGAACGTCCTGTCCCCTTACCAGGGCCTTCTCGACATCACCGGCATCACCTGGCTCATCCAGAAGGTCACAGGCATCGAAGTATCGCTGAGCCTCGGGCTGCTCAATTCTTATCCCGGCCTGATCCTGCCGCTGATCGCCACGGCCACCGGCACCTTCCTCTATCGTCAGTTCTTCCTGACGATACCGGACGAACTGACCGAAGCCGCACGCATGGACGGCGCCGGAGCGCTACGCTTCTTCATCGACATTTTGATACCGCTGTCGCGCACCAATATGGCCGCGCTCGGCACCATCATGTTCCTCTGGGCCTGGAACCAATATCTGTGGCCGCTGCTCGTCACCACCGATCCGTCACACGCAACCGCAGTAACCGAGCTCAAGCAGCTCATCCCGAACGTGGGCGGGCTTCCTGAATGGCACATCGCCATGGCAGGCACGCTGATCGTCATGCTGCCCCCGCTTGCCGTGGTCGTGCTGATGCAGCGCTGGTTCGTTCGCGGCCTGATCGCAACGGAAAAGTGATCCCGCTACCTGCCGCGCCGCATCCGCGCGCGCGGCAGGCCTCTTTGCGATCGAGCATCGATCTGCATTCCACCGGACCATCCGCATGATGGCCGGCCCCTCTCCCGGCAACCGGTCGAAACCGGTGGCGGCATCGCACGGTTTCCATCCGGTGCCTCGCAATACCTGCCCCATACATCGCCGTAGATAAACGACTGCCATGCGAATGGCCTTCTTCCATCGAATGACCGCTTGGCAGCGGGCAGCCTTTTGCGCCAGCGAGGCGGTCGATCCACGCAGGATAAAAAAAACCCGGAAGTCGGGAAAACTTCCGGGTACACCTACTGAAAAGTTATGTTTGAAATCAGCTTGCCAGCACCTTGAGCGGCGTGACGGAGGCGACGGCATCGAGCCGCAGCCCGGTATCCTGGGCGAAGAGATGCGTGTGCTGCTGCGGCAGCTCCAGCGCAACGGACTGGCCGGTCTGGCCGGTCGTGTGATCGGCAACCGCAACGGCGAAGCTCGAGCCGTTGATATCGCAATGGATGACGCGACCCGCGCCAAGCTCTTCGACGAAATCGACCGTTGCCGGGATCGCGCCCGGCGTACCTGCCGCGACCAGACGCGCATGCTCCGGGCGGATGCCGAGAGCAACCGGCTGGCCGGCATGGCGCTTGCCGATATTCGCATCGATGGAGATCGGGATGCCGTCGAAGATGAATTGTTCGCCGTTGGCCGAGAAGGTCCCTTCCAGGAAATTCATGGCCGGCGAGCCGATGAAGGAACCGACGAAACGGGTGCGCGGCGTGTTGTAGACCTCGAGCGGCGTACCGACCTGCTCGACATTGCCCTTGTACATCACGACCAGCTTGTCGGCGAGCGTCATGGCCTCGACCTGATCGTGCGTCACGAAGACAGATGTTGCCGACAGGCGCTTGTGCAGGCGGCGGATCTCGACGCGCATCTGCACGCGCAGCTTGGCATCGAGGTTGGACAGCGGCTCGTCGAAGAGGAAGACCTTCGGCTCGCGGATGATGGCGCGGCCCATGGCAACGCGCTGACGTTGGCCGCCGGAAAGCTCGGCCGGCTTGCGGGCGAGAAAATCTTCGAGGCCGACGATCCTGGCAGTTTCCTTGATGCGGCGATCACGCTCGGCGCGCGGCACGCCGGCCACCTTCAGGGCGTAACCCATGTTGGCGGCGACATCCATGTGCGGATAGAGCGCATAGTTCTGGAAGACCATGGCGCAGCCGCGCTCGCGCGGCTCGAGCTGGTTGACCACCTTGCCGTCGATGACGATCTCTCCGGAGGAAATATCTTCCAGGCCGGCGATCATGCGCAGCAGCGTGGACTTGCCGCAGCCGGACGGTCCGAGAATGACGACGAACTCGCCTGATCGGAAATTCAGGTCGACGCCATGGACCACCTGATTGCGTCCATAGGCCTTGCGAACTTGTTCGATCCGGATTTCCGCCATGTTAATCTTCCCCGCCTGTCAATTCTGGGCATGTCAATCGGGTGGACTGCTAGCGAATTTGCATTACAGAACAGTGACAAGGGCCCTTATATCACAAGATGCATCCCGATTTCCTCACGAGAGTTGCGTGCGGAATTCCTCGATGAAACGCGCGGTGGTGGAACCATTTCTCCATCGGGGCCGTATATTGGTTCCGGCGGCGGCAAAACCCATGAAGTTTTAGAAGGCGGACGATCGGCCAGGACCATGACGACATCGAAGAAAGAGCCGAATCCCATCCTGCTGTGGTTCCGCAAGGATCTCCGTCTCGACGACAATCACGCTTTGCATGCCGCCGCGACATCGGGCCGCCCGGTCATTCCGGTCTATATTCGCGAGCCGGAGGCAAGTGGGTGCGGGCCGCTGGGTGCGGCGCAGGCTTGGTGGCTGCATCATTCGTTGGCCGCCTTGCAGGAAGCCCTCGATGCGCTCGCCAGCAAGCTCATCCTTCGGCAGGGCGATGCGCAGACGGTACTCGAAAAGCTTCTTGCGGAGACCGACGCCGAGGCCGTCGTCTGGAACCGGCGCTATGATCCGGCCGGCATCGCCGTGGATACTCGGGTCAAGAAGGCGCTGCGGGACAAAGGCATCGAGGCCAACAGCTTTGCCGGTCAGCTGCTGCATGAGCCGACGCGCCTGCGCACGGGCACCGGCAATCACTACAAGACCTATACGCCCTTCTGGCGCGCGCTCGAGCACTCCGGCGAGCCGCCGTTTCCGATCGAGGCGCCGGAAAAACTGCTCGCCCCAAGACATTGGCCACAGTCGGATTCTCTCGATTCCTGGTCGCTGCCGCCGACAAGGCCGAACTGGGCATCGGCCTTCGCGGAGATGTGGGTGCCGGGCGAAGCCGCAGCGCACGAGAAGCTGGAGGATTTCATCGACGATGCGATCGACGGATATGCGGTCGGCCGCGACTTTCCGGACAAGCCGGCAACCTCCCTGCTCTCGCCCCATCTGGCGCTCGGCGAAATTTCGCCGGCCCGCATATGGCATGCGACACGCGGGCTGGCCGGCAAGATTCCCGCGGACAATATCGTTCGCTTCCGCAAGGAGCTTGCCTGGCGGGAATTCTGCTATCACCAGCTCTTCCACTTCCCGAAACTCGGCTCCGCCAACTGGAACGATCGCTACGACGATTTTCCCTGGCATGCGGATGCCAGGCTCTTCGACAGCTGGCGGCGGGGGCAAACGGGATATCCGATCGTCGATGCCGGCATGCGGCAGCTGTGGCGGCACGGCTGGATGCATAATCGCGTCCGCATGATTACCGCCTCCTTCCTCATCAAGGATCTGTTGATCGACTGGCGCGAGGGCGAGGCATGGTTTCGCGATACGCTTGTCGATGCCGATCCGGCTGCCAACGCCGCAAACTGGCAGTGGGTCGCGGGATCCGGCGCCGACGCCTCCCCCTTTTTCCGCATCTTCAATCCGGTGCTGCAGGGTGAGAAATTCGATCCGGATGGCGGCTATGTCCGTGCATTCGTGCCGGAACTGGCCGAACTCGACAGCAAGTATATCCATCGGCCCTTCGAAGCGCCCGACGATGTGCTGAGGCGCGCCCGCATAGAACTGGGCAAGCATTATCCCCGCCCCATCGTCGATCACGCCGTGGCGCGGCAGCGCGCGCTCGCTGCGCATGCTTCGCTGAAAGGTGACGAATGAGCGCTACTCGGCCGGGTGCGGGGTAACGCGCGGGCCGACCGACCGGCGTTTGTGCCCACCTCCAAGAAAATATCCAAGCACCTTGAAATAGAGGCTGTAGGGCAGAAACTTCAACAGCTTTGCACGGTAGACCATGCTCTTCGGGAAGCTGATGTCGAAAGCCGCTGATTTCAATCCGGCGGCGATCGCATCCGCCGCCTGCTGCGCCGACACGACGTCGGGCATCTCGAACTTGTTCTGCGCCGTCAGCGGCGTCTTCACATAGCCCGGCGTCACGAGCTGGATATGGATGCCCATGCGGTCGAGCTCGAAATTCAGGCTTTCGGCCATGTTGATAAGCGCGGCCTTGCTGGCTCCATATGCGGCACCACCCGGCAGGCCGCCATAACCCGCCACGGACGACACGAGGGCGATCTGGCCATGTCCCCTGGCGCGCATATGGCGCACCGCTGGAACGAGGCAATTGACGACACCGTGGAGATTGACGGCGAAACTGCGCTCGAACACCTCATGATTGAGATCCTCGCCGCGCGCCGGCAAATAAATGCCGGCATTCAGGACCGCCAGGGAAACGGGGCCGTGCTGATATTCGATGGCGGCAACGGTGTGCTCCATATCCTCCGCATCGGTCACATCGCCGTCGAGCACGACGATGCTGCCGGCAAGCGCGCTTGCCTCCGCCTGCAAAGCCAGAAGCTTGTCGTGGCTGCGGGCGGTAACGGCCACCTTGTACCCCTCTTCCGCCAGCTTCAGCGCGAGCGCGCGGCCAATGCCGGAACTGGCGCCGGTAATCCAGACGACTCCGTGTTCAGGGCGTGCGATGAACGGGCTCATGGCTCTTCTCCTTGGCTGGGCGGCCGCCAACATCAAACGCTCAATCGCGGCCGTCCTTGGCATTTTAGAAATAGCGTATCATTGTGGCCGCTTTCGGCCGGTTTGGAGGCTCGGCGCGGAAATCGATGTCACCGACCGGAGACCATCGCACCCCATGGAAAAGCCGGGTCGATGGATGCCGCCAAGTCGAATTTTGCCGTGCGAACAAACAGCAAGGAACAGAATTTCTTGCCTATGCAGCCTTGTGAAGGGAAAAGACCGTTCTTACAGTAGTTGCGAACAGAAGGCAGATTCCATGACCGTCCATCCGTCCGTCCTCGAAGCAATTGGCAACACGCCGTTGATCAAGCTCAAGGGTGCCTCCGAGGCGACGGGCTCGACCATTCTGGGCAAGGCCGAATTTCTGAACCCTGGCCAATCGGTCAAGGATCGTGCGGCACTCTACATCATCCGCGACGCCGAAAAGAAAGGCCTCCTGAGGCCCGGCGGCGTCATCGTGGAAGGCACGGCGGGCAACACCGGCATCGGCCTGACGCTCGTCGCCAAGGCGCTCGGCTATCGCACCGTCATCGTCATTCCGGAAACTCAGAGCCAGGAAAAGAAGGACGCGCTGAAGCTGCTCGGCGCCGAATTGGTCGAGGTTCCCGCCGTCCCCTACAAGAACCCGAACAACTACGTGAAAGTCTCGGGCCGGCTTGCCGAGCAGCTGGCAAAGACGGAGCCGAACGGCGCGATCTGGGCAAACCAGTTCGACAACGTCGCCAACCGGCAGGCGCATATCGAGACGACGGCCAAGGAAATCTGGGCCGACACGTCAGGCAAGATCGACGGCTTCATCTGCTCGGTCGGCTCCGGCGGAACGCTGGCGGGCGTCGCCATGGGCCTGCATGCCTTCAACAAGGACATCAAGATCGGCATTGCCGATCCGGAAGGCGCCGCACTCTATGAGTTCTACCAGAACGGCGAGCTGAAATCCTCCGGTTCCTCGATAACGGAAGGCATAGGCCAGGGACGCATCACGGCAAATCTGGAAGGCTTTACGCCCGACTTCTCTTACCAGATCACCGATGCCGAGGCGCTTCCCTACGTCTTCGATCTGGTCGAGCACGAGGGCCTTTGCCTGGGCGGCTCGACGGCCATCAATATCGCCGGCGCGGTTCGCCTCGCCAAGGATCTCGGTCCCGGCCATACGATCGTGACCATCCTTTGCGATTACGGCAATCGCTATCAGTCCAAGCTCTTCAATCCCGACTTCCTGAAGTCCAAGGGCCTGCCGCTGCCGTCCTATCTTGCAAAGCGGACGGATATTTCCGTTCCATACGAAACAACAGCGTGATTTCATGACCGTCAATGCCCTCTATCGTGATGATTTCTATCTCTCGACCGCGGAAGCAGTCGTAACCGCAATCCACGAAGACGGGGGCATCGAACTCGATCAGACCTGTTTCTATGCCACTTCGGGCGGCCAGCCCGGCGATACCGGCTTCCTGGAGCGCGGCGACGGCTCCAGGATCGCGCTCGGCCAGACGAAGCACGGCCCGATCAAGGACATCATCATCCATGTGCCGCTCGAGGGCCAGCCGCTGCCGATCGTCGGAGAAAAGCTGGTGCTGCACGTCGACTGGGCGCGTCGCTACAAGCTCATGCGCATGCACACCGCCTGTCACCTTCTCTCGGTGGTCTGCCCCTACCCGATCACTGGCGCGGCGGTCGGCGAGGACGAAAGCCGCGTCGATTTCGACATGAGCGAGACGATCGACAAGGACGAGGTGACGGCGAAGATGATGGCGCTCGTCAACGAGAACCATCCGATTTTCGTCCGCTGGATCACGGACGAGGAGCTGATCGCCAATCCCGGTATCGTCAAATCCAAGAACGTGCGGCCGCCGATGGGTCTCGGGCGAGTGAGCCTCGTCTGCATCGGCGAGGATTCGTCCGTCGACAGCCAGCCTTGCGGCGGCACGCATGTATCGGAGACACAGGAGGTCGGGGCGATCCACATCGCCAAGATCGAGAAGAAGGGTAAGGAAAACCGTCGCTTCCGCATTCGTTTCGGCACGCCGGCCGACGGGAATTGACCGGGCAAGCGCCTATATCCCGATATCAAGACCCATAATTCACAGCAGGGAGAGATCATCATGGCAGCGGACAAGAGCCGTTTCGTCGTATCCGCGGACTGGCTGCAAGGCGAGCTGGGCGCCAAGGACCTGCGCATTGTCGACGCATCCTTCTACCTGCCGGCCCAGAAGCGCAATGCCGACGCCGAATATGCCAGCGGCCATATTCCCGGCGCGATCCGCTTCGATCAGGACAAGATATCGGATCATTCGACCAACCTGCCGCACATGGTCCCTGCACCTGAAGTCTTTGCGGCCGAGGTCGGCAAGCTGGGCATCAGCGAGAGCGACCGCATCGTCGTTTATGACGGCCCGGGCCTGTTTGCCTCGCCGCGCGTCTGGTGGCTGTTCCACATCGTCATGGGGGCGCCGAACGTCTTCGTGCTCGACGGCGGCCTCGATGGCTGGAAAGCCGAGGGACGCCCGCTGGAGACGGCGCTGCCTACCTTCGAACCCGCGACCTTCAAACCGAGGTTCAACGGCAGCCGTGTCGTTTCGCTCGACGAGATGCGTGCGATCGTCGACTCCGGTTCCCTGCAGATCGCGGATGCGCGCAGCGCCGGGCGCTTTGCTGCCGCGGAACCGGAACCGCGCGAAGGCATGCGCTCCGGCCATATGCCGGGAGCGAGAAGCCTGCCTTCGGGCGTGTTCGCCACGAACGGCAAGTTCAAGTCGCTGCCCGAACTGCGCGAGACGATCGAAAAGGCAGGCATCGATCTCGATAAGCCTGTAGTGACGACCTGCGGATCCGGCATCACCGCCGCCATCATTACACTCGCGCTCGAATCCCTCGGTCACGGCAGCAACAGGCTCTATGACGGCTCCTGGTCGGAATGGGGCAGCCGGGCGGATACGCCGATCGTTACCGGTCAAGATTGAGCATCGTGATCGTGAAAACGCCCTCGTCCATCAAGGTCCATATCACTCGCCTGGAAATGACCGCACCGCCCAAGACAAGCTTGCCGGTGCCGGTCAATATCCAGACCGCGATCATGCGTTCACCCGATATCCCGCTGCCGTTCTATCGCTATCTCTACCGCCAGGTGGGCTCCCGCTGGCATTGGGTGGATCGCCTTCGCCTCTCCGATGAGAACTTGACGGCCACTCTTCACGATCAGCGCAACAATATCAGCGTGCTCTATGTCAACGGAGCGCCGGCCGGATTCTTCGAATATTTCCGTCAGGACGAAGAGACGATCGAGCTCAGCCATTTCGGCCTCATCGAGCATGCCCTCGGCCTCGGCATCGGCAAATGGTTCCTGCTGCAGGCGCTTTACGCGATATGGACGCTCAACCCTCAGCGGATCGTGACGACCACGAACAATCTCGATCATCCGCGGGCTCTGCAGCTCTACCAGATGTTCGGCTTCTCGCCGATTTCGACCGGTGAAGGTATCGTTAGGCCGCTGAGCGACAAGGAACTGCTCGAACTCGTCAAGAGAGGCTGAGGCGCCCCGGCCCGCACAATTGCTCCGCGCCGTGCACAGCGGCTGACCAACGAGGCAAGACCGCAGGAATCGGGTGGTTTCCCACCCCATGCCGGCGCATGACATGGCAGATCTCGAAAGGAGCTTTGCCATGCCTTCCATCGCTTTTGCCGCCATGCCCACGCCCGACGCCGAAGTTCTCTGGAGCGGCGGTGCGGATGCTTATGGTCACCAAGCGGAGACCCTGATCTCCGACGGCCCCGGCCATCCCTGCCGCCACTGCCTGCGCAATATCGATGCCGGCGAAGAGCTGTTCGTGTTTGCCTATCGGCCCTTTCCGAAGTTGCAGCCCTACGCGGAGACCGGTCCGATCTTCCTGCACAAGACGCCGTGCAAGCGTTACGAGGCGGAAGAAATCCTGCCGCCGGTGCTGGCGACCAGCCGGGATTTCATCGTGCGCGGCTATGGGAAGAACGATCGCATCGTCTATGGAACCGGCGCGGTGACGCCGACCGGCGACATCGCGGTCTATGCGGCCTCACTGCTCGAACGCCCCGATATCGCCTATGTCCATGTCCGCTCGGCACGCAACAACTGCTATCAATGCCGGATCGACAAGGTAGGAGCGCCAGCATACGCGGATGCCAGCGCCTTCATCTGAGGTGCGCGCGACAGGCTTTACGCGACGTTCAGAATGCTCTCGGGCGCGACGGCCTCGTAGCCGAGCGCTTCCGCCACCGGCTTGTTGGTCACGCGGCCCTTATGGACATTAAGGCCATTGCGGAGGTGCTTGTCTTCCGCGATGGCGCGCAGGCCACGATCGGCCAAGGCCAGGCCGTGGTAGATGGTGGCGTTGTTCAAAGCGTGCGCCGAGGTGACTGGAACCGCGCCCGGCATGTTGGCGACGCAGTAATGCACGACGCCCTCGACCACGTAGGTCGGATCGGAATGCGTCGTCGCATGGGAGGTTTCGAAACAACCGCCCTGGTCGATGGCGACGTCGACAATGACCGAGCCCTTCTTCATGCCGGACAGCATCTCATGCGTGACGAGCTTCGGCGCGGCAGCACCCGGGATCAGAACGGCACCGATCACCAGATCGGCGGAGAAGACCTCCTCTTCCAGCGCCTGAATGCTGGAATAGCGGGTGTGGACGCGGCCGTTGAAGATGTCGTCGAGCTGGCGCAGGCGCGGCAGGGAGCGGTCGAGGATGCTGACGTCGGCACCGAGGCCCGCCGCCATCTTGGCCGCATGCAGGCCGACGACGCCGCCGCCGATGATGGCGACCTTGGCCGGGAGAACACCCGGCACGCCGCCGAGAAGGATGCCCAGGCCGCCATTGGCCTTCTGCAGGGCCGTCGCACCCGCCTGGATCGACAGGCGTCCGGCGACCTCGGACATCGGCGCCAGCAGCGGCAGGCCGCCACGGTCGTCGGTGACGGTCTCGTAGGCGACCGCGGTCACGCCGGATGCGAGCAGGCCTTTGGTCTGCTCCGGATCGGGCGCGAGATGCAGATAGGTGTAGAGAAGCTGGCCTTCGCGGAGCTGCGCCCATTCGGAGGGCTGCGGCTCCTTGACCTTCACGATCATGTCGCACTTCTCGAAAATATCCTTGGCGCTGGCAGCGATCTTGGCGCCGGCGGCAATGTAGGCATGATCGTCGGCGCCGATGCCGGCACCGGCCTTCGTTTCGACCCAGACCTCGTGGCCATGGGCGACATATTCACGAACGGACGCCGGCGTCAGGCCGACGCGATATTCGTGGTTCTTGATTTCCTTGGGACAACCAACGCGCATTTCACTCCTCCTCGAATGCTTGTTCGTCTGCATTCTCTCCGGCGGAAATCAGACCACCTCCGCCCCGCAATGTCCTTGCAAAGACAATTTGCGCTGCAGTCATTTTTCGTGATTTATTGCGCGGACACGCGTTTTTTCGAAAGATCTTCGAATGTCCGACCTCGACGCCATCGATCATTCGATTCTGCGCATGCTGCAGCAGAATGCCAGGATCACCAATGCGGAGCTGGCCGAGAAAGTCGGCCTGTCCCCCTCGGCCTGCTCCCGCCGGCTCGATATCCTTGAAAAGAGCGGGGTCATCGACGGCTATCACGCGCATCTGTCGCACAAGGCGTTGAACTACAAGATGATCGCCATCGTGCACATTTCGCTATCCGGCCAGTTCGCCAAGACGCTGTCGGAGTTCGAAACGGCGGTGAAACGCTGTCCGAACGTGCTCGGCTGCTATCTCATGTCGGGCGAATACGACTACATACTCCGCGTCGCCGCGCGGGATCTCGAGGACTACGAGCGCATCCATCGCGATTGGCTCTCGGCCCTGCCCCATGTCGTGAAGATCAACTCCAGCTTTGCGCTTCGCGAAATCATCGACCGGCCGAATGTCGGCTTGTGAGGATTTTCAGCGCAGGTCCAAAAGCAACGGGCGATGATCCGACACTTCGGGCGCGGCGACGGGATCGAAGCGGACGACTTCGACATTCGGCGTCACCAGCATGTAGTCGGCGAAACGGGGCTGCTTTCGGTAGTGAGACGTGCGCGTGTCGTCATGCCCCCCTAAAGTGACAAGATCGATAAGCTCCAGGCTGGCGAGGATTTCGAACGTCTCGCTGCCGGGCAGCACGTTGAAATCGCCGCAGACGACCAGCCGGTCGCCGTCCTGCTTCACCTGGCGGATAAGTTCTACAAGCGCATTCGCCTGATGGCGGCGCGCAGGCGTGTCGCCCTTGCCTTCCAGGTCACGCAGGCCATGCATGTGGGCGATGGTGACGGGATAACCGTGCCGATAATCGAACAGGCGGATGCAATGGGCGTTGCGCGAGCGCGGATGCGGCCCGTAGCCATCGGCGGAGAATTCACCATGAACGAAACCGGCAGCCTGGCCGATGACCGGACAGGTTCTGCGCACGAAGGTCGCCAGTCCGAATTCCGAGTCGAACCGCCGGTCGCCGTCGAAGAGGTCGCCCCGTGCGACGGGAAGAAAGAAGGCATCGTAAGCCGGCAAAGCAGCCTTCAGTTCCTCGAAAAGACTGGCGCGCTGCGGAAGCTCGACACCATGATCGCGGTAGACCAGCCATCCGGCATCGGCATCATGCGTGCGAACCACCTCCTGCAGGCACAGAACATCCGCATCGACATCGGCGAGATAGGGGATCAAAGGCTCATGCAGCCGGCCGCCCCATGCATTCAAGGAAACGATACGCAAATTCTGCACCCTTCAATAGTCACAGAGCCAAGCCACACGTCGCTCGCCGGGACGCACGACACCCGTAAAAACCGGCGATCCTCCGATTGCGTATACCGATCATGGTGTCGATTCGAGACGCCAGACTACAATTTTAGCGATCATGCTAAGCATCTCTCAATGCACATCTGCTATCCAAAAACGGAAAGAGATGCGCAAGCTGGGATATCACCATGCAACACTTTTCGAAATCTGTGTTCCAAGGCAATCTGAAAATCAAGTCGCGAGGCTCCTCCCGCCATCACACCCGGCTGATGGGACAGGTCCGATATTTCACCAAGCTCGTCACGGGTCGCGTGGTCGATATCTCCACGAACGGTATTGCTCTCGATCTTCAGGCGCCGCTCTATGCCGCGGCGGGAAGCAAGGTTCGCATCGAATGCGACGATATCGGCTTGCTGGACGGGTTCGTGCGCTGGGCCCATAACGGCCGCATCGGCATCGAGTTCGATCGATCCTCCAACGCCTCGGCAAAGGTCGCGTCCTATTTCCGCTTTTTCCACAAGGACATAAAGCCGGTTCTCAAACGTTGATCGAATGCCGGCGCATGTCGGCTCGATCCACAATAAGCTTGTCACATAACTGGTGCACACCTTCAAAAATCGTCCTAATCTCCCGCCCGCAAGAGATTGATGAACGACAGCCCCATCGTTGAAGGAGTGTTCCATGTCTTCCATTCTGGATTTGCCCAGCATGTCGCGCCGTTCCCTGCTGCAAGGCCTGAGCGCCACGGCGGCGCTCATCGTGCTGCATCCTTTCGCCGCTCGCGCAGCCGGCAACCAGGCGCATCTGCGGCTGATGGAAACGACCGACATTCACGTCAACGTCTTCCCCTATGACTACTATGCCGACAAGCCGAACGACACGATGGGCCTGACGCGCACCGCGACGATCATCGACAACATCCGCGCCGAAGCCACCAACTCGCTGCTGATAGACAATGGCGACGTGCTGCAGGGCAATCCGATGGGCGATTACATGGCCTATCAGCACGGCATGAAGGACGGCGACGTCCATCCGGTCATCAAGGCAATGAACACGCTCGGCTATTCCGTGGGAACGCTCGGCAACCACGAGTTCAACTATGGCCTCGATTTCATGTTCAAGGTCTTGGCCGGCGCGAACTTCCCGTTCGTCTGCGCCAACCTGACCAAGGGCCAGCTCGCCTCCGACCCGACGAAGGACGACCTGTTCTTCAAGCCCTATCTGATCCAGGAAAAGAAGATCAAGGACGGCGCCGGCAATGAAAGCCCGATCAAGATCGGTTTCATCGGCTTCGTGCCGCCGCAGATCATGCTCTGGGACATCAAGAACCTCGAAGGCAAGGCGCAGACGCGCGATATCGTCGAAGCCGCCAAGGCCTGGGTTCCAGTCATGAAGGCCGAAGGCGCCGACATCATCATCGCTCTCTCGCATTCCGGCATCGACGGCAGCGGCCCGAGCGACAAGATGGAAAACGCCTCGCTCTATGTCGCCGCGGTCGATGGCATTGATGCCGTCTTCACCGGCCACCAGCATCTCGTCTTCCCCGGCCCGAAGACCTGGGACGGCATCAAGGACGCCGATCCGGTCAAGGGCACGCTGCATGGCAAGCCCGCCGTCATGGCCGGCTTCTGGGGCTCGCACCTCGGCCTGATCGACCTGTTGCTCGAAAAGGACGGCAACAGCTGGAAGATCGTCGACTTCACCTCAGAGGCGAGGCCGATCTATCATCGCGACGACAAGAAGAAGGTCATCGCCGATGTCGCCGACAAGAAGGAAGTGGTGGAAGCGGCCAAGGTCGAGCATGAGGCGACACTCGCCTATGTCCGCACACCCGTCGGCAAGACCTCCGCGCCGCTCTACTCCTATTTCGCGCTCGTCGCCGACGATCCGTCGGTGCAGATCGTCAGCCAGGCGCAGATCTGGTACATCAAGGACATGCTGAAGGAGACGCAGTACAAGGATCTGCCGGTTCTCTCGGCTGCGGCGCCCTTCAAGTGCGGCGGCCGCAACGGCGCCGACTACTATACGGACGTCCCTGCCGGCAACATTGCCATCAAGAACGTCGCCGACCTCTATCTCTATCCGAACACCGTACAGGCGGTCGTCATCAACGGCGCGCAGGTCAAGAACTGGCTGGAAATGTCGGCTGCGATGTTCAACCAGGTGCAGCCCGGCGCCAAGGATGCGGATCTCATCAACAACGCCTTCCCGTCCTACAATTTCGACGTCATCGATGGCGTCACCTACCAGATCGACGTGTCGCAGCCGCGCCGTTTCGGCGATGACGGCAAGGTTCTGAATGCCGATGCAAACCGCATCCAGAACCTGCAATTCGATGGCAAGCCGATCGATCCCGCGCAGAAGTTCCTGGTCGTCAGCAACAACTATCGCGCCGGCGGCGGCGGCAACTTCCCGGAAATCGGAGCCGACAAGGTCGTCTACCAGGCGCCCGACACCAACCGGGACGTCATCGTGCGCTATGTCCACGATCAGGGCACGATCAATCCGACCGCCGACGGCAACTGGACCTTCAAGCCGCTGCCGGACACGACCGCAAAGTTCCAAAGCTCTCCGAAAGCCAAGGATTTCCTCGATCAGGTCAAGAGCGTGAAGATCGAAGATGCCGGCGAAGGCACGGACGGCTTCCGCAACTACCGGCTCGTCCTGTAGTCGCGACGGCAATCGTCCTCTCCCCGTTTCGGGGAGAGGACTTTTTCATTCGGCGGCCAGCCGCTTGTCGCCCGGCAGGAATATCTCGACAGCCGCCTTGAAGTCTTCCTGATTCGGGCATCGCGAGAGGCGGGAGCGGAAGGCCTCGATCATCCAGGCCGCGGCCGGACCGGGAGGGTTATCGACCTTGCGGACCGCGTAGATCGGATATTCGCTCTGGTCGTATGCCTCGAGATCCAAAGGCACCAACCGCCCCTTCTGCAAATCCTCCATGATGAACGAGGCCGGCAGGCCGCCCCAGCCAAGCCCGCCCCGGATCAACTGATGCTTGGTGGCGATATCGCTGACGCGCCAGGTCTTATAGGAGAGGACGTTGAAATCCTTGCCGTTCGTCAGGCTGGAGGCATCCGTGACGACGAGCTGAACCTCCTCGCGCACATCGGCAAGCGTCAACGGCCTTCCCATCTGGGCAAGCGGATGGGTGGGCGTGGCAACCGGCATCATAAAGGAGTGACCAATGCGCTCGATGACCAAGGCGTCGTCCTGCTTCACCACGGAACCGCCAATGCCGATCGTCGACTTGCCGCTGGAGACAAGCTCCATCATCGTGCCAAGCTCGCCCGTATCGAGCCGCAGCGAGACATAGGGAAAGCGATCGCGAAATTCGCGCAGCACGTCGACGGTCGCGTGCACCGGCACCATGACGCTGATCGCCACGGCCACCTCAGCCTCGAGCCCGGTCTTCAATCCCTTCACCCTGGCGCGCATGACCTGCAGATCGGAAAGAATGCGGCGCGCATCCTCCAGCATCACCCTGCCCGCATCCGTGAGTTTCGGCTGGCGCGAACCCGAACGCTCGAACAGCGGCATTTCGAGCTGGGCTTCCAGATTGGCGATCGTATAGCTGATGACCGACTGAGCACGATTGAGCGTGCGCGAAGCGGCGGAAAAACTGCCTGATTCAGCAACGGTCAGAAAAACCTGCAACTGATCGAGGGTGGGATTGGGGAGCATCTTCCATCCATTCTATCGATAATTCCGATCCATATTATCACAGTTTTTCTCGATAGCACTGAGGACTTATCTATTGAACCGAACGTGATCGGACTCTCCCAGCCGATTTCGCAACCCATTGAAAAGGAAAACGGATATGTCCTCCATTCTGCTTCTGACCTCCAGCCCGCGCGCGGATTCGCTCTCCACCAAGATCGCCACCGAACTTGCCGAGAAGATCAAGGCCAACAACCCGGGCAAGACGCTCGTTCATCGCGACCTCGCAGCCGATAACCTGCCGCATATTGACGGCCCCTTCACCGCCGCCATCCGCACGCCCGCCGACGCCCGCACGCCCGAGCAGCAGGAACTCGTGAAGGTTTCCGACGCACTCGTCGACGAACTGCTGGCAGCCGACACGCTGGTCATCGGCACCGGCCTCATCAACTTCAACATCTATTCCTCGCTGAAGACCTGGATCGACAACATCGCTCGCGCCGGCCGCACCTTCACCTACACGGAAACCGGCCCGAAGGGTCTGGCCAGCGGCAAGAAGGCCTATATCGTCCTCGCCTCCGGCGGCGTCTATTCCGAAGGCCCGGCTGCTCCGCTGAACCATGCCGTTCCCTACCTCAAGTCGGTTCTCGCCTTCATCGGCATCACCGATGTCGAAACCGTTTACATCGAAGGCGTCGCTTTCGGCCCGGAAGCTGCCGAGAAGGCAATCGGCGCTGCCCAGGCCCGCGCCTCCGAGCTGGCGCTCGCCGCCTAATCGACTGCAGTCCCCAGACACCGATGGCGGCCGGCTTCAACCGGCCGCTTTTATTTTGCCTGCGGCATCTCCTTGATGAACTGCTTCACGGTCTCCAGAATCTCATCGGAGAGAGACTCGTCATTCGCCACGCGCGCGAGGCCGAGCGCCCCGGTCATCAGGCACGAGGCGATGATCGCTTTCCGCCTTGCTTCCTCCGTCTCCGGTTGCGGCATGCGCGCCGCCATGGAAGCAAAGTTCCTTCGCAGCCCTTCCGTCGCGACGGCGCGGACCGCATCGCTGCTGCGCGCCATATCCGCCGTCAATGCCGCATAGGCACAGCCCTCGCCGCAGTGATCGCGGTGGCGCTCGCTGAGATAGTTATCGATATAGTCGTTCAGCGGCACGCTTTCCGGATCGATCCCCCTGTCCTCCTGCTGCTGCCGCCAGGATCCGATCGCGGTTTCCATAGCTTCCGCCACGAGTTCGTCGCGGGAGGCGAAATGCTTGTAGAATCCCCCGACGGTCAAACCCGCCTCTTTCATCAGATCGGCGACACCGATCCCCTCCAATCCCTCCTCACGCAGACGCTTGGCGGCGAGCGTCACGATGCGTTCGTGCGTCTTCTGCTTCTCGATTTGCGAACGGCCCATCGAAAATCCTTTCGTGCCCGGCTTGACAAAATGGATTATGATCATAATCCTTATAGATAACGATCATAATCCAGATCGTGACAAAAGCCAACAGGAGCAACGAACATGCGTCTCAGGAACAAGGTCGCCCTCATCACCGGCGGTAACAGCGGCATCGGGCTGGCCACGGCCCGGCTCTTCCTCGCCGAAGGTGCGAAGGTCGCCATCACCGGCCGCAACACTAGGACGCTGGCTGCCGCAGCGGAGAAGCTCGGCGGCGACGTGCTGGCGCTGCAGGCCGACACGACAGACATTCCAGCCATGGAGAAGGCGTTTGCCGAGGCTGCGGAAAAGCTTGGGAAATTCGATATCGTCTTCGCCAATGCCGGGATCGGCGGCGAAACCCCGGTCGGCAAAACGACGCTCGAACAGTTCGAATCCATCGTACGCATCAATTTTACCGGCGTCTTCTTCACGGTGCAGGCCGCCCTGCCATATCTGAACGACGGTGGCTCAGTGATCCTGAACGGCTCGGTTCACGCCGTACTCGGCATTCCCGGTTACTCGGCCTATGCCGGCACAAAGGGCGCCGTTCGCGCCATGACCCGCAACCTAGCGTCCGAGCTTGCGCCGCGCGGCATACGCGTCAATCAGGTCACGCCTGGCGCCACGAAGACGCCGATCTGGGACTCGCGGGCAGCGACGCCGGAAGCCATGGACGCTCTGGAAGCCCGTTTCGGCGGATTGAGCCCGCTCGGCCGCATGAGCGAAGCCGAAGAGATCGCCAATGCCGCGCTTTTCTTCGCCTCCGACGATTCCGCCAATGTCACGGCGATCGAAATCACCGTCGACGGCGGGGCCGTCAATGCGCCGTCGGGCGCCAAGATATTCCGCACGGCTTAAACCGATGACGCCGGCAGCTGCATCCTGATGCGGACCAGCGTCTCGACCACACGAAAAAGCCGCCAGAAGCACGATGCAGCTGGCGGCCTTCCTGTACGGGAACACACCGCCTATCCGCGGGCCTTCCGGCTATGAGGATCATGGATGGAGTTCGATGTGCACGCCTATCCGGCATGGCCCTTCATGAAGCGGGCCTTGACGCGACCTGCTGTTCAGACAGTCCTCGAACGGGAAAGCACAACGCCCTCGTCTCTTTCACGAAAACACGATTGCCCGTGAAGGAAGACAGGACCTCGGGGAAGAATTGAAAATTGGCGCGATATCAGACCTGGCGGGTCTTTTCGCCATCGCCGAACAGCGATGCACCATTCTGATCGATGATCTGCTGCGCCTTGCGGAAGGTCGATTCCACGGCATCGTCCGACGAGCTGAAAACATCGGCGCGAATGAAGTTGCGCACCAGAATCTCGCCGTTCACATCCTTCTCGATCCGGCCCATGAGGCGGAACTGGTTGCCCTCGCGCTGCGGCGTCGCATGGATCGTGCAGCCGGCATGCACCTGCGGCTCGACGCTTACCGTGGAGCCGCCGGACTTTTCGGTGTTCGCCTGCGATGCGCCGCCGGTGAAGATCGAGATGATATTTGAGAATAACGAAGCCATGGATCGCCTTTAGCATGAAGGTTGCGGGGTCGCAAAGTCAAATGATCAGGTTTGCCAGGATGTCGTTTTCGGTGATGTCCTCATAGCCCATGCCGGAGCTTTCGAAGTTCGCGATAAGCTGCTTGAAATTATCCGGATTCTTCGTCTCGATGCCGATCAGGATGGAACCGAAATTGCGGGCGCTCTTCTTCAGATATTCGAAGCGGGCGATATCGTCTTCCGGCCCGAGCATGTTGAGGAAATCACGAAGCGCGCCGGGGCGCTGCGCAAGGCGCAGGATGAAGTATTTCTTCAAGCCCGCATAGCGCATGGCACGCTCCTTGACGTCGGGCAGACGCTCGAAGTCGAAATTGCCGCCGGAGACGACGGCGATGATGGTCTTGCCGCGAATGCTGTCGCGATCGAGCTTTTCCAGCGCCGTGATCGCCAGCGCGCCGGCGGGCTCGAGCACCACACCTTCGACATTCAGCATATCGGCGATGGTGACGCAGATGGCGTTTTCCTCGATGAGCTGGACCTGCTCGGCCGCAAAGCCCTTCAGGGCGGCGAAATTGAGGTCGCCGATGCGGCCGACGGCGGCGCCATCGACGAAATTGTCGACCTTGGCCAGCGTGACCACCTGCCCCGCCTCGATGCTGCGGCGCAGGCTCGGCGCGCCCGCGGGCTCGGCAAAGGTGAAGGCGTCACGGGCGAGCGTGTCGGCAAAATAGCCGGTGATGCCGGCCGCAAGGCCGCCACCGCCGACGGGAAGAAGGATGCGGTCGACGACAACGCCTTCCGGCAATTGCTCGGCGATTTCCGCCGCGACGGTCGCCTGCCCCTCGATGATATCGGCATGGTCGAACGGCGGCACCATGACACCGTCGATGCGTTCGACATGCTCGCGCGCGGCCTGATAGCATTGGTCGAAGAAATCGCCGAAAAGCTTGATGGTGATGAATTCGCCGCCGAAGATGCGGGTCTTGTCGATTTTCTGCTGCGGCGTCGTCACGGGCATGTAGACAACGCCCGGCACGCCGAAATGCCGGCAGACGAAGGCAAAGCCCTGCGCATGATTGCCGGCGGATGCACAGACGAAGGTTTTCTCCGTGCCGCCTTCGGCAATCACCTTGCGGAAGAAATTGAAGGCGCCGCGAATCTTGTAGGAGCGGACCGGCGTCAGGTCCTCGCGCTTCAGCCATATATCCGCGCCGTAGCGGGCGGAAAGATGCTCGTTCAGCTGCAGCGGCGTTGCGGGAAAAAGGCCACGCATGGCCTCGGTTGCTTCGAGAACAGTCTGTTTGTCCACGGCTTGTCCGTCCTTCTTCAATCCATCCCCGCTATGACACAGGAAACATGACCAAAGAAAGCCTGTTTATCGTCCTTTCGGACCTGCCATCGAGATATTGCCGCCATTCACCGGCAATTAACTATTTATGTCGCCAACAGCCGAATTCCGCAAATCTGCGAGTTGACAGCAAAGCTCCCCCTGCGTCCAATATGATACAGCCATCATGACGATGGTTAGAGGCCCGCCCCAACACCGATCCGTCGGCGCAGGCGGGCTTCGCTATGCCTGTGGCCTCTCACGATTGAACAGCCCCGAGTTTCGTGGACGCCCTTGGGTTAGATTTTCTGCTGTTTTTCGGACTCGACGGGTGACAGCATCCCGTTCCTGACGTGTTTGCGTTTCGGGTTGTAAGACATCTCGACGTAACCTCCGCAACCGGATAGCCGCGCTCGGTGATCTGACGCAAAATCTCGATTGCCACTCAACTTGCCTTGGAGACGCGGCCATACACCGTGAACCGCCCGTCCTTCGCGACAGGATGGTAGGCGGAAAGCAGCGCGGCAAAACGCGCCTGACCAAGTACGTGATTGGTCCAGAGCGGGTCGTCCTGTTGAACGACGATCAGATCGTAATTGTGGTTGGCGAACTCGGCATATTTACCATCCAGATAGGCGTCCGACTGCTTCTGGTAGCGGGCAGCGTCCGCCATTTTTCCCTGCGCTGCCGCATCTAAACCCCGCGTGAACGCAAGAGCGCCCAACCAGTCGCTGTTATAGGCAGACAAGAAGCGTCCCCCAACAATCCTGACGAGCGGATGGGCAGCGGTAACGTCGCTGCCGATGACGGCAAGCGTCGGTTCCCCCGTCGATGCCGCTCTGACTGCTGCGACGAAAGCCTCGTCTGGTTTCTGGGTGTCCAGGAAAGGCCGCCAGGCAAGCGCGAGGACAATTGCGCAGAGACTGACGCGTCCGAGCGTTTCGCGGTTGTAACGCCAGCCGGAAGATGCCGCAATTCGGCAAAGAACAGCGACAACGGCCAGCGAAATCGCGGCGAATGCATGGTAGGGCCAGCCCTTGCCTTGGTAGACTAGAGGGATAACAGCGGCGAGCGAGGCGAGCAGCGCCACCGCGCAAAGCGGGGTCACAGGCGCTTTCGGTGCAACCATCCAGAACAGAAGAAGAAGCATCAGGTAAACGGGCCCGTAGCTCAGCGCGACCCTGACTGAATCACCGGTTCCCATGTAGACATCCGCCACCTGCGGAAGGATGTCCCGCATGAATTCGGGGCAAAGCAAAAAGACGAGCGCGACATACACTGCGCCGACAATGCCGATAATGCAATTCTCGGGCGCAAGGAGTGAGCGGACGTCTCGTCGGCGCCAGGCCACGTAGAGGGCGGGTGCAACGTAAGCGACTGCATAATAGGGCTTCACCAGAATAAGAACGCTGCCGCAGAGGCCGATGGCGACAATCAGGGCAAGGCTAGGCCTGACAGGGCGCGTGGCATCGGCCCGCCACGCCATGATCGCCAGCAACGGCAGAAACAGCACCGTGCCCAGGTGATCCCTCTCCGTGAAGGCGTTGCCGGGAAAAATCATGAACAGCGCGACGAACAGCGGCAACAGCCGAAGCAGGACACGATTTTCGGCAAAGCCGGCGCGCTGGACGACCAGTGCTGCCAAACCAAGACCCACGATCACAGCAAGGCAGGTGTAGAGATAGACGCCGATTTCGGGAGCGATTCCCACCCATCGCGACAGCGCTACTGCCGGCAGGTAAAGCCAGATCGAGAATGGCGGGTTCGGGTCGATCAGATCGACGTAGAGGCGCTCTCCGGCAAGCAACCGCTCTGCGATCGTAATGATCCCGCTGGTGTCGACGATGGTTCCCCACCGCTGCTGCAGCAGGGCGGCCACCGCGAAGACTACAGCGCTCTGGATCAACGCCGCTCGCAGCGCGGACGGCTTCGTCGACCAGAACCGGGATACACCCAGCGCGCTACTCATATGCGGCCAAACAGATGATTGCCCGACGAAACGGCGGTGTTGCCGTCGATGCACCGTAACCCATGTCAAAACACACCCATTGCCGACTTGCGACGCGACTCTAGCGCGGACTTAATAAACCTGGCGTTAAGACGGCGCATATCGGCCCGGCGTATACCATGTCTGGTACCAACGAGCGCTGCTTCCGCCGACGCAGCGTGCAGGTTCAAGCTCCCCGCGCTCCAGATGGGCAGGCATCGGCGGGTGACCCCGACAAGATCCACCGGTATCGGTGTTCCGCCAGTCTGTGCTCGGGAGACCGCCTCCGGCGGGCTTTGCCTGTTTCACTTTGGCGACATGCTGCCTTCACGAACGGCTTCTTGCACAGTCTCGCGAGAATGCCTTGGTTCGAGGGTCAGCAGCTCTTGCTCTATCGCGACGACCTGAAACTTTGCCTTTGTATCGCTGCGCTTCAAGCCAGCGAACAATTCCGGGCGCAAACCGTCGCCGCGTCTTGCGGCGATCTCATGCAGCTGAAGAAAAATCGACATGGCACCCTCCGATCCGGCTGATGAGATCAGAGTAGGCGTCGACATGGGCGGCAACTACCCGATTCCTGTGAAGCCGTTGGTGCGGACGACGGGGGTCGAACCCGTACAGCCAAAGGCCGAGGGATTTTAAGTCCCTTGCGTCTACCAGTTTCGCCACGTCCGCGCTGGGCGATTTCAATATCTTGCGTCGGGTGATTTGGAAAGCGCTACGCGGTCGTTTTTTGGCTTGCCGGGCAGGTTTCTGGAATAAGCGTTTTGAGCCTCTCGGCCCCGTCGATCAGTGTCGACGATGTGGCGCACTTTCGGCGAGCGGATCACCCTCACCTCAATGGAAAAGGCGCAGCTTCCGCCGCGCCTCTCCGACACCATGTGTGACTTTCAAATCAAGCGGTGAGCTTGGCTGCGATCTTGGCGACGTGGGCGCCCTGGAATTTGGCTGCTTCCAGCTCGATCTCGGACGGCTGGCGCGAGCCGTCGCCGTTGGTGATGGTGGACGCGCCGTAGGGCGAGCCGCCCTTGACTTCTTCCGTGCCCATCTGGCCCTGGAAAGCATAGGGAAGGCCGACGACGGCCATGCCGTGGTGCAGAAGCGTCGGGATGAAGCCAAGGATGGTCGATTCCTGGCCGCCATGCTGGGTCGCGGACGAGGTGAAGACCGAGCCGACCTTGCCGACGAGCTTGCCATTGAACCAGAGGCCGCCGGTCTGATCCCAGAAATTGCGCATCTGCGAGGCGACCGTGCCGAAGCGCGTGCCGGCGCCGACGATGATGGCGTCATACTCGGCCAGTTCGTCCGGCGTTGCGACCGGGGCTTCCTGGTCGAGCTTGAAGTAGGAGGCCTTTGCAACCTCTTCCGGAACGAGTTCCGGGACGCGCTTGACGGTGACTTCGGCACCGGCGGACTTTGCGCCTTCCGCGACGGCATAGGCCATCTTCTCGATGTGACCGTAAGCGGAATAATAGAGAACCAGAACCTTAGCCATGAACGTCTCCCGTTTGTTGGACGCGTTGATTGTCGAGGCATGTTGTATCAGCGATGCGACAGGGGCGCAGCCCCCATGCTCAGAACGCACTGTTCATCCTGCGTGGACGGAAAATCATTTGCAATACGTGCGAGGCCGCCGGAGAAACAAAAGGAGCGTTTGCATTCGCCGTAAACAGCGCTACCTATTTCGGACCCTTTTGCGAACGCGCCGATGCGCATTTTCCTGGATGTCTTCATGTCAAACGAAACCATTGTCACAGCCGCCATGCTGGCCATCGGCGACGAACTGCTGTCCGGCCGCACGAAGGACAAGAATATCGGCCATCTCGCCGACGTGCTGCTGCTTGCCGGCATCGACCTGAAGGAAGTCCGCGTCGTCGCCGACGACGAAGATGCCATCGTGACGGCGCTGAACGCCTTGCGCGGCCAATACGACTATGTCTTCACCTCGGGCGGCATCGGCCCGACCCACGACGACATCACCGCCGACGCCATCGCCAAGGCCTTCGGCGTGCCTTGCGAGCATGATGCCGAAGCGATGCGGCTGATGGGTGAAATGTATGCCCGGCGCGAGATGGAGTTTACCGAGGCTCGCCAGCGCATGGCCCGCATGCCCGTCGGATCGAAGCATATCGCAAATCCGGTCTCGACGGCTCCAGGGTTCAATATCGGCAATGTCTATGTCATGGCCGGCGTGCCGCAGGTTTTCCAGGCAATGCTCGACAATGTCATACCGACGCTGCGGACCGGCGCGCGCATCTTGTCGACCGCCATTTCCTGCCCCTATGGCGAGGGAGAGATCGGCACGCCGCTCGGCCTCATCCAGAAGGCGCATCCCGATACCAGCATAGGCTCCTACCCGCGCTACGTCGGTCAGTTCTTCTCGACCGAAATCGTCGTCAGAGGCCGCTCTGCCGAACTGGTTGAAAATGTCGCAGCGGAAGTGCGCGCCATGATCGAAACGATCCGGCAGTCGAAAGCCAAGGAAAATCAGTCGGCTGAGGCGTGACATTCAACGAATAAGTGCATATCGCGACGGAACCGGATGCGCCTCCTACGCATTAATTTATCGCGGAATGCAGATATAATGAGCAGATCAACCCCTCCGCATGGGAGATCACGTCATGGCTTACAAGACCATATTGACCGTTCTCGACAACCCCGACAACACGCGCATTGCCGCTGATTTCGCGGCGGCGCTGGCCAAGGAACACGGCGCTTACATCGTCGGCCTTCATGCGGAAATCGTCTCCACCGTGCCGCTGGTGGCCCCGATGGAAATTCCGGATCCCGTCGCGGTGCAGGCCCTTCAGGATGTCGCGCACAATCAGGCCCTCGAAATCGAACGGCTGTTCCGAACCAAGATGGAAGGCGCCGGCCTCGGCTATGAATGGCATAGCTTCGCCAGCACGATCGGCTACGGGACGGAACCGTTGATCGAAAGCGCCCGCAGCGCCGATCTGCTGGTTGCCGTGCAGCCGGACCCATCGAAATATGCCGACTCCCAGGTCGATGTCGAAACGTTCCTGTTCGACAGCGGACGGCCGGTGCTTCTCATTCCCTATATTCTGAAGGAACCGAAGCCCGTTCGCCGCGTGCTGATCGCCTGGAACGGCTCGAAGGAGGCGGCCCGCGCTACCTTCGATGCCCTGCCCTTCCTGAAGGCGGCCGATTCCGTCGAGATCCTCTCGGTCAGCCCCTCCGAAAAGGACCCTCATCCGTCCAAGGAAACCGGTGTTCAGCTCGCGGCTGCGCTGACGCGTCACGGCGTCCGCGCCACGTTCGAGACGGCGGCCTGCGCCGGCAAGTCGACGCCCTCGCAGGTCATCGAAAATCGGCTTGCGGACGACAGCATCGACCTTCTGGTCATGGGCGCCTATACGCACTCCTGGCTGTGGCAGATGATCTTCGGCGGCACGACGCGCACCTTGCTGCAGTCGATGACCGCGATGACGCTTCTGGCCCGTTGAGCCGCTCGCACAAGCCCAATGAGGCGGCTCCCGGCATCGATGTGCACCGGGAGCTGCTTTGCGGCTATTGCCTTTTGCCAGTAAATCCAGCAGAAAGCAGCGACCGATGACAGAATTCCCGCCAGGGAACCGTTCGCGCGGTCGTAAGGGGCAGATCCCGAAAGGCATATCGCTTTTCCTCGGATGAGATCCTGTTCAAGCAGACAGCCGGCGAATCGCGTTCCGGACCCGGATCCCCGATCTGGATCAAGGTCTGCGCCCGCTGCGGGGTCCTGCTCAGGGTCGCCGGTGTTGCCGGTGCGTCATTATTCCATGCCCCGGAGCTTCTGCCATGTCCCTGCCCGATAAAGCCTTTCCCGTATCCTGGGATCAGTTCCATCGCGATGCGCGCGCGCTTGCCTGGCGGCTTGCCGGCCTCAACCGCGAATTCAAGGCCATCGTCTGTATTACCCGTGGCGGCCTCGTGCCGGCCGCCATCATCTCGCGCGAACTCAACATCCGCATGATCGATACGGTCTGCATCGCCTCCTACCACGACTATGCGAGCCAGGGCGAAATGAACCTGCTCAAGGGCATTGCGCCGGAATTGACGGCCAATGGCGGCGAAGGCGTCCTTGTCGTCGACGACCTTACGGATACCGGCAAGACGGCTCTTGAGGTGCGCGCCATGCTACCGAAGGCACATTTCGCCTGTGTCTATGCCAAACCGACGGGCGTTCCCACAATCGATACCTTCATCACCGAGGTCAGCCAGGACACCTGGATCTACTTCCCCTGGGACATGGGCTTCACCTATCAGGAGCCGATCGCCAAGGGTCATCGCGGCTGATCCCGAAGGCCGGCGGCGCGAATCAGTTGCGCTTTTCCACCCGGCACCGAAACAAGACACGACGGACGGTAATAGAGGTGGGCGCTGCGGCGCCCACTACATTTAGTGGGCCTCATATCCGCGGGAATGCGCGGGATTCAAGGGGTTCCGCGCGAATCATGAGGTGCCACGGCACGATTTCAGCGCGCTGCCAATGGCATCAAGGTCACGGTCACAATTTTGTCGTTTTCAACTACGGCGATAATGGCTGTTGCTTTGTCTGCGGTCGTCCGAAGGGCGAGCGCCTCCCCTCAAGCTCTTGATTCTTCTACCCTACTGGCGTTTCCCCAATTTCCACAGGCAAGCCCACAAGATATTGTGGTTAACAATCCACCACAAACCACCCCTTGACGGAATCGGGTCTTTCAAAGTTAATGGATGACGTTGCGGCGGCGACTGAACCAGGCGAATTTACGAGGGCTGGTTCTCACTTCGAAATCGGATTTGGATTCAAGGCGATTCACCTTTGCCGGTGGCCGCCGAGAAGGTTTTTGTGCCGAAATCGATGCTGCCGAAAAAACATATGCGGGGACTGGCGGCAATAAGCTGTTAATACTATATTTAGTGTTTGCAGCCACCATCACCACAAGATACAGGATGGCATCTCCGGGTGAAACCTCCTGTTAGAGAGCGGATTGAAAGCTGGCTGCGCGTTGAAATCGCGATGCCGGGATGAGAATTTTTGCGCCCTGTTCTCATGCGGGCGCGCCAACGAATGAGGATCGGGACCATGCGCATCGAACGTCGTTTTACGAAGGCCGGCCAGTCACCCTATGCGGACATCGAATTCCGCAAGGCGACCAGCGAGATCAAGAATCCTGACGGGTCGATTGTCTTCCGCCTCGAAAACATCGATGTGCCGGCGCAGTTCTCGCAGGTCGCGGCGGACATCCTGGCGCAGAAGTATTTCCGCAAGGCCGGCGTGCCCGCCAGGCTCAAGAAGGTAGAGGAAAACGACGTTCCTTCCTTCCTGTGGCGCTCCGTACCTGACGACGCGGCAATCAAGGATCTGCCCAAGGATCAGCAGAGCGGCTCTGAAACCGATGCGCGCCAGGTCTTCGACCGCCTTGCCGGCACCTGGACCTACTGGGGCTGGAAGGGCGGCTATTTCTCGTCCGAGGAAGATGCGTCCGCCTTCTGCGACGAGCTTGCCTATATGCTTGCGACCCAGCGCGTCGCGCCGAATTCGCCGCAGTGGTTCAACACCGGCATGCACTGGGCCTACGGCATCGATGGCCCCGGCCAGGGCCACTATTATGTCGACCCCTTCACCGGCAAGCTCACCAAGTCCAAATCGGCCTATGAGCATCCGCAGCCGCATGCCTGCTTCATCCAGTCGGTCGAGGACGATCTCGTCAACGAAGGTGGCATCATGGACCTGTGGGTTCGCGAAGCCCGCCTGTTCAAATACGGCTCGGGCACCGGCTCGAACTTCTCGATGCTGCGCGCCGAGGGCGAAAAGCTCTCCGGCGGCGGCCGCTCCTCGGGCTTGATGAGCTTCCTGAAGATCGGCGACCGCGCGGCCGGCGCCATCAAGTCGGGCGGCACGACGCGCCGCGCCGCCAAGATGGTCGTCGTCGACATCGACCATCCGGATATCGAGGAATACATCAACTGGAAGGTCAAGGAAGAGCAGAAGGTTGCAGCCCTCGTTACCGGCTCGAAGATCGTCGCCAAGCACCTGAAGGCGATCATGAAGGCGACGGTCAATTGCGAAGGCGACAATGACGATTGCTTCGACCCGGCCAAGAACCCTGCCCTGAAGCGCGAAATCCGCGCCGCCAAGAAGGACCAGGTTCCGGAAAACTACGTCCAGCGCGTCATCCAGTTCGCCCGCCAGGGCTACAAGGATCTTGAATTCAAGACCTACGACACCGACTGGGATTCGGAAGCCTATCTCACCGTATCGGGCCAGAACTCCAACAACTCGGTCTCGATCAAGGACGACTTCCTGCGCGCCGTCGAGAACGATGGCGACTGGCACCTGACCGCCCGCAAGGACGGCAAGGTCGTCAAGACGCTGAAGGCCCGCGACCTCTGGGAATCCATTTCCTACGCCGCCTGGGCATCGGCCGATCCGGGCCTGCATTTCAACACGACGATGAACGACTGGCACACCAGCCCGGCTGCCGGCCCGATCCGCGCATCCAATCCGTGCTCGGAATACATGTTCCTCGACGACACGGCCTGCAACCTTGCTTCGCTGAACCTGATGACCTTCAAGGACGCGGCGACGAAGCGCATCAACATCGCCGACTACGAGCATGCCGTCCGCCTCTGGACCGTTGTCCTCGAAGTCTCCGTCATGATGGCGCAGTTCCCGTCGCGCCGCATCGCCGAACTTTCCTACGAATACCGCACGCTCGGCCTCGGCTACGCCAATATCGGCGGCCTGCTGATGTCGTCGGGCATTCCCTACGACAGCGACGAAGCCCGCGCCATCGCCGGCTCGCTGACCGCGATCATGACCGGCATCGCCTATGCGACCTCGGCCGAAATGGCCTCCGAACTCGGGACTTTCCCGATGTTCAAGCCGAACCGCGAGAACATGCTGCGCGTCATCCGCAACCATCGCCGCGCCGCCTATGGCGAGACGTCGGGCTATGAAGGCCTGTCGGTCAACCCGGTGGCGCTGATCCACTCCGAAAATCCGGACCAGGATCTCGTCGCCCATGCCAAGGCAGCCTGGGACAAGGCGCTGGAACTCGGCGAAAAGCACGGCTACCGCAACGCCCAGGCAACCGTTATCGCGCCAACCGGCACGATCGGCCTCGTCATGGATTGCGACACGACCGGCATCGAACCGGACTTCGCTCTGGTGAAGTTCAAGAAGCTCGCCGGCGGCGGCTACTTCAAGATCATCAACCGCGCCGTTCCGGAAGCACTGCGTACGCTCGGCTACTCCGAAAGCCAGATCGCCGAGATCGAGGCTTACGCCGTCGGTCACGGCAACCTGAACCAGGCCCCGGCCATCAACCCCGCTTCGCTGAAGGCCAAGGGCTTCACGGCGGAGAAGGTCGATGCCGTCAACGCCGCCCTGAAGAGCGCCTTCGACATCAAGTTCGTCTTCAACCAGTGGACCCTCGGCGCCGACTTCCTGAAGGGCACGCTGAAGGTTTCCGACGAACAGATGGCCGACATGAGCTTCAACCTGCTCGACCATCTCGGCTTCTCCAAGAAGGACATCGAGGCTGCCAACATCCATGTTTGCGGTGCGATGACGCTGGAAGGCGCTCCCTTCCTGAAGAACGCGCATCTGGCCGTCTTCGATTGCGCCAACCCCTGCGGCAAGATCGGCAAGCGCTACCTCTCGGTCGAAAGCCATATCCGCATGATGGCGGCAGCCCAGCCCTTCATCTCGGGCGCCATCTCCAAGACGATCAACATGGCGAACGAAGCAACCGTCGAGGATTGCAAGAACGCCTACATGCTCTCCTGGAAGCTCGGCCTCAAAGCCAACGCGCTTTATCGCGACGGCTCCAAGCTCAGCCAGCCGCTGAACGCCTCGCTGATCGAAGACGACAGCGACGAGGACGCGCTGGAGGAATTCCTGCAGGCGCCGGCCGCCGCACAGGCCGTCACCATTACGGAAAAGATCGTCGAGCGCGTGATCGAGAAGGTCATCCGCACGCAGGAGAAGCTGCCGGGCCGCCGCAAGGGTTACACCCAGAAGGCCAAGATCGGCGGGCACACCATCTTCCTGCGTACCGGCGAGTATGACGATGGCCGTCTCGGCGAAATCTTCCTCGACATGAACAAGGAAGGTTCGGCGCTGCGTGCCTTCATCAACAACTTCGCGATTTCCGTCTCGCTCGGCCTGCAGTATGGCGTGCCGCTCGAGGAATATGTCGACGCCTTCACCTTCACCAAGTTCGAGCCGGCCGGCATCGTCACCGGCAACGACGCGATCAAGAACGCGACGTCGATCCTCGACTACGTGTTCCGTGAACTGGCGATCTCCTATCTCGGCCGTCACGACCTTGCCCATGTCGACACCTCGGACTTCAACAACACGGCGCTCGGCCGCGGCGTTTCCGAAGGCAAGGCGGATGTCGTCTCCAAGGGTCTGACCCGCGGCTACAAGCCGACGCTGGTTCCGACATCGGGCGAGCGTCCGGCAGCCGAGGTCAAGGGCTCCGCAACGGCCGCCCCGGCCCGCGCCGCCTCGCTCAGCACCGTCACCGCCTTTGCCGGCAACACCGTCCGCAAGCTGGAACCGGCCGGTGCCGTCTCCACCTCCGAAGTCGTCGCCTTCAAGCGCGACTATGAGGAACGCGCGAAGGAACTGGCCGAGGAGATCGCCGAGGAACTGGCAAGCGAAAGCAGCGAATCCTCCACCGGCCTCTTCACCGACAAGGCGGCGAGCGACGCGGCAACGGCGAAGACGGAAGCCAAGAAACTGGAATCCGAACGCCGCGCTCGCTCCATCATGCAGGGCTACACCGGCAACATGTGCACGGAATGCCAGAACTTCACGATGGTCCGCAACGGCACCTGCGAGAAGTGCGACACTTGCGGCGCAACAAGCGGCTGCAGCTGAGTGCCGGCCTGAGCGCACGCGCTCTGACCTGCACTCGATCAATAGTGCTTTCGAACGCTAATCTACCAAATGAAGGGGCGGCTTATGGCCGCCCCTTTCGAACATTTTGGAGAGCATGCATCAAAGCCGCAATCAAATCGCACGACACGCCCTGCTCGGCGCGAATGAAGCAGCACCCACGCACGTCATGCGGCAAGGTCTTGCGGGCCTAATGAAGGAAAAAGGTCGCAGGGTCTGAATCTGGCTGCGGCTGCCGGTTTCCGATCGATTTCCCAAACCCATACCTGATACCTGGGAGCCCCCTCGTCGGACGCAAGGTCAGCGCCATTGAAGGGATAGGAATAAGGTTGCTTCAAGTGAATTTGATTTGGAAATGAACCGGTTGAGTATTTTTCAAACCATGGCCAAAGCTTGTCACGGCATGTGGGCGACAAATCCTTGATAGGAACTTTAATACGACCACTCCGAGCAAGAAGAGAGCCCGGTACGGCAGACGCATCGGACCAGTGATAGCGTACAGATTCGAATACTTTTTTCATACGGTCCCGACGACCGGCAAGAATGAAGTAAGCTTCAGCATTCTCGGCATGCGCAACCATTTCCAACCTAATTAGGTCCCACACAATGCTTTGGACGGTGACCCCGGATTTGTTAAGCCATTTCGACTCCACTAAAGCCTTAACATTGGGAAAGGTCTCGATGGCTGCAAAATCGACTGCTGGCTTTGCGCCCGGTCGGCCGGCCACCATTGCACTTAATGTGGGATGCCTGTGCTCCGCCGATATTCCGCACTTAAATCTATATGAAAGAACTTGCGAAATCGCGCCGCTCATATAGCGCTCGTTAAACAAGCCACGACGCCCAAGCGCATATTCGAACTGGAGCCAAGAACCTAAAGCTTGCGCAAGAACTTTTGTAGTCGTCGGCATTTCAATCTTTACCTCAGTTTTCAGAAAAGCGCCCAGTGGGATGGCATACGCCCAACAGATAAACCTAGGGTTTCATACAATGCTTTAAGGAACGCGGTTAATTCCTTCGATACAAGCTCGGCGGAAGCAATTGCTCAGATCGCTTTCTCTCATATTCACAAGCGCATATGCCGGGTCGATTGACAGTGGGAGGGAGGCGCATGCATTGGCGAAACTCTAGAAGCCTTTGCTTCCAGGTCTTTCAATGCAACCGAAATCGACCAAATCTCTTTTCGAAAATCAGATGTGTCGAAGAAAGACTATCGCGACGCGCCCGCCTCTTTCACCGTCCCGCCGATAACCCGGCAGGATTGCGGCACCGGTCGATCGAACAGCACTGCGATGCTGCAATCCGACGTGAACATCGCTTCGTCGTCATGCCCGACGCCGGGCACCTCGACCACTTTCTGGTTGAGATCGGCCGGATGCCGCTTCTTCATGTAGTCGAAATAGGTCAGCCCGCGCGCCAGGCGGTAAGGGCCCTGCGCCATGGCGGCGCAGGAGCGATCGATGAAATGGGTGTAGGGGTTGGTGTCCGCCTCCCCTAACAGGTAAACGACATTGCGCTGGGCATATCTGGTTTCGAGAAGCTTCGGGTTCTGCGAGGACACGTATGGCGGTGCGGAGGCCAGCCCATATCGCCAGTGCGTTGCGCGCGGACAGGCGGCCATCGATTGATCCGCCGGCAAAGCCGGGCGCTCATTGTCGAAATAGAGATAGCTTGACGGATTGGCGACGAGATAGCGAACGGAGATGCCCGTATTGGCCAGGTCCTGCGCTTCGCGTCCGACCACGGCGTAACGCTGCACGAGCTGAGCCCCTGCCGAATGGCCCATGACGACGATGGTTTTCAGTGAAGGATACAGGCGACGATCGGCAAAATGCTGCAGCAGGGCATCGAGCGCGGAAAAGGAGCCGACCGGCGCGGGCTGACGTGCGGCATCGCCGCCTTTCCAGCCATTCTGCGTCCAGGCCAGCGTCTGCGCGGACAGGGAGAAGGCCCTGACATCAGGCCTTGTCAGGAACTGCGGCGCGACCACCATCGTCCCCTTCGCGAGATCGCCTGCCTTGGCCAGCAACTTCTCTCCGGTCGTATAATAGGCGTCGGCATTTCGAAGTGTGCCGTGGACGATGACCAGAACCTTCGTCACATCGGGCGCCACGGCATCGATTGCGTGGTCCGCATAGACGGGCAGCTCGCCCTTTCCGTCCGGCGTCTCGATGAGCAGTCGCTGGTCCGCGACCTGCTTACCCGGCTCACGAAGCCGCTCATGCTCGGAGGCTGCATGCGCGAAGCCGGCTTCACCCGACAGGCCGGCCGCGACCAATGCCGCTCCCAACAATCGGGCACAGACCCCATTCCCGATGCTTCGCAAAATCTTCATTGGCAAAACCCGATCCCGGCAGGCGATAATCATTGCATGTCCTGTCTCTTTGCCGACCTGAAGGATAGTCATCCATTCCCGATCCGGCATCTGGCAGTCTTGAAACTCGTACGGCTTCAACGCGCGAACGAACGAAAATCCGTCGCGCCATCGAAAATTTCCCGGCCGCTGCGGATGTGGTCGCTCCAATGCGTTAGACAGTCGCGTGGTCTTCCATCCGCAACAGCCATGAAAACCGGCCTTTAAAGCCGCATTCTTTGCCCGAAAAGCTGCGACAGAGCGGATAACTCATGGCATAAGGCGCCAAAACTTTCTTCGGACTTCGCGTTAGACATGATTCGTATCGAGAATATCAGCAAGCAGAACAGCCATCGCATCCTCTTCATCGAGGCTTCCGCGGCCCTCAACAGGGGCGAGAGCGTCGGCCTCGTCGGCCCGAACGGCGCGGGCAAGACGACGCTTTTCCGGATGATCACCGGACAGGAGCTGCCCGACGAGGGACAGGTTTCCGTCGATAAGGGCGTGACCATAGGCTATTTCAGCCAGGATGTCGGCGACATGTCCGGCCGCAGCGCCGTCTCGGAAGTGATGGAGGGCGCCGGCCCGGTCAGCGCGGTTGCCGCCGAGCTGCGCGAGCTGGAAGCAGCCATGAGCGATCCGGACCAGGCCGACAAGATGGACGAGATCATCGAGCGCTATGGCGAGGTTCAGGCGCGCTACGAGGAGCTGGACGGCTATGCGCTGGAGGGCCGCGCCCGCGAAGTGCTGGCGGGCCTGAGCTTCAGCCAGGAAATGATGGACGGCGATGTCGGCGCGCTGTCGGGCGGCTGGAAGATGCGCGTGGCGCTTGCCCGCATCCTCTTGATGCGCCCCGATGTCATGCTGCTCGACGAACCGAGCAACCATCTCGACCTCGAAAGCCTCATCTGGCTCGAACAGTTCCTGAAGGGCTATGAAGGCGCATTGCTGATGACCTCGCACGACCGCGAGTTCATGAACCGCATCGTCGGCAAGATCATCGAAATCGATGCTGGCAACCTGACCAGCTATTCGGGCGACTATGAGTTCTACGAGCAGCAGCGCGCGCAGAACGAGAAGCAGCAGCAGGCGCAATTCGAGCGCCAGCAGGCCATGCTCGCCAAGGAAATCAAGTTCATCGAGCGTTTCAAGGCGCGCGCCTCACATGCCTCGCAGGTGCAGAGTCGCGTCAAGAAGCTGGAAAAGATCGATCGCGTCGAGCCGCCGAAGCGCCGCCAGACCGTCGCCTTCGAATTCCAGCCGGCACCGCGCTCGGGCGAAGACGTGGTCGTCCTGAAGAACGTTCATAAGGGCTATGGCAGTCGCAGCATCTATGAGGGGCTTGATTTCATGGTACGGCGGCGGGAGCGCTGGTGCATCATGGGCATCAACGGCGCCGGCAAGTCCACGCTGCTGAAGCTTGTGGCCGGTTCGACGGAGCCTGACGAAGGCAGCGTCGCGCTCGGCGCCAGCGTCAAGATGGGATATTTCGCCCAGCACGCCATGGACCTGCTCGACGGAGAGCGCACCATTTTCGAAACGCTGGAGCATGAATTCCCGCAGGCCGGACAAGGCTCCCTGCGGGCGCTCGCCGGCTGCTTCGGTTTCTCCGGCGACGACGTGGAGAAGAGATGCCGCGTGCTGTCGGGCGGCGAGAAGGCGCGGCTTGTCATGGCGATCATGCTCTTCGATCCGCCGAACCTGCTGGTGCTGGACGAGCCGACGAACCATCTCGATCTCGATACGAAAGAGATGTTGATCCAGGCGCTGTCGCAATATGAGGGCACGATGCTGTTCGTCTCACACGACCGGCATTTCCTCGCCGCACTCTCCAACCGCGTGCTGGAACTGACGGCGGAAGGCATCCACCAATATACCGGCGGCTACACCGAGTATGTCGAGCGCACCGGCTACGAGGCCCCCGGCCTCAGGAGCTGACGGTTCGCCAAGGGGCGCTATTGCGGATCGGCAGAAGCTGCGGCACCGGCATTGATCACGGCAACGGGTGCCGTCCTGCCGCGCACGCGGATTTCGATGCGGCGGCGTGCCTCGACGGCACCGCGCTGGCCGGACGTGATGGTATCGCCGGGCAGGATGAGCTGCGCGGCGGACATCGGCAGAATGGTGGCATCCTTCAGCTTGGGATTGGCCTTGAGCACGTTGGCGACGGCAATGGCGCGGGCAAGGCCTAGCCCGGCATTGTCGGCGGGCAGCAGGGCCGATACCGGCAGCTTGCCGTCCATCGCGTTGATGATCGTGTCGTCGAGATTGGATTTTTCACGCGCCACTGGCTGCTCGTCCGTATGGCCGATCACCTCGACGATATTGGCGCCGTAGAGGCTGAGGTTGCTGGCGATTTCGTCTGTGATCGTCGTGCTGAGCAACTGGGCGAAGGTGCCGGTGAGCTCGGCGCTTCCCGACTGGAAATAGTTCTTCTTGGCATCGTCGAGATTGATGATGGGCGGCCAGTCGTGCGTGCCCTTCCCGCTTCCATTTTCGGCCAGCAGCTGGTTGATCTGGTCCGGCGCTGCCGTGAGCGGGATGCCATGCTCCTTCAGAGTGGCGGCAACCTTGGAAAGCGATTGCAGATCGGCCGCTGTCGCACCCTGATCGATGATGCTGTCGAGCGTCTCCTTGGCCAGCACCAGTTCGCGCCATTGCTTGTCCACCACGGCCTTGTCGGCTGCGGAAAGATCGCCGGAGACGACCTTCGATTGCAGCAACACGATCTCGACTGCCTGCTCGGCCCGCTTCTTCTCCAGCAATGCGACCTGCTGTTCGGCTTTCACAAGCTTGCGCTCGACCTCGTAGCGCCGGTTTCTTTCCGCGGAAATCATGGCGGCGGCCACGAGCAACAGGCAGAAGACCAGAAGCAGCATGGATTCGGCCATGGTCAGGCCAAGGATAAGGCCGCGATTGTAGCCCTTGTGCTCCAGTTTCGGCGCGCTGTCCGAGCCTCCCGCTACCATAGATGCCACCAGCGTTTTCGCGGCACCGCTTCGTTTTCGGAGGCAGCATCGTCAGGTTCGGCCGCTGCGGATCTTGGCAAGGGCGCCTGCCCCATCGCTTCGACCATGCGCCCGATCGCCACTTCGATATTGCGCAACGGCTGCAATTGCGCCTCCGACATCTCCTTGATGGCAGCGATCGCCGGCGCCAGCTCCGCCCGCACCAGATCCTCCGGCGAGCGGATCTCCTCCAGCTTCTTGCCGACATTTTCGACGGCGGCGCCGAAGGTTCCGATGATCTCCGAAAGCTGCGATGTCGTCGCCGTCAGCTGGGCGGCTGCGTCGTTGATCGGGGTCACCGCCTGCCTTGCCAATGTCTCCAGGATCTTGTTGATCTCCTGGCCGTTGCGCTCGGCCTGATGCGCGATCTCCTCGAATCCCTCCGAAAGCATCTGATTGCTGACACGCCGATAGTGAGAGAACTCGCGCGACGAGGAATCCAGTTCCGTGCGCACGCGCCGCGTCATCTCGGCAAGTTCGTGGCGCACGCTGCGCTCGATGTCGATCGGGTCGCGCCGCATCTGGTTGAAGAGGATGCGCAGCGTCACGCCGGCAATGGTCGAGGTGACGGCGATGCCGAAATTGCGGACGATGGTCTCGATCGATGTTTCGCCGGCGAAAAGATAGAGCGATACGCCAAGGCTCGACAGGGTGAAGAGAAAACCCATGTAGTAGAGATTGTCGCCCGCCTGCTCGTTGTGCAGCCGGAATCCCGCGACCGCAAGCGACACGACGAAGTAGATCGCCATCAGCGCCAGCGGAACGCCGGTGACGACCGGCAGCGACCAGCCCAGAAGCTTCGACGACCAGATGAAGACCATGCCGCCAATGGTGATGGAGGCGAAAAGCACCATCGGCCCGTAATCCCGGAAGAGATATCTCGCGTCGGTGCCAGCCATCAGCGTATCCCCTCCAACCGCACGAAGCCGTCGAAATAACCGTTGTTGTTCTTGATCCACTGCGCCCAGAAGTTGGCGAGATCCTCCATGCCGAACTTCATGTTCGGCCTTTGGAAGGCGAGGATCCTGACCGTGACACCATCCAGCGACGTGCGAAAGCGGTCGTTTGCCGGGCTCTGCTGATATTTCTGGTAGGAGACGCCATCCCGGTAGTTCGAGAAGGCGGCGGTATGCTCGATCATATCGGAGGCGATGTAGAGGCGCTTTGGGATGCCGCCAGGCGCGCTGGCAAAGACCTCCAGATTGATCTTCTGGATGGCCGCCATGATCGGTGACAGCCTGCCGGATTCGCCGGCACTCAGCTTGCCGGCGATATCGGCAAGCGGCTTCTGGAAGCCCTTTTCCCACCGCGCCTGCGCCAGGCGCGGATTGCTGGTCCATTCATCGACGTTGGCACCGCTTCCGGGATTGCAGCCGTGGAAGGTCTGGATCAGCTCGCCCTCCTTCTCGGTGAGCGCATAGATATCGACCGCGCCGCCGACCGGCACGTCTGCCACGATCTTCTGGAACTGGTTGCGCAGATCGAGCGCCGTCGTATCCGAGATCGGATCGGTGACGTCGAGCAGGATCGCCGTTTCCGCCTTCGCGCCGTCCACCGGGCAGAGCGACGCCTGGTCGACGGCGACATTGCCGTTCGCCTTGTAGCGCAGCCAGCCATAGGCGCCGACGATGCCAAGGGAGAGCACGGCGAGACACACCGTTGCGATGATGAGACCGGCGGAACCGCCGCGCCGGCTACGCCGCTTGCGTCGCGCCAAGGATGCTCTCCGGGAAAAGATTGTCGAGCTGATGATATTTCTCGATAGCGCGCTCGAATTCGTCGCCGATCCGCTTGATCTGGTCCGACAATTCCGCCTGAGCGCTCTGGATGCGCGAGCCCAGCACCTTGTCGTCCCATTCCTCTTCGCTGCGAATGACCGGCGTCAGGCGCTCCATCCTGTAGGCGGTGTTGAAGTAGGATGGCGCAGGCTCCGTACGGGCGGCCCGGTCGGCGTCGCGGTAAGAGGTGAGCAGCACATTGGCCGCGCGCTCGAGATGGTTCTGGTGTTCGGCAAAAAGGCCTGCCGTTCTGGCCCGATGAGCGATGATGGCCGCCGTTTCCTGCCGGCGCAGCGAGAGATCGCGGATGATTTCCTCGATCTTGCTGTTGTGCTCGTCGCGAATCTCGCGGAGATCATCGATCAGATCGAGCTTGCGATCGATATAATTATCCCTGGCCGCATCGAGGCGCTTCTGCACGCCGGCAAAGCCAGGATAGGGGTCGGTCAGATAGCAGCCGTCGATGAAGGCGACGAGCGAGAACATCAGGCCGATGGCGAAGAGCATCCACGAATTCAATTCCTGCAGCCCAAGCGGCGCCGTCTTCAGACGCTGGATCACCTCGGCACCGGCCCCGCTCAAAATCGTCGCCGAAACCTCGCGATAATGCGCCAGCACAATGTTGATGCCCAAGGCCACGGCGACATAGGCGACGAGCCCAAGCAGGCCGAGCAGCTTCAGCGCATAGGATCGATGCACCAGGAAGCGGACGCAAAAGAAGGAAAATATCAGCGCCGCGCCGATGTTCAGGAATGCGAAGGCGGCTGCTTCCGTCACGCCGCCGACGATGCCCTGCTCGCTGCCCTTGGCCAGAAAGCTGCCGTTCATCACCATTTCGACAAGGACGAGGAAGACGATGAGTGAAACCTTGAAGCCCCATGCCGCCTTGCTGGAGACCTTCGCGGCGCGCTGCAGCCTGTGCGTGGCCTTGAAACCCACCATCTCATCCTCGGCGGTTTTCAGCTTGCGGCGCAGCCCGTGCAGTTCGTCGACGCCGCTCGCCGCCTCAGCCTTGAAATCCGAGACGCTGGAGGCATTCGCCTGCCGGATCAGCCCGAACTGGCCCTCGAAATCGAGGTTGCGCAGACGGCTGTCGAAGGTCTGGAACTGGTCCTCGAGGATCTGGTAGGAGCTTTTCTTTTCCGCCTCGACCCAGGCGACGATGCGCTGCTCCGTCTCGTCATGCGACTGCGCATCCGGCGGCGGCCGGTTTTGCCGACCGGCGGCTGCTCCCTTCTCCTTCAGATCGAGGGTCGTGCCGAGTTTCTCGATATCGACGACAGGAAAAACGTCCGTCGAGGCACGGAAATCATGGCTGGTCTCCCGAACGCTGTCCCAGAGACGGTTGAGGGCTTCGAAACGCAACGATCTTCCCCGGCGAATTCATCAACTTAGAAAGGACAATTGACAAATCGATACCGCACCGGTTGTCCACGGTCCAGAGCGATGTGATGAAGGTTAGGATGCGATTGTGGTAAAGACTAGCCCGAGCCCGTGGCGATCTAAAAACACTCGCTTCAATGAGGGCGACTGCTGCCATGCCAGGCGATTGCGTCTACACCCCGACCGTGTTCGGGGTAATTTTCCAGAACCCCGCGCGGCGCAGCCCCTCGCTATAGATATCGCGCTGCCATTGCTCCTTGAACGGCATGACGGAAACCCAACGATCGACATCGAAACCGGGATTGGTTTGATGGATGCGCCGCACGAAGAAGCCGGCCCTTTCCTCTTCTCCGAGCATGGCCCAGCTCGCTGCGGAAACCCGGTCCGCCAGGCGGGAATCGGCCATCCGGCCGATATAATCCAGAGCGGTCTCGAAGCGGCCGAGCGTGTAGCTGGCCACGGAAGCGGTCCAAAGATAGGTGTCGGGGCTGACCGGATTGAGCGCGATCGCACTTTCTATCTTCGTCAGCGCGAGCTCCGGCCGCGATGAATGGAGCAGCGCTTCGGCATGGTCGGCAATAATGCCGGCGTGACCTGGATTGAGCGCTTCGGCCAGTTGCAGCGCCTCGATGCTTTCGTCGTTTTCTCGCTGAAAGGTCCTCGTCATGCCGAACTCGCGATAGCCGTCGGCGATATCGCGTCGGGCTGCGATGGCCTGCATGGCATAGTTTTCCGCCTCGTCCAGCAGGGCCGCGTCGCTGCCCGAGGTCAGCACCCACTCCTTGGAATAGGTCCGGGCAATCGAACTCAAGGCGGGAGCGAAATGGCCGCTGCCCCGCAATGCCGCCTCCAGTTCCGACCGCGCTTTTCTCAGGTTCGGGATCGAGAGGCGATCCAGGTAGCGCCTGCCGGCGAGATAGCGATGATAGGCCGTCGGGTTTTCGGCGAAGTGGGACTTCATCATCTCCCGGCGCTCGATCTGCCCTGCAAGGGACAATACGATATGACGCGTAACCGTCTGCCTCTGCTCTTCGGACGGCGACTGTCCAAGGCTCGTGCGCTCCGCCCAGACGATTTCATCGCTGGCCGCCTCGACCAGTTGCAAGAACAGCAGCGGGCCGTCGTCCCGCACGCTGAGGCGCATCTCGAGAATGTAGGAGCGGTCCCATTGGTCGAACGTCGCGACGGCACCCTCGCCAACCTTGCCGATCCGGACCGCCGTGTTGCGGCCCGCAATGTCCAGGCTGTCCAGCGCGCAGAAGCCGATGGTGATATCGTTCACAAGGGACGAGGCATCATACCCTATATCTTGCCTCTCCGCGGATGGGAGGAGGAGCAGAGGTATCCGGACCCTCGCCCGCCCAGCCGACGCTCTTTCATGACGAAGAACGGCGCCTTCAGGCTGCGCCGCCAAAATGTCCTCTTGCCGCAGCGACCATGAACCGAGCAGCTCGGCACGCTGCTCGAAGGTCTTTCTGAAATACGCCACCTCGCCCGCCGCATCGAATATCCGCAGCAGGATGTGATGAATATCCCGATCTTCCGGGTCGACACCCAGGACAAGAAGCGCCGCTTCCTTCACCAGCGCGACATCGTCGTTTGCGGTCGCTTCCGCGGCGGCGGCTGTCAGCGCTTTCTTCAGCACATCGACATGTCTGCGTCTTTGCGCCTCGCGCCAATGGACGAAAACCGCGCTTTGGCAATCGATCCCCTGCAGGAACTGCGCCTCGAGCGTTTTCGCCAGTAGTTTCAATCTCGCAAACATCGGCTCGGCCTGCTCCGGGCGGGCAAACCAAAGATCGGAGGTCGAGGGCGGCGTTTCGAGTTCGACGACGGTTTCGCTGAAACGAAGAAACGACCTGCCAAGCGCTTCCTGGCGGGCCCTTACGCGCGAAACCAGCTTGCGCAGATTGACTTTTGCGCTGCCATTGTCGTCTCCCCACAACAGCCGGGCGATCGCGCTGCGTGACGCGCGCGCCGTTGGCTCCAGCATCAGATAGACCAGGATCAACAGGCCCTTTTCCGGAAACGCAACCTCGCGACCGTCGCTGTCCAGAAGTTGCAGGCTGCCAAATGCATTCAGTGAAAACATGATCCTGTTCACAAAATCCACGCGAGACCACGCCGGCGGAAAAACCTCTTCCTTTACCGGCGGCTCTCATTCGGGCTCGGATGAGCGTGGTGAAATTCCCATAAGCCTGTAGTGTGTAGGAAGGTCCGGCGATTTTCAATTCCAATTGCCTCCAACCTGACAGCCCTTCGCCAAATCGAAAACGCGACATATCTTTTCAAAACACGCGATCTCATTCGGAGCATCAAGCCATGACGTCTTCCCCCTTCAAGAACATCTGCATCTACGGCGCCGGCGCGCTGGGTGGCGCGATCGCCACGAAGCTCGCTTCCGCCAAGGGAGCGCAGACGCAGGTTTCCGTCGTTGCGCGTGGTGCTCACCTGGATGCCATCCGCTCGGGCGGCCTGAGCCTGTGGGAATCCGGTGCGAACAGCCCCCTTGTCGCGCAGATGACGGCAACGGCCGATGCTAGCGAATTGCCGCCGCAGGATCTCGTCATCACCGGGCTCAAAGGTCATCAGCTTGCCGCCGCCGTTCCCGGAATTGCCAAACTGCTGCATTCGGGGACCCGCGTCGTGATGATCCTCAACGGCGTGCCGTGGTGGTATTTTCATCGGGACCGGCAGAGCGGCCATGCCGAATACCAGATGGAAGAACTCGATCCGAACGGCGATCTCTGGCGCCTGATCGGGCCCGAGCGCGTCATCGGCTGCGTTGCCTATCAGGGAGCGGAGGTCATCGCGCCCGGCGAGGTCAAGCTCAGCAACAGCGGCCACTTCATCCTTGGCGAGCCTTCCGGCGAGACAACGGCGGATATCGAAGCCATAGCGGCGCTTCTTCGGCAGGCCGGCGTCAACTTCTCCATTTCCTCGCGCATTCGCGACGATATCTGGAGCAAGCTGATGGGCAACGCCGCCTTCAATCCGATCAGTGCGCTCACCCGCGGCTTGATGTCCGACATCATGGAAGATCCCGCGCTGGCGGCGATGGTCGGCCAGGTGATGGGCGAGGTCAAAGCCGTTGCGGAGGCATTGGGATCGCAAGTCGCCATGTCCGTGGAAGAGCGGCTTGATCGCTCGCGCCAGATCGGCCCCGTGCGCACGTCGATGCTGCAGGATCTGCTTGCCGGCAAGGCACTGGAAATCGCGCCGCTCGTCGGTGTCGTGGTGTCGCTCGGCAAGCTCGTGAACGTGCCGACGCCAATTTCCGCGACGATCCTTGCGCTGGTGACGCAACTCGACCGCAAGAACCAACAGGACGCGGGCTGACTGGAGATCGAGGGCGCGCGAAGAGCCCTCCGACTTTCCGGCAATGGGCCACGGGCCGATTGCCGGATCAATTGCGGGTATGGCGGCTCTTTATATCTCCCTTACTTCTTCACCTTTGGCTGCGAATGGATTTCCTATGAACGGCGGCGTTACGCTTGCAGCGAAATATGGAGATCGACCCCATGCTCGACACGCACGCACCCAATCTGACGGAATCCATCCGCGTCCTGGTCCACAACAGCGATGAGAGACATCACCGCACCGCGGCAGCGGTGCCGGGCGTAAAAAACCGGCCCAAACGCTCGCCCCACAATCGGCAAGTTCGCGAAAAACGCACCTTTCAGGCCATGTTCGCCTTCGGGCTTCTGCTCGGCGGTCTCGAGCTGTTCATCGTGCTGCACTATCTTTGAGATTTCGCCGACATGAGTAGACCGATTTTTCAGAGACGCATCGGCGGTGCGATGACCGCCCTTGTCACGCCTTTTCGAGATGGCATTTTCGATGGCGTCGATATGATGGCGCATATCGAATGGCAGTTGCTGAGCGGGATCGACGGCCTTCTGGTCTGTTCCCTGACGGGCGAGGGTCCGACGCTGACAGAGGCCGAACGCATCCGCGCCATCGAGATCTGCATCGAACTTTCCGACGACAAGGTGCCCGTCATCGTCGCGACCGGGACCAATGACACGGCCACGACCATAGAGGAAACCATCCAGGCGCAGCGTCTCGGCGCCGATGCCGCCTTCGTGACGGTTCCCTATTATTCCAAGCCGACGCAAAACGGTGTCATCCACCATTTCGAACAGCTCGCGGCGCGGACCGAGCTGCCCATCATCGTCCACAATCAGCCATCGCATACCGCGATCGACCTCGCCCCTGCGACGGTCGCGCGGTTGGCGGAAATTCGAGGGATCGCAGGGATCGCCGATGGCCGCGGCGATGTCTCGCGCCTCGATCTCTGGCGTTCCTTGCTGCCTGAGCGATTCGGCCTCTACACGTCGAACGACGCCTGCGCGCTCGCCTTTACCGCTGCCGGCGGCAACGGCTGCTTTTCCGGCGCGTCCAATATCGTCCCGCGGCTCTTTCATTCCATGCAGCATTCGGTGGCGTGCGGCAACATCAGCGCGTCCCGATCCATCGACGAGCGGCTGCAACCCTTGTTCGGCGCACTCGTACGCGAAAGCGAGCCGGCAACGGTCAAATACGCCCTGTCACTGGTCAGGGATATCGAGGCGGATATGCGTCTGCCGTTGGTCGGCGTCGCCGATGAGACGGCAGCGGCCATCCGGGCGGCGATCACACCGTTTCAGCTCGACGGCAGCGGACGGTTCGCGTCCCGCCATGCCTATCGCCTGGGATTGTGAAACCGCTTCCTCCCTATGAGATTTTTATATTTTTGCCGTTTCGGGCAAATGGAAATCCTAGCAACTCCCTCATAGATTCAAGAGCGTAGCACCGGAAAGGGTCTTATCGGACCGGCGGTGCTGGTGACACGGAAAGGAACCATGATGTCACGCTACAGGCATGTCGGCCTATCAGCCGATCCCCTTCAACGCCCTCGTGCCGCGGGCTTCGCAACGAGCGAGCGGCACATCTCTTCGGATGCACTGCTGGACGGGCTTCGCTCCGTCGCTCCACGCCTCGGACTTGTCCTCTTGATCGCCGGCGCCCTGCAAATCGCGCTGCGCCTGACCGGACATTGAGTGAAATCGCAGAGACCCAAGAGGAAGAATACAATGGCAAACGCACAGCATATTCAGCGTCGCGCGGCTCGTAGTCCGCTCTCTCCGGCTCCCGCTCGCTTCATCATCGGCCGGGACCGCTGCGGCGGCTGGATCGTTCAGGACAGGATGGGCCTCGTCGGCGGCCTGTTCCGCAACGAAGCGGCCGCCCTGCACTTCGCCGCTGAAGAATGCAACCATAATCCGGCCGACATCTGCCTTGCGCCCGAAGGCGCCATCCTCGATCTGGACGGCTTCGCGGTCCACTCCGCCAACCTGCACTAGCCCTGTCCGATCGCAGGCTTCGACAGCCGCGGGACCCGGCCGAACGCTTCCTTAACCCGCCTTCGGTAGGCTTCCAGGCCGGGTGTCCCAGAAAATAGAAACACGATGTCGAAGCCTGCCTTCCGCTACAGCCATTATGATCTCAAGGAACAACGCGCCGGTACGGTGATTGAAATCACGCTATCGGCCGTCGCCAATGTTCGGTTGATGAACAGCTCGAATTTCGAGCGATTTACCGAGACGCTCAAGCATCAATTCCTGGGCGGCGTCGCCAAGAAATCACCGATTCGACTGAGCATTCCGGAGGCCGGCCATTGGCATCTGGTCGTCGATATGGAAGGGCACAAGAGCCTGGCGGAATCGAGCGTGAAAATGGTCGACAAGACGGCTGCTCCCCGCATACAGAAAGCACCGCAGGACGTCGCCGACAGGTGATGCGCAGATCAGCGCTCGCCGCGCTCCTTGCGCAGCTTCGCCCACCAGTCCAGCCGCTTGCGGATCTCGCGCTCGAAGCCGCGCTCCGGCGGATCGTAAAAGGTCTGGCGGCCCATTTTCTCGGGAAAGTAATTCTGGCCTGAAAAGGCATCCGGCTCGTCGTGATCGTAACGATAGCCGTCGCCATATCCTTCGGTGCGCATCAGCTTGGTGGGCGCATTGAGGATGTGCTTCGGCGGCAGGAGCGAGCCGTTCTGCTTGGCGGCCTGCGTCGCTGCCTTGAAGGCCGTGTAGACGGCATTGGATTTCGGCGCGGTCGCGAGATAGACGCAGGCCTGCGCCAGCGCCAATTCACCTTCCGGCGACCCCAGATAATCATAGGCATCCTTGGCCGCGTTGCAGATTACCAGAGCTTGCGGATCGGCAAGGCCGATATCTTCTACCGCCATGCGCACCAGCCGGCGGCCAAGATAGAGCGGATCCTCGCCGGCATCGAACATGCGCGCGAGGTAGTAAAGTGCTGCGTCGGGGTCGGAGCCGCGAACCGATTTATGCAGCGCCGAGATCAGATTGTAGTGCCCGTCCTGCGCCTTGTCATAGACCGGCGCGCGGCGCTGCACGATCTTGACCAGCATGTCGGGATCGAAAAGTTCGTCCTTGCGCGCCGCGCGCCAGACTTCCTCCGCCAACGTCAGAACCGAGCGGCCGTCGCCGTCGGCCATGCGGATCAGGCTGGCCCTGGCATCCTCCGTCAGCGGCAGCGGCTTGCCCTCTACCGCTTCGGCGCGGCGCAGCAGCTCCTCCAGGCTTTCCTCGTCATGCGAGCGGAATGTCAGAACGCGGGCGCGAGAGAGAAGAGCGGCATTGAGCTCGAAGGACGGATTTTCGGTCGTCGCTCCCACCAGAATGACGGTGCCGTCTTCCATCACGGGCAGAAAGCTATCCTGCTGCGCGCGATTGAAGCGATGGATCTCATCGACGAAAAGCAGGGTCTGGCGGCCGTCCATGCGGCGCAGACGCGCCGTCTCGAACACCTTCTTCAGATCGGCGACGCCGGAAAAGATCGCCGAAATCTGTTCGAAGGCAAGGCCCGCCTCGCCCGAAAGCAACCGCGCGACCGTCGTCTTGCCGGTGCCCGGCGGGCCCCAGAAGATCATCGAGCCGAGAGAACCCGCCTCGATCATCCGGCGCAGCACGCCATCCTCACCCGTCAAATGCGGCTGGCCGGTGACTTCGGCCAATGTTTGCGGCCGCAGACGATCGGCCAGAGGCCGCTTGTTGGCGACCTCCTCCGGTATCCGTGGTGCAAACAGGTCATCGCTCATCGGAAAAACTGCCGGATGCGCTGGCCGTCGCGCTCGATTTCGACGCGCCAGAAGCTTGGGTTGGAGGTAACGGTCTTCTGAAGGATCTCCGTGGTGTTGATGGTGACGCCATTGATGGAGATGACGATATCGCGCGCGGCAAATCCGAGGCGATCGGCCGGCGAGTTCGGCTTCAGGCTCTCGATGACGACGCCGGTGGAATCCGGCGGCATGTGCAGATCGTCGGCAACGCGCGGCGAGAGATTGGCAACGGTCGCGCCGGAGAACGGATTGTTGCCCTCGATCACCCGTTCGTCGCGCGGCGTGGATTCGGGCGCCGCGGCAAGCGTCATCGTGGTCTCGTGTTCCTTGCCATTGTCCAGCACGGTCAACGACACCGTCGCGCCGAGACCGGCCGTGGTCAGGCGGTAGCCGAGCGCGTCGGGATGCTCGATGGAGATGTTGTTCAGCGCCGTAATGACCTCGCCCGGCTTGAGCCCGGCCTTGGCCGCCGGGCCGCCATCGACCACCTTGGTCACCAGCGCACCGCGCACCTTGTCCAGGCCAAGCGCTTCGGCGACATCGGATGTCACGGGCTCGAAGGAGGCGCCGATATAGGGGCGCTCGAAGGATTTGTCGCCACGATCGGCCGCGGCAAGGAAGACCTTGACCAGATTGGCGGGGATGGCGAAGCCGATGCCGTTGGAGCCGCCGCCCTGGGAAAAGATCGCCGTATTGAGCCCGATCAGCTCGCCGGTCATGTTGACGAGCGCGCCGCCCGAATTGCCGGGGTTGATCGAGGCATCGGTCTGGATGAAGAAGCCGACCTCGTTCTTCACCTGATTGCGGGCGAGCGCCGAAACGATACCGCTCGTCACCGTCTGCCCGACACCGAAGGGGTTGCCGATCGCCAGCACGAGATCACCGACCTCGATGCCATCGGAGTTGCCGAGGGGCAGAATGGGGAAGGTCTCGTTCTTCGACTCGATCTTCAGCACCGCGAGATCGACCCGATCGTCCTTCAGAATGACCTTGCACGGAAACTCGCGGCCATCCGAAAGCGCGATCTTGATATCGTCGGCGCCATCAACGACGTGGTTGTTGGTGATGACCGTGCCGTTTGCCTCCACGATGACGCCCGAACCCAGCGACGATTGCTTCTCGGTGCGATTCGGCATGCGCTGGCCGAAGAACTGCTCGAAGAAGGGATCGCCGGCAAAGGGAGACTGACGCTGCACCACGCGCTCGGCATAGACGTTCACCACGGCACCGGACGTCTGCTTGACGAGCGGGGCGAAGGAAAGCTGCATCTGCGTCTGGCTTTGCGGCAGCGTCTTTGCCGTCTGGGCCTGAACGGAAAGCGGCATCGCCATGACGAGGGCAATCATCGAAACGGCAGTGCGCTTCAGGAGGACATGCATGGAGGTTTCCCTTTTTAATTCTCTTTAAACAACGTTGTAGCGCCCGACGCTAGAAAGAAAAGAGGGCGGAAGCATGAAGCATAAATGGACGTTTGCGGCGATAAAAAACAGGCTCGTTGAACAAAAACATGCTGTCATGCATTTCGCGTTGGGAATCGTGAAAAGGGAACCAGACATGCGATCGAACCATCTTGCCGCCATCTTCGTCTTCACCTTCGCCATGGCCGGCACCTCCCATGCAGCCAGCTTCGATTGCGAGGCGCAGACCCTGAAGCCGGACGAGAAGGCGATATGCGATGTCCGGGCACTCAACGATGCCGATGTGAAGATGGTGACGACCTTCGATCTGCTCTCCGGCCTGCTCGCCATGGGCGCGCGCGGCACGATGCAGGATCAGCAGACGGAATGGCTGAAGAAACGGCAAGCCTGTGGCGCCGATGTCGCCTGCCTCACTTCGTCCTACGAGGAGCGCCTGAAGGTGCTGAACGACACCTACAAGCAGATCAATCGGCCGCTGTAAGGGCTTGGTTCGCAACGGCTTAAGGGCTTAAGCCGGAAATGTCCCCTCTCCCCGCCTGTGGGGAGAGGGCTAGGGTGAGGGGCAAGCGCGCGTCAGGCAGACCATGCTTTCGCGGCAAATCTCCAGAAAGCCCCTCATCCGTCCTCTCGCGGCCGAGCTCCGCTCGACCGTTCGAGTCCACCTTCTCCCCGCTCTGCGGGGCGAAGGGGCTTGGTTATTTCCCACCGAGATCTCTGACCGCGCCGCGGTCAGCGCTCGTGGCAAACGCAGCATAGGCCTTCAACGCAGTGGTGACGTTGCGCTTGCGTGCTTCGGCCGGATGCCAGCCCTTGGCGTTCTGGGCTTCGCGGCGAGCGGCAAGCTCCTTGTCGTCGATGCGCAGGCTGATGGTGCGGTTCGGAATATCGATGTCGATCATGTCGCCTTCGCGTACCAGACCGATCGCGCCGCCGTTTGCCGCTTCCGGCGAAGCATGGCCGATGGAGAGGCCGGACGTGCCGCCGGAGAAACGGCCATCGGTGATGAGCGCGCAAGCCTTGCCGAGACCCTTCGACTTCAGATAGCTCGTCGGATAGAGCATTTCCTGCATGCCGGGGCCGCCCTTCGGGCCTTCGTAGCGGATGACGACGACGTCGCCGGCCTTGACCTCGTTGCTGAGGATGCCCTTGACGGCCGAATCCTGGCTTTCGAAGACCTTTGCCGGGCCGGAGAATTTCAGGATCGATTCATCGACGCCGGCCGTCTTCACGATGCAGCCGTCGAGCGCCAGATTGCCCTTGAGGACGGCGAGACCGCCGTCCTTGGAGAAGGGATGCTCGACGGAGCGGATGACGCCAGTCTCGCGATCGGTGTCGAGTTCGTCCCAGCGGGAGCTCTGGCTGAACGCGACCTGAGTCGGAACGCCGCCGGGAGCCGCGCGGAAGAATTCGCGGACGCTCTCGCTGCTGGTGCGGGTGATATCCCAGCGATCGATGGCGTCACCGAGCGTTTCGGCATGGACCGTCGGGCAATCGCGGTTGATGAGGCCGCCCTTGTCGAGTTCGCCGAGGATCGACATGATGCCGCCGGCGCGGTGCACGTCTTCCATGTGGACGTCGCTCTTTGCCGGCGCGACCTTCGACAGGCATGGCACGCGTCGCGACAGAGCATCGATATCGGCCAGGGTGAAATCGATTTCGCCTTCATGCGCGGCGGCAAGAATGTGCAGAACCGTATTGGTCGAGCCGCCCATGGCGATGTCGAGCGCCATGGCGTTTTCGAAAGCCTGCTTCGAAGCGATGGTGCGCGGCAGGGCGTTGCTGTCGTCCTGCTCGTAATAGCGGCGGGCGAGATCGACGATCAGATGGCCGGCCTCGACGAAAAGGCGCTTGCGATCGGCATGGGTGGCGAGCGTCGAGCCGTTGCCGGGCAGCGACAGGCCGAGCGCCTCCGTCAGGCAGTTCATCGAATTGGCGGTAAACATGCCGGAACAGGAACCGCAGGTCGGACAGGCGGAGCGCTCGATGACCTGAACGTCCTCGTCGCTGATCTTGTCGTCGGCAGCGGCAACCATGGCGTCCACGAGGTCGAGAGCGACCTTCTTGCCGTGCAACACGACCTTGCCGGCTTCCATCGGGCCGCCGGAAACGAAGACCGTCGGGATGTTCAGGCGCAGCGAGGCCATGAGCATGCCGGGGGTGATCTTGTCGCAGTTGGAGATGCAGACCATGGCGTCGGCGCAATGGGCGTTGACCATGTATTCGACGCTGTCGGCAATGAGTTCGCGCGAGGGCAGCGAATAGAGCATGCCGTCGTGACCCATGGCGATACCGTCATCGACGGCGATGGTGTTGAACTCCTTGGCAACGCCGCCGGCCGCCTCGATCTCGCGCGCGACAAGCTGGCCGAGATCCTTCAAGTGAACGTGGCCGGGCACGAACTGGGTGAAGGAGTTGACCACCGCGATAATGGGCTTGCCGAAATCGCTGTCCTTCATACCCGTTGCTCGCCAAAGGCCGCGTGCGCCGGCCATGTTGCGGCCGTGGGTGGTGGTTCTGGAACGATAAGCTGGCATGGTGTCTTCCTCGTCATCCTGGAATTCGTGCGGCGCCGGCAAGGCCCAAGCTTTCTGGCCGAAGAGGACGCCGACAACTCCGCTTTTTGGAATTGTCCTAATCCAATCGTGCAATACTGTCACTATCAACTCAAGCGAATCCGGTACGCCGCAGGGGCAACGGCCGCATTCGCGCGATCAGGGCGCAAGTCTAGAATTGGGAATGCAGCGACCCGATCACAAGCGCACACAAAAAGTTGGTTTCACTTCCAAAGAGATACCAGCCTAGGAGTGTAACAAAATCTGCGCCCACCGCGTATTGCTCATATCGAAACCGCAATCGCATAGAGGAATTGTTTCATGGCTGCTTTCCGTCTGCCGAAAATTGCGCCATCCGAGATCACGCCGCGCTCGGCCTATCTCAGGCGCCGCGAATTCCTGACGGCCGCCGCGGCCGGCATCGGCATGGCTGCCATCGGTGGCAAGACGGCGCTGGCCGAGGCGCTGACGGCGACCAAGAGCAATTACACGGTCGATGAAAAGCTGACGCCGATCAAGGATGTCACCACCTACAACAATTTTTACGAATTCGGCCTCGACAAGGCCGATCCGGCCAATCTTTCCGGGAAATTCAAGCCACGGCCCTGGACTATCACGGTCGACGGCATGGTCAACAAGCCGGGCACTTTCGATGTCGATGCCCTCATCAAGGAGTTTCCGCCGGAAGAACGCGTCTATCGCATGCGCTGCGTCGAGGCATGGTCGATGGTCATCCCATGGGACGGCTTTCCGCTGTCGGCCCTGCTCGACAAGGTAGAGCCGGAGGGGAGCGCAAAATTCGTCGCCTTCGAGACGGTTGTCAGGCCGGAGGAAATGCCGGGGCAGTCCGGCCTCCTGCAATCGCTGGACTGGCCCTATGTCGAGGGCCTGCGACTGGACGAGGCGCGCAATCCCCTCACGCTGCTTGCCGTCGGGCTCTACGGCGAAACGCTGCCCAACCAGAACGGCGCGCCGATCCGCCTCGTCGTGCCGTGGAAATACGGCTTCAAGGGCATCAAGTCGATCGTGCGCATCACGCTCACCGACAAGCAGCCGCTGAACACCTGGCAAGCAACCAACAGCCAGGAATACGGCTTCTACGCCAACGTCAATCCGGCCGTCGACCATCCGCGCTGGAGCCAGGCGACCGAGCGGCGCATCGGCGAAGGCGGGTTCTTCGGCTCCAACCGCCATCCCACCCTGCCCTTCAACGGTTATGCCGACCAAGTCGCAAGCCTCTATAGCGGCATGGACCTCCGGGTGAACTTCTGATGGCTTTCTCCTTCGCCCTGCCCAAGCGCTGGCAACCCGTTTCCGTCTGGGCGCTTTATGTCGTCGGGATGCTGCCGGCCGTCTGGGAATTCTATCTCGGCGCGACCGACCAGCTCGGCGCCGACGCGGTCAAGACCTTCGAGCTTTTCCTGGGACTGTGGGCGATCCGCTTTCTGCTGCTGACGCTGGCGGTGACGCCGCTTCGGGATCTCTTCGGCTGGAATTATCTGCGCTATCGCCGCGCGCTCGGCCTGCTCTGTTTCTACTACGCCCTGATGCATCTGACCGTCTATATGGTCCTCGATCAGGCGCTGGATGTGCAGGCCGTCATCGACGACGTGCTGAAGCGGCCCTTCATCATGTTCGGGATGGCGGGCCTCGTCATGTTGCTGGCGCTTGCCGTAACCTCGAACAACGTCTCGATCAAGCGCCTCGGCAAGAAGTGGATCTGGCTGCATCGCCTGGTCTACATCGTCGCCGCCTGCGGCGCGCTGCACTTCGCGCTGTCGACCAAGATCCTGTCGCTGGAGCAGTTTATCTATATCGGCCTGCTGATCGCGATGATCCTCTACAGATCCTACAGGCCGATCATGATGGAAAAACGCCGGGCTGCGCGCAGGCCGGCCGCGGCTTCCAACTCCCGAGCGGCCTGAACGCGGCCGCTCTCTCCTTTTCAGGCAATGGTCATTCCGCAGCGCTGGCGATCTTGGCCTGGCCCTGCTCCTGCACCTCGACGGTTGCCGTCAGGCCGGCAATCAGCTTCGTGCCGTCAGGCACCTTGTCGAGCGCGATGCGCACCGGCACGCGCTGCGCCAGGCGCACCCAGCTGAAGGTTGGCGTAATGTTGGCAAGCAGGCTGCCGGAGGTCCGTTCACGGTCCTCGATGCCGTAGGCGATGCTTTCGACATGGCCGGTCAGCTTTTCGGCCTGCCCCATCAGGTGGATGGCAACCTCGTCGCCGACATGGATGCGCGGCAGCTTGGTTTCCTCGAAATAGCCTTCGACACGCAGGGAATCGGTATCGATCAATGCCACCTTGGCTGTTCCGGCCGAAACGTAGTCGCCCGGGCGCAGGCTGAGGTTCGAAATCGTGCCGTTGACGGTAGCGTGAACTTCGGAACGGTCGAGGTTCAGCTGAGCGAGCTCGCGATTGGCGGTCGCCTGACGGAGAGCGGCCTCCGCCTGCTGCTCGGTCGTCTGCGCCTGTTCCTTCTGCTGAAGCGACGCGGCGTCGCCGAGGCGCCCCTGCCGCTCGCTTTCGCGGCGAGCCTGATCGAGAGCGGCATTGCTGCTCGCAAGCGCTGCATCCGCCTGTTCGAGAGCGATGGCAAAGCGATCGCGATCGACACGGAAGAGAACATCGCCCTTTTTGACGGTCTGGTTGTCCTTGACGAGGACTTCGCTCACGAGACCGGAGACATCAGGCGCGATGCCGACGACATCGGCCCGCAGGCGCGCGTCGCGCGTCCAGGGCTCATCCATGTAATGACCCCAAAGCTGGCGGCCGACATAGACGGCGGCAACGACGAAGATGAGAGTGACGGCCACACGGCCGATGAGTTTTAACGCGTTCATGTGAAGTACCAACGGGAGACAGAGGAGACGGCGCCGAGCAGCAGGACGTAAAGCGCGAGATCGAAGAGACCGCGATGCCAGACGAGAGTGTAGGCTCCGGCCCATGCGAGCAGGCGTCGAAGGATGATGACGACAAACAGCGTCATGAGCATGAGTACGAGAAGGCGTGGAACGTAGACGCCATAAAGATCGAATTCTGCGGGCATGATATTACTCGGCGGCAATGGAAAGAGGTTGAGTTGTATCCGATACGGGCGGTCGCCAGCTTGCAGGCGGCTCGGCATGGGGGAAAAGCGCGCGGCGAAGGCCCACGAGCGCATCGAGGCTCGCTCGGCTCGATTGCCGTTTTTCCCGTGCGACTGCCTCGAGGCTATGGTCGATCGAGATGCGCAATTCGTCGGAGGGGTCGACGGCGCTCTTGGCTTTCAGCCGTGAGCGATAGAAATCCGAGACGCCGATCAGGACTTCGCTGACGGATGCGGCGGCGGCGGATTTCAATTGGCCGCGCTCCTTTTGCAGCATCAGCACGTTGAAGCCGAGACGGACATCCGCATAGCCATCGACCTTTTTCAGCTCGCGATCTTCGACAATTGCAAGACGCGGTACAAGCTGACCGAGACGATCCAGAATGCGGCCGGAGAGGCGCTCATGGTCGGCGCGGCGGATGCCGGCTGCGGTTTCGGCAAGATCGGTCCAGCCGGCCTTAACGAGCCGCCAGGCGGCGAGCTCCGAACCGAACGGACGGGTAAGCAGGGTCCAGACCAGCGCGAAACCCATGCCTGCCAGGCTCGAGATCGAGCTGTTGGCGAAGCTTGCGAAATCGGCCGTATAGCGATCCTGCAGCGCAATGAAGGACGCGCTGTTCACCGCCAGCAGCATGGCCAGCATGTTCATCTGCGGTCGCGGTATCAACAAGCCCATCACCAAGAAGGGAGGCGCAAAGACCAGCGCCAGCATCTCGAAGCCGGATATGGACGGCAATATGGCGAAGATATAGGCACAGGCGATGACCACGCTCACCGCGCTCCAGACAAACATCGACGTGATGAAGGGAGCAGGCCGATCGAACGAGGCGAAGAACGAGCAGGCAACGGCTGCCATGGTGACAAAGCCAGCCCCGTCTTCCCATCCGGAATAGATCCAGAAGAAGCAGGCGACGGCAATCCCGACAACGACGGTGCCGGCCGAGAAGGCAAGCAGCGCGTAGTCATAGTGCCTGATATGGCCAACGACGTTGCGATGGCGGAAGGCAGGACGCCAGGTGCCGACCTGCTGTCCGGAGGCGATCTGATCGCGCAGCGTCAGACAGTCCTGCCAGAGATCGACGATTTCCTTCAGGCGGGCCAGAGCGCTCGACCGGACGAGATCGTCCCAGCCGAGATCCAGATCATTCTGCTGCAATTCCTCGATCTTCTTCGACAGGATATCGGCGGTCTCGTCAGCCTTGCCGCGTCCGCCCTGCCCGAGCCAGTCGGCGATATCGTTCAGCACGGCGACCAGCTCCTGCGATAGCGGCTTTCCACCAGCTTTCAGGGCATGCAGCCGGTCGGCAAGCGAGGAAAACAGCGGCAGCAGCATCAACAGGCGGCCGCGCAGCTCGCGGGAATGCCGGACGATGTCGCGGCTGCCCGCATCATATTTGAGCTGGCTGATGACGAGATCGAGACCGGTGACGTCGGACGCAAGCTTCTGCCGCTTCAGCGGGGTTGCCGGGGAAGCGCCCTCGCCGCGCAGGATCTCGTCCGCCCAGGTGCCGGCATCATCCAGCCAGGAGCCGATGCGCTGGCCGAGCACCGAACCGACGCTGCTTGGAAAGATAATGGCGCTGACGACGCTCGCGCAGACGATGCCGATGATGATCTCTTCCGAGCGGGCCAACGCCACATCGAAAACGGTTTCGGGTGCTCCGACGGTCGGCAGTGCGATCAGCGGCAGGGAATAACCGGCAAGCATGAAGACATAGCTGCGCGAGGTGCGATCGAGCATCGAGATGAACAGCAGGGTGCCGGTCCACAGCGCGACGACAATGGAAAGCAACTCCGGTGCATTCACGAAGAGCGGGATCAGGATCACCGACGCGCTGGCGCCGATGAGCGTGCCGAGCGCGCGATAAAGTCCCTTGGAACTCGTCGCTCCGGCAAGAGGATTGGCAACCACATAGACGGCGGCCATCGCCCAATAGGGGCGCGGCAGGTCCAGCGACAGCGCGATGAACAGCGCCATGATAGCCGCAATGAAGGCTTTGACCGAAAACAGCCAGTCGCGCCAGGATGGAATGTTCATAGGACCTTCTCCCGCTCCTGCTCGGCCCCGCCAATCTTCGGCGATTCGAATTCCTCGAAAGCCTTCAGGACTCGAACGGCGGCTTCGATATCGGCAGGATCGACATTGGCGAGGATCTTGCCGCGCAACTCATCGAGGGCGTCCTCCATGCGGGAAGCAAGCACCTCGCCTTCGGCGGTCAGCCACAGGCCCTTCGCGCGCCGATCCGTCGGGTCGTCCCTGCGGATGACGAGATCCATGCTTTCGAGCTGATCGAGCAGCCGGACCAGCGACGGGCCTTCGATACCGACATAGGTGGCGAGAACCACCTGCCGCACGCCTCCCCCCAGACGGCCGATCCAAAGCAGCGGCGCAGCCGCGGCTTCCGATATGCCATAGGAGCTCAGCGCGAGATCGACGACGCGCCGCCATTGGCGACCGGTCGTTAGCAGATTGGCGGTGAAGAGGCGTTGTAGGGCGTTTGACGATTTCATAGAAACTTATTAGCACTAAACTAATTAGGATTCAAATTATTATGACCCGAAGTGCTATCGGAAATGCGAAATGCAGCCATGCATCCAGAGCAATTCCCGGAAGAATACATAGCGGCTTTCCGTCTGGAATTGCGTGAAAACAAAAGGATAGAGCGTTTTCGCGATTCGAGGAAAAGCGGGAGGCTTTCGCGGTGAGCGCCAACCAAAGGCGGCCGGGAGTGCGCCGGATCGACCGCCGGATGCGTCGCTCGACCGCTCGTTATTGATCGATGTGCCTACGATTGCCGGCTTTTCGTGACGGCGCCGCTCCCGCCGGCGGCTTGTGGCTACGGCTCAAAGCACTCTCGCATTCACATGGAAGATTTCGGCCTCGACAGCGCGCAATCGACCGCCAGCGCGGCCGCTATGCCGGCGGCATAGGCCAGGATGTTCCAGGGTGAGAACACTCGCCCCAGCAAAAGGGCTCCGGCCGTTGTCAGGCGAAATGCATCCAGCGACGGCGTATGCCAAAGCCTGAAAAGCTCGACGAAGATCGCGATAATCAGCGCCACCGAAACAACCTTGATACGCCGCGTCGAAACGAAGATCGTCGCAAGGAGCCAGTAGACCATCGCTCCCCACAGTAAGGAGCCACCATATTTGACGACCACGAAGGGCAAATGCAGCGCATAGCCGTACCGCCGGAGTGCAAGGCCGCTCGCTACGGTCAGCAGTAGCGCGAGGAACAGGAGCGGTCTCCCGCGTGTCAATGTTCGCTGCATGTCTAGCGGCGCTCCCCTCTTATCGCTGCATCTGAGCCGAGCACGACTCGACAAGGCAGCCGCGATATTCCTCGACGAGGACGGTGGATAAAAGGTGGCAAGCGCCCAAAACGAAAAAAGGGCCGGATGATCGCTCATCCGGCCCTCGATCTTTTACCCGAAGCTGGCCTTAAGCGGCTGCGGCTTCTTCCTCGGCAGCAACGCGAGCCTTGTCGGCTGCGCCCTTGGCAGAGGTGTCGCGATCAACGAATTCGACGACTGCGAGAGCGGCGTTGTCGCCCTGGCGGAAGCCTGCCTTCATGATGCGCAGGTAGCCGCCGTTGCGGGTGGCGTAACGCGTTGCGATCGCATCGAACAGCTTGGCGACGACAACGGCGTCGCGGATCTGCGAGATGGCCTGACGACGAGCGTGCAGGTCGCCGCGCTTGCCGAGGGTTACCAGCTTCTCGACGATCGGACGGATTTCCTTCGCCTTCGGGAGCGTGGTGACGATCTGCTCATGGGTGATGAGCGAAGCCGCCATGTTGGCGAACATCGCCTTACGATGGCTAGCGGTTCTATTCAGCTTGCGGCCGGCTTTACCGTGGCGCATGGCTATTCTCCTTCACTTGCAGGCATTCGCCTGCCGTTTGAACTGTTAATATTGGTCTTCGTAGCGCTTGGCGAGATCTTCGATGTTCTCAGGCGGCCATGCCGGCACTTCCATGCCGAGGTGCAGGCCCATGGAAGCGAGAACTTCCTTGATTTCGTTCAGCGACTTGCGACCAAAATTCGGCGTGCGGAGCATTTCTGCTTCGGTCTTCTGAATGAGGTCGCCGATGTAGACGATGTTGTCGTTCTTCAGGCAATTTGCCGAGCGAACGGACAGTTCCAGTTCGTCTACCTTCTTGAGGAGCGCCGGGTTGAAAGCGAGTTCGGTAACTGCTTCCTCTTCGGTTTCCTTCTGCGGCTCGTCGAAGTTGACGAACACGCCAAGCTGATCCTGCAGGATGCGAGCCGCAAAAGCGACGGCATCTTCGCCGCTGATCGAACCATCGGTTTCAATCGACATGCTCAGCTTGTCGTAGTCGAGAACCTGTCCTTCACGGGTGTTTTCAACCTTGTAGGACACCTTCTTGACCGGCGAATAGAGGCTGTCGACCGGGATGAGGCCGATCGGAGCGTCTTCCGCACGATTGCGCTCGGCAGGGACATAGCCCTTGCCGTTGTTGACGGTGAATTCCATGCGGATTTCGGCGCCCTCGTCGAGCGTGCAGATAACATGCTCGGGATTGAGGATTTCGATATCGCCGACCGTCTGAATGTCGCCAGCCGTTACGACGCCTGGGCCCTGCTTGCGGACAACCATGCGCTTGCTGTCATCGCCGTCCATCTTGATGGCGATTTCCTTGATGTTCAGCACGATGTCCGTCACGTCTTCCCGGACGCCCGGGATAGAGGAGAACTCATGCAGCACGCCGTCGATCTGCACGGCCGTCACAGCGGCACCGCGCAGAGACGACAGCAGAACGCGACGCAGCGCGTTGCCGAGCGTAAGACCGAAACCACGCTCCAGCGGCTCGGCTACAAGCGTAGCCTTCGTGCGACCGCTCGAGGTGAACTCGACCTTGTTCGGCTTGATCAGTTCCTGCCAATTCTTCTGAATCATGTTTTTGCCTTCCGTTCGTTGCCACCATCCAATCGTGACAACCGAGCTTGAGTAACACCAAGCCGGGCGCATCTACCCCGGCCGATGTCGTGAGTGGCGATGATCAGACGCGGCGCTTCTTGCGCGGGCGGCAACCATTGTGCGGGATCGGCGTCACGTCGCGGATGGACGTGATCATGAAACCAGCAGCCTGGAGCGCGCGCAGAGCGGATTCACGACCGGAGCCCGGACCGCAAACTTCAACTTCCAGCGACTTCATGCCATGTTCCTGAGCCTTCTTGGCGCAGTCTTCGGCAGCGATCTGGGCGGCGAACGGGGTCGACTTGCGCGAACCCTTGAAGCCCTTGGCACCAGCGGACGACCAGGCAATCGCATTGCCCTGTGCGTCGGTGATGGTGATCATCGTGTTGTTGAAGGTCGAGTTGACGTGTGCGACGCCCGACGTGATGTTTTTACGTTCGCGACGACGAACGCGTACGGCTTCCTTGGCCATGTTAGTCCTTTCTTGGATCTCTGCACCGCCGTAATCCCAGCGGCTACACCGAAGCGACACCCAGAGGACGCCGCTCCAAACTCAAAAGAGGCCGGCGGATCGCCAGCCCCTTCCATCCGGTTTCCCGGAGATTACTTCTTCTTACCAGCAATCGCCTTTGCCGGACCCTTGCGGGTACGAGCATTGGTGTGGGTGCGCTGGCCGCGAACCGGCAGACCGCGACGATGACGCAGGCCGCGATAGCTGCCCAGATCCATCAGACGCTTGATGTTCATCGCGGTGTCGCGACGCAGGTCACCTTCAACCTGATAGTCACGGTCGATGGTTTCGCGGATCTGCAGAACTTCAGCGTCCGTCAACTGATTGACACGACGCTCGGCCGGAATACCGACCTTCTCGCAGATTTCCTGAGCAAACTTAGGTCCGATCCCGTGAATGTAGCGAAGCGCAATAACTACGCGCTTTGCAGTCGGGATGTTGACGCCAGCGATACGAGCCACGCCTGTTCTCCTTGCATTCCTTTTGCCTAAGCAAAGGGCTTTGTTATGCAGCCCGGGAGCTGCTTGTTCGATTTGAGTCCGCAACATGTCAAAACGACCGTACCCGGACTTCCCGTTGGAAATCCGCGCCGATCGCATGGCATATCGCGAGTTGGCGCGGTGTTTAGCGGAATCAGTGCAAAAAAGCAACCGTTCCGGCAAGTTTATTTTAGGCTATCTAAACCTTAGCCAGGATAGCCTCTATGCTGTCGGTCACATGCTCGATATCGGCCATGCCGTCGATGCTCTGCAGCTTGCCCTTCGCATAATAGTAACCGATCAGCGGCGACGTCTCCTTGTAGTAGACCTGGAGGCGGGTCGCCATGGTTTCGGCATTGTCATCCGGACGACGCTTGAAGTGCGTCGAGCCGCATTTGTCGCAAACGCCAGCCGTTGCCGGAACCTTGTCGGTGTCGTGATAGACGCTGCCACAGTTCGAGCAGGAATAACGTCCGGAAACGCGGCGAATCAGTTCGGCGTCGTCGACCTTCAGCTCTATGACGACGGAGAGCTCCAGGCCCTTCGCGTTGAGCATCCGCTCGGTTGCGTCCGCCTGCACCAGGGTGCGCGGGAAACCATCGAGGATGAACCCCCTGGCGCAATCCGGCTGGTCGATGCGTTCGGAAACGATGGCGTTAACAATCTCATCGGAAACAAGCTTGCCCGCGTCCATAACGGCCTTGGCGCGCTTGCCAACTTCAGTTCCGGCAGCTACCGCAGCCCTCAGCATATCGCCTGTGGAAAGCTGCGGGATGCCGTGCTTTTCCACGATACGCTGGGCCTGGGTCCCCTTACCTGCTCCCGGCGGCCCTAAAAGTATGAGTCTCATCGCCCCCTCTTTCCTCCACGCAACTTCGATTTCTTGATCAGGCCTTCATATTGCTGTGCGATCAGGTGACCCTGAATCTGCGCCACCGTATCCAGCGTTACGCTAACCACGATCAGAAGCGAAGTGCCACCCAGAGACAAGGGAATACCTGTCTGGGATACGAGAATTTCGGGCAGGATGCAGACGAAGACAAGATAGATCGCGCCGATGACCGTGATGCGGGTCAGCACGTAATCGATGTACTCGGCGGTGCGCTCACCCGGACGAATGCCCGGAATGAAGCCGCCATGCTTCTTCAGATTGTCGGCCGTGTCCTTCGGATTGAAGACCAGCGCGGTATAGAAGAAGGCGAAGAAGGCGATCAGGGCGCCGTACAGCACCATGTAGACGGGCTGTCCGTGACCGAGAGCGGCGACGATCGACGTCACCCAGCCCGGGAGCGCCGTGTTGTTGCCGAGGCCTGCGACCGTTGCCGGCAGCAGGAGCAGCGAGGATGCGAAGATCGCCGGAATGACGCCCGAAGTGTTGAGCTTCAGCGGCAGGTGCGACGTGTCGCCCTGGAACATGCGCGTGCCGACCTGACGCTTCGGATACTGGATCAGCAGGCGGCGCTGGGCGCGCTCGACGAACACGATGAGGGCGATGACGAGAACAGCGACGACGAGCACGGCAAGAATCAGGCCCGTCGACAGCGCGCCGGTGCGGCCGAGTTCGAGCGTGCCGGCCAGAGCGGTCGGAAGACCGGCGGCAATACCGGCGAAGATAATCAGCGAAATACCGTTGCCGATACCACGCGACGTCACCTGTTCACCGAGCCACATCAGGAACATTGTGCCGCCGAGCAGCGTTATGACGGTGGAAATGCGGAAGAACCAGCCTGGATCCACCACGACGCCATTGCCATGCTCCAGGCCGATCGCAATGCCATAGGCCTGCAATGCGCCGAGCAGCACCGTGCCGTAGCGGGTGTACTGGTTGATGATCTTGCGCCCCTGCTCGCCTTCCTTCTTCAGGTTCTCGAGCGACGGCACGACCGACGTCATGAGCTGAACGATGATCGACGCGGAAATATAGGGCATGATGCCGAGCGCGAAAATCGCCATGCGCTGCACGGCGCCGCCCGAAAACATGTTGAAGAGGCCAAGAATGCCGCCCGACTGATTCTGGAAAGCCTGAGCGTAAGCGGCAGGATTGAGGCCAGGAAGCGGGATGTGAGTACCGAGCCGGTAAACGAGGAGAGCGCCGAGCGTAAACCACAGGCGCTTCTTGAGATCCTCGGCCTTGGCGAAGGTCGAAAAATTGAGATTGGACGCCAATTGTTCCGCTGCAGAAGCCATGCAAATCTCCGCATCACTAATTCCGGCATAATCGGCCGAGCCCGGAATCAGTATGTAAATTGTTCAAAAGCCGGGCTTCGGACAGATTGCACAGCAATCGGGCGCCTCACCCTTGGTTCCCGTTATTGACCGGAAAGACACTGGCGCATCAATCAGGTTCGTGAGGCTCACATATGGGAGCAAAATCGCCCGAAGTGAAGCACCTCGGGCGATTATTGATAATATTATTCTGCGGCAGAAGCGAGCAGCTTGATGGAACCGCCAGCCTTTTCGATCTTTTCGACCGCCGACTTGGAAGCACCTGCAACTTCAAGGGCAAGCTTCGCCTTCAGTTCGCCATCCGAGAGCACCCGGACGCCGTCCTTGACGCGGCGAATCACGCCTGCTGCCTTGAGAGCAGCTGCATCAACGGTGTTCTTGGCATCGAGCTTGCCGGCATCGACGGCAGCCTGGATGCGAGCCAGCGATACGACAACGTAGTCGGAAGCGAAGATGTTGTTGAAGCCGCGCTTCGGCAGGCGACGATAGATGGGCATCTGACCACCTTCGAAGCCGTTGATCGCAACACCCGAACGGGACTTCTGACCCTTCACACCACGGCCACCGGTCTTACCGGAGCCGGAGCCGATGCCGCGGCCGAGGCGCTTGCGGCTATGGGTCGAGCCTTCGTTATCCTTGATCTCATTCAGTTTCATAGCGATTACCTCCGGCTCACTTCTCGTCGACAACGCGAACGAGATGCTGGACAGCACGGATCATGCCACGAACAGCCGGGGTATCTTCCAGCGTGCGGCGACGGTGCATCTTGTTCAGTCCGAGACCGATCAGCGTCTTCTGCTGAACATCCGGACGGCGGATCGGGCTGCCAATCTGCTCGACCGTAACGGTCGCCTTGGCTTCAGCCTTCTTGGTCGTCTTGGCCATAGGTCAAACTCCCTTATTCTTCAGCGGCATTGCCCGAAGCGGAACGACGAGCCTGCAGAGTGGCATACTTGATGCCGCGCTGAGCTGCGATGTCCTTCGGGTGAACCTGGTGCTTCAGGGCGTCGAACGTAGCGCGAACCATGTTGTACGGGTTCGACGAACCGGTCGACTTCGCAACGACGTCATGAACGCCGAGCGTTTCGAAAACGGCGCGCATCGGGCCACCGGCGATGATACCGGTACCGACCTTGGCCGAACGCAGGAGAACCTTACCTGCACCGTGGCGGCCATGGACGTCGTGATGCAGCGTACGGCCGTCGCGCAGCGGTACGAAGATCATGTCGCGCTTGGCGCTTTCGGTTGCCTTGCGGATGGCTTCCGGCACTTCGCGCGCCTTGCCATGACCGAAGCCTACGCGGCCCTTCTGGTCGCCGACGACGACGAGAGCGGCAAAACCGAAACGGCGGCCACCCTTGACAACCTTGGCGACGCGGTTGATCGCGACCAGCTTGTCGACGAATTCGCTATCGCGCTCTTCACGGCTCTGACGGTCTTCCCGCGGAGCCCTCTTTTCCTGTGCCATTGTCCTCTTCCTTTTTCTTTTCCGGGTGCAATCGGCAAACAAAACGAAGACCGCATGCCCTCCCTTGCGGGAAACCTGCGGTCCGGTGAACATCCGGCCGGCATCCTGAGATTACCGGCCGGAAATCTGATTAGAAGGACAGGCCGCCTTCGCGGGCTGCTTCAGCCAGAGCCTTGATGCGGCCGTGGTAGATGAAAGCGCCGCGATCGAACACGACTTCCTTCACGCCGGCCTTGGAGGCGCGCTCGGCGACGAGCTTGCCAACCAGGGCTGCGGCTGCGGTATCGGCACCGGTCTTCAGAGAACCGCGCAGATCCTTGTCGAGGGTGGAGGCAGCCGCAACGGTCTTGCCAGCCACGTCATCGATGACCTGGGCGTAGATGTTCTTCGACGAGCGATGAACCGACAGGCGCGGACGGCCATTGGCCACCGCCTTAAGTTGACGGCGCACGCGGTTGGCGCGACGCGCAAGTGCTTCTTTCCTGCTAGCCATTTCGCGTGATCCTTACTTCTTCTTGCCTTCTTTGCGAACGATCCGCTCGCCGGCATACTTAACACCCTTGCCCTTGTAGGGCTCAGGACCGCGATATTCGCGGATTTCAGCCGCAACCTGGCCGACCTGCTGCTTGTTGATGCCGGTGACGACGATTTCCGTCGGCTTCGGCACAGCGATCGTGATGCCTTCCGGCGGCACGTAGATCACGTCGTGGCTGAAGCCGAGCGCGAGCTGCAGGTTCTTGCCCTGCAGGGCGGCACGGTAGCCGACGCCGTTGATTTCGAGCTTGCGCTCGTAACCTTCCTTAACACCCTTCAGGATGTTCTCGACCATCGTGCGGGACATGCCCCACTTTGCGCGAGCGTCCTTGGAGTCGTTAAGCGGCGTTACGACGATTGCATTGTTTTCCAGCTTGAGACCGATTTCGTCATTGGCGACGAAAAACAGCTCGCCCTTAGGGCCCTTGGCAGTCACTTTTTGGCCATCAACCGTGGCCGTGATCCCTGCAGGCACCTGAACGGGCTTCTTACCGATACGAGACATTTTTCAAACCTGTCTGTTTCGAAGGAGATCCCTGTCCGATCTTAGAAGACCGAGCAGAGAACCTCGCCACCAACATTCTGTTCACGAGCCTGGTGATCGGCCATCACACCCTTCGGAGTCGAAAGGATGGTGATGCCGAGACCGTTCGCGACCTGCGGAATGGACTTAACCGAGACATAAACTCGGCGGCCCGGCTTGGACACGCGGCCGATCTCACGGATCACCGACGAGCCTTCGTAGTACTTCAGCTCGATGCTGAGTTCAGACTTGCCGTTGCCGAAATCGACGACGGAGTAGCCACGGATGTAGCCTTCAGCCTGCAGAACATCGAGGACGCGTGCACGGAGCTTGGAAGCAGGCGTCGAAACCGACGACTTGCGACGCGAAGCGCCGTTGCGGATGCGGGTGAGCATATCGCCCAAAGGATCAGTCATAGTCATCTAATCTGCTCCTTACCAGCTCGACTTGACAATGCCCGGCACCTTGCCGAGGTTGCCAAGTTCACGCAGCGCGATACGCGACATGCGCAGTTTGCGGTAGTATGCGCGCGGACGGCCCGAGACTTCGCAACGGTTGCGAATACGGGTCTTCGATCCATCGCGCGGGAGCGATGCCAGCTTCAGGGTGGCCTTGAACCGGTCTTCGATCGAAAGAGACTGGTTCATGATGATTGCCTTGAGAGCAGCCCGCTTCGCGGACTGGTTGGCAACCGTATTGCGGCGGCGCTTGTTCTTTTCAACTGCGCTTGTCTTCGCCATATCAGGGTTCCTTTTCTACGCTCGTCGTTACGGTTATTGACGGAACGGGAAGTTGAACTCTTTCAGAAGAGCCCGTGCTTCGTCGTCGGTCGTCGCCGTCGTGCAAACGATGATGTCCATGCCCCACATCTGATCAACCTTGTCGTAGTTGATCTCAGGGAACACAATGTGCTCCTTGATGCCCATGGCGAAATTGCCACGACCGTCAAAGCTCTTCGGGTTCAGGCCGCGGAAGTCGCGAACGCGCGGAAGCGCGATGTTGACCAGACGATCCAGGAACTCATACATGCGGGCGCCGCGAAGGGTTACCTTGGCGCCGATCGGCATATTCTCGCGGACCTTGAAGCCAGCGATGGAATTGCGCGCGCGGGTGATGACCGGCTTCTGACCAGCAATGGCCGCCAGGTCGGCTGCAGCAACGGTCGGCTTCTTCGAATCAGCCGTCGCTTCGCCCACGCCCATGTTGATCACGATCTTGTCCAGCTTCGGGATCTGCATCTCGTTGGCGTAGGAGAACTTCTCCTGCATAGCCGCGCGGATGCGGGCGCCGTATTCCGTCTTGAGCCGCGGCTCGTACTTTACCTCAGCCATCGATCACTTCTCCCGATGTCTTGGCCACGCGGACCTTCTTGCCATCTACAACCTTGAAACCGACGCGGGTCGGCTTGCCGTCCCGGTCGACGATTGCCAGGTTGGACAGGTGAAGCGAGGCTTCCTTGCTGATGATGCCGGCTTCCTGGGTCTGCGTCTGGCGCTGATGGCGCTTGATGACGTTAACGCCACGGACGACCGCACGGTCTTCCTTCGGCATCACTTGAATGACTTCGCCGGTGCGGCCCTTGTCCTTACCGGTCAATACGACGACCTTGTCGCCTTTACGGATCTTCTGCATCGCTCCGCTCCTTACAGTACTTCTGGAGCCAGCGAGATGATCTTCATGTGGTTCTTGGCGCGAAGTTCGCGCGGAACCGGTCCGAAGATACGGGTGCCGATCGGCTCTTTCTTGTTGTCGATGAGGACTGCTGCGTTGGTATCGAAGCGGATGACGCTGCCATCCGGACGACGGATGTCCTTGGCGGTGCGAACGACAACCGCCTTCATCACGTCACCCTTCTTCACACGGCCGCGCGGGATAGCTTCCTTGATCGAAACGACGATGACGTCGCCGATCGAGGCATACTTGCGCTTCGAGCCGCCCAGCACCTTGATGCACATGACACGACGTGCGCCGGAATTATCCGCCACGTCGAGGTTTGTTTGCATCTGAATCATGTCAGGTCGCCTTCTTGTTGTTACCGGAATGGTTGGGCCAAAAGACCCCCTACCCCGGCTTATGGACTAGTCTCTTGTCTGATTTCGCCGGTGTCCGAGACCGCTTGCGGTCACCATTGCCAGCCATCAATAAAGCAAAAGAACGCTCGTTATCGAGCGTCCTGCTTCCAAGCTCGTGCTTCATACAGATATTTCGCCCAAGCGCAAGGGCCTGAGCGAAATTCTGTTACTTGGTCTGGGCGGAAACGACCGTCCAGGTCTTGTCCTTGGAGATCGGTGCGCATTCCTCGATGGAAACGACGTCGCCGATTTTGTACTGATTGTTCTCGTCGTGAGCCTTGTACTTCTTGGAACGACGAACAGTCTTCTGGAGCAGCGGGTGAGCGAAACGACGCTCTACGCGGACTACTACCGTCTTCTCGTTCTTGTCGCTGACCACGACGCCCTGCAGAATGCGCTTCGGCATGTTATTTTTCCTTTAGGCCTTTGCTTCTGCCGCCTTCTGGCGGGCAATGGTTTTTACGCGAGCGATGTCCTTGCGGACTTCGTTGATGCGCGAGGACTTCTCAAGCTGGCCGGTCGCCTTCTGAAAGCGCAGGTTGAACTGCTCCTTCTTCAGCTTGGCAAGCTCGTCCTTGAGTTGGTCGGCGCTCAGGGCGCGAACATCTGCGGCTTTCATGAGCTTCTTCCTTACTCTGCAATGCGCTGTACGAAGCGCGTCTTGACCGAGAGCTTGGCGGAGCCGAGGCGCAGAGCCTCGCGAGCGATTTCTTCGCTCACACCGTCGATCTCGAACATCATGCGGCCGGGCTTGACCTTGCATGCCCAGTATTCGACGGAACCCTTACCTTTACCCATACGGACTTCGGTCGGCTTTGCCGTCACCGGAACATCCGGGAAAACACGGATCCATACACGGCCGGCGCGCTTCATGTAGCGCGTGATCGCGCGGCGGGCCGCTTCGATCTCGCGAGCGTTGACGCGGTTAGGTTCCTGCGCCTTCAGACCGAATTCGCCGAAAGCCAGATCAGAACCACCCTTGGCGACGCCCTTGATGCGACCCTTGAACTGCTTACGGTACTTCGTACGCTTTGGTTGCAACATTTTCTTATTCTCCGAACTTATCTGCCACGTACGCTATCAAGCGTTGTCGCGGCGGCGGTCTCTATCGCGATCGCGGCTAGCCGGACCCTGGGCGTCGCCCTCGAGCGCGCGGCGTTCGGAGGCCATCGGATCGTGCTCAAGGATTTCGCCCTTGAAGATCCAGACCTTGATGCCGCAGATGCCGAAAGCGGTTTCTGCTTCAGCCGTACCGTAATCGATGTCGGCGCGCAGCGTATGCAGCGGCACGCGACCTTCGCGGTACCATTCCGTACGAGCGATTTCTGCACCGCCGAGACGGCCTGCGCAGGTGATCTTGATGCCTTCGGCGCCAAGACGCATCGCGGACTGAACGGCGCGCTTCATGGCGCGACGGAAAGCAACACGGCGCTCGAGCTGCTGAGCGATCGACTGGGCAACCAGCGTCGCATCGATTTCCGGCTTGCGAACTTCAACGATGTTGAGGTGCGTTTCGGAATTCGTCATGTCCGACAGCTTCTTGCGGAGCTTGTCGATGTCAGCGCCCTTCTTGCCGATGATCAGGCCCGGACGAGCCGAGTGGATCGTGACGCGGCACTTCTTGTGCGGACGCTCGATGACCACCTTCGAGATACCAGCCTGCTTCAGTTCGTTCATGACGAACTTGCGCATCTTCAGGTCTTCGTGGAGGAGCTGGCCATACTCGGCATTGTCCGCAAACCAGCGGCTATCCCAGGTACGGTTGATGCCGAGACGAAAACCGATCGGATTGATTTTCTGACCCATTATGCGGCCTCCCCTTGAGCTTCCACTTCGCGAACGACGATCGTCAGATGTGCGAACGGACGCTCGATGCGAGATGCGCGGCCACGGCCACGAGCGTGGAACCGCTTCATGACGATCGACTTGCCGACGTAGGCTTCTGCGACGACCAGCGAGTCAACGTCGAGATCGTGATTGTTCTCAGCGTTTGCGATCGCAGATTCGAGCGTCTTCTTGACGGCACCTGCGATGCGCTTGCGAGAGAATTCCAGCTCTGCGAGTGCGCGATCAACCTTCTTGCCGCGGATAGAAGCCGCGACCAGGTTGAGCTTCTGCGGGCTGACGCGGAGAGTGCGCGCAACTGCCTGCGCCTCATTATCCTTCAGCCGGCGTTCGGTTTTTGCCTTGCCCATTGTTACTTCCTCTTCGCCTTCTTGTCCGCACCGTGACCATAATAGGTACGGGTCGGGGCGAACTCGCCGAACTTGTGTCCGACCATGTCTTCATTGACGCTGACCGGAATATGCTTGCTGCCGTTGTAAACACCAAAGGTGAGACCAACGAACTGCGGCATGATGGTGGAGCGACGGCTCCACATCTTGATTACTTCGCTGCGTCCGCCTTCGCGCACCTTCTCAGCTTTCTTGAGAAGATAGCCGTCAACAAACGGACCTTTCCATACTGAACGAGCCACTTGAGACTTCCTCTCTTACTTCTTGCGCTGATGGCGCGAGCGCATGATCATCTTGTCGGTCGACTTGTTCGACCGCGTACGCTTGCCCTTGGTCGGCTTGCCCCACGGAGTCACCGGATGGCGACCACCAGAGGTGCGGCCTTCACCACCGCCGTGCGGATGGTCGACCGGGTTCATGACAACACCGCGGTTATGCGGCTTCTTGCCACGCCAACGCGAACGACCAGCCTTGCCGTCATTGATGTTGCCGTGATCCGGGTTGGAAACGGCACCGATCGTTGCAAGGCAGGTGCCGTGCACGAGGCGCTGTTCGCCGGAGTTCAGGCGAAGGATCGCCATGCCCTGGTCACGACCGACGAGCTGGGCGTAGGAACCGGCGGAGCGAGCGATCTGACCGCCCTTGCCCGGCTTCATTTCCACGTTGTGGATGATGGAGCCGACCGGGATGAACTGAAGCGGCATGGTGTTGCCCGGCTTCACGTCCACTGCCTTGTCAGAAGCGATGACCTTGTCGCCGGCAGCGAGGCGCTGCGGAGCGAGGATGTAGGCCAGCTCGCCGTCCGTGTACTTCACCAGAGCGATGTAAGCGGTACGGTTCGGATCGTATTCGATGCGCTCGACGGCTGCTTCAACGTCGAACTTGCGACGCTTGAAGTCCACCAGACGATAGGTGCGCTTGTGACCGCCACCCTGGAAACGCACGGTGATGCGGCCGGTGTTGTTGCGGCCACCCTTGGAAGTCAGGCCTTCCGTCAGCGTCTTGACCGGCTTGCCCTTGTAGAGCGAGGAGCGATCGACGATGACCAGCTGACGCTGGCTCGGGGTCGTCGGATTGAATGTTTTCAATGCCATTTTCTTATTCCTCAGAGACCGGTGGAGACGTCGATCGACTGGCCTTCGGCGAGCGTCACAACAGCCTTCTTCACGTCCTTCTGCTTGCCGACGAGACCCTTGAACCGCTTGGTCTTGCCGAGGCGCAGCAGAGTGTTGACGGCCGTAACCTTGACGCCGAAGAGCGCTTCGACGGCAGCCTTGATTTCAGGCTTCGTCGCGTTCTTGGCAACGTTGAAAACAACCTGGTTATTGTCCGAAAGCAGCGTGGACTTTTCGGTGATCGCAGGAGAAACGATCACATCATAATGGCGAAGATCCGTCACTTGAATCGCTCCTCTAGAGCTTCAACTGCAGCCTTGGACAGCACGAGCTTGCCGCGGCGCAGGATGTCGTAAACGTTGATGCCCTGAACCGGCAGAACATCGATATTCGGGATGTTCTTGGCTGCGAGCTTGAAGTTGCTGTCGAGTTCAGCGCCGCCGATGAACAGAGCGTTCGTCAGGCCGAGCGTTTCGAAAGCGCCAGCGAGTGCCTTGGTCTTGGCTTCGGTTGCGACGAGATTGTCGATGACAATCACGTCTTCAGCCTTGAACTTGGCCGACAGAGCATGACGCAGGCCGAGGGCGCGAACCTTCTTCGGCAGATCATGTTCATGGCTGCGGGCGACAGGGCCGTGAGCCTTACCACCGCCACGGAACTGCGGAGCGCGAGCCGAATGGTGACGAGCGCGGCCCGTACCCTTCTGCTTGTACATCTTGGCACCGGTGCGCGCCACGTCGGCGCGGCCCTTGGCCTGATGCGTGCCCTGCTGCTTCTTGGCAAGCTGCCAGCGAATGACGCGGGCAAGAATGTCTTCGCGCGGCTCGAGGCCGAAAATCGCGTCAGAAAGGGAAACCTTCCCAGCGTCTTTGCCCTCAAGGGTCTTGACGTTCAATTCCATTGGTTTGGCTCCCTTACTTCGCTGCCGACTTGACGGCGTCGCGCACGATGATCCAGGCACCCTTGGAGCCAGGAACCGCGCCCTTGACGAGGATCAGACCGCGATCTTCATCGGTCGATACCACTTCGAGGTTCTGCGTCGTCACGCGCGTCTGGCCCATGTGACCAGCCATCTTCTTGTTCTTGAACACCTTGCCCGGGTCCTGACGCGAGCCGGTCGAACCGTGCGAGCGGTGCGAAACCGACACACCGTGCGTGGCGCGCAGACCGCCGAAGCCGTGACGCTTGATAGCGCCGGCAAAGCCCTTACCGATCGTCGTGCCGGTCACGTCGACGAGCTGGCCCGCCGTGAAGTGAGCGGCCTTGAGCTCGGTGCCGACTTCAAGCAGGTTGTCGTCCGTGACGCGGAATTCAACGAGCTTGGCCTTCGGCTCAACGCTTGCGACGGCGAAATGACCGCGCAGGGCCTTCGTCGTGTTCTTAACTTTTGCCTGGCCGGCACCGAGCTGTACTGCGGTGTAGCCATTCTTTTCAACTGTGCGCTGGGCTACGACCTGGCAGCCATCCAAACGCAATACGGTTACCGGGACGTGCTCACCGGCGTCGTTATAGACGCGGGTCATTCCCACCTTCTGTGCAATCACACCTGAACGCATCGGTTCAATCCTTCTCACTCAGCTCGAGAACCTAAGTCTCAGAGCTTGATCTCAACATCGACACCGGCGGCGAGATCGAGCTTCATCAGCGCGTCTACCGTCTGCGGGGTCGGGTCAACGATGTCGAGGAGGCGCTTGTGCGTGCGCATCTCGAACTGCTCGCGGCTCTTCTTGTCGATGTGTGGGGACCGGTTAACCGTGAACTTCTCGATACGGGTCGGAAGCGGAACGGGGCCCCGGACGCTAGCACCGGTGCGCTTCGCCGTCGACACGATCTCGCGCGTGGAAGCATCGAGAATCCGGTGATCGAACGCCTTCAGGCGAATGCGGATATTTTGGCCGTTCATTCGACGTTATCCTTGTGTTTTGTTATCTCGCGTGCCGCTTAAAAAAGGGCACGGAATGTTCTTTTTCCTAAGGCGGACCACCGGTTTCAAAGATCGAGAGGGACGCCGGCTGCGGCATCCCCATCCACTCTTTAGACCTTTCGGCCCACCTTATTGTTAATTTCATCGGCTGCTTCGTTATCCGAAGCAGAGTGCAAATCGCGCTCGCGCGCCATTTGCAACATTTCCATGTCATAAGCAAGCGGCTACAGCCGCTTGCTTCATATTATTGTCATCGAATCGGTAAAGCCGGCGGCGTGGCCGCCTGCTTTATTACTCGACGATGGAAGCGACGATGCCAGCACCGACGGTACGGCCGCCTTCGCGGATAGCGAAGCGAAGCTTCTCTTCCATCGCGATCGGAACGATCAGCTCAACCGCAACCGTGACGTTGTCGCCAGGC
>NZ_JBNWDS010000014.1:0-183298 GCF_053521765.1 Rhizobium sp. A37_96 | reverse complement strand
ATTCGATGAAACGCCCCACCGTCCAGTAGCGATAGCCAAAATCCCCGCCAACCCCAACAACAGCAACCAACGCCGCAATGAGGAGGCTCCGCTTGAGGACGGACGTCTCGACCTTCGCCGGCACGGCAAGCGCGATCTCCTGGGCCGCCACCGATGGGGTTTCCCTGATCTTGCCATCAGCTTTTGCAGAGGTCTCGAAGGCGTCCTTGCGCGGCAGCTCAACCATTTTCATTCTCCCATGGCAGGTGCGATTGCACCGTCTCTTCATCGATCCGCTCGTCGAACGGTTCGCCGAGCAGCGCAATCGGATAATCTGATAGAGCAGACCGGCGGTCGGTTATTTTACGATCGGGCCATCGCGCCCTCCTCGCCATGTTTCGTGTCCTAGTTCTCCAATAATTGTCCCGGTTCGACCGGCTGGCAGCAGTCGAAAGCCTGGATATCGAGCCTGTCGGCCAAGAATCGGATCGGACGGCGTCGGATGGATCGCTGGAACCGGAGGAGTGCCGGGCTTCGTGGCTTTGCAAGGAAATGGATCGCGAAATCGCAAAGCTCATGCCGCCCGCACCCGGTTCAACGCGGATCGTCGTTTTCCCGGGACATCTCAGCCCTGGTCTTCGCGAAATGCCTATTGACCCCTATTCGCGCAACGGCTTCTTGCGGCGCTGTGTCGCCGGACGGGGCGAAACCTGCGCTTCTGAAGACATGACCGGGGCAAGGAGAGCAAGCACCCGACGGGCCTTTGTCGGCTCGGCCTAATCGTCCAGCGCTGCCTGCCTGTCCTTGATCAGTCGCACCGGCAGGTTGACCGTGACCGACAATCCGCCGAGGTCGGAGCGGGCGAGCGTCAGCTTGCCGTCATAGGCCTCCACGAGATCCTTCGCGATGGCGAGGCCGAAACCGGTGCCTGCGACACTTTCGTCGAGCCGCCTGCCACGGCGGATGAAGGCGATCTCCGCGTCCTCCGGCAAGCCCGGGCCATCGTCTTCGATGAGCAATTCCGCGCCTTCGTGCTCGGGCAACAGCGACAGGCGGACCTTGACCCTGCCCGCCGCCCATTTGCGGGCATTGTCGATCAGATTGCCGGTGATGTCGGCGAAATCGGCTTCGTCGATCGCCAGCCACATCTCGCCCGGTGCGACGAGATCGAACTCGATCTCGCGTTCGACAGACAGGCGCCGCATGACCGAAATGATCTTCTGGAGGTCGGCGCTGGCGTTCAGGACGCCCACGGTATGGGCGGCCGCCAGGCTTGCGCGGGTTTGCGCCAGGGTTCGCTTGATCTGCGCCTCCATGCGGCTGACTTCCGCCTGAATCGCCGCCGCCCGCTCCGACATGCCCTCTTCCGAAAGCATGCGCGCCGTCGCCTCGAGCGCGGCCAGCGGCGTCTTCAGGCCGTGCGCCAGGTCGCCGGCGCGGGCGCGGGCCTGCGTCAATTGCGTCTCACGCGACGCCAGAAGACCGTTGAGGTCGTCCACGAGAGGCTGGACCTCGCGCGGAAACTGGCCGGTGATCTTGCGGGCGGATCGTTCCTGCACCGCCATCAGGGCCGTGCGAAGATCGTTCAGCGGCCGCAAGCCGTATCGCAGGAACGCGATGACCGCCGCAATCAGGGCAACCGACAAGACGCCGAGCGAGGGTGCCATGGCATAAAAGAAGCGCCAGCGCGCCGGCGCAAGCTCGCTATTGTCGAGCGCCATCACGATGTCGACGATCTGATCGCCCGCGGCCGAAGGGATGGAAATGGACCGCTCGACGGCGAGAAGATGGCTGCCGTTCGGCCCTTTCATGTCGGTCGCCCGACCGGCGTCGCGAGGGCGGGAGCGGGAACGTAGCCATGGCAGGTTCTGCTCCCAGAGCGATTGCGACCGCAGCTCGACGTTGCCGCTGCGCCCGATCTGCCAATAGAAACCGCCATTCGGGATACCGAAACGGGGATCCGTCGGCGTATCGTCGAGAAAGAGCTGGTTGGATGAGTTGATATCGACAGCGGCCAGCAGGACGCGCAGTTCCTCGTCTATCTCGGAGAGCGCGAGCGCCCTGACGGCCAGCCCCGAAATCGCATTGATGCCGACGCCGGCGAGAAAGGTTGCAACGATGATCGCTACCGCGGAACCCAGCAGCAACCGTCCCCGCAATGAAAACGGCGTCATGACGGAGGCGCCTCGCGCGGAATGACATAGCCCTGCCCGCGCCGGGTCTCGATGACGGTCCCATCGAATTTGCGCCGCAGACGCGCGACGACGACCTCAAGCGCGTTCGACAGAAGCTCCGTTTCCTCGTCATAGATGCTGTCGGCAATCTGCGAGCGCGACAGGACGGTGCCGGCATTGTGCATCAGATAAGCGAGAAGCCGGTATTCGAGCGCCGTGACCTGAACCGGCTGACCGCGAAACGAGACCGTGCGTTGACGGGTATCGAGTTCGAGGACGCCATTGGACAGGATCGGGGACGATTGCCCGGTCGCACGCCGCATCAGGGCACGCACGCGCGCCAGAAGCTCCTCCATCCGGAACGGCTTGGTCAGATAATCGTCGGCGCCGGCATCCATGCCGTCGACCTTGTCGCGCCATCCGTCCCTGGCCGTCAGGATGATTACCGGCATGCCGCGACGCTCGGCGCGCCAGCGCCGCAACACCGTCAGCCCATCGAGCTTCGGAAGTCCGAGATCGAGAATCACAAGGTCGAAATGCTCGATGTCGCCACGATACCAGGCCTCTTCGCCGTTGCTGACCGTGGAGACGATGTAATGCTGGTCCTCCAGGCAGCGGCGCATGTCCGCTACGATGCTGGGCTCGTCCTCCGCAATCAGAATGCGCATCGTCAGCGTCTCTCGATCACGGCAAGCGAAGCGCCATCGAGCACGATATCGCCGCGTTTGCCGTCGGCTTTCAGCACGCGCACGGCATAGGCCTGACGCCCGGCCCGGCGAACCCGCTTGATTCGCAGCACCCGGCCCGGCATTTCGCGGGCGACAACGGCATAGATATCACGCAAGGGCCGCAGCGTGCCGGTATCCTCCACCAGGACGCTGCTATGCGAACGGGCGGATGCTTCCATGCCTATGCAACTCAGCAAAGCCGTTACCAAGATAACGGATAGCCGGCGGGGCCGGTCGGCTCTTCGCCCGATTATGCGCAACGATGTTCATCCTTCTTCCGAGATTGCACGCAGGCCGTGTCCCGCACCGCTCAAGCATAACTTTCTCAACATTACAATTCCCTGACAACCCCCGTAAGAGAGCTGCAAATTGAAAGGTGTATAAGCGTTGGCAGATGGCACGCTGATTGTGCCGAGTTTCGTTTTGCAGAAGTTACCATGACTATCCAGATTTCGTCGATTACCTCCAATGCCAGCCTCTCCGTATTTTCGGGCAGCATTCGACCCGAATTTGTTCGCAACGAAACCCTCGTGGACATATTCAAGGCGACGGTTGCCCGCAGCCCCGACAAGGCGGCGCTCGTTCTGATCGGAACCGACCAGGCGATGAGCTATGCCGAGCTGGACCGGTTGTCCGACGAGGCAGCGCGCGCGCTGAGCCGCCGGGGTATCGGCCCCGGCGATTTCGTCGGCCTGTGGTTCCAGCGCTCGCTCGAGCTTCACGTCGCGCTTCTCGCTATCCTCAAGGCCGGCGCCGCCTATATTCCTTTCGATGCCGCCGCTCCTGCGGACCGCGTTGCCGTCAGCCTGGCCGATTGCGGCGCGAAATGGCTGCTGACGCATGACGAAAAGGCGGCCCTTGCCCCTGCCTTCGATGGCCAGACCCTTCTCCTCACGTCGCTGCTTGCCGAGGACAATGCGGATGTCGTTCCGCGCGCCGCCGGCAACGACGACCCCGCCTACGCGATCTATACTTCCGGCTCCACCGGCAAGCCGAAAGGCATCGTCATCACGCACCGGAACATCTGCCACTATCTGAGGGCAGGTAACGACGTTCTGGGTCTCGTCGAATCGGACGTCGTTCTTCAGCAGGCTTCCGTTGCCTTCGATCTTTCTCTCGAGGAAATATTCGTTCCCTATCTGGTCGGCGCCACCCTGAAGGTCGCGACGCCGGCGGTGATGGCGGAGCTCGACCGGCTCGCGGATGTGCTGGAAGCGGAAAAGATCACGGTCATCGACACCGTCCCGACGCTGCTCACCATGCTGGAACGCGACGTCGAAAGCCTGCGCGTCATCATCGTCGGCGGCGAAGCGTGCCCGCCGGCAATCGTCAGCCGTTTCTCCAAACCCGGCCGGCGCCTGATCAATACCTACGGCCCGACAGAGACGACGGTGGTCGCCACCTATGCCGAACTCGACCCCTCGCGGCCGATCACGATCGGCTGCCCGATCGCCAACACAACCGCCTATGTCGTCGACGAAAACCTGCAGCTGGTCGCGCGCGGCGATACCGGCGAACTGCTGATCGGCGGCCCGGGCGTGGCTGCCGGCTACCGGAACCTGCCGCAGCTGACCTCCGCGAAGTTCATTGCCAATCCCTTCGTCGCCAATGGCGACCCGGTGCTCTACCGCAGCGGCGACGCTGTTTTGATGGATGAGGAAGGCGAGCTTCACTTCCTCGGGCGCATCGACGATCAGGTCAAGATACGCGGCTATCGCATCGAGCTCGGCGAGATCGAAACGGTCGTCGGCGAGCTTGCGGACGTGAAGGCAGCCTCCGTGGTCGTCCATCGGCCGCCGGACGGCGAGGACATGCTGGTCGCGCATATCGTGACCGCGGGCAACAATTTCGATCGCGAAAAGGCGCGCGCCGTTCTGGCCGCCAAGCTGCCGCCCTACATGGTGCCCGCCGCCTGGCACAGCCATGTGTCTCTGCCGCGCCTGCCCTCGGGCAAGATCGACAGAAAGACGCTTGCCGCCATCCCGCTGGCAACCGATCAGTCGACCCAGGCACAGGAGCCGCCGCGCACCTGGACCGAAGCCCAGCTGCTGAAGGCCGCGACCGAGGCGCTTCGCCTGCGCTCCATCAGCTTCGAAGCCGATTTCTTCACCGAGCTCGGCGGTCACTCCATGCTCGCTGCCCGGTTCGTATCCGAAGTCCGCAAGATCCCGCTGCTGGCGGGAATTGCCTTGCGGGACGTCTATGCCGGCCGCACGCTGCGGGGTATCGCCGCAATTCTGGAACAGCGGACCGAACGCAGCACCTCCGGGCAGGAGCGCAAGAATTTCGAGCCGGCTCCCTGGCGCCGGCGCTTCCTCTGCGGTCTGGCCCAGGCCGTGGTGCTGCCTTTCATCGTCGCGCTTGCGACCCTGCAATGGATCGGCCTGCTTTTGGCTTCGATCCTGCTGATCGGTGATGGCGCATCGGTCTGGAGCGAAGTCCTTATTCTTGGGGGCGTCTACCTCGGCCTCAACCTCGGCGAAAAGCTGATGGTCGTCGCGCTCAAATGGCTCGTCATCGGCCGCACGCGTCCCGGTGTCTATCCGTTGTGGGGCACCTATTATTTCCGCATCTGGCTGATGCAGCGCATCGTTCAGCTCACCGCTCCGAAATTCCTCAAGGGCTCGCCGCTGATCCGCGTCTATATGCGCGCGCTTGGGGCGCAGGTCGGTCAGGACGCGATGATCGATGAATTCGAAGAGGGTGCAATCGACCTGGTGCGCGTCGGCGCAAGATCCAGCCTCGGCGTCAAGCTGAAGCTCGCCAACGTCGAGGTCATCGGCAACGAGATCCATGTCGGCACGATCGACATCGGCGAAGGCGTGCAGATCGGCAATGGTTGCGTCATCGGCCACAACGTCAAGATCGGCGACGGCGCCGTCATCGGCGACCTGACGGCGCTTGCCGCCGGCACCAAGGTCGAAGCCCATACCCGCTGGGACGGTTCGCCGGCACGCCTGACAGGCGACGCGGAACATGAGGAGATGCCTGCCCATCCGGAGCTGAGCACCGTCGGCCGGGCGTTCCAGTTCGCCGCCTATTTCGTCGCCTACAATCTCAGCCTTGTCGTCGGCCTTCTGCCGATCTTCCCGGCCTTCTTCCTGTTTACAGCTGTCCAGCAGATGTTCTCGCCGGGCACCGATGAGCCTTTGTCCTGGGGGATGATCGCCGCGCTTTCCTGGCCGGCCTCGCTGCTGCTGATCGTCATATCCATGGCCGTCGTCGTGGCGCTGCGGTGGGTGCTGCTGCCCCGCGTCGTACCGGGCCGCTACTCGATCTTCGGCAATCTCTATTTCCGCAAATGGGTCGTCGGCCTGACGACCGAGGCGATGCTCGAAACGCTGAACTCGCTCTATGCCACCGTCTTCATGCGCAACTGGTATCGCCTGATGGGCGCCAAGATCGGCAAGGGCACGGAGATCTCCGCAAACTTCGCCGGCCGCTACGACCTCATCGAGATGGGCCGCGACAACTTCATCGGCGACGAGACCATTTTCGGCGACGAGGAAATCCAGAACGGCTGGATGGTGCTCAAGCGCCTGAAGACCGGCGACCGCTGCTTCTTCGGCAACTCCTCCGTCATCTCGCAGGGCGCGGTGATCGAGAGCGACTCGCTGGTCGGCATCAAGACGCGCCTGCCCGACTCCATGCACGTCAAGGCTGGCGAGACCTGGTGCGGCAGCCCGGCCTTCCAGTTCCCGACGCGCGAAAGGCTGCAGGCCGCGGCCACGGCCACATATGCCCCGCCTTTGCGCATGCGCCTCGTCCGCATCCTGTTCGAGGCCATGCATACCTCCCTGCCGACGGCTATCCTGATCGTCATGGCGCTTGTCATGTCGGACATGCTGGCGGATGCGATCGATGAAGGCGCCTGGGGCACGCTGTTCTGGACGCTGATGGCATCCGGTCTGGCAACCTCGGGCATCCTCTATCTGGTCGCCGTCGCTTTCAAGTGGACCCTGATCGGCACCTATAAGCCCATGAACCGGCCGATGTGGTCCTGGTGGGCGATGCGCACCGAGGCCGTCGCGGTCTTCTATGGCGGCCTTGCCAGCAAGATGCTGCTCGACTATCTGCGCGGCACGCCCTTCCTGCCCTGGCTCCTGCGTCCCTTCGGCACCAAGATCGGCCGTGGCACATGGATCAACAGCACCGATATCTGCGAGTTCGACTGCACCCATATCGGCGACCATGCCGTCCTCAACATGGGATCGTGCCCGCAAACCCATCTCTATGAGGACCGCATCATGAAGGTGGGCAGCATCAAGATCGGCGAAGGCGTGTCCATAGGTTCCGGCAGCACGGTTCTTTACGAAGCCAATGTCGGCGACTTCGCCGAGATCGGGCTTCTGACCCTGGTCATGAAGGGCGAGGCCATTCCGCAGGGAACGTCATGGGTCGGCACGCCCGCCCAGGCCGTTCAAGCCGAGCAGGAACCTGCGCCCGTCGTTCAAAAGGAAGCCCTGCCCTCCGCGGCGGCATGAGCGCCGGCGTGATAACGCCTCGTTTCGAGCTTGTCCTGACGGTTGCAGATGCGATCGCCGTCCTTGTCCGCCCGGCTCCGGGCGGACGGGAAGCGCGGGACGAAGCAGCCCAAGCCGCGCTGAGAAGCGCTGCGCAGCGGGATGATCTTTTCATCTATCGTCGGCCAAGCGATCGCCCAGCGCTGAAACCTCCCTATCATGAACTGGGCGCCTCCCTTTCGCATCGTGCCGACCTGCTGCTGGCAGGCTTCTCGCCTGACACAGCGGTCGGTGTCGATATCGAGATAGAAGACAGTCATGATTTCGATCCGGTCGCCTTTGCCGCCGATCATTTCTCAAAAGGCGAGGCAGCGGCGATCGCCGCGTTGGATACCCCGGCCGCCCTGGACGCCTGCTATCGCCTGTGGGTTGCCAAGGAAGCGGCGTTGAAGATCAGCGGCCGCGGCATTTTCGACGGGCTGGACGAACCCGATCTGGCGAATCAGCTGCATCTTGTCCGCATCGATGGTGCGGCCGTTCAGCTGGAAGCCGGATCGCGGCTGCCGCCGATCGCGCTATCCGTCACCCGGCTTGCCGGAACGACAGACCGGCCGGTCTATTGTGCCCTTGCCCGTGATTTGAGCTGACCGGCAGCGGCGATGCGGCCGCGCGATGCGATCGACCCATCGAGCACGGCGGGCCTCAAGTTCTCGATTTCAAATGATCGGTCGGAAGCGCCGTCGTATATTTGATCTGGCTGAGCGCGAAACTCGAGCGGATATTGGCGACGCCGGGAATGCGGGTGAGGAAATCGACCACCAACGCCTGGAACTTCATCAGATCCTCGACCACCACCCTCAGCATATAGTCGGCCTCGCCCGTCATCAGATAGCATTCGACGATTTCCGGTTTCGTCCGGATCGCGGCGTTGAAGACATCGAGCGATTCCCGGTCCTGCTGCTTGAGGGAGACCTGCACGAAGACGTTCACGGCAAGCCCAAGCGATTGCGCGTCGACAAGGGCTACGGAGCCTTTGATGAGGCCGCTTTCCTTGAGTTCGTTGACCCGCCGCCAGCAGGGAGAGGCCGAAAGGCCCGTCGCCTCGGCCAGGTCCGAAATGCTCATTTCGGCATTCTGCTGCAGGAGATCGAGGATCCGGATGGACGCTGCGTCGAGGGGGGATTTGAGAGCAGGCATAATTGACCGACGAGAGAGGATTTTTCGAAAGAAGATTTCGCATTTTCCAAATTCAGGGTCAACTGAGACCAGTTTAATCTCGAATTCAGGTGTAGCATTTCGCCGGGACTGACCTGGAGGAGACGAATGACGATGACTGCGCCGGCCATAACGCCAGCAACGCTGGCATGCCTGAAAGACTTGGAGCGACAGGTTCTTTGGCATGCCTGCTGGATGATCCACAACGCCAACCATTTGCGCGCCAAGGGAGAGGTCAAGGTCGGCGGCCATCAGGCCTCCTCCGCGTCGCTGGCCTCGATCATGACGGCGCTCTATTTCCATGTCCTGCGGCCGGAAGACCGCGTCGCCGTCAAGCCCCACGCCTCACCCGTTTTCCATGGCATCCAGTATCTGATGGGCAATCAGACACGGGAGAAGCTTGAGAATTTTCGCGGTTTCGGCGGCGCGCAATCCTATCCCAGCCGCACCAAGGATATCGACGACGTCGATTTTTCCACCGGCTCCGTCGGGCTTGGCGTCGCCATGACAGCCTTTGCCTCGATCGTACAGGACTATATCGCCGCAAAACCATGGTCCAAGACGCGACCGGGCGGGCGCATGGTTGCGCTGGTCGGCGATGCAGAGCTTGATGAGGGAAATATCTACGAATGCCTGCAGGAAGGCTGGAAGCACGATCTGCGCAATACCTGGTGGGTGATCGACTACAACAGGCAGAGCCTCGACGGCGTGGTGCGCGAAGGGTTGTGGCAGCGCATCGAAGGCATATTCACGGCTTTCGGCTGGGACGTGAAGGTGATGAAGTACGGCGTGCTTCAAGAAGCCGCCTTCCAGGAACCCGGTGGCGACGCTTTACGCGGCTGGATCGATCGTTGTCCGAACCAGCTCTATTCGGCGCTGACCTTCCAGGGCGGCAGCGCCTGGCGCAAGCGGCTGACCGACGAAATCGGCGCAGAACCCGGCGTTGCCGATCTTCTTGGCGCTCGCAGCGATGAACAGCTCTCCGATCTCATGAACAATCTTGGCGGACATTGCCTCGAAACGCTGATCCGCACCTTCGAAAGCATCGACCACGACCGGCCGACCGTCTTCCTTGCCTATACGATCAAAGGCTGGGGCACGCCGCTTGCCGGGCACAAGGACAACCATGCCGGCCTGATGACCAAGGCGCAGATGGAAGCCTTCCAGAACCGCATCGGCGTCAAAGAGGGCAAGGAGTGGGAGATATTCGGCGCGATCCCCGCCCCCGAGCCGGTGCGCCGCTTCCTTGCGACCGTGCCGTTCTTTGCCGAGGGCAGGCGCCGTTTCAAGGCTCCCGCCCTGCCCTCCTCCGGTCCTGTCTTCCTCGAAGACCGCGAGCTGTCGACGCAGGCGGGCTTCGGCAAGATCCTCGATGCGCTCGCCCAGCGGGACGATGCCCTTTCGGCGCGCATCGTCACCACGGCGCCGGACGTCACCGTCTCCACCAATCTCGGCCCATGGGTCAATCGCCGCGGGCTGTTCGCGCGCGAGCAGCTGGCCGATACGTTCCGCGACGAGCGCGTGCCATCAGCGCAGAAATGGGAATTCGGGCCGACCGGCCAGCATATCGAGCTCGGCATCGCCGAAATGAACCTCTTTCTGCTGTTGGGCGCCGCCGGTCTCTCCCATTCGCTGTTCGGGGAACGCCTGCTGCCGATCGGCACGGTCTACGATCCCTTCGTCGCCCGCGGCCTCGATGCCCTGAACTATGCCTGCTATCAGGATGCCCGTTTCATGATCGTCGGCACGCCTTCGGGCGCGACGCTGGCGCCGGAAGGCGGCGCGCACCAGTCGATAGGATCGCAGCTCATCGGCATGAGCCAGGACGGACTTGCGAGCTTCGAGCCGGCCTTCCTCGACGAACTGTCCGTCATCATGGGCTGGGCATTCGACTACATGCAGCGCGATGGCGAGGCAAAGCACGATGAGCGCACATGGCTGCGCGACGAGACGGGCGGCTCTGTCTATCTGCGCCTGACGACGCGGCCGCTGGAGCAAGTCGCGATCCGGCGGGAGGACCCTGTTTTCCGGCAGGGTGTGATCGATGGCGCCTACTGGCTGCGCCCGCCGTCCGCCCGCACGCGCATCGTGCTTGCCTATCAGGGCTGCGTCGCGCCGGAAGTGCTGATGGCGGCTGGACAGCTTGCGGAAGCGCATGGCGATATCGCCGTACTGGCGGTCACTTCGGCCGACCGGCTGAATGCCGGCTGGACAGCCGCGCAGCGCGCCCGCCGGCACGGCCACGCCTCGGCCTTCAGCCATGTGGAAACGCTGCTCGCCGCCGTTTCCCGTACCGCGAACCTGATCACCGTGACCGACGGGCACCCCGCAACGCTCGGCTGGCTCGGCTCCGTCCATGGCCACAGGACCGTGTCGCTCGGTGTCGAGCACTTCGGCCAGACCGGCACGATCGCCGATCTCTATGCCCATTTCGGGATCGATACGCACGCAATCATGGAGGCGGCCGAATCCCTGATGCGCGGAGATGCCGCCATGCAGATGCGGATGGGGGCAGCCTGACGCCGCGTCGATACGAAAATGGGGCGGCGCTTCCCGCACCGCCCCTTTCTCATGGCCGCCCGGCTTTGCTCAGTTGACCTTGGCGGCCTTTACGAAGGCGGCGATCTTGTCGATATCCTTGCGGAAGCCACCGTCGGGCAGCGGCTTGTTGGTATGCGTCAGCGAATCCACGGCCCATGGCTGAACGGCGGCGATGGCGGCCTGGACATTGTCCGGTCCGAGCCCGCCCGCCAGGATGACGGGCAGCTTGCTGCGCTTGACGATTTCGCGGCTCAGCGACCAGTCATGGGTCACGCCGGCGGCACCGATGCCGTCGATGTGGGCTGCGACCGAATCGAGGATGAAGGAATCCGCATAGGGCTCGAAAGCGGCGGCATGATCGAGCGCTTCCGGCCCGGTCATGGGGATGGCCTGCAGGATCTGCAGACCGGGATAAAGCGGCAGCAGGCGCTCGCGCAGCTGGCGCACACGCTCCGGCGTCACCAGCCTGATGTCTCCGCATAGATGCAGCACGTCCGGACGCACCGAGCCGACCATGTCGGCGATAAGACCGAGGTCGCTTTCGACGGACAATGCCACGCGCCGGGCCTTGCCTTTCAGCGCATCGACGATTTCCCGGGCCGTCTCGAAACTGATTTCGCCCGGGAGACCGCGATTGGACGGCGTCACGCCGAGATAATCCACGCCGGCAGCAGCAGCTGCCAGGGCTTCGGAGACGGTCTGCATCGTATAGATTTGAACTTTCACGGAAGTACCTGTTTCAATGACTAGATCGATTTTGGAAGTATGGCGTTGACCATGCGTTCCTCGGTAAGCTGAGCCCGCTCGGTGTTGCGTGCGACCAGGGCGGAATAGAGGGCGTCGATAAGAGCCATCTGGGCAATCTGTGCCGCCATCGGCTCGCTGCCCTGCTCATGAGAAACGCTGACGAGTACGACATCGGCCAACCGCGCGAGCGGCGAGGCGCTGTTGCCGGTAATACAGAGCGTTGCGGCTCCTCGAGATTTTGCTTCCTGAAGGATCAGCACGGGATCGCTGGTAATGCCGGAATAGGAGATGACCACAACGAGGTCTCCCGGCCCGGTGAGCGCCGAATGCATGATCTGCAATTGTGAATCGACGGGCGCGTCGCAACGGAGCCCGAGACGAACGCAGCGCTGATAAAGCGCCTGCGCGACGATGCCCGAGCCGCCGACGCCGCCGACAAGGATATGCCGCGCGCCCGCAATCAGATCGAGCGCCTTCGTGAACGTCGTCTCGTCGAGCACGCCCTGGGTATCGCTGACGGCCTGGGCCACGGCGCGAAACAATCGAACGGCGGCCTGAAGGTCGCTGGCCTGCGGCTCGCTGCCGGCTTCGCCGCGCCTGTCGCGCGGCTCCTGCGCCAGCGCCAGTTTGAGATCGGTAAATCCCTCGAAACCGGCTGTACGGCACATGCGCAGCACGGTCGTATCGCTGACATCCGTCGCCTGCGCGATGGCCGACATCGAATTACGGATGGCCGCATCGACATTCTCGAGAACCCACAGCGCCACGCGCCGCTCCGACTCGGACAATTTCGGCAGAACACTTCGCAGCCGGCTGCTGGCTGGGTTCACTGGACCACGCAGGTCAACGGTCATGGTGGTTCTTTCGCTCGCGGACGCTGTCGATGAGAAAGCTAGCATGGCGATGTTGTGGTGTCACTATAGACAATAATTTTTTGTTGTGGCATCACTGCATGACACAGCGGAGGGGCTGTGAACACGTTTCGAGGAGGATGGGGAGGATATCGTGACGCTGAAACGTCTTCTCATGGGCGCAGCCTTGGCGCTTGCGGCATTTCCGGCGATGGCCGGCGAACTGACATTCTGGCATGCCTATGCCGGGCAGCAGGACAAGGTGGATTTCATCAACTTCGCGCTGGGCGAATTCGCCAAGAAGCACCCGGACGTCAAGCTGGACGTGGTGGCCGCGGAACAATCGTCTTACAAGACCAAGCTGAACACCGCGATGGCTTCCGGCAATCCGCCGGACGTGTTCTACACCTTGCCGGGCGGCTTTCTGAACGCCTTCGTCAACGGTGGTCAGATGTATGCGCTGGACCAGGATCTCGCCAAGGACGGCTGGCGTCAGAGCTTCCTTGAAAGCGCCATCGCACAGACCAGCAAGGATGGCCATACCTATGCCGTGCCGGTCGACGTCGATTCCGTCGTCTTCTGGTACAACAAGGCGCTGTTTGCCGAAAAGGGCTGGACGGTCCCCAAGAGCTACGACGAGCTGATGGCTCTCGCCGACAAGATCAAGGCCGATGGCATCGTTCCTTTCGCGCTCGGCAACAAGGATTCCTGGCCAGCCACTTTCTGGTTTCAGTATCTGGAAATGCGCCTGAAGGGCTCCGGCGTGGTCGCTTCCTTCGTCAATGGCGATGCCAAGGCAACCTTCGGCCCGGAAGGTGAAAAGGCCTTCGAGAAGGTCGCCGACATCGCCAGCAAGCAATATTTCCCGACCGGCTTCAACGGCATGAGCGATCAGGAAGCCAACATGCTGTTCCTGAACGGTCAGGCGGCAATGATGCTGAACGGCACTTGGCAGATCGGCGCGTCATCGGATGCGCCGGAAGGCTTCGACCTCGGCTTCTTTGCCTTCCCGACGGTTCAGGGCGGAGCGGGCGACCAGTCCGACGTTCTTGCCGGCGTCGCCGCCTCCTTCGGGATTTCCCAGAAGGCCGAGGACAAGGCGGACGCCGTGACGCTCCTGAAGTTCCTCACTTCGCCCGAGGTGATGACCAAGTATGTGGAGCTGCGCAAGACGATGGTAACCGTCAAGGGCGCCACCACGGAAGCCGCGGCCGGCCCTGTGCTCTACGGCATCAGCAACGGCCTGGTCAGCGCGGCCGGCCATCTCGACTCCTTCTACGACACCGCCATGCCGCCGGCTGCGACCGATACCTACTACACAGCCCTGCAGGGTGTTCTGGATGGCTCCGTCTCACCGGCCGACGCGGCCAAGCGTCTGGAAGACGCGCTGAAGACCGGCAAGTAGGGCTCGAGGCATAAAACGCGACAAGGCCGCCGACCCGTGCGGCGGCCTTCTGCAAACTCGGAAAGCCGGCAGGATCATGAGCACTGACGACCTAGCAAAAAGACACAATCGGGCGGCGCTTCTGTTCCTTTCGCCAGCCCTCTTGTTCGTTTGCGTCTTCGTCGCCTATCCGGTCGCCTATGCCGGCTGGCTGACGCTGTTCCAGTGGGACGGCGCCTCCGCACCGGTCTTCGTCGGCGCAGGCAACATACTGCGTCTCGCCGTCGATTCCGTCTTCTGGGCTTCTCTGGGGCGCAACCTGCTCGTCGCCCTCTCGGCCATCGTCTTCCAGGTGTTCCTGGCGCTGGCGATCGCTTACTGCCTGGTGCGTATCGTTCCCGCCTTCAGCCGGATCTTCCTGTTTTTCTATCTCGTGCCGGTCATGGTGAGCGAGATCTGCATCGGCCTCCTCTGGCGGTTCATGTACAATCCCTATTTCGGGCTTGTGAACGCCGCCCTGAAGCTGGCCGGATTGGATAGTTGGAAGCGCGGCTGGCTCGGCGAATCCGATACCGCCTTCCTGTCCGTCGTCGTGGTCATGAGCTTTACCTATCTCGGGCTCTATGTCCTGCTATTCACCTCCGCGGTGCGCAGCGTGCCCGAAAGCGTCTACGAGGCTGCCGAGATCGACGGCGCCGGCGACTTGCGCAAATTCTTCTCCATCACCATTCCCATGGTCTGGGATGCGGTGCGTGCCAATTCGCTGCTTGCGATCATCGGCTCGCTCAAGACCTTTTCCCTGGTGTTCGTTTTGACCAATGGCGGGCCGAGCCATGCCAGCGAGGTGGTTTCGACCTACCTCTACAAGATGGGCTTCAGCAGTTTCCAGATGGGCTACGCGGCCACGATCGGCTTCGTGCAAATGGTGCTGACGGCCCTGGCCGCCTGGATCGTCTTCCGGTTTCTCAAGCGCAAGGGTGAGGCATGACGACCGCTGTCCGACGCTGGACCCTGACGAACACGATCGTACTTGCCGCCCTGACGCTGCATGTGCTGCTGGTGATCTTTCCCTTCATCTGGATGATCTACAGCACGTTCAAGACCAACAAGGAATTCATGCGCTCGGTCTGGTCGTTTCCCACCAGTCTGAACTTCGATGCCTATACCGGCGCCTGGAGCGGCGGCGCGCTGGGCGGCTATGCGCTCAACTCGCTGATCATCATGGCGGGCTCGACGCTGATCACGGTTTTCCTCTCGACGCTTGCCGGCTACGCGCTCGCCATTTATCGCCCGCGCTGGATGCCGGCGGTGGAGCTTTCGCTGACTGCCGCGATGGCAATCCCCGCCTATGTGGCGCTGGTGCCGCTGGTCGTCATGTTGCGCGGTGCCGGCCTGCTCGACACGCATCTCGGCGTCATACTGCCGACCGCGGCTTTCAACATACCGGTATCGATCTTCATCATGCAGGCCTTCTTCAACACGCTGCCGCGCGAGCTCTTCGACGCAAGCCGCGTCGACGGCGCATCCGAATGGCGCATCTTTCAAAAGATCGCCCTGCCGATCGCTCGCCCAGCCATGTTCACGGTCGGCATCGTCAACATGATCTGGGTCTGGAACGACTTCCTGTTTCCGATGGTCTTCATCAACAATCCCGCACGCAAGACCCTGCCCGTCGGCCTTACCGATTTCGTCGGCGAGCACATCACCAACTACCCCGTGATGCTGGCAGCGATCCTGCTCGCCGCGGTGGCGCCTCTCGTCCTCTTCATCTTCTTCGAACGCCAGATCACGGCCGCGCTCATCGGCGGAGCCGTGAAAGAATGACCTTCGGGTCCGATTTTTCAGGAGAAATGCCATGTCTTCCAAAGATCTCGATTTCGCCAGCCGCGCCGTGTTCTACGAGCCGGAAGAGCATTCGCAATCGATCAGCTATCCGATCTACATGTCGGCCAATTTTCAGTACGGCGGCGATATCTACGACCAGATCGTCGATGGCGCCCGCAAGGAAGTGAACATCTATTCCCGCTGCGGCAATCCGACCGAATACAAGCTCGAGGAGCATATAGCGCAGCTGACCGGCGGCACGGCCTGCCTCGCCACGGCCTCGGGCATGGCGGCAATCTCGCACGCGCTGTTCGGCATCCTGAAAGCAGGCGATCATATCGTCGCGGATCTCACGACCTATTCCAGCACGCATGAATTCTTCGACCACCGCGCCCAGGATTTCGGCCTCAAGGTCAGCCTTGTCGATTGCTCCGATGTGCGCGCCGTCGAAAACGCCTTTACGGACCAGACCAAGGTGCTTTACGTCGAGGCGATCGCCAACCCGACGATGAAGGTTCCGCCGCTGCGCAAGCTGGTGGAGCTTGCCCATAGCCGTGGCATCGTCGTCATCTGCGACAACACCTTCGCCTCGCCGGCCGTCTGCCGTCCGCACGATTTCGGCGTCGACGTCGTGGTCGAAAGCGCCACCAAGTTCATCGGCGGTCACAACGACGCCGTCGGCGGCGTCATCACCCTGAAATCCGATATCTTGCCGGCGGACTGGCTGGAGGACGTGCGCTGGAACACGCTCAACAAACTCGGCGCACCGCTTTCGCCCTTCAATGCGTGGCTGCTCTTGCGCGGAGCGCAGACCCTGGCGCTGCGCCTCGAAAAGCAGTGCGCCAATGCACTGGCGCTCGCCAGGCATCTGGAGGCGCATCCGCGCGTCAAGCGCGTCTTCTATCCCGGCCTGCCCTCCCATCCGAACCATGAAGCAGCCAGCGAACAGCTGCGTGGCGGCGGCGCAATGCTGTCCTTCCAGGTCGATAGCGAGGCGGCGGGCGTGCGCCTGCTCAAGCGGTTGAAGCTGTGCTCCTTCGCAGCCAGCCTCGGCGGATTGCGCACGACCACCCAGGTTCCGGCCACCATGGCCTTCCTCGATATTCCAAGCCAGGAGCGCGAGGCGATGGGCGTGGTCGACGGTCTCGTGCGCTTCTCCGTCGGCATCGAGCATGTCGACGACATCATCGCCGATGTCGATCAGGCCATCGAGCAGATGCATATCGATCTCTGAGGCGCATGAGAATGGCCGTCATCGTCCTGCTCGGCGACATCAATATCGATCTGGTGCTCGATATCCCAGGCTATCCCGCCGAAGGCGGGGAAGCGATCGCCACGGCACAGACGGTGGCGATCGGCGGGTCGGCGACGAATACGGCGATCGCGCTTGCACGCGCCGGGCATGAATGCCGCCTGCTCGGGCGGGTCGGGCAGGATGCATGGGGGAGGCAAGCGCTGTCGGATCTGCAGGCGGCGGGCATTGCGACGCGCTGGATCGGCCAGGATCCGGCCGAACCGACCCAGCTGAACGTTGTCGCAGTCGGCGCCACGGGCGAGCGAACCATGTTTGCCTATCGCGGCGCCAATGCGCAATTGGCGGCCGACATGATCGACGAGGCCGCGTTCGCCGGCGCGGCGCTCTTCCACCTCTCCGGCTACGCGCTGTTGCAACCCCGGCAGGCGGGTGCGGCGCGGAGGGCAATCGACATTGCCGTCCAGAATGCCATTCCGGTCACGCTCGATATTCCGAGCGGCGTGGTGGGCGCCCTGGGAGAAAAGGTGCGATCTCTCCTGCCCAAACTCGACACGATCCTGCTCGCCGACAGCGATCTCGCTCTGCTCCTGGACCGGCCGGCCGGTTCGGACCGAGACAGCCTGATCGCCACGCTGCTGGAACTCGGCGTCAAGCGGGTGGCGATCAAGGGATGCGGCACGGTCTCTCTGCTCCGTCAGGGGAATGTCGAGGACAGCGCGCCATGGTTTCCCGTCGATGTGGTGGACACCGTCGGCGCGGGCGATGCCTTTGCCGCCGGCCACATCCATGGACGCATCGCCGGACTCGGCGGCGCCGATTGCTGCCGTCTCGCCAATGCCTTCGGCGCGGTTGCCGTTACCCGCAAGGGTGCAGGACTGGCCATGCCGACCTGGGGCGAAGTCTCCGATCTGCTGCCTCTCCCCTAAGACACCGGTTCGAGCCGTCGAGGAACGGATGGCTAGCCACCACCATGTATACGAATTTCACGGTCTGCGTTCAGCCGACAGCGTGTTCCCGCAAAGATCAGCCTCCTCGGCCGGGGGGTAGCCCCTGGTCGAAACCGGCGGATATCACGCCACTTAGCAAATCATGGAAAACTAAATTAATATTTAGGAAACTTTATGAAACTTTTCTAAGATTTCGTGATATCATACCCCATTCCTAGAAAATAATTATAACAAGGAGTGGAAATGAATAGTTTTCTTTTTGCCAACACGACACGCCGTTTGACGCGCCTGCTGATCGAGACATCCGTTTTGATCGCCGGAGCAGCCGCCATTCTCAGCTTCGGCCTGCCATCGGTTCACCTTTGGTCATGACCATGTCCAAGCGTCTGAAGCGGTTCGCATGCCCAATCCGCGAGAAGACCGACACTGTCTTCCGGCAGATCACGACTGGCGATGTAGCCAGCCGGCTTGAGAAGGCCGCACTTCTCAAGGCCCTGAGGATCGAGCGGGATCGGCCCACGCGTTCCCAAACCGTGCGGTGACGAATCCCTGAACGCGGCAAAGCCTCTCCATCCGAATTTCCGATGGGCGTTAGCGGTGTCGCCTGAGCCAGCAAAGTCCATCAAGGCCCGGCGTTGACAGCCGGGTTTTCATTTCGCTTTCTTCCTGCGACATAGCCGATCGCATGCCGAACACGTATTGACTGGTACGGCCTGCTTTGATCTGTTGGCCGAACTTGGAAATACCTGACATCCGGCAAGATCGGGGATGTCCGGGAGGAACAGCAGGGCATGATGATGGAGGCTGTGCGGGCGGTCAGCCTGAGGCAGGTGGCGATTTCGTTTGAAATTGCCGGTAGAAAGCGGTTCGACGCCGTTTCGGCGACCGATCTGAATGTAGGCGCACATGAGTTTGTGGCCATCGTTGGTCCGACGGGATGCGGCAAGTCCACCCTTCTGAACGCGGCTGCGGGCCTTTTGACGCCCGCGTCCGGCACGGTGGAAATCTTTGGCCAGCCGCTGAAATCGATCAACCGGCAGGCGGGCTATCTTTTCCAGCAGGATTCGCTCATGCCCTGGAAGACGGTGCTCGACAACGTCGCGATCGGGCTTGAGATTGCGGGCATTGCCAGCGCAGAGGCAAAAAAGAGCGCCCGCGACTGGCTGCGGCGTGTCGGCCTCTCCGCCTTCGCGGATCGTTTTCCGCGCATGTTGTCCGGCGGCCAGCGCAAGCGTGTCGGTCTTGCCCAGGTGCTGATCCGCAATCCTAAACTTCTTTTGATGGATGAGCCCTTCGGCCCGCTCGACGCGCAGACCCGCCTGATCATGGGCGATCTGCTGCTCAAGCTTTGGTCCGAGGATCGCAAGGCCGTCATGTTCGTCACGCACGATCTCGACGAGGCCATCGCCCTTGCAGACCGCGTCGTCATCATGTCCGCCGGTCCGAAGTCCCGTATCATCGGCGACTTCAAAGTACCCCTGGAGCGGCCGCGTGATATCGGCGAGATACGCCACGATCCCATCTTCAATCAGCTTCATCGCGATATATGGCAGGCATTGCGCGACGAGGTCATGACAGCCTATCGCCAAAGCAGCGGGGAGACCGTATGAACCGCTCGCTCCTTCTCCTGCTGCAGATCCTGGTGGCGCTCGTCATCCTTGTTCTCTGGCATATCGCCACGAACACCAGCCTGTTCGGCAATCCGAAAACCATATCCTTCTTCTTCGCCGATCCGCTCAAGGTCGCGCTGCGCGTCATTCAATGGTTCGCAAGCGGATCGATCTGGTACCATCTGTGGATCACGCTGTCGGAGTCGATCCTGGCCTTTCTGCTCGGCGCTATCGGCGGCATCGTCTTCGGCTTCTGGTTTGCCCGCCGGCCGTTGATTGCCGCTGTCTTCGATCCCTATGTGAAGGCGGCAAATGCGCTTCCCCGCGTCGTGCTGGCGCCGATCTTCGCCCTCTGGTTCGGCCTCGGCATCTGGTCGAAGGTCGCGCTTGGCATCACGCTGGTGTTCTTCATCGTCTTCTTCAACGTCTACCAGGGCGTCAAGGAAGTCAGCCAGCCAGTGCTTTCCAATGCGCGCATGCTGGGCATGAACGAGCGGCAACTGCTCCGCCACGTCTATCTGCCATCGGCGCTGTCCTGGGTGTTTTCGAGCCTGCATACCTCGGTGGGCTTTGCTGTGGTGGGTGCGGTCGTGGGCGAATATCTGGGCTCCGCCGCTGGGCTCGGTTACCTCATCCAGCAGGCCGAAGGTGTCTTTGACGTGACCGGCGTCTTTGCGGGCATGGTCGTGCTCACTGCCTTCGTCCTGATCGTGGATTGGGTGATGACGATGGTCGAACGGCGCTTGCTGGCCTGGCGCGGCCAATAGCGCACAAAACGGAGAAGTGGAGGAAAAGAACATGGAACGCAGGACATTTCTGATCGGGACGGCAAGCTTCGGCATCGGCGCATCGCTCGCCGGCATTCTGCCGGCCGCCGCGCAGGACGCGAAACCGGAAAAGCCGGACCTTTTGATCGGCGTGGGCGGCAAGCCGCTGCTTTACTATCTGCCGCTGACGATCGCCGAGCGGAAGGGCTTCTTCAAGGAAGAGGGGCTGAATGTCACCATCAACGATTTCGCCGGCGGTTCGAAGTCGCTGGAAGGCCTGATCGGCGGTTCCCTCGATGTCGTGGCGGGGGCCTACGAGCACACGATCCGCATGCAGAACAAGGGACAGGACATCGTCGCGATCTGCAACCTTGGCCGCTTCCCGGGGATCGTCATCGCCGTACGCAAGGAGCTGGCTGGCGAGATCAAATCCATGGCCGACATGAAGGGCCGCAAGATCGGCGTGACCGCACCGGGATCGTCGACCGCGCTGATGTTCCAATATGCCATGCTGAAAAACGGACTGAAGACCGACGACGCATCGCTGATCGGCATCGGTGCCGGGGCCGGCGCAGTTGCCGCGATCAAGAGCGGACAGATCGACGGACTTTCTCATCTCGACCCGGTCATTGCGCAATTGCAGTACGATGGCGACATCGCCGTACTTCTGGACACCCGCACGGAAGCCGGCACGCGCGCGTTGTTCGGCGGTCCGAACCCTGCCGCGACTGTTTACATCAAGCGCGACTTTGCCGAGGCGAATCCGATCACGACGCAGCGAACCGTCAATGCTTTCATGAAGGCATTGAAGTGGATCTCGACGGCCAGCCCGGAAGATGTCGCCGGCGTCGTGCCGGAAGAGTATCTGCTCGGCAACCGCGATCTCTACATGCAGGCCTTCAAGAACTCCAAGGAGATGTATTCTCCCGACGGCATGGTCACGAAGGAAGGCTATGATTCCATGATGGGTGTCCTGAAGACGCTGGATCCGGAACTTGCCAATGCCGATGTGCCGTTCGACAAGACGTTCGACCCGACCTTCGCAAAGGCCGCCAAAACCTGATCGACCGCGCTTGCGCTCCCGGCGGCAACGCGGCGGGAGCGCCGCATGAGCAAGATCGCGGACGAACACCGCCGCGATCGCATCTCGCTTTTCTGCGGAAAATGGGTTGGCTTTGTCGCGTTGCCGCGATAAACAGGGTGTATATCGTTCTTGCCCGCTTGGTGACGCTGGGCGACTGTGCGCGCAACCGCTTGGCTATTTTCAGTGAACGATCACCCCTGAACCAGATCAATTCGCGCGGAAATAGTCTGAAAAACTAGAATGACTTTCGCCAATTGCAGGGAAATCCGGCTCTAGCGCCCAAAGCCTTTAAAAGCGCACAATCCCCCCTCGCTACGAAGCGTTTACAGGCGCTTCCCGCGGCCCGCATCGGAGGAGATGCAGGCAAGCCCATAAGGTCACGAGCGTCTGAAACGCTTAGGGAGGAACAATGCTCGAACGAATTTTCAAATTGAGTGAGCACGGCACGTCCGTGCGCACCGAGGTCATCGCAGGCGTAACGACGTTTCTGACGATGTCCTACATCATCTTCGTCAATCCGGACATTCTGTCGACGACAGGCATGGACCGCAATGCGATCTTCGTCGCTACCTGTCTTGCCGCCGCTTTGGGCTCCATGATCATGGGCCTCGTCGCCAATTGGCCTATCGGAATGGCGCCGGGCATGGGGCTCAACGCCTTCTTCGCCTTCACCGTCGTCGCCGCGCTCGGCTTCACATGGCAGCAGGCGCTTGGCGCGGTCTTCATTTCCGGCGGCATTTTCGTTCTGCTGACGGTCACAGGCGTACGCAGCTGGCTCATCGCCGGAATTCCGCACTCGCTTCGCAGCGCAATTGCCGCCGGTATCGGTCTCTTTCTGGCGATCATCGCGCTCAAGAGCGCCGGCATCGTCGTTGCCAACAAGGCGACCCTTATCGGACTGGGCGACCTGAAGCAGACCGGCACGCTTCTCGCGATCTTCGGCTTCTTCGTCATCGCCACTCTCGACGCGCTGAACGTGAAGGGTTCGATCCTGATCGGCATTCTCGCCGTCACCATCCTGTCCTGGATCTTCGGCGTCAGCGAATTCCACGGCATCGTCTCGGCACCACCCTCGATCATGCCGACCTTCCTGCAGCTTGACATCGTCGGCGCTCTCCACGGTGGCCTCGTCCACATCATCCTCGTCTTCGTGCTCGTCGAGGTCTTCGACGCCACCGGAACGCTGATCGGCGTCGCCAAACGGGCAAAACTTATCGAGGAAGGAAAACCGAACCGCCTGAGCCGCGCCCTGCTTGCCGACAGCGCCGCCATCGTTGCCGGCTCGCTGATGGGCACCAGCAGCACGACAGCCTATGTCGAAAGCGCATCTGGCGTTCAGGCCGGAGGCCGCACCGGCCTGACGGCTCTCACGATCGCCGTGCTTTTCCTTGCTTCGCTTTTCATCTCACCGCTCGCCGCCTCCGTGCCGGCCTATGCGACGGCACCGGCGCTGCTCTATGTCGCCGGCCTGATGATGCGCGAACTGACGGAGATCGAATGGGATGACCTGACCGAAGCGGCACCGGCGGCGCTGACTGCGCTTGCGATGCCCTTCACCTATTCGATCGCCAACGGCCTTGCCTTCGGGTTCATCAGCTATGTCGTCCTGAAGGTCTGCACCGGTCGCTGGTCGACGCTGCATCTGGCGACGCAAATCGTCGCTGCCCTGTTCATCGTGCGCTTCGCCTTCTTCGCGGACTAGCATCGGCATAAGGTGATGAGGCCGGATCATTCGATGGAATGATCCGGCCATTTTTGACGTTCTGGAATGCTGCGACCGGCATCGCGCTGGCAATGCTCGCCGCCCATGCGATGAATGCGAGGATATCGCGGAATTCCGAAAGACCATCAGGCAACCCATGGATGGAAACGGGTAGGTTGCCTCTGCCGCAACAGTTGGAGAGGGCGCTGCGGTTGCGGCGCCCTCTCTGGCATCAGGACCGATCCCGAACCGCTCAGCGGATCAGGAACGGTTCCTCATAGAAATGCTCCTCCAGATTGATGCCCTCGCCGCCGCGATCGACGACCACGAAATCGGATATGCCCTCGAGCGGCGTAAGAATGCCGTGCCAGACATTGCGCCAGATGTTGACACCCTGGCCCGGCTTCGTGCGGAAGGCCCGCGGCTCACCGGGACCGTTTTCCGTTTCCTCGGCCGCGACGACCAGGAAAGGATTGCTCGTCAGCGGAACGAAGGCCTGGCTGCCGAGCGGATGTCGCTCCACCATTCGCAGCTCCAGCGGCAGGGCATAGGGTTCGCCGCGCAGCCAGCTGATCATCGTGCGCGCCTTCTCACCCGTCACCTCGATCTTCGCGAGGTCGTGGTAGCGGATACACTTCCCGGCATTGATGGGGAAACTATGCGCGCCCTCCATTTCGATCACATCACCGAAGGGGGCGAATGCGGCTCTTGTCAGCGGCTGTATTTCGATCACTTTCATCCATGTTCTCCCGTTTCCATTCTTCCACGCCGCCCGCTCCTCGCCCGGCGGCACGTTTGCGAAATTCGATGCGTGTTCTGCAATGCGGACAGCAGGGCTCGACCGGAGCACAGGATGCGCTCCGCCTGGCGGACATGCTGCCGCCGCTTCCATAATTCGATTGATGCCGATGCAGGGCTTCAGGCCAACTCGCCCTATCCCCGCAGCGTCCGGCAAACCTTGGGACAAGCAGGTCGGACATCATGGTCCAACGATACGCTTGTCGGCGAACATGCGCGTTCGGTAGAGACTTGTTTCCCCGGCGCATGCCTGCTCAGGCACTTGCGAAATCGACCGAGCGCGTTATTCGGCCCCCGGCGCGTCGGCCACATCGTCATTCAGGGCGGATTTCCGGCCCGCCCCTCTGTCAGGCAGGTGCCGAGACGCTGCTAGCGTCGGCCAATTCCATGCATGTCACGGCGATATCGCATGAAACGCTCCTCCAAACGTCTTCGATGAGCAATTTCTAACCGCAAATCGCGCGCGCCATTCCCCTTGGAAATTTTGAAAGTCTCGAACGATCCCGCTGCTTTTCAGTAGAATGGACCTGTCGGATAGTGGAGGCAGGAGTGCTACGTTCGGGAGAAAAACATGCAGTCTCATTCGCAAGGAGCCGGCCGGCTCACGACCCATGTGCTGGACACGGCGCTCGGCAAGCCCGCCCAGGGCCTGCGCATCGATCTCTATCGCATCGATGGCGACACGGCGCAGCTCCTGAAGTCTACCGAGACCAACGACGACGGCCGCTGCGATGCGCCGCTCCTGTCGGGCGACACCATGAAGGCGGGCACCTACGAGCTGCGCTTCCATGCCGGTGACTATCTGGGCCGTTCAGCCGAGGGGCCGATGTTTCTGGATGTCGTCCCGATCCGCTTCGGCCTTTCCGACGAGGGCGCGCACTACCATGTGCCGCTGCTTCTTTCGCCCTACAGCTACTCCACCTACCGCGGGAGCTGAACCATGACCGTCGCGACAATCCGCTCCGAACTGCGTTTCATCCTCAACGGTCAGGACGTCGTTCTCAGCGACGTCGCGCCGGACCAGACGCTTCTCGACTGGCTGCGGCTCTCCCGCGCGCTGAAGGGCACCAAGGAAGGCTGTGCCGAGGGAGACTGCGGCGCCTGCACGGTGCTTGTGGGACGACTGACGCCGGCGGGCGGCCTCGTCTATGAAAGCGTCAACGCCTGTATCCGTTTTCTCGGCTCGCTCGACGGCTGCCACGTCGTCACGGTCGAGCATCTCGCACCCAGCGAGGATCGCCTGCACCCGGTGCAGCAGGCCATGGTCGATCTTCACGGCTCGCAATGCGGCTTCTGCACGCCAGGCTTCGTCATGTCGCTCTATGGCCTCTGGATGCAGACGCCGAACCCCACGGACCGGCAGATCGAAACGGCGCTGCAGGGCAACCTCTGTCGCTGCACCGGCTATGAGCCGATCCTGCGTGCCGCGCGCGCCATTTCCGGCTATGGCGGGACGCAAGACGACCCTCTGCTTGTCGAGCGCGAAACGATGATCGTGCGGCTCAAGTCCCTCGGCGACGGCGCGCGCGTCGAAATCGGCGACGGACGTCATCGGTTGATCGTGCCCGCGAGCCTCGATGATTTCGCCTCGGTCCTCGAGGCGTCGCCGACCGCGACGGTGGTGGCGGGCTCCACCGATGTCGGCCTCTGGGTCACCAAGCACATGCGCGACATCACGCCGGTGGTCTTCATTGCCGGACTGCAGGAGCTGAAGTCGATTACCGCGCAAGACGGCATCATCTCGATCGGCGCCGGCGTCACCTACTCCGAAGCGCTTGAAACGATTTCGCGGCATATTCCGGCGCTCGGCTCGCTGGTCACCCGCATCGGCGGCCAGCAGGTGCGCAACATGGGCACGATCGGCGGCAACATCGCCAACGGCTCGCCGATCGGCGACACCCCGCCTCCCCTGATCGCGCTCGGCGCATCGCTCACTTTGCGCAAAGGCACTGTCCGGCGCACCATTGCGCTCGAGGATTTTTTCATCGCCTATGGCAAGCAGGATCGCCAGCCCGGCGAATTCGTCGAAGCCGTGCATATCCCGGTGCCGCCGACGGGCGAACATTTCGCCGTCTACAAGGTGACGAAGCGCCGGGACGAGGACATTACGGCGACACTCGGCGCCTTCCGCCTGGCGCTTGCCGCCGACGGCACGGTTGCCGGGATCCGGATCGCCTATGGCGGCATGGCCGCAACGCCGAAACGGGCCTTCGCCGTCGAAAAAGCGCTGCTCGGCCAGCCCTGGAACGAAAAGACCGTGGAGACGGCAATGGAGAAATACGCCGAGGACTACTCGCCGCTATCCGACATGCGCGCCACCGCGGACTATCGTGCCCTCGCCGCAAGGAACCTCCTGATGCGCTTCTACCTGGAAACGACGTCCAGCGTGGCACCGGCCCAGGTGTCCAGATACGAGGCCGCGTAAGCCATGAACAAGCACACCCCACACCTCAAGACCGAGACCATCGTTGGCGGGGTTCATTCCAGTCCCCGCCATGATTCGGCTCACAAGCATGTCTCTGGCACGGCCGTCTATATCGATGACATCACGGAACCGACGGGCACGCTGCACGCCGGCCTCGGCCTGTCGACCGTGGCGCATGGCATCCTGAAGTCCGTCGATCTTACCGCCGTGCGCGCCGCCCCCGGCGTCGTCACCGTCCTCACCCATGAGGACGTGCCCGGCGTCAACGATATCTCGCCGTCCTACATGCACGACGATCCGGTGCTTGCCGCTGGCAAGGTCGAGTTTCATGGCCAGCCGATCTTCTGCGTGATCGCCGAAACGCGCGAGCAGGCCCGCCGTGCCGCGCGGCTGGCAAAGATCGAATATGAGGAATTGCCGGCCGATATCGACATCTGGGATCTCGACGTTTCGACCCATCGCCAGGTCGTCACGCCGCTGACGCTGAAGCGCGGCGATGCGGCTGCGGCCCTTGCAAGTGCTCCGCGGCGGGTGACGGGGCGGATGCGGCTCGGCGGCCAGGACCATTTCTATCTCGAAGGCCAGATCTCGCTCGCCGTGCCCGGCGAAGACGACGAGGTCGCCGTCTATTGCTCCACCCAGGGCCCGAGCGAGACGCAGCATATGGTCGCCCATGCGCTCGGCGTGCCGAGCAATGCCGTGACGATCGAGGTCCGCCGCATGGGTGGCGGCTTCGGCGGCAAGGAAACCCAGGCGAACCAATGCGCAGCGATCGCTGCGATTGCCGCCAAGAAGCTAAAACGCGCCGTCAAGGTCCGGCTCGACCGCGACGAGGACATGGTCGCCACCGGCAAGCGGCACGATTTTGCCATCGACTACGATGTCGGCTTCGACGACGAGGGTCGCATCCTCGGGATCGACTACACCTTCGCGCTTCGGGCGGGATTTTCCGCCGACCTTTCCGGCCCCGTCGGCGACCGCGCGCTGTTTCACTGCGACAATGCCTATTTCTTTCCGCATGTTCATGCGAAGTCGGCGCCGCTTTACACCAACACCGTCTCCAACACCGCCTTTCGCGGCTTCGGCGGCCCCCAGGGCATGGTCGGCGCCGAGCGCGTCATCGACGAGGTCGCCTTCGCCGTCGGCAAGGACCCGCTCGAAATCCGCAAGCTGAATTTTTATGACGCGATGGGCGTCGACGGCGGACGCAACCTCACCCCCTATCACCAGAAGGTCGAGGATTGCATCATCCAGCACATCGTCGCCGAACTGGAGGAAAGCGCCGATTATGCCGGGCGCCGCAAGGCCATCGCCGAATTCAATGCGAAAAGCCGCATCGTCAAGCGCGGCATCGCGCTGACACCGGTGAAGTTCGGCATTTCCTTCACCAAGACCGAATCGAACCAGGCCGGCGCGCTGGTGCATGTCTATAGCGACGGTTCCGTGCACATGAATCATGGCGGCACGGAGATGGGGCAAGGCCTGCATCTGAAGGTGGCGCAGGTCGTGGCGGAAGAATTCCAGATCGATCTCGACCGGGTGAAGATCACGGCGACGACCACCGCCAAGGTGCCGAACACCTCGCCGACCGCCGCGTCCTCGGGCGCCGATCTTAACGGCATGGCGGCGCAGAACGCCGCGCGCCAGATCAAGGACCGGCTGATCGCCTTCGCAGCGGAAAGCCATCAGGTGCCCCGCGAGAAGGTGGTATTCCTGCCCAATCGCGTGCGGATCGGCGATGTCGAGATGCCCTTCGACGATCTCATCAAGAAGGCCTATATGGCGCGTGTCCAGCTTTCCGCCGCCGGCTTCTACAAGACGCCGAAGATCCATTGGGACCGCAAGGCGGGCCGCGGCCACGCCTTCTACTATTACGCCTATGGCGCGGCTTGCTCGGAGGTGTCGGTCGACACGCTGACCGGTGAGTATGTGGTGGAACGCACCGATATTCTGCACGATACCGGCCGTTCGCTGAACAGGGCGATCGATATCGGCCAGATCGAAGGCGGCTTCATCCAGGGCATGGGCTGGCTGACGACGGAAGAGCTTTGGTGGGATGGCAAGGGGCGCCTGAGAACGCATGCGCCCTCGACATACAAGATCCCGCTTGCATCCGACCGGCCGAAGATTTTCAATGTGGCCTTGACCGACTGGTCGGAAGCCTATGAGCCGACCATCCATCGTTCCAAGGCGGTCGGCGAACCGCCGCTGCCACTCGGCCTTGCCGTCCTGCACGCCCTTTCGGATGCGGTGGCAAGCGTCGCCGACCACAAGATCTGCCCGCGTCTCGATGCGCCGGCAACGCCAGAGCGGGTACTGATGGCGATCGAGCGCCTGAAGGCTATGCAAAAGGAGTGAAGTCATGCCTGCCGCGCGTGAGGACATCCGGGATTTTCTGCGCCGCGAGCCGGCGTCGATCCTCGTCGAGGTGACGGGTGTCGCAGGCTCCGCGCCACGCGATACCGATGCCTGGATGCTGGTGTCGGAGCGGGCGATCTTTGCGACGATCGGCGGCGGGCAACTCGAATACATGGCAATCGACCAGGCGCGACGGGCATTGCGTTCCGGCCTTGCGGCAGAGCCGATGAACGTGCCGCTCGGCCCGGAGATCGGACAATGCTGCGGCGGCCGTGTGGGCCTTGCCTTTGCAGCGCTCAACCCGGAGCTTGCGAACGAACTCGTCGCCCGCAGCGATCGGGAAATGGCGGCGCGGCCGCATGTCTATGTTTTCGGCGCCGGCCATGTCGGCGATGCGCTCGCCATGGCGCTTTCGCTCGCGCCGCTGCGCGTCGTGCTGGTGGACACGCGGGAAGAAGAACTGACCGCCTCCAACGTGCCGCGTATCGAGACCTGCCTGACCGCCATGCCGGAGGCCGTCGTGCGCGACGCGCCGGCCGGCAGCAGCTTCGTGATCCTGACCCATGACCACGCGCTCGATTTCCTCATCACCGCCGAGGCGCTGAAACGCGCGGATGCCGCCTATGTCGGCATGATCGGCTCGAAAACGAAACGCGCCACGTTCCGCAACTGGCTGTCGCGAGAGACCTGCCAGGCGGCACTTTTCGACGGTCTCATCTGCCCGATCGGCGGAACGGCGGTGAAGGACAAGCGCCCCACTGTCATCGCCACGCTTGCCGCCGCCGAGATCATGACGGCGGCGCTGACCTGGGCGACAGATCGCGCAAGGCTCACCGCGACCGCCAATCGCTAGAGACGGATCCGCCGTGTTCTTCGTCCTGTATACCCGCTTCAATCACGGCGCAGCCAGTTATCGGATGGCAGGTAACTGCTTGAGGGGATTTGCGAAGGGCACGCCAAGCGGTTCGAAATGACGCTCGTTGGCCGTCAAGACGGTGAGGCCGTGCGCAGCAGCAGTCGCGGCGATGGCAATGTCCTCGAAGCCGGGGTCGTGAGCACGCGCCCGGTCAAGCATCAGGCCAGCGTGTCTTGCCTCTTCAATTCCGAACGGCAGGATGCGGCCGCCATAGAAATGTTCCACCGCCACAAGCCAACGGCGCAAATGCTCCGCCTTCGTCGTCGCCCCGATCCTGACGGCACGGGCGATGCCCGCCTCGATCTCGGCTATGGTGACTGCCGAAAGATAAAGTCGGTCACTATTGGCGCGCATCCAGGCCGCGAATGCATCAACGCCGACATGGCACTTGGTCGGCGCATCGGCCGACACGATATTGGTATCCAGGAGATACAAGATCAAAAGCCGTCTTCACGCAGCGCACGGGCGGGCTTCCGCGATCGTTGCGGAATATCCGCCGGCTCGCCCGGAAAGACCAAAAGCAGGTCGGCGAAATCCGGTACTTTGGAAACCCGTTGCCATTCTTCGAAGGAAACCAGCACGGCTTCCTTCCGGCCATGGCGGGTAATAACCGTCGGCTCACCGGCCACGGCTTGATCGACCACAGCAGAAAGCGTCGCCTTCGCGTCCTTGAGCTGGATTTCCTTCATGCCGCGCCCCATATGACCACTGGTAGTCATATAAGATCTCGCCCGGCCTGAATCAAGCAGAGATCAGCCTGCGGTCTCAGTCACGAAACTGCGGCCACCGGCTCCTCCTCAAGCAATTTGCCGATCAGCCGCTGACAGCGCTCCGCCATGAAATCGATCATCAGCCGGACCTTCGGGTCCTGGAAACGCTTGTGCGGGTAGATGGCGGCGAGCTGAACGGGAGCCGGCGGGCTCTCCTTCAGGATTTCCACCAGCCGGCCCTCCTTGAGATAGGCCTTCACCTCGAACAACGGCTTGTTGATGATGCCGCGGTCTTCCAGAGCCCATTGGGTGAGCACATCGCCGTCGTCGCTGTCGTAGGGGCCGGCCACTTCGAATTTGCGGGGACCTTCGGCCGTCATCAGCGTCCAGAAATACTCCTTCGAGCCGGGATAGCGCAGCAGAAGACAGTCATGCTTGTCGGCGATCAAGGCGTCCGCACCTGGCGGCACGCCGCGATGCGCAAGATAGGCCGGGGAAGCGCAGAGCACCCGCTCGCAGTTGAGGATGCCGCGCATGCGCAGGTTCGAATCTTCCAGCACACCGAGCTTGAAGGCGACATCGACCCCTTCGGCAAGGATATCGACATTGTGATCCGACAGGCGGACGCGCACTTCGATATCCGGGTACTTGTCGTGGAATTCCGGAATGCCCGATGCGATCAGCCTACGGCCGATGCCGAGCGGCGCGGTGATCCTGAGCGATCCCTTCGGGTTGCGCGAGAGATCGGCGATGGCCGCCTCCGCCTCATTGACAGCCTCGATGATCTTCACGGCCTTCTCGTAGAAGACGCGGCCGTGCTCGGTCGGCGAGAGCTTGCGCGTCGTGCGGTTGAAGAGACGCACGCCGAGATGACGCTCGAGTTCCTTGATGCGATTGCTCGCGACCGCAGGCGTGACACGCTGGTCACGCCCTGCTGCCGAGAGGGTACCGAGTTCGACCACGCGAACGAAGACACGCACGTTATCAAGATAGGACATGGCCCTTTCTACCACATCGCCGTGCGGAACAAACCGGGGGGTATCTTATAGTTTTTTTTGAAAGTGTTGCGGATTCACCGGGATTTCCGAGAAAATCAAGCGATGGCAAACAGTCCCGTGAAGATCGGGAGGGAGTTCCCATGTACGAATATGCCATCGCCTGGGACTGGCTGACATTTGCCGTCCGCTGGCTGCACGTCATCACCGCAATCGCCTGGATTGGCTCGTCATTCTATTTCGTCGCGCTCGACCTGGGCCTGAAAAAGCATCCGGCCCTGCCGCCGGGCGCCTATGGCGAGGAATGGCAGGTCCATGGCGGCGGCTTCTACCATATCCAGAAATATCTGGTGGCGCCGGCCAACATGCCGGACCATCTCGTCTGGTTCAAATGGGAAAGCTACGTTACCTGGCTGTCGGGTTTCGGCATGCTGTGTCTCGTCTACTATGCCGGCGCCGACCTCTACATGATCGATCCGGCCGTGCTCGACGTCTCCAAGCCGGTGGCGATCGGCATTTCGCTGGCCTCGATCGCGGGCGGCTGGCTCATGTACGACCTGATCTGCAAGTCGCCCTTCGGCAACGACAATACGCGGCTGATGGTGGCGCTGTACTTCATTCTGGTGGCGGTGGCCTGGGGTTACACGCACCTGTTTACGGGCCGCGCCGCCTTCCTGCATCTCGGCGCCTTCACCGCGACGATCATGTCGGCCAACGTCTTCTTCATCATCATTCCGAACCAGAAGATCGTCGTCGCCGACCTCCTCGCCGGCCGCAAGCCCGATCCGAAATACGGCAGGATCGCCAAGCAGCGTTCGACGCACAACAACTACCTGACGCTGCCGGTGCTGTTCCTGATGCTGTCGAACCACTATCCGCTGGCATTCGGCACGCAATTCAACTGGATCATCGCCTCGCTGGTTTTCCTGATGGGCGTCACCATCCGCCACTGGTTCAACACCCGCCACGCCGACGCCGGCAAGCCGACCTGGACCTGGATCGTCACCGTCGTCCTGTTCATCGTCATCATGTGGCTCTCCACGGTGCCGAAGATCCTCACGGGAGAACCGGCCGAGCCTAAACTCTCCGCCACCCAGCAGCCCTTCGTCACGGCCCAAGCCTTTCCGAAGGTTCGCGATACCATCATGGGACGCTGTTCCATGTGCCATGCGAAGGAGCCGAGCTGGGAGGGCATCATCGCGCCTCCGAAGGGCGTGATGTTCGAGACCGACCGCGACATCGCCGCCCATGCCCGCGAGATCTATCTGCAGGCCGGCCGCAGCCACGCCATGCCGCCGGCCAATGCCTCGCATATCACCGACGAGGAGCGCCGCCTGCTCGTCTCCTGGTACGAGAGCGCCGTGAACGGGGAGAAGACCCAATGAGCGAAATCCTGATCCGCGGGCGCGTTCTGACATTCCTCGCCGAGCCGCAGGGCATCGACGATACCGCCTCCTATCGCTATATCGAGGACGGCGCCGTTTTCGTGCGCGACGGAAAGATCGTCGAAATCGGCTCCTATGGCGACATGAGCAAGCTGGTGCGCTCCGATACCAAGCTCGCCGATCATCGTCCGAACCTCATCCTCCCCGGCTTTATCGATACGCATCTGCATTTCCCGCAGACGCAGGCGATCGCCTCCTATGGCGCACAGCTGCTCGAATGGCTGAACACCTATATCTTCGTGGAGGAGCAGAAGTTCGCCCGTGCCGCCCACGCTGCCGAGGTGGCCGACCGCTTCATGGACGAGCTCCTGTCGAACGGCACGACGACGGCGGTTGCCTATTGCTCGGTCCATCCCGAAAGCGTCGACGCCTATTTCGCAGCGGCCGAAGCGCGCGGCATGTGCATGATCGGCGGCAAGGTGATGATGGACCGCAACGCGCCGGACGCGCTGCGCGATACGCCGGAGCAGGGTTACGACGAGACGAAGCGGCTGATTGAAAGATGGCATGGCCGCGGCCGCGCGCATTATGCGATCAGCCCGCGCTTTGCGATCACCTCGACGCCCGGGCAGATGGATATGAGCAAGGCCCTCGTCGCCGAGCATCCGGACTGCTACGTCCAGACCCATCTTTCGGAAAACCGCGACGAGATTGCCTTTGCCACCTCGCTTTATCCCGAGGCGAAGGACTACACTGATATTTACGCCCGTTACGGCCTGCTCAATTCTCGCATGCTGCTCGGCCATTGCATTCATATGAGCGAGCGGGAAGTTGCCGTGCTGGCCGAAACCGGCGCGGTCGGCGTGTTCTGCCCGACGTCGAACCTCTTCCTCGGCTCCGGGCTCTTCAATGCCGCCCAGTTCGACAGGCTTGGCGCGCGCTGGTCGGTCGCGACGGATGTCGGCGCCGGCACCAGCTTTTCCATGCTGGAAACGATGGACGAGGCCTACAAGGTGCTGCACCTGCAGGGGCAGCGGCTGACGCCGTTCAATTCCTTCTATCGCATGACGCGCGGCAATGCCCTGGCGCTTGGCCTCGAAAACCGGATCGGGTCGCTGCAGGCGGGCGCAGACGCCGATATTGTCGTGCTCGATTCCACCGCCAAGTCGGCGATGGAATTCCGAATGCGCACGGCAACGTCGCTGGCCGAGGAACTCTTCATCCTGCAGACCATGGGCGACGATCGCTGTGTCGCCGAAGTCTACGTCGCCGGCAAGGCGATGAAGACCAGGAAGCCTAAGGCCGTGCTACGCGAATCGCTGCAACTCGCTTGATCGACTGACGCCACGATCCGTCGACACCGTCTTCAGGTAGAAGGCGTCGTCGACGGTTTCTGTCGTGGCGCTTCTCATTGGAACCCGTCGTTCGCAAAGCCGTTCAGAAACGTTTCGCCCTCCCACCCATCGCCTTCGTCAATTCCTCCGCGGCGGCCAGCACCACAGGCCCCAGGGCGGCGACCTTGCCGTCAGGCAATCGCACAGCCGGGCCTGAGATGGAAATGCCGGCAATGGCGTCCCCATATTCATCGAAGATCGGCGCCGCCACGCAGCGCATGCCGAGCGTGTGCTCCTCGTCGTCGATCGACCAGCCCCGCGCCCGGATCCGGGCCATATCTTCGAGCAGCGAGGGAAGCGTATCGCGAGTCTTCTCGGTGAAATGCTGCAGCGCGCGCCCACCGAGAACCGCCTCGATCCGGCTATCGGGCCAGGTGGAAATAATCGCCTTGCCGATGCCGGAAGCGTGGATCGGCCCACGCCGGCCGGGCCGAAAGAAGGCGCGCATCGGCGCATGGCTTTCCGCCTGGGAGATGAACACGACGTCGCCGTCGTCCTCGATGGCGATATTGGCGGTTTCTCCGGACTCTTCCATCAATTGCTTCAGGAAAGGCCGGCTGATCGTCCCGAGCTTGCGGAAGCGCAGGTAGGCCGTTCCGATCTCGAAGGCCTTGACCCCGATCGTCCAGGCGCCGGTCTCTCCGTCGTGCGTCACCATGCCGTGCTGGGCAAGAGAGGTCAGCAACCGATGCACGGTGGAAGGCGCCATGCCCGACTGATCGGCAAGGTCGGTCAACACCGCACCGTCGGCTTCGGCCACCAGCTCCAATAGCTTCAAGCTGCGATCGAGCACCTGCACGGACGAAGCCGCCGCGTTTTCGGCCGGTTTCCGGCCCGGCCTGCCCCTCGTCTTTTCTCGATTTTCCGCCATGACGCTCACTTCCGACTCGAATGCGCCGCGCATTTTGGCGCGGCGCTTGGGCCTCATGACATATCCGCTTCGTTTCATTTGTTCCAGATTCGTTGAAAATGTTTATTTCCATATGATGAGATTGATTTCCATTTTATGATTGCGCCATGGAATGAATGCGGTACTTTCTCTTCAGAAACGGAGAAAGTCCCATGGCAAAGATGCGTGCAGTCGATGCCGCAGTGCTGGTTCTGGAAAAGGAAGGCGTCAATTGCGCCTTCGGCGTTCCGGGTGCTGCGATCAACCCCTTCTACTCGGCAATGAAGATGCGCGGCTCGATCCGCCATGTGCTTGCCCGCCACGTCGAGGGCGCGAGCCACATGGCAGAGGGCTACACCCGTGCGCAGGCCGGCAATATCGGCGTCTGCATCGGAACCTCGGGTCCGGCCGGCACCGATATGATCACCGGCCTCTATTCGGCCTCGGCCGATTCGATCCCGATCCTCTGCATCACCGGGCAGGCGCCGCGTGCGCGTCTCGACAAGGAAGATTTTCAGGCCGTCGATATCGCGAAGATCGCGGCTCCCGTTACCAAATGGGCCGTTACCGTCATGGAGCCGGCGCTGGTCCCTTACGTCTTCCAGAAGGCATTTCATACGATGCGCTCTGGTCGTCCCGGCCCGGTCCTCATCGATCTGCCTGTCGATGTCCAACTCGCTGAAATAGAGTTCGACATCGACACCTATGCCCCGCTCGAGCCCTATAAGCCGTCAGCGACGCGGGCGCAGGCGGAGAAGGCGCTCGCCATGCTGAATGCGGCGGAGCGTCCTCTGATTGTCGCGGGCGGCGGCATCATCAATGCCGATGCGTCCGACCTGCTGGTCGAATTTGCCGAGATCACCGGCGTTCCGGTCATTCCGACGCTGATGGGCTGGGGCACGATCCCCGACGATCATCCGCTGATGGCCGGCATGTGCGGACTGCAGACCTCGCATCGCTACGGCAATGCCACGCTGCTCGCATCCGACTTCGTCTTCGGTATCGGCAATCGCTGGGCGAACCGCCATACCGGAAACGTCTCGACCTATACCGAGGGCCGCACCTTCGTCCATATCGATATCGAGCCGACCCAGATCGGCCGTGTCTTCGCACCGGATTTCGGCATCGTCTCGGATGCCGGCGCGGCGTTGAAGCTGTTCCTCGACGTTGCAACGGAATGGAAGACGGCTGGCAAGCTGCGCGATTGGTCCGCCTGGGCGGGGGAATGCCGGGAGCGCAAGCGCACCATGCTGCGCAAGACGCATTTCGACCAGACGCCGCTGAAGCCCCAGCGCGTCTACGAGGAGATGAACAAGGCCTTCGACCGCGACACCTGCTATGTCTCGACCATCGGCCTAAGCCAGATCGCCGGCGCGCAGTTCCTGCATGTCTACAAGCCGCGCAACTGGATCAATTGCGGCCAGGCAGGCCCGCTCGGCTGGACGCTGCCGGCAGCGCTCGGCGTGCGCGCCGCCGACCCGGATCGCCCGATCGTCGCACTGTCCGGAGACTATGATTTCCAGTTCCTCATCGAGGAATTGGCGGTCGGCGCCCAGCACAAGCTCCCCTATCTGCATGTGGTCGTGAACAATTCCTATCTCGGCCTCATTCGCCAGGCCCAGCGCGGCTTGAACATGGATTTCGAGGTCAGCCTCGCCTTCGACAACATCAACGCATCGGGCGACGCGGAACCGGGCTACGGCGTGGACCATGTCGCGGTTGCCGAGGGTCTCGGCTGCAAGGCGATTCGCGTCCGCAGCCCGAACGAATTCCAGGAAGCCTTCACCACCGCACAGAAGCTCATGAAGGAACACCAGGTTCCCGTCGTCATCGAGTTCATTCTCGAACGCGTCACCAACATCGCCATGGGCGCCGACATCAACGCCGTCGTCGAGTTCGAGGAGCTTGCCGAACGCGGCGAGGATGCCCCGACCGCGATCCTCGCCCTGCTGGATTGAAGGAGAGATATCATGCCGAGATTTGCGGCCAATCTGACCATGCTTTTCAACGAAGCGCCCTTTCTGGAGCGCTTCGCACTCGCCGCCAAGGCAGGCTTCAAAGGTGTCGAATATCTGTTTCCCTATGACTTTACGAAGGAAGCGCTGCGCGCCGAACTTGATCGTCATGGCCTGACGCAGGTGCTGCACAATCTGCCGGCCGGCAATTGGGCCGGCGGCGAGCGCGGCATCGCGATCCTGCCCGATCGCATCGACGAATTCCGCCGCGGCGTCGCCTCCGCGATCGACTATGCGACGGCGCTCGGCTGCAGCCAGGTCAACTGCCTTTCCGGCATCGCGCCATCGGGCATATCCGATGAAACGCTGCGAACCACCTTCGTCGTCAATCTCAGATATGCCGCAGCCGAACTGGGCAAGCACAGCATCCGCCTGTTGATCGAGCCGATCAATCGCTTCGACATTCCGGGCTTCTATCTCAACACGCCCGATCAGGCAGCCTCGCTCATCGCCGAGGTCGGCAGCAACAATCTGTTCATTCAGTACGACCTCTATCACCAGCAGCGTACCGAGGGCGAACTGATCGGCACGTTCAAGAAGCACCAGGCGCAGATCGCCCATGTGCAGCTTGCCGACAACCCGGGCCGCAACGAACCGGGCACCGGCGAGATCGCCTATCCCTTCGTCTTCGATGCGCTCGATGCGCTCGGCTACGACGGCTGGATCGGTTGCGAATACAAGCCGCGGACCACGACGGAAGCAGGGCTTGGCTGGTTTGCGGCTACCGGCCGCCACAGCGAAAGCGCAGCCATTCTCAATATCAGGAGCTAACAACCATGGCACACATCGGATTTATCGGCCTCGGCATCATGGGCACACCCATGGCACGCCACCTGCAGAATGCCGGCCATACCGTCATCACGTCCAAGTTTTCCGCCGCGCCGCGCCAGGAGTTGCTCGACAACGGCCTTCAATTCGTCGAGACGCCGAGAGCGCTCGCCGAAACCGTCGATACGATCATCCTGATGCTGCCGGATACGCCGGAGGTCAAGGATGTGCTCTTCGGCGAGAACGGTGTTGCCCTTGGTCTTTCGAAGGGCAAGCTCGTCATCGACATGAGCTCGATCTCACCGATCGAGACCAAGGAATTCGCCCAGAGGGTTCGCGAGACAGGTGCGGAATATATCGACGCCCCCGTCTCCGGTGGCGAAGTCGGCGCCAAAAACGCCTCGCTGTCGATCATGGCCGGCGGATCGGAGGCCAGCTTCGAGCGGGCGCTGCCGCTCTTCCAGCTGATGGGCAAGAACATCACCCTCGTCGGCGATTGCGGCGACGGCCAGGTCACCAAGGTCGCCAACCAGATCATCGTCGCGCTGACGATCGAGGCCGTGTCCGAGGCGCTCGTCTTTGCCTCCAAGGCAGGGGCAGATCCGGCCCGCGTGCGCTCGGCACTGATGGGTGGCTTTGCCTCCTCGCGCATCCTCGAAGTCCATGGCGAACGCATGATCAAGCGCACCTTCGAGCCCGGCTTCCGCATATCGCTGCACCAGAAGGATTTGAACCTTGCCTTGCAGGGCGCCAAGGCGCTGGGCGTCTCGTTGCCCAACACGGCATCGACACAGGAGCTTTTCAATCAATGCGCCGCCAATGGCGACAGCGGGCTCGATCACTCCGGTCTCGTCAAGGCGCTGGAGCGGATGGCGAACCATCCTGTCTCCTAGAGCTTTCCAGGAGAAGTGCGGAGCGGCTTTCCGTCCGGAATGCCTCCAGAAACAGAACGTAGAGCGTTTTCGCGTTTCGGAAGAATGCGGACACGCTCTAACATGTGAGAAACCCGATGCCGACCATCGCCGATCCCCGCGCCTTTCTGGAAAAGCTGTTCTACGCGGCGGTTGCGGCCGCCGATCCGGACAAGGCGCTTGCCGCCCATCTGCCGGAAAAGCCGAAAGGCCGGACGGTGGTGGTCGGTGCCGGCAAAGGGGCGGCGCAGATGGCGCGCGCCTTCGAGCGCCTGTGGGATGCGCCGCTTTCCGGCGTCGTCGTCACGCGTTACGGCTATGCCGTGCCTTGTGAGCGCATCGAAGTCCTCGAAGCCGCCCATCCCGTGCCGGATGAAAGCGGCCTGCGGGCCTCCGACCGGCTGATGGCCGCCGTGAGCGGCCTCACCGAAGACGATCTGGTGGTTGCCCTTGTCTGCGGTGGCGGATCGGCATTGCTGCCGGCCCCCGCCGGCGATCTCACGCTTGCCGACGAGATCGCCGTCAACCGGGCGCTGCTTGCCTCCGGCGCACCGATCAGCGCCATGAATGCCGTACGCAAGCAGGTCTCACGCATCAAGGGGGGCCGGCTCGCCGCACTGGCGCATCCGGCCCGTGTCGTCTCGCTCGTGGTTTCCGACATACCGGGAGACAATCCCGCCCTCGTCGCCTCCGGTCCGACGATTGCCGACACGGCCACGCGCGCCGACGCGCTTGAGATCATAGATCGCTATCGCCTCGACCTGCCGGAAGCGGTCATGCGCCATCTCAGGAATGGTGGAGACGAGCCGCCGCAGCCATCGGATCCTCGCTTCTCCCGCAACGAGGTGAAACTCGTGGCTTCCGCCGCCATTGCGCTGGAGGCGGCGGCCGACGTCGCGCGCAAAGCCGGCGTCGAGCCCATTGTCCTTTCCGACGCCATCGAGGGCGAAGCATCCGAGGTCGGCCGCGAACACGCCGCGATCGTGGCGAAGATCGCCCACCGAGGCCTCGCATCGAAGGGGCCCGTCCTTGTTCTGTCGGGCGGCGAGACGACCGTAACGATCAAGGGCAAAGGCAAGGGCGGCCGCAACAGCGAATTCCTGCTCTCCTTCGCCTGCGCCATCTCCGGCCAGTCGGGTGTTTCGGCTCTCGCTGCGGATACCGACGGTATCGACGGCTCCGAGGACAATGCCGGCGCCTTTGCCGACGGCAGCACTGCCACGCGCCTTGCCGACCAGGGGAAGGACGCCGCCGAATTCCTGGACCGGAACGACAGCTGGTCGGCCTTTTCCGCGCTCGACGACCTTTTCGTGAGCGGCCCCACCGGCACGAACGTCAACGACTTCCGCGCGATCCTTATCCATTAGGGCGTCGAAGGGTCACTACCGCCTTGCCTTGAGAGATCTTACAGGCTCATTGTCCGTGGGCAGGGGCGGCGGTGGCGTGCAATGTCTCTCCACCATTGCCGCTGTGAACATCCCTGTCGTCGTGACAGGTCGCCCGCTCCGAGGCGAACTCTGACGACGAAAGTCTCCCGGGAGATGCTTTCGGGATCCGACGGCCGAATCCGCCGTCATCGGCGAGAATTTTATTCCAAAATCGTTTCGGAAATTAGCAAATCACTATAGGCTTATCATCGACTCGACCGCGCATAGGCTTCGAGCGAATTTTCCGCGCCCGTCGAGCAAGACAATCCTGTGAAGAAAAGCCGACATGCCCAATAGAACCTCTCCGCTCGTCGCGTTTCAATCCAAGACATTCCGCTCGCTCTGGTCGGCAACGCTGATTTCCAATCTTGGCGGTCTGGTCGAAGGCGTCGGCGCTGCCTGGCTCATGACCAGCCTTGCGACCTCCCACGGCATGGTCGCGCTGGTGCAGTCCTCCACCACCCTGCCCGTCATGATCTTCTCGCTTGCGGCTGGGGCACTGGCCGACAATTACGACCGCAGGCGGATCATGCTGATCGCGCAGACCCTGATGCTCTCAGTCTCCGCGACGCTGGCCGTACTTTCCTACAGCAATGCCCTGACGCCCTGGCTGCTGCTCTGCTTCACCTTCCTGATCGGCTGCGGTGGAGCTCTTCACAATCCTTCCTGGCAGGCTTCCATGGGCGACGTCGTCCCGCGCGAACATCTGCCCGGCGCCGTTGCGCTCAACAGCATGAGCTATAATCTGATGCGCAGCATCGGGCCGGCGATCGGCGGCGTCATCGTCGCGGCCGCGGGCGCGGCCTTCGCATTCCTCTTCAACGTCTTCTGCTATTTCGCCCTCATTCTCACGCTGTTGCGCTGGAAGAAGGCCCCCGCCCGCAATGCGCTGCCGCGCGAGCCTTTCGGCAGCGCGATGTCGGCCGGATTCCGCTATGTCCTGATGTCGCCGAACCTTCTCAAGGTGATGTGCCGCAGCTTCGTCTTCGGCCTGACGGCGATCGTCATCCTGGCGCTGCTGCCTCTCGTCGCGCGCGATCATGTGCATGGCACGGCGATCACCTACGGCATCATGCTCGGCTTCTTCGGCTTCGGCGCCATCTGCGGCGCGCTGCTGATCGGCCGCATTCGCGACCTCCTAAGCAATGAATGGGTGATCCGCGGCGCATTCTTCACGCTGGCGGTCAGCTGCTTCTTCCTGTCGCTCAGCCATCAGGTGTGGCTGAGCTGTCTTCTTCTCATGCCGGCCGGTGTTGCCTGGGTGCAGGCCTTTTCGCTCTTCAATGTCACCGTTCAGCTCTCCACGCCACGCTGGGTCGTCGGTCGCGCCCTTTCGCTTTACCAGACGGCGACTTTCGGCGGCATGGCTGTGGGAAGCTGGATGTGGGGCGAACTGGCCGACGCCCATGGCGTCACCGGCGCTCTCTGCATCGCAAGCGTCACGTTGGCGATAGGCGGCCTGCTTGGCCTTCTTTTGCGCCAGCCGGACTTCGAATCCCTCAATCTCGATCCGACGAACACGTTCAGCGAACCGCAACTGCAGCTTGACCTGCGCTCCAGAAGCGGTCCGATCCTGGTCATGGTGGATTACGACATCGATCAGGATGACGTGCCGGAGTTTCTGGCCGTCATGGCCCAGCGGCGCCGGATGCGAATCCGGGATGGCGCGAAGCAATGGTCGCTCTTGCGCGATCTGGAAAAGCCGAACACATGGACGGAAAGCTACCATCTGCCGACCTGGATCGACTATGTTCGCCATAGCCAGCGCCAGACGCATGCCGATATCGATGTCGCGGAGCGTCTCGATGCCCTGCATCGCGGCGGCCAGCCGCCGGTCATCCACCACATGATTGAACGGCAAACGGTGCCGAGGCATGACGATATGCCTCTGAAGCCCTATCTCGACGCGACCTGACGGGTCACGCCGCTAGTCTCCCGCGTTCTGCGGCGATCATCTCGGCGGCTCGCAATGACCTTCAGGGCTGGAGGCCAGCACTCGGGGAACCGTTGCGCGCATGCTGGCGCGTGATCTCGCGCGGCGAATAGCCAAAGGCCCGCTTGAACATGGTCGTGAAGGCGGCCGGATTCTTGTAGCCGAGGTCGATTGCAATCGTCGTCACCGGCGTCCCCGCGACGAGCCGGGGAAGCGCGGCATGAAGGCAGGCCTGCTCGCGCCACTTGACGAAGCTGAGGCCCGTCTCGAGACGAAACATGCGGGTAAACGCACGCCGGCTCATGCTCATGTAATTCGCCCAGACATCGATCGTATCGTGCGTCGTCGGTTGCCGCACGAAATCCTGGCACTTCTGGGCAAGCACGCTGTTGCGCGGGATCGGCAAGGATAAGGGCAGCGGTTTCAGCCTTGCCAGCTCGTGCAGAAGCAAGGTCATCAAGGCACCGGCGCGATCGTTGACGTCATAGTCGACCGGAATATCGACGGCCTCCGCAATGAGCGTGCGCAACAGGGGCGATATTTCGACAACCTGGCAATGATCGGGCATCGTCTTGATTGCCTGCGGCTGAATATAGACGCTGCGCATGCTGACATTGCCGAGCATACGCACGCTATGGATGACGCCCGGAGGGATCCACATGCCGCGCTCGGGCGGCATGACGAGCGTACCGTCCGGAGTGGTCACCACGACTACGCCTGAAAAGCCGTATAGAAGTTGCGCGCGCCGATGCTGGTGCGGATCGACACGATGCCCGTCCCTATACTCGTTGCCGAGGGCAACGAGAGGCCGGTCGACATCGATGAATGGATCTATGCGGCTGTTCCTGACCATTCTGGCCCAGTCTCGTAGTAGTTGCGCCTTATCGCGGTAGCGGGCGATTGTCTTTTCTAATATCAGCGCGGCGAACGATTTGAAAGTGAGAGCCATGAGCCAGGTCATGAACCCGCCTCGCGCGGCGGCGACGATATATCCGGTCATTATGGTGGCCAGTCTCGGCCACTTCATCAACGATGTCACCCAGTCCCTGCTGCCGGCGAGCTATCCGGTGCTGAAGACCGGCTTCGACCTCAGCTTTGCCCAGCTCGGCGTCCTGACCTTCGTCTACCAGATCACCGCCTCGATCCTGCAGCCCTTCGTCGGGTGGTACACGGACGGGCGGCCGCAACCCTATTCCTTGCCCTTCGGCATGGCCTGCAGCTGTACCGGCATGATTACGCTCGGAATGGCCTCGAACTATCCGACCCTGCTGATGGGCGCGATGCTGCTCGGCCTGGGCTCCTCGATCTTTCACCCCGAAGCATCCCGCATCGCGCGGCTGGCATCCGGCGGCAAGCACGGCTTTGCCCAGTCGCTGTTCCAGGTCGGCGGCAATTTCGGCACGTCGCTCGGGCCGCTGCTGGCCGCCTTCTTCATTCTTCCGCACGGCCAGCATGGAATGGCGGCGCTCGCGAGCCTGGCCTTCATCGGCATCCTCGTCCTCGGAGGGCTGGGCCGCTGGTATCAGGTAAACGGCGGGCACCTGCGCGCGCCGGCCAAGACCGGCAAGACCCACAAGGCGCTGAGCTTGTCGCGCGCCCGCGTCGGCCTTGCCATTGCCGTCCTGATCGCCTTGATCTTCTCGAAGTATTTCTATCTGGCGAGCTTCACCAGCTACTATAATTTCTACCTGATGGCCCGGTTCGGCGTTACCGAACGGACGGCGCAGCTCTGCCAGTTCGTGTTCTTCGCCGCCGTCGCGGTCGGCACGATGGTCGGCGGCCCGGTTGGGGACCGCATCGGCCGCAAGAAGGTCATCTGGGGATCCATCCTCGGCATCCTGCCCTTCACCATCGTCCTGCCCCACGCCAATCTCGAAACCACGATCATCCTCAGCGCGATCATCGGCACGGTCATCGCGTCCGCCTTTTCGGCAATCGTCGTCTATGCGCAGGAGCTGCTGCCCGGCCGCGTCGGCATGGTTTCGGGCCTGTTCTTCGGCTTCGCCTTCGGCATGGGCGGCATCGGGGCTGCGGCGCTTGGCGTGCTTGCCGACCATACGAGCATCGAGTTCGTCTTCGAACTTTGCGCCTTCCTGCCGCTGATCGGGCTTCTGACGATCCTGCTGCCGAACGTGGAAGACTGACGACATGGCAAGTGGTAAAGGCGCCGATGCGGAAGCATCGCCGCCTTTCCAAATTGCCCGCAAGGATCGGCGCTCGGATCGCGTGCCCGAGCATTCCTCACGCCGAAGCCGGGCCTTGACCCGTTGGTCGCAGACTTCAAGTGTCAAACCGGCGGCTGCCCGGGATCGGCAAATCGGGAGGGCGATTGTGCCCGCCTCCTACGACGCCGATACTTTCTTGACCCAGGCTTCTATGTCGTCGCCGCTGCTCATGTCGGCCTGCACCAGCCCGTCGATCATGAAGGTCGGGGATACGTGGATGCCGTTCTGCCGGGCGTATTTGCAGTGCCATTTGATCTCGCGGTCGAGGTCCGGGATCGCGAAGGCCTCTTTCAGCTGGATGCCGCTGTAATTCTCCAGCCGCTCGATCAGCGCGTTCGGCGTCACGTCCATGTTCGGTCCGCCGGCGTGATGAGCGAACTCGAACTCCTCGCGATGGACACCGATCGCAGCCATCACCTTCTTCGCCGTCTCCTTGCCTCCGGGAAGCGTCGAAGCCGCGAGAATGCAGCGCACGAGGACGCCGGAATACATATGCCAGGGCTGCGATTGCAGGCGCACCTTGATGGTGACCTTATCCTCGCCTGCCTGTTTCAGAAAATCGTCTAGCTTGTTGAAAGCCCTGACCGAATACGGGCAAGTGGGTTCCAGGAAGATTTCAAAAACGCGCGGCCCGTGGCCCCAGCTCAATGGATCTGCGCGCCAGGCGACGTGGGTCATGCCGGTTTTCCTCTTCGATCTCGAATCCTGTCGTGACACGGAAACTAGACGCGCTCCGCTTGGCCGGTCAACGTTGGAGAGAGAAAAGACCGCGCTCGGAAAGAGCTCGATGTCCATGATGCCGTAAAGTTGATGGATGCTCCACACCCCGTTCTTGAGCAGCAGAGCAAGATGCCCATCGTTCCGCGTTGCAAATTGGGGGCGCAAAGTCACCCCCAGGATTTTGCGCGGCTCGCGCTTCCCCCGAAGAGCTCTCATGGCTGCCCCGGGCGTGATTTCAATGCAGAAAGCCGCGTCCGTTCGCGGCAGTCCATTCGCTTAGTCGACAATTTCGGGCATGGCCGGTGGCGCGCTGCGCAAGGGCCGGCGGAAAAGCTCCACGCAGGCAACGCCGACGAGCGCGGCACCACCGCCGATGACGTGATAGGCCCGTACCGGTTCGCCAAGCATCACAATGGCGCCGAGCGCGGTGAACACCGGCAACAGGTTCATGAAGGCCGCGCAGCGGTTGGGGCCGAGGATATGAACGCCGCGCACCCATAAAAACGGAAGGACGACGGACGCGAGGCCACCGGCATAGGCAATGAGCGGCAAGGTCTCGGCATTCAGCGCACGCAACGGTGCTGGCGTGGCAAGAAATGCCGGAAACATGATCACCAGAGCGCAGATCGCCTGCATATAGGTCGATTGCCAGCCGGCGACGGGCAGGTTCCAACGCTTGAGGAGAACGCCATAGACGGCATAGCTCAGCGCCGCAATGAACATCAGCGGATCGCCGAGATGCACGCCATTGCGCGCGAGCGCTGCCGGATCGCCGGCGCTGACCAGATAAACGAGCCCGACAAGCGACAGGACGCCGCCGCCGACCATTCCGACAGTCGGCGTATCCTTCAGCACGAAGGCGCTCAAGGCCACCGTGAGCAGCGGCGTCAGCGCCGTGAACACGGCCATGTTCGTCGCCGTCGTCGTTTCCGCCGCCAGATAGGACAGGCTCTGGAAGAAGCACATGGCGAGGAAACCGAGAATGGCGAACTGCCCCAGGTGCGGCCAGATGACGAAGCGATTTCGCCAGGCCGGGACGGCGACGAAGGTGCTCATCAGCAGAACGGCGAGCAGCAGGCGATAGAAGGTGATCGCCTCCGGTCCGATCGTATGCGCGGACATTCGGGAAACGATCACGTTGCCGGACCAGAGGATGATGGCGACGAGAGGATAGAGAAATGCGAGCTTGTTTTTCATATGCGATACCATGGATCCATTTCGAGACCCTGGCTTACTGCTTCGATATCGGTCCGTATCGCTTTATGATGACCAAGACTGTAGAGATTGGGACATGCAGAACGACCCGACGCGAAAACATCTCGATTTTCACGACACCCATCGCGCCATGGCGGCGATGGACGTCAACTATCCGGACGGGGCCTCCACGGGCTGGCACTCGCATCCGCGCGGCCAACTGCTCTACGCGATCGAGGGCGTGATGATCGTGCGGTCGGTGGAAGGGTCCTGGGTGGTCCCGCCGAGCCGGGCGCTATGGCTGGCGGCCGGGCTGGAGCATGACGTGAAGATGGCCGGCGAAGTGAAGATCCGCACGGTCTTCATCGACGCGACGGCGATCCGCCATATGCCGGTGGGAAGCTGCGTCATCGAGGTTTCGCCGCTGCTGCGCGAGCTCATCGTCGCCGCCGTTCGCGTTCCCCTCGATTATGCGGAAGGCAGCCGCGACGACCGCCTCATGCAGCTGCTCGTGGACGAAGTACATGTCTCAGATGTACTGCCCCTGCATCTTCCCATGCCGGAAGACGAGCGACTCAAGCTGATCTGCGAAGCGATCACCGAGCATCCTTCCGATACGTCGACCGCTAACCAATGGGCCGAACGCCTTCGCGTGACGGCCAAGACGGTGCATCGCCTCTTCGTCAAGGAAACCGGCATGAGCTTCGCGCAATGGCGAGAACAGGCGCGACTTTTGTTTGCGCTGCGCAAACTGGCGAGCGGCGACCGCATCATCGACGTCGCCTTCGATTGCGGCTACGCCAGCCAGAGCGCCTTTACTGCGATGTTCCGCCGCCATTTCGGCAAGCCGCCATCGGAGTTCTACCGTTAGGTGTTCTCCATCGCATATCTGTTTGCCGCTGGATGTCTCGTCGGAAAGACAAAGCCGCCAGCTCGGTCCAATCGACGGGCGTCATTGATCGATTCAAAATTAATCACTATGATTAGGAATAAATCGAACCTCATGAAAAGGATGATCGCATGTCAGGTTCCGGCACCAAAGTCTTGACCGCGCATGTCCCACTCTCCTTGGCCGAGAAAGTCGATTTGATGGCTGAAAGGCTTGAGCGTTCTCGCGGCTGGATCATGAAGCAGGCTCTTACCGCTTGGCTCGACCAGGAAGAAGAGCGCGAGAGGCTCACCCGGGAAGCGCTTCTGGACGTGGACGCGGGCCGTGTGATCGACCATCAGGCGGTACAGGCATGGGCCGATAGCCTCGGCAGCGACGAACCTTTGCCGCTTCCTCGCTGATGCAAGCAAAATGGACCAGCAAGGCGCTATCCGACCTCAGTCGTCTCTATGAATTTCTGGCGGCTGTAAACAAGCCGGCAGCCGTTCGCGCGGTGCAGTCCCTGACCAAAGCGCCGACTATTCTGCTGGCCAACCCAAGAATTGGCGAGCGACTCTTTGAATTCGACCCACGCGAGGTCAGGCGCCTGCTCGTCGGCCACTATGAGATACGCTACGAAATTCAGCAGTCAACGATCTATATCCTGAGGTTGTGGCATACGCGGGAAGATCGTTAGGCGGCGGAATTTCTCATCGGCCCCCGAACCGGATCCAGGACGGGATGCCGGCCCAAGCCGGCATCCCGCAAGCATAAGCGGCCTCAGCCCTGATTGTGCCCCATGCGGGCGAAGCGGGCCGGATCGACGCGCTGCAGACGCATGGCGACGAGATAGCCCACGATCGCCGCGATCGGGATCAGCGAGGGCAGGACGATGCCGAGCACGCCGCCGGTCGTTCCGGTCAGATCGCCGAAATGCAGGAAGATGTAGACGAACAGCGCCGCCATCACCAGACCGGAGACCAGCGGAAGGATCAGTGTCGTCAGCGCCGATGCGGTGTGATCCGTGCGGCGGAAGAAGGCAATCACGGCGACCGAAGTCACCGTCATCATGCCGAGAACGCCGAGCGTGCCGATCTGGCTGATCCAGGTGAACATGTTGAGAACCGGATCCAGGCCGAGCCCGGCGAAGAATGCCAGGACGATCAAGGCTCCCGCCGTCTGCGTTACCGAGCCGACATGGGGGCTTTGATGGATATCATGCGTCCGGCCGAAGACCGCCGGCAGCAATCCCTCGCGGCCGGCGACATAGCTGTAGCGCGCGATGTAGTTATGAAAGGCTGAAAGTGCGGCAAACAGGCTGGAGACCAGCAGGATGCCGGCGATATTCGCGATCGTGCCGCCGGCATATTGACCGGCGAGATCGAAAAAGAACGTCGACGGATCAGGCAGTCCCTGGATCGTCGGGAGCAGCTTGTCGGCGCCGATACCGACGATCATCAGCCATGTGGTGAAGATGAAGAAGATGCCGATCATCAGAACCGACAGATAGGTGGCCCGCGGAATCGTCTTTTCCGGATCGCGCGCCTCCTCGGCGTAGATGGTCGTTGCCTCGAAACCGATGAAGCAGCCCAGGCAGAAGAGGACCGCAGCGGTCAGCGAACCCGAAAAGACGGCGTTTGCATCGAAGAAATTCAGTGCAAGCCCGTTCGCACCGCCCTTGCCCAGAATGGCGAAATCGACGATCAGCACCACCAGATATTCCAGGGCTACGACGAAGACGAGCACCTTGGCGGACAGGTCGACCTGGCGATAGCCAAGGAAGCCGACCAGCAGGATGGCAAGCAGGCTCCAGATCCACCAGGGCAACACCAGCCCAAACGAACCGAAGATGCCGGCTGCGATGCCGCCGAACAGGCCGATGAGCCCGAACTGCATGGCGTTATAGGCGACCAATGCGGTGACGGCGACCGCCCCGGCGACACGGCCGCCAAGCCCACGCGCCGCATAGGCGTAGAAAGCACCGGCATTGGTGACGTAGCGCGACATCGTGACGTAGCCTGCGGCAAAGGCCAGCATCACCAGCGTCACAAAGACGAAGGTTGCCGGAATGCCCGCCCCGTTCCCCAGCATGAAAGCCAGCGGCATCGCGCCGGCAACACCCGTCAGCGGCGCCGCCGCCGAAATCACCATGAAGGTGACGGCGATCAGCCCGAGCGAGTTTTTACGAAGTTGGTTACTCCCTGCACCAGTCATATCGATAGCTTCTTCCTGAGCCATATTCCCCTCTCCCATTCTGCCGCTCCTGGCGGCGTCTATTGCGGTATTCTCCCGTCAATTCCCTGTCCGCGCGCCGTCCCTCCCCGTCAGGCGCGCTTGAACGATATCCTGCATTTGGCGATGAAGTCCTTTGCCAGCTGGCTTTGGCCATCCGACCTTTGTGTGACGGCAATGACAGCGCCTTCCGGAAATTCCTCGCTTAGCGGCACGGCCCGAATCTCGCGTCCATCTGGCCCTGTTCTGTTCTGGGGCTTCTGTGGAACTATCGAATATCCCAGCCCTTGGGCCACCAGTCCGCGAACCATGGCAAAGGATGGCGACTGCAGGCGGATGACCGGCTTCAGCCCGTTGCGCTTGAAGAGCGCGGCGATCGCGCCGCGAACGGAGGGATAATCGAGCAGGATCATCGGCAGATCGGCGATGTCGGCAAGCCGAAGGCTGGACTTCGCGGCAAGCGGATGATCCGCGCTAAACAGCACATGCGGCGCCGGAGCGCACAAAAGTTCGCTGTCGAGCTCCGGCTCGTCGACCGATCCGAAGGTGACTGCTGCGTCGATCTTGCCGGCACGCATCTGCTCGATGAGATCGTCGTGGTCCGCCTCGAGCAGCCGGATATCGACGCCCGGCGTCTGGCCGGCGAAATCGGCGACGAGCGGCGGCACGAATTCCGGCCCGAGCGTGATGAAAAAGCCGACGCGCAGCTGGTTTTCCGGACTATGCGGCTGGTCATCGTCCGGCGCGATCGGAATGGCGCGCCGATAGCTCCGATTGGCGTAGACAAGCGGCGAGCGCTGTCGCGACAGCTCGATCCGCTCCACCTCGCCGATGAGAATGAAATGCGTGCCCCAAAGCAGGGCCGTCTTCAGCTCGCAGTCGAGTGAAACGATGGCGCCGTCGATGACGGGAGATCCGGCCGCGCTGCTATGCCAGCCGATCGCCGCGAACCTGTCGTCGGCGAGATGCTTGAGGCGACCGGAGAAAAGGTCCGAAACGAAGCTCTGGTTGCCGCTGAGCACATTGGCGCAAAACCGTTTGTTCTTCCGGATCGCTTCACCGGCGGGGCTCAAGTGATGAATGCTGACCAGCAAGGAAGGTCGGCTCGTATCGGCCGAGACCGACGTCATGGACGAGACGGTGACGCCGAAGCGGCCCGCCTCGCCATCCGTCGTCACCACGGTGACGGCGGAGGCAACCCGGCTCATGCTCTCCAAAAAAAGACCGCGAAGATCTGCATCCATGTGCCTTCACCCCAAATCGAAAAAGCGCTCCAACTCCACATCGGGAATCTTGCGACGGAACTCGTTGTGCTGGCTTTCGCGCGTCGAGGCGAAAGCCTCGACAAACCTGGCCCCCAGCCAATCCTTGGCGAAATCGGAGCCGCACAGCCGCTCGATCGCCTCGGGCATCGAACGCGCGAAATCTCGCGCCGGTTCTTGCGCATAACCGTTGCCGATGGTCTCCGGCTCCGGCTCTATCTGCTCCAAGATGCCGGCGATCCCGGCCGCGACCGTGGCGGCGACGGTCAGATAGGGATTGGTGTCGGCGCCCGGCAGGCGATTTTCGACACGCAGCGAACCGGCATCGTGGCCGACGATGCGGAAGCAGGTCGTACGATTTTCGTAACCCCAGCTAAGGCCGGGTGGCGCAAACGTGCCCGGCGCGAAGCGGCGGTAGGAATTGACGGTCGGCTGGAAGAGCAGCGTCATGTCGCCGATGTAAGTCTGCAGCCCGCCGATGAAATGGCGGAACGTCTGCGACACGCCGTTCTTCTGCGCGGGATCATGGAAGATCGGCCGGCCGTCGCGATCCTTGAGCGAGATATGCACATGGATCGACTGGCTGTCCGCAGCCTCGGTCCAGCGCGGCATGAAGGTGACGCACCTGCCCTGTCTTTGCGCCAGCGAACGCAGAAAATTCTTGAGAATGACGAGCTGGTCGGCGGGCTCCAGCCCCTCTCCGGCCGCGATGCACGCCTCCAGAAAGCCGCCGCCGATTTCCTCGTGCATCTTGGCAAGATCGATCCGGAGAGGCTCGCACATCGCGGCGACCGCCTCGTACCATTCGGTCTGCTGCACCTGATAGAGCACCAGATCGTGGCTGTTGTGCTGCGTGGCCGTCTTGAGGTTGCGATAGCCTTTGGCGCGGGCGCTTTCCGGCGTTTCGTCGAAGAGGGTATATTCAAGCTCCATGCCGTAGCGGGGCGCATATCCCGCATTGCCGACACGCTCGAGCACGCGCTTCAGGATGGAGCGCGGGCACAATTCGGAGGTGCCGCCGGAATAATTGGAGAGAACCAGCAGATCGTGGCCCGGCTTAGACCATGGCAGCCGGCGAGCGGTCGCCGGGTCGATGATCAGCGGATCGTCGTGAAAGTCCGAGGTGCCGTCGGAGACGCCGGGGATGGTCAGCACCACGTCGGTCGGATCGAGCGCCAGCGTCACGGGCGACATGCCCATGCCGTTTTTCGCGATCCCCTTGAGACTGCCGGCGGACACCATTTGCCCGCGTAGAAGCCCGTTCGTGTCGGTCATCGCGACCGTGGCAAATCGACTGGCCGGATCGGCCAGATAGTCTTCAATCGTCATGTTCCACCTGCTGAAGGGAATGGGCGTTTATCAGCGCCTCTAATTTGGCCAGATCCGCCTCTGGCTGGGTCGAATAGGCCTTCAGGAAAACCCTGAGGCCATTGTTCAGATATCTCGCGATTTCGGCCCGCCCCGGCGGGTGGTCCGGCATGTAGAGAGCCTGGGTTCGAGGCGCCGAAAGGATCAGGCCCCAAAGATCCTGGGCCGCCAGCTCCGCATCCTCGAAGATGAGCTGTCCGGCGGTCCGTCGTCCCTCCAGATAGTCCATGATCCCGCGCAGGAGCCGGTCAGGACCGGATTCCTGGTAGGCGCGGCCGATCTCGGGAAAGCGCTGCACCTCGCCGATGATCAGGCGGGCGAGCGACAGCAGGTCGGGGCGCATCACCGTGTCGGCATAGTCCCAGGCAAAGCCATGCAGGTCGGCCACCATCCCCTTGCCGGAAGGATGCTGAAAAAACTCCAGCATCAGGTCGCGCTCGCCGAGCATCATCGCCGAGAAGAGCGCCTCCTTCGACGAGAAATACTGGTAGAGCGTGGGTTTCGACAGGCCCGCCTCGATGGCGACCGCGTCCATGGTCGCGCCCGAATAGCCGGTCTCGGCAAACACCTTCAGGGCGGCATCCAGAATACGCCGCTCACGAATGATCCGGTTCTGCTGGCGGCGGGGAAGATCATTCATTTCGGGAGCTTTCCAAGGAAGTCGAGGAGAATGCGATTGTAGGCTTCGGGCTGCTCCACGTTGCAGACATGGCCCGCATCCCGGATCGTTTCATAGCGAACGTCGGGCAAGGCGGCATCGGCATGGATGCGCTTTGCCACGCCACGGATCTCGTCCGGCGCGGCCAGCCGGTCATACTCGCCTGTCATCATCAGCACCGGCATGGCCAGGTGGGAAAAATCGAAGCGCTCCGGCGGATTGGTGAAGCACATCAACGCGTCGCTGTAGGTTGCGGCCGGGATCGCCGCCATGGAGCGCAGCAATTGTTCCTTCACCTCTTCCGAAGCGTTCGGACCGGCCAGCACCTTCACCACATCGGGCGCAAAATCCGCTGGCGCCAACCCGGCATCGAGCGGCACCCGGCGGCTGAGGCGAAACGCCTCGCGCTCCTCGTGAGACGCTTCCGACATGCCGGTGCAGCCGCCGGAAAGCACCAGTCCGGCCAGCAGATCGGGATGCCGCACGGCGAAGGACGTGGCGATCCACGAACCATAGGACAGGCCGACCAGAACCAGCCGTTCCGCACCCAGCGCCGCGCGGATACGCAAGATGTCGGCGCAATAATCCTCGACCGTCGACGGACCTGTCCCGAGCGTGCTGTCGCCATAACCGCGCAGGTCCAGAGCGGCCGCGCGCGTGACGGTCCCCGTAGCGGCAAGCTGCGGCAGCCAATTCGTCCGCCCGCCACCGATACCGTGCAGGAAGAGGCAAAGCGGTCCCCCCTCTTGCGATGTTACGGTCAACGCCAGCCGTGGCCGCTCGCCGAGCGATACTTCCTCGAAGGTGACCGGCGCCGGGGATTGCTGCCGGGACGAAACCGCCTCACGGCGTTGGGCCCGATCCGAAAGGGCTGCGATGCCAGCCTCGAAGATCGCCTTCGTGCCCTGGCAGATACCGGCCAGACGCGCCGCGTCCGGGGCATCGACTTCGGCAGTCCATTCGACAACGCTGCCGCCGTCACCATCGCCGGAGACAGTCATGCGGCCGTCGTAGCGATCGACGCCGGCAATGCCTTCCAGATGGGTGTAGCCAAGCGAGTGGTCGCTATCGCTGAACCAAGTGAGCTGCTCGCGGTAGAGCGTATCCTCGCCATGCACGGTGAAGGCCCGGATAAGGCTGCCGCGCGCATCGTGTTCGGCGCGGATGCCGGCAATGGCGGGATGCCATTTTCCGCAAAAGTCGCCGGCGATGGCCCAGACCGCCTCGGGAGAGGCTGGGCATTGCCCGACAATCTGAACCCGGTCGCGCGGCATCGGAATTACCTCACCCCACCCGCGCCGCCGGCATCGCCGCGCCAGAGCGACGTGCGGGCGCCGCCTTCGTCGCCGGGAGCGTGATCGAGCTCGTCCATCTCGTAGAGCGCGAGCACGCCGAGATAATCCTCCAAGATCTCGGAGGTGAAGGGCAGCATCAGCGCGCCGCAGCGGCTATCGCGATACATGCGCTCCAGCGGCAGCGACTTCAGCATCGACTGGCCGCCGCAGGTGCGGATCGCCATCGAGGTCATCTCGGCCGCACCCTCCATGACGTTATATTGCGCGGCATACATGCGCAGCACTTCCGCCTTGTTCGGAAAACCCTTGGCCTCGCTGAAAGCCTGCCACCACAAGGCGCGTATATTGGCAAGACGCGCATACATCTTGCCGACGGCAATGCGCTTTGTGGCATACATGCGCCGATCGATCGGCGGCTGACCCGGGATCTTGCCCTTGAGATAGTCCACCATGAAATCATAGGCGCCCTGCGCCACGCCCATATAGGTCGGCGACAGCGTAATCATCATGTGCGGCCAGTTGGGCAGGGTCTTGTTGAAAATGCCGCGCGGCATCAGGAGATCGTCGGCCTTGACGAAGACATCCTTCAGAATAAGGTCGCGGCTGTTGGTGCCGCGCATGCCGAGCGGGTCCCATTCGCCCTTGACGGTCAGGCCGGGCGTATCCTTGTGGACGACGAACAGCATCGTGTCCTCGTGGCGCGGCTCCTGGCCCTCGAATGTCTCCGTGCAGACGATGGTGTAGTAGTCGCAATAGCCGGCAAGCGAGGCGAACTTCTTGAAACCGTTGATCTTCCAGCCACCTTCCACCTTACGGCACTGGGTCTGGTTCGGCTTCGAGGTCCAGTTCTGCCCGCCTTCGGAAATCGGCTGCGAGAAGATGGCTCTTTCCGCGATGGCGCGGCGGAACTGGCGTTCGCGCAAGGGTGCGAAAGTCGCTTTCTCCTCGAGCGTCAGGTTCGGCATTTCGAACATGAAGCGCGACCAGGCCATCGAGGAGTTGTGCATGTTGAAGGTCAGCGCGGTGGCGCCGCAATATTTGCCGATCTCAGCCCCGACCATGGCGTATTCGAACATCGAAAAGCCCCAGCCGCCGAACTCCTGCGGGATGCAGAGCCCGAGGAAGCCCTCCTCGGCAAGATCCCTATAGTTTTCGACCGGGAAGGAAGCGTCGTCATCGACAGCCTTGGCGCGAAGGGCGAAGCGTTCGCGGCCAAGCTCGTTCACGCGGTTGAGGACTTTCTGGACTTCCGGCCGGATGCGGGAGAGGTCGTAGTAATCGGCAATTTCGCTCATGCTTCTTCTCTCTTCGAAGGCGTCAAAGCGCCAGTTCACCCTGCAGGACGCCGTTTTTCACGACGACCTTTCCGTCGAGTTCGATCGTGCAATTGCGCATCGGCAGATCGAAATGGCCGAGCGTGTAGCGGCCCGCATACTGGTTCGCCCCTGTCGACCACAGGAAGGAACCGGCGAGCGCGCGGAATTCGACCGCCTGCATGTCCCGCTTGTCGTACATGGCGGCCGACACCCAGCGGGCGCGCGGGTGCATGCCCCAGCCGACATGGCTCATGCCGTAGGCGTTCCGGTCGTCCCAGGCCTCCATGTATTCGCGGAAATGGATGGCATCGATGCCATCGCCCTCGATGGCGGTGACGAAATCATTCTCGACGGTGAAATCGATGCGGCTTGTGAGCGCCGTCTTGAAGGTCAGGTTCATGTCGCCGACATCCATGACGATGCGGCCGTTGACGGAGTTCCGGCCCGGAAAGGCGAGGCAAAGGCCGCCCGGCCAATGCGCCACGTCGCCCGGCCTGGTGCCGAAGCCCGGCGTGCCGCCGCACGGAGCGCCACGCAGGTCGATCAGAAGATCGGTGCCGACAGCCGACGTGACGCGCATCTCGCTCGCCGCGCGCAGCATCTCGACGCCGAGCGCCACCTTGGGACCGAGTTCCGCCGTCGGCTCGGTGCGCTCCAGGATTTCCGGATGCTCGTTGCAGACGACGAGGAGCCGCGTGTTGCCGGACGCTTCGATCTCCGGCCATTCCGGCGCGTGAATGAGCCCCTCCACCGTGCAGTCGACGATGACCTCAACGCGCTTCAGAGCCTCGATGACGGCGCGATTCTGCTGGATCGCCCAGGACGTGCCGGTCGATTTCACCGGAACCGGCGCCGTCTGGCGCGGCGTCGGCATCTGGATCATGCAGTATTCCGCCCCCAGATCGTGCAGAGCCAGGTCCGAAAGATGGACGAGAACCGGCCGCGACTGGGTTTCGGACAGAATGGCAACCTGCGTGCCCTGGCCGATGCCGTTCAATCTGAAGACGCGGCGGAACGAATCCAGCCAGCGACCTTCGACGCGCTCCTGCAGCATCGCGGCATTTCCTCCCTTGACGAACCACCAATTTGGTGAATTTCTTAACTCCCGAGTTAAGTTTCTTTCACTTCTCTCGAACTGTCAACGAAGATTTTCGAAAATATTGAATTATTCGATGATTGCTCTGTTTGACTGCTACACCCAGACAAAAGCAGGAAAAGACCGGTCCCGGCGCGGGTAGCGCCGATACCGGTCGATAGGCATGGTCTCAAGCAAACTTATTCCGGCTTCGGTCCCCGCCGGTCGCTCCATTTCGGGCGAACGAGACTGAAGGTATCGTGGCTGCGCACGTAATCGCTGCCGTAGGAGCGAGCGACGAGATCGAGCCTTGGCGTATCGATATGGGCGCGCTCGGCGTCCAGCACGCAATCGTCGGCGACATGCACGGCAAGTACGCGGCCGATCACCACCACCTGCGCCGGACCGGTGACGACCGACGACAGCGATACGCATTCGAAAGCGACGGGACTTTCGGCGATCCGCGGCGGACGGACATGGGCCGACGGCGCGGTCGCAAGTCCCGCCAGCGTCAGCTCATCGACACCGCGCGGCGCATCGATGGCGGTGACGTTCATCGCCTGCACCAGCCGCTCGGGCACAAGATTGACGACGAACTCGCCGGTGTCGAGGATGTTGCGCGCCGTATCCTTGAAGCCTCTTTCCGGATCGGCCATGATGCCGATCGCCACGGTCGGCGGCGATGGCCCCATGACGTTGAAGAAGCTGTAGGGCGCCGCATTCAGCCGGCCCTGCGCATCGAGCGTCACCACCCAGGCGATCGGCCTGGGCATGACGGTTGCGGCCAAAAGCTTGTAGGCATTCTGGCTTCCGACTTCGTGCAGGTCGAAGCGCATCAGGTTTCACACCCCGATATCATCACCGCGGGATCGCGCCATGGGCCTGGTCCGGCGTCGCATCGACCACCGGATGCCGCAGCAAGCCGATCCCCTCGACGCAGGCGACGACGACATCGCCCGGCCACATCCACTCCTGCGGGTCGCGCCCGGCGCCCACCCCCTCCGGCGTGCCCGAGGCAATGATATCGCCCGGCTCCAGCGTAATGCCGGATGAAATATCGGCAATCAGATCGTCGACCTTGAACAGCATATGACGCGTATTCGAGCGTTGCTTTTCGACGCGGTTGACCGTCAGCCACAGATCGAGCGACTGGGGGTCGGGGATTTCGTCGGCCGTAACGATGCAGGGGCCGAACGGCGCGTAGCTGTCCTGTCCCTTGGAAAAGATCCATTGGCCAGCCCGCCTGTTGTCGCGCGCCGAAACGTCGATCATCACGGAATAGCCGAAGACATGGTGCAAGGCTTCCGTCTTGGCGACCCGCCTGGCCGTCGTGCCGATGATGACGGCCAGCTCCACTTCCCAATCCAGCTGCTGGGTGATCTTGCCGTTATGCTCGATCCCCTCGCCCGGCCCGATCACGGTAGTCGGCGGCTTGGAGAAGATGACCGGCTGCTTCGGCAGGTCCTTTGCTGTATCGAGCGACTTAGCGCTTTCGGCGACATGCTCGACATAGTTCAGCCCGATGCCGAAAATGTTCTTGCGCGGCCGCGGGATCGGGGCGAGCAGCTTCACATTGGCAAGCGCCGTGGCGACGCCGGCCGGAAACTGCCCATTGGCTCTGCTCAGACAGGCGCGCAGAGTCTCGATGCCGGGTCGTCCGCTGTCGATCAGGCCGAGCATCGTATCGGGCAGGTCTTCGCCCTGCGATGCAGCCAATGCCGCAACATCCGCAACCAGATCGTCGACAATCACGCCAAGCCGGGCCGCGGCCTCGACGGAGGCTCGGTAAGTCACAAGTTTCATATCGTTTTTCCCTGGAGAAGCGGCTGGAAACCGCCATTGTCGCCGAACGCCTGTTCGCGGTAGAGGCCAAGCGCCCGCATGACAGGCAGATCCGAAAGGCAGAACAGGCAGGCATCGTCCCGCTCCGAGCCATTGACATGTTCGTGCCAGGCCCAGGACGGCACGCAGAAGATATCGTGCTCCTGCCAGTCGTAACGCTTGCCGTTGATGATGGAGTGACCACCACCCTTGGCGACGTGATAAAGGCCGCTGCCGGTATGACGGTGCGCCTTGGTATGTTCGCCCGGACGCAGCATCTGCATGCTCGCGCCCATGGTCTGCATGACCGGCCCGTGGGTGACCGGATTGACATAGTCCATGAGCACGCCGTCGTAGGGCGATCCGTCCGTGCAGCCGGCATATTTTGCCAGGGATTCGTAGGTGGGCGCCCATTCGTACTTGAACATCGGGCTGTAGCCCTTGTTCCATGCCTGTCCGGCCGGCGTCAGCCCCGGGTTGCCCCAGGTTTTGGTCATGTCGTCGACCGCGAAGCCGACCGCCTGCGAGAGATCGGGATGGACTTCGTAGAAGTTCGCTTCCATCGCGTTGACGAACGGAATATCCAGCCCATCCTGCCAGATGCAGGGCGAACCCGACGCCTCGACGCCATGCTCGTGCCAGGTGCCGTTGGGGGTCAGGACGAAGTCGTTCGCCCCCAGCGTCATCTTGTGGCCGTCGACGACCGTATAGGCGCCCGTCCCCTCCATGATGAAACGGATCGCGGAGGCGGAATGGCGATGTGCGCTGGCGACCTCGCCCGGATTCATCACCTGCAACCCGGCATAGAGCCAGCCAACCGCCGCCGCAACATCGCTCCGTCCGGGGTTGTTGAGATAGACGACGCGACGGCCGGCCTTTTCCGGCGTCACCAGCTCTACCGAGCGCAGCACATGGTCGCGAAGATCCTTGTAGCGCCAGACGACAGGCACGGATTGCGACTTCGGCTCCCACGGCTCGATCTTGTTTGCCACGGTCCAGAGCGCACCGGCGCTGAACCGTTCGAGGTCGCCGTAATAGGCCAAAAGCTCCGGCGTATCCTCGACATTGGCGCGACCGGCGACATTCTCCCGATGGTTCTCATGCGGCTTTGTCATCGAACCCTCCTCTCCGTCATTCCGTTGAGGGACAAGATGAGCGATCATATTTGCGAAAGCAATAAATATTTTCGAAAATATTTGGAATTGCCGACAAATGGGTGGATGCACTATTGTTCGCGCAAGCAAAGGACCATCAGCATGACTCTTGCCGAGAAGGCATATGACGCCCTGCGTCACGACATCATCCGCGGAGAGCTTCCGCCCGGCCGGCCGCTGCGGCTTTCGGATCTGAGCGAGCGCTACGATATGGGCTTCTCGCCCTTGAGAGAAGCGCTGAACCGGCTGCATGCGGAACGTTTGGTCACGGCCGAATCCCTGCGTGGTTTCCGCGTCGCGCCCTTGTCGATCGATGAGCTGCACGACGCCGTCAACGTGCGCATCAAGATCGAAAGCGACGCCCTGCGAGCGTCGATCCGACTCGGTGACGACGATTGGGCAGCGGGGATCGTATCGGCTCTCTATGCGCTTAACCTGCAGGTTGGCCGAACAGGCCCGGATGCCGATATCTGGACGCTCGAGGCCCGGCATTACGCATTTCATCGGGCATTGCTGACCGCCTGCAACTCGCCCTGGACGCTGGAATTCTTCGAGCGTCTCTATGCCGCAACGGAACGCTATCGCATCCCCGTGTTGCTGGCATCTACCCATTCCGCCGGGCGGGATGTGCAGGCGGAACATGGCGCGCTTGCCGAAGCGACACTCGCACGCGATGCCGACAAGGCGACAGCGCTTCTGGAGGCTCACTACCGCAAGACGGCGAGCCACCTGACCACCGTTTTCAGCACGAAGCGGCCGGATGAGGTGACTGCCGCCGCCGGTTGACGGAAATGTCGCGATCAATGCGATCGATCCGCAATGCCAGACCGGTCATCCGGACCATGGTGGAATGCCGAACGGAATGTCGGCATCGCCGCGCCAGAAGCGGATGGACGGCACGCATCCGAGACGGCTCGACCGGACATGCGGGCCTCTCTATACTCCCGGGATCGAGATCGCCACCATTTCGGGTCGGTGGATTTGCCGGGAATACGGAATCATGGATCAGCTCAACAGCGCCGCCACGACGCTTCTTTCCAGTAAGGGCCGCGGCTGGGAAGGTTTGGAGGCAAGCTTCCTCCACATCCAGGCCGGCCGTACCCATGTGCCGGGATCGCAGACACACCGGCTGGGCATTCACTTCGGGCGAGCCGTGAATGCGTTTTGCCAGTGCGACGGCCGGCAGCATCGCCGCCGACAGAAGCATGGCGATATCGATATCGTTCCCGCAGGCCTGGATGGCTGGTGGGAAGATGATGGCGATTGCACCATCCTGCGCCTGAATATTCGACCGGAGCTCCTTCAATCTGCGGCCGCCGCGCTTGGCCGGGATCCAGATACCGTTTCGCTCACACCCAAATTCCAGCTTCGGGATGCCGGGCTCGAATCGATCGCCTGGGCCATCAAGGCCGAGATCGAGGCATCCGTGCCGTCGGACCGCACCTATGCCGAGGCATTGGGACTGGCGTTGGCAATCCGCCTGGTTGACGGCGACGGGAAGACCACGGCAGATGCCACCACCGTGGGCGCGACGCTGACGGACAGGCAAAGACGCCGCCTGACGGAGTTTGTCGAAATGCATATCGATCAATCTCTGTCGCTCGGCGATCTGGCTACGGTTGCCGGGCTGAGCGTGTCGCATCTGAAGCCGCTCTTTCGCGCCACATTCGGAATGCCTGTTCATCAATACATCCTGGCACGCCGGGTCGAACGGGCAAGACTGCTCATCCTGTCCGCGGACCTGCCGCTGGCCGAGATCGCATTGGCGACGGGCTTTGCCCATCAGAGCCATATGACCCACTGGATGCGGCGCATATTGGGCCTGACCCCCGGAATGCTCAACCGACTGCACTCCTGAGGCGCGTCGCGATCTTTTCAGATTCGCTTCTCGCCCTTTGGCTCTCTTTGATCTTGCCCATGTCGTGGTCGCAAAACCGCTGCACACTTTCGCGCGACATGCCGAAGCTTCGATTGTCGTCCGAACCTGCAATGGATCATCCGAACATGCGCGATCCGATGAGCATGGACGGCTACGCTGCGGCAAGATCGACAGGAGAAGACATCATGCATGCAATTCTGGGTGCCAGCGGAAAAGTTGGCCGCACCACCATCGCCGCACTGCGCAAGGCCGGCGTTCCCGTTCGCGCAATTCTGCGGGATCCCGCGAAAGCGCAGGAATTTTCCGAACTCGGCTGCGAGATCGCCATCGCCGACGTGAATGATCATCAAACGCTGACTGCTGCGCTGAAAGGGGCCAGCGCCATCCAGGTCATCTGCCCGGTCGATGTGCGCGCGTCCCAGACACGTTCAAGCCTGATCCGATCGATCGACACCCTCGGCGACGCCCTGGCAGCCGCCAGGCCGCAAACCATACTCGCCATTTCCGATTACGGCGCGCAGCACAGTTCGGGAACCGGTGTCACCGTGATCTTCCATGCCTTGGAAAGGCGTCTGCGAACGCTGGATTCCAGGCTTGTTCTGCTGCGATCGGCCGAGCATATGGAGAACTGGGCTCGCCTGGCAAAGGCGGCGGCGGAACATGGCCGATTGCCGAGCTTCTGCCATCCGCTGACAAAACTCCTTCCCACTGTTTCCGCCTCCGACGTCGGCTCGATCGCCGCCGAACTGCTTCTGGACGGAAAGGACGGGCCTGAGAGGGTAGTCCATGTCGAGGGACCACGGCGCTACACGCCGAACGATGTCGCGGCGGCCATAGGATCGATCGCCGGTCGCGAAGTCATCGCTCAGCCGCTACCCGAGGCCGATTGGCAGGCCGTTCTGCTGCGGGCCGGCTTATCGGAGGACTATGCGCGCCTGCTGGTCGAACTCTACGGCGCCCACAATGCCGGCCGGATAGATGTGGAAAGCGATGTCGGCGAGGTCCGCCGCGGCAAGACCGAGCTGGTGGACGTGCTGCGGCGGCTTCTCGCCACATGAGGTCGGCATTCCGCTCTCAATGCGCGCCGCCGCCGCCGCCCTCCTTGAGATCCACGTTGCTGAGGATCAAGGCGAGCGGAATGGCGCAGAGCACGATCAGCATCAGCACATGGAACACATCGATATAGGCCAGATAGCTCGCCTGGGTCTGCACCTGCTGGCCGATCCAGGCGGTTGCCTGCGCCTGCGCATCCGGCGTCGTCGCACCCCTCTCGGCAAAATAGCGCGTCATGGTCTGCAGTGTCTCGTGATAGGCGGGCGAGGATGGCGTGACGTGCTCGACGAGCCGGCTCTGATGCCATTGCTCGCGATGGGCCAGGACATTGGACGCGACACACACGCCGATCGAACCGCCGATATTGCGGGCGGCATTGATCATCGCGGAAGCCTGGTTGGTCTGCTCCGGCCTCAGGCCGTAGTAGGAAGCGGAGGTGATGGGGATGAAGATCAGCGGCAGGCCCAGCCCGATATAGAGGCGCGACCAGACGAAGAAGCCGAAGTTCAGCCCGGGATAAAGCTCCGTCAATTGCCACATCGACACGGCGATGATCGCGGCACCGATGGCAATCAGATATTTCGGCTGAACCAGGGAGCTGATACGCCCGGCGACGAACATCATGACCATTGTCACCAGGCCGCCCGGCGATAGCGCCAGACCGGCCCATGTCGCGGTATATCCGTAGTTCTGCTGCACCACCTGGGGAATGAACTGCGTCGTTGCGATCAGGATTGCGCCGATTGCCATCATGACAATGAAACACGCGCCGAATTGCCGGGTGCCCAGCAGCCGGCCATCGATGATCGGGTTGGCTTTTGTGAGTACCCAGGGAATCGCCAGCAGAAACGAAAGCACGCAGATGGCCGTCATCATGATGATGAAGCTGGAGCCGAACCAGTCGTCGGTCTGGCCGCGATCGAGCGTCAGCTCGAGCGAGCCGAGAAAGGTCGCAATCAGCAGGAAGCCGACAATGTCGAAGCGCACGCCCTTGCGGCGGTACTCCTCGCGCATCTGCTTCGTCTTCGGCGTTTCCTTCAGCAACGCATAGACGAGGGCAAAGGCGAAGACCCCCACCGGGCCGTTGATAAGAAAACACCAGTGCCAGGAAAGATTGTCGGAGAGATAGCCGCCCAAAGTCGGCCCGACCACCGGGGCGACGACGACCGCGACGCCGAAGAGCGCAAATGCCTGGCTGCGCTTTGCCGGCGGGAAGGCATCCGCAAGGATCGCCTGCGAGGTCGGCACCATGCCGCCGCCGGCAAAGCCCTGGATCATGCGGAAGATCAGCAGCGTCTCGAGATTCCACGACAAGCCGCATAGGATGGAGGCGACCGTGAAGGTTGCCAGGCATAGAAGATAGAACCGTCGGCGCCCGAAACGTTCGGAGAAATAGCTGCTCGCGACCAGCACGATGGCGTTCGAGACGAGATAGGTCGTTACCACCCAGGAAGCCTCGTCGGAGCTGACCGCGAGGCCGCCGGAAATATAGCGCAGCGCGACGTTGGCAATCGTCGTGTCCAGCACCTCCATGAAGGTCGCCAGCGACACGACGATTGCGATCAGCCAGGGGTTGGTGGCTTGTGTGGAAGGCGCCTCTGCGCCGCCTGCCATTGCGCCTGCGTCGTTCATATCAGCTCCTCGGACGCACCGTCACCGTCGGCACGACGGACATGCCGGGGCCGATGGCGACATCCGCGGGCCATTTGTCGACGATGATCTTGACCGGCACCCGCTGTGTCACCTTCACATAGTTGCCTGTCGCATTCTCGGCCGGGAGCAGCGAGAAGGCGGTGCCGGAACCCGGCTGGACCGACGCCACCTTGCCGTGAAGCGTATGATCCGGATAGGCATCGATCGTCACGTCTACCGGCTGGTCCGGCCTCATATCCGTCAGTTGCGTCTCCTTGAAGTTTGCCGTGATCCAGACCTCGTCGGGCACGAAGGTCGCGATCGCCTGGCCGGCATCGATGAATTGCCCCTTGGCACCCGTCAGGTGAACGATACGGCCCGGCTGAACAGCGATGATCGTCGTGTAGTTCAGGTTTTGCTGCGCCTCTTCGGCCTGCGCCTGCGCCTGCTTGAGGCTTGCCAGCGCGCTGGATTTTTGCGCCTCCGCCACGGACTTGTTCTTCAACGCCGAAGTCACGTTCGCCTGCATCTGAGCGAGGCCGGCCTGGTCCTGCTGAAGGGTCGCGGTTGCCTGCTGCACCGATTGCACGCTGCCGGAGCCGGATTTGACCAGCTGCTGCTGGCGATTGGCCTCCTGTTGGGCATATTGAAGCGCGGCATTGGCGGAATTCTGCTGCGCTCTCGCGACATCGACGGAAGCATTGGCCGCCTCGATCTGCGCGCTCGCACTATCGATAGAGGCCTTGGCGACCTCCACCTGCCCGTTCGCCTGATCGAGCGCGATCTGATAGTCGCGCGGCTCGATCCGCAGGATGACATCCCCGGCCTTGACATGCTGGTTGTCGGTCACCGGAACATCGGCCACATAGCCGGAGACCTTGGCGGCGACCGAGAAGCTGCGCGCATCGACGAAGGCGTCATCCGTCGATTCGTACGGATAGAAATAGATCTTCCAGACGAACCACGCGGCAACGAGCAGAGCCGCCAGCACCACAATGCCGAACAACATCCAGAAGGGATGCCGGCGAACAAAGGAAGGCCGTTTTGGCTCCGGCGGCGCGGTCTCCCGCCGATCGATCTTGGCGGGTGCTTGCCGCTTGGGCCGATCCGGCCTGGTTTCCATGGTATCAGGTTGATTGTCAGCCATGACATGACCTTTGCTTGATCGTGGACGTGGGCTCCCGCCCGCCAGTTCGAAGAGGGGTTAACGCCGCAGAAAACGTGGGATCTTCGTCAGATCCCGGATGAAGGCCAATCTGCCTTTCTCCCTCTCGGTCGCCTCCCTGATCCGCAGGAGCGCCGAGGGATGGATGGTGACGAGAACATCCGGCTTTCCCGCGGGATGCAGGATATGGCCACGATCCCGCATCACCTTGATCTTCGAGCCGAGCAACGAGGACACCGCTGTCGCGCCGAGCGCGACGACCAGTTTCGGTTTCAGAAGTTCGAGCTCGGCGCCGAGCCACCAGGCGCAACGCTGCACTTCTCCGGCGTCGGGCCTCGCGTGCAGACGTTTCTTGCCGCGCATCTGGTATTTGAAATGCTTGACCGCATTGGTGACGTAGCACCGATCCCGATCAATACCCGCTTCGTCGAGGCATTGATCCAGGAGCTTGCCCGCCGGCCCAACGAAAGGCCGCCCGGCCAGATCCTCCCAGTCACCCGGCTGTTCGCCGACAAGCATGATGTCGGCTGCACCGGGACCCTCGCCGAAAACAAGATGGGTGGCGTTGCGATAGAGATCGCACCGTGTACAGGATTGAGCATCGTCGCGCAGTTCGGCAAGCGTATTCGCGTCCGCATGCTCATACGCCAGTGAAGGGCCCGCGCCGGCCGAAGGAAATTTCTCGAGCATTTGTGGGCTCACAATGGTTCCAGACTATGGAACCTCAACTAATCGCCGTTGTCTTTGTTCCACGCGTGAAAGTGCCATCGAACAGGGAACCCGGTCTTCCGGTGCTCGTTTAGGCAAGGAGACCAGGAGAATGGAGGAACCGCCATGAACAGCGAAAATAAAATCGGCTCTTTTGCGCTCAGCGCATTTTTCAACAATGAATACGACGCGGAAGCGGCAGCCCAGGCATTGATCGATGCCGGCATACCCAGAGACGCCATTACCATGACGCCCGGCAATCGGCCCGATGCGTCACCAATCGATCACATGGGTTTTCTGGACGCATTGAGCGGAATCTTCTTTCATGAAGAGCAGCGCGCCGCTTATGCCGCCGCCCTCGAACAGGGTGGAACGCTCGTCACCGTGGAAGAGATGAACGAAACGCAGCATGATATCGCGCTGCCGATCCTTGCCGAGAAAGGCCAGATCGATCTCAACGAGCGGGAGTCCTGAGGCGACGAACGCCGGTTTCACCGCCTGGTTGCGGCAGGCAGTGAACCGGTGAGAGGCCGGTCGACAGCATGCAGCGGCTTTCAGGGTCAATAGCCCTTCATCGACATCAGCCGCGCATCCAGACAGGCAGTCACAAATGCCTCTCTGGAGGCTTCGACCGGAATTCTGTGCGAAACGGCAGCGATGCATCTCTCCTTCGCGTGAGCATATGACACGCCCTTTTCGCCCGGCCATCGCCGCGACAGGAAATAGATCGCGTCTTCCGGCCCTTGAACGGCGTGGATATCCCGACTTCCCGTCCCCAGTCGAACCGGCGCTGTCCAGAGAATTTTGAATTCGACATCGATGACGTCGCGCATTTGATTCTCCCATGCCGCAGAGACTGCCACTCCCGCTATGACCGAACACGGCGCGACGGCGATTGTTCCCGATGCCGGCGGAAACCGCAAAGGCCGGCCGCGCTTCCGTTCTTGCGGTTCACTTCCGGTTCACGCGCTGCCGCCTATAACGAGGCCCAACCATGGACCGATGGATGCCTAGCTCAACGAATCCCTTCAGCCGGATGTTATCGGGTAAGCGGCTTTTGATCGTGGAGGACGGATATTTCCTCGCCGACGAAGTGCGCCGAAAATTGCAGATCCTCGGCGCCACCGTCATCGGCCCCGTCAGCGATATCGAACATGCGGCGGACCTGGTCGAGGCAGACGAAGCGGATGCTGCGATCCTGGATCTGCATCTCGCGGCAGAGCGCGCGTTCGCCCTCGTGGAGCGGCTCGAGAAACGGAAGTTTCCCTACATCTTCGCGATCGGTCGGGAGCATCAGGGTATCGCCACGGGATTTTCCGGTTTTGTGCTGTGCGAACGACCGGCCGCAATCGAGCATATCGCCGAGGCGCTGTTCGGCGGCCGAAAGCGGGATATTTAGAAGAGCGCCCGAGGACGACGAAGGCTACAGGCGCCGTCACCGGACCTCTTCGTCAAGCCGGGCGGCCAATTGCTGACGGGCACGATTGACCCGACTTTTGACGGTGCCGATTGCACAGCCGAATTTTTCCGCAGCATCGTCATAGGAGCGGCCTTCTATGACGACGTATTCGAGCACGACCCGGTAATGCTCCGGCAGCAGATCGCAGGCTTGCTGAAGCTCCTTCGCCCTGATGGTCCATTCCTGCGATGGTGGAGCGACCCCCTCTCCCGAGATGCATTTCTTGTTGCCGGGCGCCTCCCGCTTCGCAATGCGGAACCTCGTGCAGAACGTATTGCGCATGATCGTGAACAGCCAGGATTTCAGCCGGGTTCCGCGATCGAATTGGTTGAGGTTGGCCAGCGCTTTCGCCAGCGTCTCCTGGACCAAGTCATCGGCATCGTTGGCGTTTCTGTGGAAGGTGCGCGCGAAGGCGCGAAGGGCCGGAATGAGGTCCACTATTTCAGACTGCAGACCGGCTGATCGTGGCATATCGTTCACAACTTTTCTCCTTGGGAAAACGGCGAGGGTGCCTTCCCAGCGGCGTTGGCTTTCAACGCCTGGTCCGCCTGTCGCCGAAGAAAGCCACCGTTGATCGTGATTTGAACAGACATCGTCATTCCGAGCGTCGCGATACGTTCTCGCGATGCCTCGCATTGACCTTCCGGTCGCAGATTGCTCGTTGCATTGCGGGGGGAACGGCTGCCTACCGTGCTTGTTCCCTGCAGTTCACAAAAATCGCAAAATGCCGCAGTCGGGCGGCAGGGGCGATGCGAGTGTCCGATCCTACGCAGCCCAAAAGGACCCTGATCGCCCGCAAAACGCCTGCCCGCGGCCGGTGAAACCGATGCCAGCGATAAAGAGTCGCACGAGACCGTCTTCGCGGTTGCCTCTGCCTGCGAATGCACTAACTTGCGGTAGTCGAAACCCGTAGTCCGAGGCTGACATGACCGATGATGTCTTGCTGACATTCAATGCCGGATCCTCGACCTTGAAAATCGGGATCTTCGAGCTGAAGTCCGGCCTGGCAAGAAATGTCGGTCGGGGGAAGATCGATTTCGACCAAAGCCCGCTGAAGCTTCGCTATTCCGTCGGGCAGGACAGATATGAAAAGACGGTCAAGGGCGACAATGACGCGAATTTCGTCGCCGTCATATCCGAAACCCTGGAGCATATGCTCGCGCATCTTCCAGGCAGATTGCGCGCTGTAGCCCATCGCGTCGTGCATGGCGGCATGGTCTTTCACGAGGCGACGCTGCTGGACGATGCCGCGATCGGGCGGATCGAGGCGCTCGTTCCGCTTGCCCCGCTGCATCAGCCGCAGGCCCTGCGCGTCATCCGGTCGATCGAAACGCTTCGGCCGGAGGTCCGGCAAGCCGCTTCCTTCGACACGGCTTTCCATTCGTCGCAAGCCGACGTCGTGCGACGGCTGGCAATCCCGCGCGGCATGCACGACGACGGCGTACGCCGCTACGGCTTTCACGGCCTCTCCTACAAATATATCGCCTCACGGCTTCGAAAGATCGATCCGGCTGTCGCCGGAGGCAAGGTCATCGCATGCCATCTCGGCAGCGGCGCCAGCCTGTGCGCGATGGAAAATGGTATCAGCCGGGACACGAGCATGGGTTTCTCGGCGCTCGACGGAATTCCGATGGCAACCCGCCCCGGATGGCTGGACCCCGGCGCCCTGCTCTATCTCATGAGACGCGGAATGCGGCAGCCCGAAACCATAGAGGACTTCCTCTATCATGAATGCGGCCTGCTTGGCGTCTCGGGCATCAGTGGCGACACGCGGGTTTTGCTCGAAGACAAACGGCCGGAAGCGGAAGAGGCCATAGACCTGTTTTGTCTGCGCATCGCCGGCGAGATCGGCCGGTTGAGCATGACGATCGGCGGCCTCGACGCTCTCGTCTTTACCGCGGGGATCGGTGAAAACCAGCCGCAGATCAGGACCCGCGTCGCAAAGAGGTTGCAATGGTTGGGTATCGAGATCGATGAAGACGCGAACGGGAGCAGTTTGACCTCGATCAACGCGGCATCCAGCAATGCCAAGCTATTTGTAATTCCAACCGATGAGGAACAGGTGATTGCCGACGAGGCTATGGCTCTCATCATGTGACGAAAACGAGGAGACGGAAATGAACGCAGTCACCACACCGCTTTCGCCAGAAGAACTCTCTCTGATCGACCGCTACTGGAGGGCAGCCAACTATCTGTCCGTCGGCCAGATCTACTTGATGGAGAATCCGCTGCTGCGCGAACCGCTGAAGCCGGAACACATCAAGCCGAGACTGCTGGGGCATTGGGGAACGACACCGGGGCTGAACTTCATCTATGCCCACCTGAACCGCGTCATCAAGGCGCGCGACCTCGACATCATCTATATGTGCGGCCCCGGCCACGGCGGTCCCGGCATGGTGGCCAACACCTACCTCGAAGGCACCTACAGCGAAATCTATCCGGACATATCCGAGACGACGAGCGGACTGCAAAAGCTGTTCAAGCAGTTTTCCTTCCCCGGCGGTATTCCAAGCCATGCCGCCCCGGAAACGCCCGGCTCCATTCACGAGGGCGGCGAACTCGGCTATGCGCTCGTGCACGCCTATGGCGCCGCTTTCGACAATCCCGATCTCGTCGTTGCCTGCGTCGTCGGTGACGGCGAAGCCGAAACCGGCCCACTGGCGGCAAGCTGGCATTCCAACAAGTTTCTCAATCCGACGCGGGATGGCGCAGTGCTGCCGATCCTCCACCTCAACGGCTACAAGATCGCCAATCCGACAATCCTCGGGCGGTCGAGCGACGAGGACCTGCGCGACCTGTTCTCGGGCTATGGCTATGAGCCGTTCTTCGTCGAAGGACATGAGCCGGCCGCGATGCATCAGGCGATGGCCGATACGTTCGACCGGGTATTCGACCGCATCCGCGGCATACAACGGAACGCACGGGAAAACGCATCGTCCGATGGGATGCCGCGTTGGCCGATGATCATTCTGCGCAGCCCGAAAGGCTGGACCGGACCGAAGGAGGTCGACGGCAAGAAGGTGGAAGGATTCTGGCGGGCGCATCAGGTGCCGGTCGCCAATTGCCGCGGCGACGAGGGTCATCGCAAGATCCTGGAAGACTGGATGCGCAGCTACGACCCGGACGATCTCTTCGACGGTGACGGCCGTCTCAAGGCTGAATTGAGCGCGCTTGCGCCGCAAGGCGAAAGGCGCATGGGCGCCAATCCGCACGCCAATGGCGGCCTGCTGCGCAAGGAACTATTGGTCCCCTCCATTCATGACTATGCCGTCGAGATCGGCGAGCGCGGCAGCAAGCAGGTGCAATCGACCGAGATCCTCGGCCATTACCTGCGGGACACGCTAAAACTCAACGATGCCTCGCAGAATTTCCGTATTTTCGGCCCGGACGAGACCGAATCGAACCGGCTCGGCAGCGTCTTCGAGGCCACGGATCGGGTCTGGATGGAAGAGATCGAGGACTATGACGTCCATCTGGCCCGCGATGGGCGCGTCATGGAGGTCCTGAGCGAGCACCTGTGCCAGGGCTGGCTGGAAGGCTACCTTCTGACCGGCCGTCACGGGCTCTTTTCGTGCTACGAGGCCTTCATCCACATCGTCGACTCGATGTTCAACCAGCACGCCAAATGGCTGAAGGTTTCGCGGGAACTGGAATGGCGCAAGCCGATCTCGTCGCTGAACTACCTGCTGACGTCCCACGTCTGGCGGCAGGACCACAACGGCTTTTCGCATCAGGATCCAGGCTTCGTCGATCTCGTCGCCAACAAGAGGGCCGACGTGGTGCGCATCTACCTGCCGCCGGACGCCAACACGTTGCTATGGGTCGGCGATCATTGCCTGCGCACCTACGACCGGGTCAACGTCATCGTTGCCGGCAAGCAGCCGGAATCTCAGTGGCTCAGCATGGACGAGGCGATCGCCCATTGTAAGGCCGGCGCCGGCATCTGGGACTGGGCAAGCTACGAGGACAACACGATTGCCCCCGACGTCGTCATGGCCTGCGCCGGCGACGTCCCGACCATGGAGACGCTGGCTGCCGTCATGCTGCTGCACGAGGCGATCCCGGACCTGAAGATCCGCACGGTGAACGTAGTCGATCTTCTCGCCCTCCAGGATCCCGCGCAGCATCCGCACGGCCTCGATCACCAGGCATTCGACCAGATCTTCACCACGGACAGACCGGTGATCTTCGCCTATCACGGCTATCCCTACCTGATCCATCGGCTGACCTACCGCCGGACCAATCACGACAACATCCATGTGCGGGGATTCATCGAGGAAGGCACGACGACGACGCCGTTCGACATGACCGTTCTCAACGAGCTCGATCGCTATCATCTTGCACTGGAGGCGATCGATCGCGTGCCGGGCCTGGCGGAAAAAGTTCCCGACGTCATAAACGCGCTCAAGGCAAAGCTCATCAAGCATCATGACTATGTCCGGCGTTACGGGGAGGATATGCCGGAAATCAGCGATTGGCGGTGGAAGCGATAGAGCACTCCGTCATCTGAAGCCGGCTTCGGCCGTCTTCGCTAGGTGGCGAAGCGACCGGTGTTTTCAAGCACCGGTCGCTTCTGCGTATCAACAGCGGTCTATGCCTGATAGGTGCCGGTGAGGCTTGCCTCGGCCAACATGTGTTTTTTCACCTTCTGCCACATTGCCTCGGCTCCGGCGGCTTCGGGAAGCGTGACCCTCGGCACATCGAGAGCGGCGAGCCGGAAGATATAGCGATGAGGAGGATCACCGCTTGGCGGCTGCGGACCGTCGTAGCGGGCATTGCCGAAATCGTTCTTGTAAAAGCGAAGCGCCTGCTCCTGCGTTGTATCGATGCTCTCGGCCAGGCCGCCCCATTGCGCGGGAATATTGGCGATGCCGCAATGGCGGAACGTGCCGCTGGGCGCATCGGGATCCTCGATAATCAGGGCAAAGCTCTGGGTTTTATCGGGAGCGCCGCCCCAGGCCAGCGGCGGGAATATGTTTTCGCCGTCCAGCGCGTATTTGCTCGGAATCGGTTCGTCTTCAGCAAAGACCTTGCTGATCAACGTCAAAGCCATCAGGTCCTCCTTTCTGTCGTGGATTCATGCGTTTGTGAAGTTCGGAACGTAAGGTGCAACCCGTCAGCACCATTATTGTTCCGCGCGGGGAACATTCGCGCTTACCCGCAGTTCGAAACGTCCACGAAGGAGGAAAAAATGACGGATGAACGGTTCGAGTGGATCAGCAAGCGGTCCTACGCCATTTGGGAAGCGGCCGGGCGCCCTTGGGGATGCAGCCAGCATCATTGGGAGCAGGCCGCCAAGGAACGTGAGATCATGGAGCGAACGCGGGCATCCGTCGATGGCAAGGAGGTGCTCGTAAAGCTGCACCAGAAAACGACGATGCATCGACCCGAGAATGACGCACGCGAAGCCGAAAGAGACGATGGCCCCAACGGCCGTCACGTCGGATAGCGTGCGCTCGCAATCAGCTCCCGCCGAGAAAAATAGGCCTGCCTTCCCCGATAAGCATCCGGATGCGTGATGGCAGCGCTCAAAAGTTGCCTGCCTAATTCTGGGTTCCGTCGCGGCTAGGCTGGGCTGGCGTGCTCTTCGCGCCCTGCTGATTGTTCTCCGATCGATCCGTTGGTGCCGGCTGGGCCGATTGGCCGGCGGGCGGGGTATTGTCGATCGTGGCGCCCTGCGGCTGCCCGGAAGAGGAACTGATGGTCGGCGCCGGATTTTGCGAGCCGTTCGGCTCGATATAGCGGCCCCACACTTCGACGCCGACCCAAACGATTGCGGCCAGAACCAGCGCGGTAACCAGGATCGCGAATAGATGCGTGCCGCGTATGCCCTGGCGGGCTTCGGTCGCAGAAAGCGGCTTCTTTGGTTCCTGGGGTGCCATTGCAAGCCTCCGTTCGTTGCAAAACTGATACCCGTCTAACCAGAAGGTTTGCAGATGGTTCCCTGGCCCGGCGTCCGCGGCTGGCTGCCTCAAGCCGGAACAATGCGCGCCTAGGGGCGTTAGCCCCATGAGGTTGCAGTTCGTGCCAAGCGGACGCGATGGTGCTGAAGAATATGGAGATTTTTCCGCTTTCTCTCCATAGCCAACGAAACGGCAGACGAGCTTCCTATCCATCCGATCTGCAGCCTTCCAACGTCAAAGGAGATGAAAGATGGAGGAGAAACTGAAGCTTTACCGCCTGGTTCCGATAGCGGCTGACGACGATCCCAACTGGCTGGGCGCCAAATCCCATGCCGAGGTCCTCGTTGCCGCCCGCACGACCGGCGATGCCCGTATCGTGGCCGCCGAAAGGGAGCTGGATTTCATGGACGTCGATGCGGCGCCGGCGGAAGACAAGACGACGAAGATGGCAAGCGTCTTTCGCAACGAGAAGCTCTATACCGTCATCGAGGTGAACAATGGCAAGGACTATCATGAACGTGGGGTCGTCGAGGGCTCCATCGGCGTCGACACGATCATTTCGACGCAGGTTTGACGGGTCGCGCCTATTCAAGAGCCGGACCTTGTCCGCATGCCGCCGCATCCTGCTAATGGCGGCGACAGTGGCCGCCATGTCATCATCCCCCGCCTTCGCACAGCAGGCGTCAAGCGACGACCGGTGCAAAGCCGCCGATACCGATCGGCAGACGGACAACAGGCAGGCGGACAATCGACAGACAGCCCCAACGCCGGACGGCAATTCAGGGAAAAAGCTGTCGGATTGCGCCGGCGTGCTCAAGCCACCGGCGGTCGGCGACAGCCAAATGGAAAAGCCCGCTCCCAAGGTCGGCAGGACGCCTGTGATCAAGCCAGGCGATCCGCGGAACAACCAGCAGCCCAGCAAATGAGGTCCGTCGTTACGGTTTCGGTTCCGGTTGTTGGATCGGACCGCTGGGAACGGTCGAATCCCTGCTGTCGCCAGAGGTAAACGGCTTGATGACGAGGATGGCGAGGATCGATCCGACCATCACGCAGAAGACGACGATCATCAACGTGCGCATCCCGACGTTCCCCCTACCGCGCGTTCCGGACAACAAGATTGCTGTCATGCCCGACGATCCCGCCTGTCTGCCGGAAGATCGCCTCGGCACGCTGCTTTGCTTCGTGATTTTCGACGGATCCTTCGACAACAACACGTCCGCAGCTGACGGTGACGAAGATGCCGACGGCATCCAGCAGCCCATCGGCTTCCAATCTGCTTTCGATTTCCGCACGGATTTCGGTATCGGCCCTTTGGTGTTTCGGCGCCCGAGGCTCCTCGGTAACTGACATCGCCGACAATTCCCTATCGTCAAATTGCCGCGGTCCGGAGCCTGTCTTCCTTCCCTTGAAGTAAACTTCGTCAACGTCCCGTCTGCGGCGCCGATCGTTTTCAGCCGAATCCTCGCAGCGCGCATCATCCGTCACCGGTTGAGGTCGGCTCTCCCGGGTCGCCGGCATCGCTGTCGCCAATTCCGGCGCGACATCTCCGGAACCACCGGCCGCCTGATCGAGGGCCTGCAAAGTGCGGATAGCGCCAGCTTTCCGAGGATCCCGCACCGTCTTCGGGTTCTTGATCTCGTTCATCATCTTCTCCTTGCTCGATCAGGGAAGAACCTTTGCAGCCGAGGAATGTTCCTGTCCCGGGATCCACCTTCACGCCCCTGTCGTCAGCATTTCGAAGGATACGACCTTGTGATGCTCCTGAAGAATGGTCAGCAGCTGCGCCCCGCCGCCATCGGAGCCCGCGCGCCTCCATCGTACCTCGTAGGAAATATGAGCCGTCGCCTCGGTCGAACCGGTTGTCCTGCCAACGAAGGCGAAGGCATATCCAAGCGGTTCGAGCGCCGCTTCCGTGCCGGCGACGGCTACAGCCGCGTCGCGGGGAAGCTCGATGACGAGACGCGCCTTCTGTCTGCGCGCTATCAGCGTGTCGAACCATTTGAGAGGCGACAGCACGACAAAGGCGATGACGGCGCCGGCCGAACCGACAATCAGCTGTCCTCCACCAATGCAAAGGCCGATCGCGGTCATGATCCACAAGGTCGCCGCCGTGGTCACGCCGGTGACGAGATCGCCCCGCTTGAGAATGGCGCCGCCACCGATGAAGCCGACCCCGGTCAGCACACCCAGCGGAAAACGCAGCACATCCATCGAAGCGAAGGATTGCGATGTCCTGCCCAAGGTAGAGAGCAGCAGATTCGCCTGGATCATCATCAGGCATGCCGCCAATCCGACAAGGATCGTCGTGCGAAAACCGGCCGCATGGCCGCCGATTTCGCGGTTGATACCAATCAGCGCCCCGGCAGCGATCGCCAATGATAGCCGAACGACGATATCGAGCCAGCTTGGGTCCAGGGGCATATTATCCATCAGATTTGGCACGGCATCCTCCCGCAGGGATCGCTCACGACAATCTCTTCGGTGACAACCGTGCTGCGTGCTTTTCGTTCCACTCGAGGACCACCCTCATCCCCGGCAACACGCTGACGCGGAAATAACTTGCATACTTCGGCGTGTATCGAAGCATCGGCACGGATTGTCGCACTAGGGTAGGATCAGAGTTACTGCCACGGGATCCATCAATGACGAAAACTATTCTCGCCCATTTCACCGATACCCATCTCAGCCAGCGACTGGTCGCCAGGAACGAAATGGCCGGCGACAGGATGGGCTACGAGGAAATGCCGGGAGAACACGAAAATCATCTGCGAACGGTTCTCGACGACATCGCAAGCAAGGGTATTTCCCATGTCGTTTTCGGCGGCGATATCGGTACGCCGCAATCCGCCGCCGGCTTCTTCGAGCTTCTGCATGGCTACCGTTTCGAACTGTCGGTCATCCTCGGCAATCACGATACGCTTGGCAATGTCGCCGCGCATCACAGCGTCGATGGAACCGCTGTGGATGGAAAGCTGTGTTTCTCACACGACGATGGGCATCTGAAACGCATCTTCCTCGACAGCTCCGCCAACGAGCTTGGCGAGCGCCAGCGCGCCTGGCTTGGCCGCGAGCTCGAAGACGCAAAGCGCGCCGCGATCTTCGTGCATCACCCGATCCTGGCGCTCGACACGCCCGTCGACCGAACCGGCGCAGCCCTGCGGGACCGGAATGAGGTCAGGTCGCTTCTGATCAATACAGGCTGCGATATATCGCTGTTCAGCGGCCACTACCACATGATCGACGAAGCGCAGGAGGCGAATGTCCGGCAATATGTCACACCCGCCGTTTCCTATCAGATCGTCAAGCAATCCGAACGTCTGCAAGCCGATACCCAGACATTCGGCTATCGCATTCTGGAGATACACGACGAAGAGATCCGCACGCAGGTCGTGCTGTTTACAGCGGCACAGGCAGGTGCACCTGTTATCTGAGGCGGCTCAATGACCACATACGGGAAAAGCACTTCCACTTAGGGACGATCACACTATATCCTGCCGAGATATCTGGGAATCGCGACGTGATTTGAGGAATGCGAAATGGGCGTGCTTTTTTCTCCGGAACTGACGGTTTGTGGCATCGAGGAACTACCGAACCAGCGCGCTCGAAACGTTACGCATGTGCTATCCCTGCTTGATCCCGAGCATCCCGATCTGGACGTGTTTCATTCCTATGGCGGGCATCATCGCACGACATTGCGCTTCCACGACATCATAGACGCCGCTCAGGGACGCGTGATGCCGCAACCGGAACATCTCGAAGAAATTCTGAAATTCGGCTCCGAGTTCCACGCACAACAAGACGCGCAAGCCTCGAGCCATCTGCTAGTGCATTGCCATATGGGCGTATCACGCTCGACTGCGGCCATGCTTTCGCTGATGGCACAGGCAAATCCGGATGAAGCCGGCGAAAGCCTGTTCACCCGCCTGGTTGCCATCCGCCCGCAGGCATGGCCGAACTCGCAGATGATCGGCTTTGCCGACGAGCAGCTCGGCAGGAACGGCGACTTGAAAGCCGCGCTCGCACGCCACTATGCCCGGCAGATCAAGGCACGCCCGGAGTTCGTGGAATGGATGACGAGCCTCGGCCGGGAGGCCGAGCTGAGGATGGCGAGCATCGGCTGAGGAACGCCTTCGATGATGTCGGCCATCTTCGTCGAGCTGACTAGGGGCGCGCCGTCCGCAGTGCTTCCTCACGCAAACGATACCGGATACGATACAAATTCCCGTTGAACCGGATTGGCTTTGGTTGTACCTCTCGCCCCATGGGTAAAGCCTATCGAATCGCACTGAGCAGATTGCTCCTTCTTGTGCGGCTGGCGATCGTCGTATCGCTGGCGGGCTATACGCTGCCCAACGCAAACGCAGCCATGCATGGGTCTGCGTTTCCCGAGGCCCGCGCCGAAAGGCAGAGCGACCACGGCAATCATCATGTGACGCGGGCCGATGCAGCCGACAACCACCATAGCGGTGCGTCCGATCCCATGAAGGGCAAGGTCGCCAAGCAGGAATGTTGCAAGGATTTCTGTATCGGCTTCGGCATCATCTGCGATGGCCACGATGTCGGCGGATTTACCGTGTCCTCCATCCGCCAGTTCATTGACGACCGGCACACGCCTGGCGAAAAGCCCAATCTCGATCGCCCACCGAACATCTGATTAGGATTTACCCGTATTTGACGGGTTCGCATGGCTTTTGTCGGGATTTTCCCGGCGAGCGCCATTGGCAATCTCCTATTCGGATTTCTAAAGATGAAACCCTCCATAGTCGTGGTGGGGCTGCCCCTGCTCGTGGGCAGCTGCGCATCCACTTTTCCTCCTGACGTCGTCGCGTCATCGGATATCGAACAGACGCGTTCTGTCGTTCCCCTCCAATATACTTCCCCTTTGTCGGGCTATGTGCCGCGCAAGCCGGTCGATCCCAAGCCCTGGCGACAACAGAACGATCGGCAGTCTCCAGCCAAGGGAGATGCCTCATGATCGCCATTCGAAAATTGGCAACGGCTGCGGTATTTCCGATCGTTCTCGGTGGCTGCGTCAGCAGTGCCGACTATGCCGGAAAGGAAGCCGGCTTTGCCACCGTGTCCGCGACGACCGGATCGGCGATCGCGAAGGATACCGCCTGGGTTCAAAACCGGCAGCAGGCGAAGTCGCTATCCTCACAGGTCAAGACGCTGCTTTCCCGCGGAAAGACACTTGATGTCGAGACGGCCGTCCAGGTCGCGCTCCTCAACAACAAGGGCCTTCAGGCCGCCTATGCCGATCTCAGCGACAGCGCCGCCACTGCATGGCAGACGACCATGCTGCCCAATCCGCAGGCCTCCATCGGCCTGAACGGCATCGGCACACCCGCGCTTGAAGCATTCAGGACGGTCGAGGGGGCGATCACGGCCAACCTCCTCTCCCTCATGACCAAGAAGCGCGATGTCGCGCTTGCCGATACGCGTTTCCGGCAGGCGCAGCTCAATGCGGCGGTCGCGACGCTTCGTCTCGCCGCCGATACGCGCCGTGCCTGGATCACCGCGGTAGCGGCCAACGAGAATGTTGCCCAGCTCCAGAGCGCCCAGATTGCCGCCGATGCGGCCTCGGAACTCGCGGAGAAGCTGGGTGAAACAGGGGCTATGGCGAAAGGCGCACAGGCGCGCGAGCATGCCTTTGCGGCCGAACTTGCCGCTGAAACCGCCAAGGCACGGCTGGCAGCCCGGCTCGCCAGGGAGAGCCTGACGCGGCTCCTGGGACTATGGGGTTCGGACGTGGACTACCGGATACCGGACCGGCTGCCATCTCTGCCAAAGACGATAGCAAAGCGCGACACCATCGAGGCGGACGCACTTCGCAATCGCATCGATCTGAAGGTTGCAAGGCTGGAACTGGAGGCATCCGCTCGCTCCTACGGCCTGACGGAAGCGACCCGCTACGTCACGGACCTGGAGCTCATGACCGGGCTCGAGGCAGAGCGCAGCCGCGAGGACGGCACGAAGAAGACCGACTTCGCAGCATCAGCGGAAATCAGCTTTGCCATCCCGATTTTCGACACTGGCAGGGCGCGCATGAGAAAAGCCGAACTGGCGTACATGCGCTCGGCCAATCTGCTTGCCGAAAAGGCCGTGAACATCCGCTCGGAAGCACGCTCGGCCTATGAAGCCTATCGCTCCAGCCTCGATATCGCGCGCCACTGTCGCAACAATATCGTGCCGCTGCGCGCTCGCGTCGAGGAGCAGTCGCTGCTGACCTACAATGGCATGATCACGAACACCTTCGAGCTGCTGACCGACACTCGCGAGAAAATCAACGCCATCCTGCTGTCGGTCAACGCCAAGCGTGATTTCTGGCTCGCGGAAGCCAATCTCGCGCCTGCCATCTACGGCGGCGGCTCCTCCGGATCTCCAGAAGCCGCAGCAACCGGCTCCGACGAGTAGAAAGGAAATTTCGATGTTCAACAGAAGACAGCTCTTCGGCGCGGGCGCAGCCATGCTCGCCGCCGGAGCATGGACCAAGACATCCGCCATGGGCCTGCCCGAGGCGCCCTCCATGACCTCGGCCGATATGCAGCCGCCCGTCCATCCGACGTCGGGACCGGATTATCAACCGGTCGTCACGCTCAACGGCTGGACCCTGCCCCACCGCATGAACAACGGCGTCAAGGAGTTCCATCTCGTTGCCGAGCCGGTCGAGCGGGAAATGGCCGAGGGTATGACGGCCTATCTCTGGGGCTACAACGGCCAGTCGCCCGGCCCGACGATCGAAGCCGTCGAGGGTGATCGGGTGCGGATCTTCGTCACCAACAAGCTGCCCGAGCACACGACCGTCCACTGGCACGGCATGATCCTGCCGTCGGGCATGGACGGCGTCGGCGGCCTCAGCCAGCCGCACATCCCGGTCGGCAAGACGTTCGTCTACGAGTTCGATCTCGTGAAATCGGGCACCTTCATGTACCATCCGCATTCGGACGAGATGGTGCAGATGGCGATGGGCATGATGGGCTTCTTCGTCGTCCACCCCAAGGATCCGACGTTCATGCGGGTCGACCGCGATTTCGTCTTCCTGCTCAATGCCTACGACATCGATCCCGGCTCCTACGTGCCTCGCGTCATGGAAATGACCGACTTCAACATATGGTGCTGGAACAGCCGCGTCTTCCCCGGCATCACTCCGCTCGTCGTTTCGAAAAACGACCGGGTGCGGGTGCGCGTCGGCAACCTGACGATGACCAACCATCCGGTCCACATGCATGGCTACGACTTCGAGGTGACCTGCACCGACGGCGGCTGGGTTCGGCCCGAGGCGCGCTGGCCCGAGGTCAGCGTCGACATCCCCGTCGGCGCCATGCGGGCCTATGAATTCGACGCGAAACATGAGGGCGACTGGGCGATCCATTGCCACAAGTCGCACCACACGATGAACGCCATGGGGCACGACATCCCGACCTTCATCGGCGCCGACAAATCGAAGCTCGCCGCCACGATCCGCAAGGTGCAGCCGGATTACATGCCCATGGGCACCAGGGGCATGGCCGACATGGGCGAAATGGAAATGCCCATACCCGAGAACACCGTCCCCATGATGACCGGTTGGGGGCCGCACGGCCCGATCGAAATGGGCGGCATGTTCTCGGTCGTGAAAGTCCGCGAGGGCATCTCCGCGGGCGATTACGCCGATCCCGGCTGGTACGCGAACCCGCCGGGAACGCAGGCCTGGGAATGGACTGGCGAGATGCCGGAGCAGACCAGAGCGAATGATGCCCAAACCCGGATTACCCCCAAACCGACCAAAGAATGACAACCAGCAACCTCAAAGGATTTCAAAAATGAAGAGACTCGCAATCGCAATCCTGCTCGCCGCACTCGCCGGCCCCGCCTACGCATCGGGAAGCCACGCCGGTGGCCATGACGAAAAGCTCGCCGTCGGCGAACCCGGCGACAAGGCCAAGGCGACGCAGACGATCCGCGTGACCATGAAGGAAACCGAAGACGGCAGGATGCTTTTCCAGCCGGCCCTCATCAAGGTCCGTAAAGGACAAACGGTGAAGATCGCGCTCAGGAACGCCGGCCAAACCGACCACGAATTCGTGCTCGACCGGGAAGACAAGATCCTCGAGCACAAGGCTGTCATGGCGAAGTTTCCGGAAATGGAACATGCCGACGCCAACTCGATCCGCCTCGCCGCCGGCGAATCCGGCGAGATCGTCTGGAAGTTCACCAACGACGGCGAGTTCAAATTCGCCTGCCTCATCCCCGGTCACTACGAAGCCGGCATGCATGGCGACGTGTCCGTGGCAGCCAATTGAGACCTCGAATATCAGGAGAAACCAGCATGAAAAATCTCACTAGAATCGCCCTTGTCACCGTATTGGCCATCGCCGCCGCCGCAGGCGCCCACGCGCAGGAGTTCACCAAAGGCGTGGTCGACAAGATCGATGCCAAGACGAACAAGGTGACGATCAAGCACGAAGCACTGAAAAACCTCGACATGCCGGCCATGACGATGGTGTTCCGCATAGAAGACCCCGCCATCCGCGCCAAATTGAAAGAAGGCGCCAGCATCGAGTTCGTTGCCGAAAGAGTGAACGGCAAGCTGACGGTAACGCAGGTGAAATAGCCGATTGCAGCCGGGCCCTACGTCGGGGCCCGGCTTGCCGATGATCTCCAGGCTTCAGGATCAATGGACCGTCATGTCTCTTTGGACTCAATATAATTCGCTCATTCCGCGGCAGAGACAGCACAATCCAAGCGATTCAAGAGTGTCAGGCGTTCCAGCAGCGAAAGCTGGCTGCGACCACCAATTATTCTCACTCCCAGCGGCTAAACCTATCAATTTCCCTCGTAAATGCAGACGCAAATGACTTTGTGCGATATTGAAGGAGTTTGAGCCGGCCCTCGGGGTTCCGCGTGTAGACAAGTTCGGAATAACCGACGTAGCGATTCCAGAGCTGCGCGAAATACTCTGCATTTTCTTTCTTTTGACCGATCATAGACGGAACGGCATGAAAATCCGTGCGGCGCAGCCACCAAAGCATCGACGGTCGCACCAAGATGTAGCGCGGATTCTGTGTGGAAACGAGGATTTCCCGCATCGCTTCAAGGAAATACGATCTCTCAACCGCGGTCGCGCCTTCGAGCTGACAGAAGATTACGCCGCTGTCATCGAGAGCAGCGTGGACAACTAGCTGCCGTAGATCTGTTCTTATGACCTCCATATGGTGCAATGTTTCGACGACAGCGATGCCGACTTGCCTCATTCGGCTCTCCAGCGAACCGTTGCGGAGAAGCAGGAAGGACGCCTTAAGGGTCTGCGGCAGACAGACAACTGCCAGAACGCAGCAGATTGCAAAAAGAAATGGCACTATTTCCTCAAACGAGTGGAAGCGCGCACGGAAGAGGTGTGAAATGCTGCTCAGGATCAGTCCTCCGAGGGCCAAGCTCTCAACGAGCAGATATTTCGCCGTTTTCCAGTGAAACAGGCCCTTGGGGACATAATTGCTTTGGAGTATCTCCCGCATTCTCGGCGCGGCACTGTTGCCACGCAGGGCAATCTGCCAGAATGTTTTCAGCGATTTGCGGTCGGAAGCTCGCTGCTCCATGGTTCTGTTGACGTCATGAAGGTTCAGCATTTTCTGCATCGCCATTGCCGGCGCCAATCTTTGGAACCCGCTTTTGATGATGGGAGGAGTGTCGAAGGATAAGCCTTCAAACGCATGGAATCTGCGTTTCAACGCATCAAAGTCGCTGCCGAGGTCAACTGTCACTACGTCGGAGGAATGAGAAACACTGCCGTCGGCTGCCATCGGACTCAATGGATGAGAATTACTCCATTTCAGTTTTTCCGGGTCAATGGCGGCCAAGTGCCAAATGTTGGAGGCTTTCTCGGGATTCATGGGATCGATGCGAATCGCACGTCCGCGCATCTGATTGGAGAGTACGTAGGATCCGACCGTATTCGCCAGGATCAACGTATTCACACAGGGTGCATCCCACCCCTCCCCAAGCAAAGCCTGGGTACCGACCAGCACCTTTATTCCGCCCTGGGCAAACAGCTGGGTAATGATATGTACGATATCGGAATTCCCCCCGCCGATGATTTCGACGCTTACGAACCCGGCATCGAATGCGAGTTCCTGGTAGCGTATGTTCGACGCGTCGATACCAAGAGAGGCGGCAATCTTGCCGAGAATTCCCTTGGAGCTCGCTGGAATGACAACCAGGCTGCCGGTTAGGATTCCAAGGCTTAAATGCTTAAAGCCGGACCGCCGAAGGATCTCGAAGATAGGGACAACACCCATCCGGTCAATCGGGCGTAGATTTCCCGGCTCGGCAGGAAGAGCCTCCCTGCGGATATAGTCGGAGAGGATGACCATACGCAGATCATCCCCCATCGATGCGCTTTCAAGTCTGACGATATCGAGGATCGAGTTGAGCTTGCTCGCGCTTGACGCGAGCAGCTTTTGTATGGACTTTTGTTCCACCAGCCGCACCTTGCTACGCTCAAGTCCTCCTATTTGACGCAGCCTGCTCTGTTGCGAGCCAATCACTTGTTCCGCAGCTTCGAAGTCATTTCGATGCCCATAAAACACGCCGTTCAAGAGAACTTCCATCCAACGAAGTGACAAAGTCGGGACGTCATGAACCTTGACGCCAAGAATATCGAGCGCCGACTGCGGAAGCTGGATATTCTGTGCTTTCAGGAAGATCAGCATGCTGGAGAAAAATGACGGATCATCCAGAATGGCTTCCGTTTTCCCCATTGGATCTGTAAGCCATGGATGACGCAATATCGCATCCCTGAACACTGCGCTCTCCGATACGCCGCTGACGAAATCAGAGATATCCTGGCGCAACCGCGCAAGCCTTTCCGCCTCCGCTGCGTTTGGCAAGCTGAAATAGACATAATCCTGATGTGGACACAGATCTCCTTGCAATACCAATTCAGGGACGGAGATCTCATCATCGATCGGCCCGCAAAGCTCCTGATAACGGCTCCATTCCTGAGGATCGACATCATAGGGAGGCGTCGCTGTCAAAGCGACGACCGTCGGCCTCGCCAACGCCTCCTTGAGCGTAGTCAGGGCTTTCCACCACTCGTTTCTAAGGTGATGTGCTTCATCCAGAACAAGTGTGCGGACCTTGACCTCCCGCAGCCCCGCAACGATTTTTCCTGCGTGCTTCTCGGCCTCCCGCTTCGTCGCCTCGCGGGGCCGCGTATTCTCACCATCGTCAAGGCTTTCATCCTCGACATTGGTATCCTCCTCTTCGGCGACCCTGCCTGAAAATGCGGCATGGAGCGCTTGATAGGTTATGATGGTAACATCCCCGGGAGAGCGAATGTCATGCGAGATCCATTTTGGCCGCGAGGCTCCGGCGGGCAGAAACATCGCGCATAGCCGCTGTGCCCATTGATCGCGAATGGTTCGGCTCGGTGCAAGAATCAGGGTGGGTTCGCCAATCCTGCGCATGACTTCCAAGCCCAGAAGCGTCTTGCCCGAGCCGGGCGCGGCGACGATATGTAAGCCATCGTCCTCCAGGAGACTCGTTAGATTGTCGAGGATTTTTTGCTGGTAGGTTCGCCATTTGCCCTGGAAAGCGAGCTCCTTCATGCGCGACCACCCTTTGAATTCACACCCTTGGAGATTGCGTGCAATACGTACCCGCCGATCATTGTATTGCCGACACAGTCTAAGTCTTCCTCGACATCTCTCTTACAGCCGGTGCCTGTCTTGCCGCAAGCTCATGCACGGCTCGGACGAATTCGAACCGCAGCCGGGACGACAGACCCGGCGTTGGCCGCATCCGCAAACTATGACGTCTGGTACGAAGCGGGAGCGGTTGGCGGTGACACGCAAGCGATCTTCGCGGACGCCGAGCGGGCAGGCACGATCGGCGATAGCCTAGCTTCCGAGCGCCGCGAAACCGGCTGAACACAATGGCCGGCCTGCACTGTGCGTCCGTCAGCAGGGAATCGTCCCGGACGACGTCGACCGGGAAGTTGGGATAGCGCGGGAATGTGCCTGTTGCCCAAGAAGAACATATTGCGGGCAGCAACCATGTGAAACTCCGCCCTCCTTTTTTTCACATACGCAGCGTATTTAAATTGACATACGCTGCGTATCCTAGTTATTTACATACGCAACGTATATGAATCATTGGCAAGTCGTGAAGTCGCCGCGGAAGAGTGCCGTTCCGGCCGGACTTCAGCGACGCGCAATAGAGAAGGGTGAAGACATGGCAAATCGCGACGCAATCTTTCCTGCGAACAGGCACGCACTCTACGAGGAGCACGGCTATTCGGCCGCCATCCGCTCGGGCGATCTTCTTTTCGTTTCCGGGCAGGTCGGCAGCAGAGAGGATGGTGCGCCGGAACCGGACTTCGAAAGCCAGGTCCGGCTGGCCTTTGCGAATCTGCGGGCGACATTGGCTGCGGGCGGCTGCACGTTCGATGATCTCGTCGACGTAACAACCTTTCATACCGATCCCGAGAACCAGTTCCCCACCATCATGGCCGTGAAGACCGAGATGTTTCCGAAGGCGCCTTATCCGAACTGGACGGCCATCGGCGTGAACTGGCTCGCAGGCTTCGATTTCGAGATCAAGGTCATCGCCCGTATTCCCGACAAAGCCTGACCTTTGGCGTTCATGACGACCACCCGACACGCGAGCGAGTGATGACCCCAGGTCAGTTTTCGGCGCGTGTCGGCATTCGCGATCGGTGTGACGGCTTGCGGCGGAGTGAGATGCGGGAGCTGATCGCCCCCGCCACTCCGAACACAGAGCTGGCCGCTTGCCTCCAGATTGACCTTTACAAGGTGGCGGTTACGGCCATGCCGACGACGGCTGCAAACATGGCAATGCTGGTTGTCCATCCAAGCGCCCTCAAGCCCTTGCCGATGACGAACTGTTCCATGACCTTATGATTCGACGCGATCATCATCAGGATCGCCATGACGGGAACGGCGACGACGCCGTTTATGACGGCGCTCCAGAACAGCGCCTTCATCGGCGGAATGGGCGTGAAGTTCAGCAATACGCCCACCACCGTGGCCAGCCCGATCGTCGCGTAGAATGCCTTTGCCTCGCCTGGCTCATGCGACAACCCGACTTTCCAGCGCGCCGCCTCGCCAACGGCATAGGCGGCCGAACCCGCCAGAACGGGCACGGCCAGCAATCCCGTTCCAACAATGCCCGCGGCAAATATGACTTTGGCGAATTGTCCGGCCAGCGGCTCGATAGCCTTTGCCGCGTCGACCGAGCTCTCGACATTGGTCACGCCCGCCTTGTTGAGCGTAGCCGCCGTGGTGGCGATGATTGCAAGCGCAACGATATTCGATGCGGCCATGCCGATCAGCGTATCCCATGCAATGCGCTGGTTGGCTTCCTTCGCCTCGCGCGGATGCTCGATCAACGCCTCCTCGCGGGGCTTCTCCTTCAAATCTTCGGCTTCCTGTGATGCCTGCCAGAAGAAGAGATAGGGACTGATCGTCGTGCCGAATATGGCAACGATCATCGACCAGTAGTTTGGATCCGCCTTGAACGTCGGCACAAGAAGTCCGTGTACGAAGCTTGACCACGGCACATGGACGACAAAAAGCGTCGCAATATAGGCAAGCAAAGCCAGGCTCAACCACTTCAGAACGACGACGTAGCGCTTGTACTTGAGGAAGACCTGCAGAAGAACGCAGATTACTCCAAAACCAACGACATAGAGGAGCGCGCTGCCGTTCAGCAGCAAATGCACGGCATCTCCCATCGCACCAAGATCGGCACCGATATTGATGATATTGGCAACCAGAAGAGGCAGGGTAACGGCCACGCCGACCCAGGCCGGATAGCAGCGGGCTATGGCGCCGGCGAATCCCTCGCCTGTCGTCCTCCCGACACGCGCACTGATCATCTGTACGGCGACCATCAGCGGATAGGCCACGATCAATGTCCAGCCGGTAATGAAGCCAAATTGCGCGCCGGCCTGCGAATAAGTCGCTATTCCGCTCGGATCGTCGTCCGAGGCGCCGGTAACGAGGCCAGGCCCGAGAATATCCCAGAATCGCGGCTTTGCCGATTCAGCCAGTGCGGTTCCGCCAACCAAATGATCGTCGCTCATGACTGCCTCCGAATAATTCGGCTGACGTTTTCACACCGGCCTGGGTGCCAATCAATTCCCGGCATGCCCCTTTTGTTCCGGCGAAGATGACGAGGAACGAAAACGCGGCCACGGCGAACTGTCCGGGCTGCCTGTGCTATACGGCCGGCACTCGGCTGTCCTTCAGCTACATTTCAGCCTTGGCGGGTACAGCACGCATTGTGCGAATACTTGCGCCCCCCATCGAAGTATCGCACAGGCGCCCCAACAAGGCTCCCGGCTCTGCCTCATGCCAACGAGGCAGAGCCTCATAGCCCAGCCTTCGCATCGTCTGGAGAATGTTTTCCCAGCGGATGAACCGAGCGCCCGGAACAGGCTCGCGCGCCTGCTGTTGCAATCTCCTGCACGAAATGACGGAAAGGCGTCCGGCTCATCCTATCATTTACGATCCGTCGTATTGCCAGCGCTGGTTGCTTTCGGATAGACCCTGTCTATCTCTCCCGTGTTCAGATTCTCCGGAGCTACAAATGCGCCTTGAACCGCAGCAGCGAATTTACGTCTGCTTCTTTCTCTTTGCGGTGTCGATGGGCGCATTGCTGTCGCGCCTTCCCGACCTTCAGGACGCTTTGGCGATCGACAAATCCGAACTCGGCCTGACGCTGATCGGCGCGGCGATCGGCGCCTTGATATCGCTCACCTTCGCCTCCCCGATCGTGGGCCGCCTCGGCGCCCGCAAGACGGCGTTCATCACCGTGCTCGGAACCTCCGCATCCCTGGCGCTGGTACCCTGGATGGGCGCGGCTCCACTGGTCTTCGCCGTATTGTTTTGCGAGGGGCTACTGGCCGGCGCTCTCGAAATCAACCTCAATGTCGAGATCGATCGAATCGAGGCGCAGCTCGGCCGTGGTGTGATGAACCGCGCGCACGGCTTCTGGAGCCTCGGCTTTTTCGTCACCGCGCTGGTATCCTCGGCGGTCCGGCAGGCCGGCGTTCCGATGCAATTGCACCTTGCCCTGACATTCGCCTTTGTCCTCATCGTGGGTTCGCTGACCATAGCCGGCATCCGCAATGCGCCGGCTCGCCCGACAGCCGACCACATCGAAACCGGCCATATCGCGCTTCCGACATTCGGCCTGCTGCCTCTGTGCGTGATCGGCATTGCGGCATTCCTCGTCGAGGGCGCCGGCATCGACTGGTCGGCGATCTACATGCGGGACGTCTTTCACGTCGAACCGTTCATTGGCGGCCTGGGGCTGACGCTGTTCACCTTCTTCATGGCACTGGCGAGACTGTTCGCGGACCGCTTCGTCGATCGTTTCGGCTCCCGCTCCGTCGCGCTCTTTCTGCTGCTCCTTTCGACCGCAGGCCTTTGCGCCGTCTGGCTTGCGCCCCATCCGCATGTCGCGCTCCTGGGCTTTGCCTTCATGGGCGCCGGCTGCAGCGCCGTTTACCCGCTGGCGGTTTCAGCCGCCGCCCAGCGCACCGATCGCCCGGCCCATGTCAATGTCGCAGCCCTCGGACAGATGGCCTTCGTCATCTTCTTCCTGGCGCCGCCACTGCTCGGATTTGTCGCCGAACACGCGGGTATCCGCACGGCGTATCTCGTATGCATCCCGGTCATCCTGGCGGCGTTGATGGGCATCGGATCGCTTTCGACGCGCCGCAGCGCGTTTGCATAAGAGCCTCGTGATCTCCGGCGGTCCGCTTGGGGCGAATTGGTCAAGACCCTTGCCATCGGGCTTGACAAATTCGGCCAGCGGAGGCGGATCCTCTCCCGCAGGCGGGCTTGGAGCATTGCCCGCCTGCGAGATTTTCACCAGGTAGAAGGCTGCTCTCCGCCTGGAGCCTTTCCGCTTTTCTTCGAATGGCGAAAACGCTCTATCCTGTTGTTTTTGCGTAATTCCGGACGGAAAATCGCTATGCACTTTTCCTGGAGTTGCTCTACCGCAGCGAGCGGAATGCAGCTCTGACCTCGTTGGTGAAAATCGCCGGTTGCTCCCAAGCCGCGAAGTGCCCGCCATTGTCGGTTTCGTTGAAATAGATCAGGTTGCCATAGCAACGTTCGGTCCAGCTCTTCGGTGCCTGGTAGATTTCGCCGGGAAACACGCTGACGGCTACGGGCAGCGTTGGAATCCGGATAGCATTAAAGTTGTTGGAATGATCTTCCCAGTAGATCTGGGCCGCCGAGGTTCCGGTTTCCGTGAACCAGTAGAGGGAGATGTCGTCCAGCATCTCGTCACGGCTCAGAACCTTTTCCGGGTGCTTGCCGCTGTAAGTCCAGGTGGCGAACTTGTCGTAGATCCAGGCCGCAAGGCCGACCGGCGAATCCACGAGCGAGTAGCCGATGGTTTGCGGGCGGGTCACCATCATATTGGCATAGCCCGAGCTGTCCCGATAGAATTCCGCGAGCTTGTCGAAGCAGGCGCGCTCCTTTGCGGTCAGATCTGCCGGAGCCGGATCGCCCGCTGCGAGGATATGGGCGATCTCCTTGGGAACGATGCCGGGCATGTTGACATGGATGCCGAGCAATCCCGGCACATTCTGGAGCGCCATGCGCTGGGAGATGACCGAGCCGCAATCTCCGCCCTGCGAGACGAAACGCTCATAGCCAAGGCGATGCATGAGCGTGCCCCATGCCCTGCCGATATGGTCCGAACCCCAGCCTTTCGTCGTCGGCTTGCCGGAGAAGCCGAAGCCGGGGATCGACGGCACCACCAGATGGAACGCATCCTCGGCCTTGCCGCCATGGGCCGTCGGGTTGGTCAGGGGATCGATGACCTTGAGCATTTCCAGGATCGAGCCCGGCCAGCCATGGGTCATGATCAGCGGCATGGCGTTGTCGTGTTGCGAGCGCACGTGAATGAAGTGAATATCCAGCCCGTCGATTTCCGTGATGAACATCGGAAGGGAATTGAGCTTCTGCTCCACCTTCCGCCAATCATAACCGTCGGCCCAGTATCCGACGAGATCGCGCAGACGCTCGAGCTGCACGCCCTGCGAGTCGTCGGCGACATTTTCCCTGAGCGGCCAGCGTGCCATCGCGAGCCGCTGCTTCAGATCGGCGATTGCGCCGTCAGGGACGTGAACCTTGAATGGCTTGACGCCATCCGGCAGGGCTTCCGATCCGGCAAGGGACATTGCGGGCTTGAGCATCGCGACTGCACCGGCGACAGCGGCCGCAGTCACGAAGGCACGTCGATTCAATGGGTACGAGAAAGGCGACATCAGAATCTCCATCTGTTTGGGAGGTTTGTGGGTTGCCGCGAATTTCTGCTGTCTTCGTGTATCCCGGTTGTGTCTTCAACCACATCGAATTGTATCGGCCAGTATCCGATCCCGCCAAAGCTACAATCGATTACGCATAGCGCCCTTTCGTGCTCCGCCGGAGAACGTGAACATGCACGCTTCGGCCTTTCAAACGCGGCGCTGGATACCGGATTTCGACCGTGGAGAGATTGGAATGGTTGTCACACGGACGCCGGGACCGGCGGAGCCGAGCGGACTTGCGGCAACCATCATCCGCGAGGGCAAGAGCCCGGAGCCTATGGCGGCCCCGATACGGTCAATGAACGAACCGATAGCCGTCGCTGTCCGGTCTCGGAAAAAGGGGCGGCTATCCCGGCGGGAGGAGGAGACCGTGGATAGCCGGCCGGCCCCGATGCGGCGCGATCGGGCCGGCAATTTCAATTCAGCGCTGTTGAAGGGACTTATGGCGCATACCGCGTGAAGACGTAGTCGTGGTCCTTCACGTTGCCGACATGACAGCTGAGACAGGTCTCGTGCTGCGCAATGTCGACCGGCTTGCCGTTGATGAACCGGCCGAAGCCCCAGCCGTGGCTGTCGGGATATTTCTTGGAATCCTTTACCATCACCTGCACCGTCGTCGGCATCCCGGCACCGTTGCCGGTGCGAATTCCGTCGATTGTTTGCGTTTGTAGGCAAGTTTGACGAGGATCGAACCATCCGGGAAAGGCAGGATACCCTTCTTGTAGGCGTCGACGGCGATATCGTTGCCGAGCACTGCGCGAAGCTCGTCGAGTGGCGGAGCTTCCTGCGCCGGCGCGACGAATTTCCAGTCCCTATAGCCTTCCGGAATGGTTACGCCATAGATCGGGGAAGCATTTTCCGGCGGCGTTGCCGTGCCGGAAGACTGGGAAGCGGCGACGCCGACAGCAAGGCCTGAAACGGCGAATGCGCCAAGGAGAGCGAGCTTCATTTTTGACTCCTGCCTGACCGATGATCTGCCGGGAGGATCGCCGCAGGATGTATCGGCCAAATTTCAGGACGCAGCCATATTGTATCGAAGTGTAGCTTCGCGGTAAGCGACCGGCAGCCGCTGAGGCAAAGAAACATGCTTCGGCGCGCAGCCGCTAGTCGGCCCTCCCCTCGCGCCCGAGAGACGAGCGGAACAGCCTTGGCGTCGTTCCCGTCCGTCGCTTGAAGATATCGTAAAACCGGCTACTGGAGCCGAAGCCGCAGTCATAGGCGATCTGGAGGATCGGCGCGTCCGTTTCCGCAAGCTGCTGCATCGCCCGCGCCAGACGATAGCGCATGAGATATTCGTTGACGGGAATGCCAAGGATGCCGCGAAAGATCTTGTTGGCCGTGCTCGGATGCATTCCGGCAAGCTTGGCCAACATCGGCAGGCTGACCGGCTCGGAATAGCGGGCATGAATGAGGTCGGTCAGCGTTTCGGCCCGACGCACGGCGGCACTGGCACCCGATGCCGCAGATGGACGGGCGGCGGAATGATCGCCGACGGGAACATCCAGGACGAAGCGTCGTATTCTAAGCTTGATTTCATCAAGCACCAGCTGGCGCCGGGCCGCGTCACCGAATTGCCAGTCTTCTACCCATTGCGGCAGGAGGATCGCATCCGCGGCATGGCCGCGAGCATCCGCGGAAAACCGTCCCTGCATGATCGACTGCCGGACACCGCGATCGATCGGCAGGCCGAGGAAATCGACGAGCGGAAGATAGATGCAGACGAGCGGCGCATTGGGCGTGACCGCGATCGTTCTGTGGGGAATGGCGGCCCAGAAGAGCACCAGCCGCCCTGCCTCCACCTGCTCCTGCCGTCCGTTGAAGATGTAGGTCATCTGGCCGTCGAGCAGATAGTTCAGCTCGACGTGATCGTGCCAATGCGCCGCGTTCATGGCATCGGCGATATGACGCTCGATGAGAAAATCGCCTTCCGACGCCAGCGAGGCGCCGCGCTCGGCGGACATGCGAAGTTTTGACATGGTCACTCGCCCTTTGGCGCGGATCCGGGAATAATTTCTCTATTAACAGGAAGAAATCCCGATTTGAAAGGCGCATCTAGGTCCGCATCCATCTCTTGCGAGGCCTCCTTATGCCAAAGATCTGCCTGATTGGTGCCGGCAGCACCGTTTTTGCCCAGAATATTCTGGGTGACGTCCTTTCCAGCCAGAGTGGTGGCGACTATGTCATCAGCCTCTTCGACATCGATCCCGAACGCCTGAAAACATCCGAAATCGTTGCGCGGCGCATCTGCGAGGCGCTTCATCTCGGCAAGGTCCGGGTCGAGGCGACGCTTGATCGCCGCCAGGCGCTACAAGGTTCGGATTTCGTCTGTCAACGGCGGAGTAAAAACCGGCCACGCGGCGGCGCAATAGTCGGCCACCTTGGCGCGCGCATGAGACCCGCGGGAGGGCGTAGCCCGAGCGGGGGTCTCATGCGCGCGCGGCGATTTTTCGAAGGGTTTCAGCCTGCCTTTCGGGCGCGGCTTTGGGCGAGACGATAGCTGTCGCCGTTCATTTCGAGGATGTTGACGTGATGGGTGATGCGGTCGAGCAGAGCGCCGGTCAGACGCTCGGATCCCAGAGTTTCCGTCCATTCGTCAAAAGGAAGATTGCTGGTAATCAGGGTGGCGCCCCGTTCGTAGCGTTGCGAGATCAGCTCGAACAGCAATTCTGCGCCGGTCTTGGAGAGTGGCACGAAGCCCAGTTCATCGATGATGAGAAGCTGGTAGGCCGCCATCTGCTTCTGAAACCGGAGCAGACGCCGTTCGTCACGTGCCTCCATCATCTCGCTGACCAGAGCTGCCGCCGTGGTAAAGCCGACGGACAGGCCCTTCTGGCATGCGGCCAAGCCGAGGCCGAGGGCCACATGGGTCTTGCCCGTTCCGCTGGGACCAAGAGCGATGACGTTCTCCCGGCCCTCGATCCATTCGCATCGCGCCAGTTCCAGCACCTGCATCTTGTTGAGTTTGGGGATGGCTGCGAAGTCGAAGCTGTCCAGGCTTTTGACGACCGGGAACCTAGCCGCCTTGATACGGCGTTCGACCTTGCGGCGATCCCGCTCGATCATCTCCCGCTCGGCAAGCCGGGTGAGGTATCCGACATGATCAACGCCTTCGGTGGCGCATAGCCGGGCCAGTTTCTGATACTCACGCTGGAAAGTCGGCAGCTTCAGGGTCTTGAGGTAATGGGACAGAAGGATCTCTGGTGCTTCGGTGCTCATGCGGCTTCTCCCGCATCCGACGACAGAAGTCGCATGTAGGCTTTCGCCGAGGTCGTCTCGACCGTCGCCCTTGGCAGGTAGGGGTAAATGGACAGGTCCAGCCGCAGCGGCCGGCGCTCCACCCGGCACAGGATCAGATGCTTGACCGCGTCGAAGGCGATTGCTCCGAGTTGCAGGGCCTGCTTCACCGCCGCATGCAGATCGGCGAGTTCGAAGCTCTCCAGCAAGCGAAGAACCTGCACGTACTCACGCCGGCCATGCTTTGCCATGCGGCCTTCCATAAGGCGGCGCAGCGTGGCGAACTCTTCGGGCAGATCCCAGCCCTGGAGAGGGGCGGCCTGATCCAGCGCATTGATCTTCTGTTCGATCAGCGGCAGGTAATGCACAGGATCGAAGACGACGTCTTCCCGTTCCCAGCACCGAGGATGGCGGGCGATGATCTCGCCACGGCAGCCGATCACCACCTCGTCGACATAGCCCCGGACCCAGACATCCTGATGGCCATAGGCGACCGGCACGGAATAGTCGTTGGTCTTGTAGCGAACGAGCGACTGGGCCGTGACTCTGGCACTCGTCTGGTCGCAGGCATTGAATGGCGACGCCGGCAATCGGCGCATGGCAGCAAGATCGCGCTGCAGCCGTTCTCCGATCGTCTCGCTCTCGCCCCGCAGCCTGTCGCGCTGGCGCTTGCGGCATTGCTCTTCCAGCCAGGTGTTGAATGCCTCCCATGTCGCAAACTGCGGGATCGGCACCATGAAGTTGCGCCTGCTATAACCGACGAGACCCTCGACATTCCCTTTGTCATTGCCCTTGCCCGGCCGTCCGTAACGATCCCGGATCAGGTAATGGGACAGGAAGCCGCTGAACAGCGATGCACGCTTGCGTGTGCCATCGGGCAGGATCTTCGCCACAAGGCAGCGATCATTGTCGTAGACGATCGACTGCGGCACAGCCCCGAAGAAGGCGAACGCATGGATGTGGCCATCGACCCATGCCTCTGCCACCGCCGCCGGATAGGCCCGCACATAGCAGCCGTCGCTGTGGGGAAGATCGAGCACGAAGAAATGCGCTTTTTGCTCCACGCCGCCAATGACAACCACCGCCTCGCCGAAATCGGCCTGCCCATGTCCTGGCGGATGCGCCAGCGGCACGAACACCTCCTGGCGACGCTGATCCCGCTCGCGCATATAATCCTTGATGATCGTGTAGCCGCCAGTGAACCCGCGCTCGTCTCGAAGCCGGTCGAACACCCGCTTGGCCGTATGGCGCTGCTTGCGCGGCACCTTCACGTCCTCATCAAGCCAGTGATCGATCGTCGAAACGAACGCATCCAGCTTCGGTCGCCGGATCGGTGATTGCCGCTGATAGCCCGGTGGCGTCGAATAGGACAGCATCTTGGAAACGCTGTCGCGAGATATGTTGAAATGCTTTGCAGCCTGACGCCGGCTCATGCCTTCCGAGCAAGCCAGACGGACCTTCAGATATAGTTCCACGGTATAGATCCCCAGCCCTCCTGCAATGATTGCAAAAGGTAAATAGGTGGCCGACTTTTACGCCGCCCGAAGCGGGACTATCCCGCCGCTACCGTGGTAGGTTTTTGCACCGCCGCTCTCAGACGAGGCTACGCCCCCCGTCGCAGCCGATGAGGTAGGAGCAGCGAATATGTCCCTTCCCTGCCGGAGAGACCCATTCCACGTCGACGCCTTCTGCATGCTGGGCGAAACCGGTCACGCTGCATTCCCGGCGCAGTTCTATCCCAAGAGACAGCACGCGCTCGGCCAGCATGGCTTCGACGCCATGCTGATCCACCGGGCAGGCGCGTCGCTCCGGCTCTTTCTGCGCGTCTTTGCGGATAAGAGACAGGCCTGCGAAATGGCCGCTGAACCTGGACCCTCTCCCACGCACGTCCGATCCGCTCTGCGCGATAAACGGCTTCATCGCCTCGAACCCGCGCGCCTCCGCCGCGGCGATGGCTGCGGACATCCCGCGACGCTGCAATACCTCTATTCCAACAGGCCCCATCCCCAGAGCCTTCATGGCCATGCTGGGAGCTGCCAGACGTTCAAGCACAAGGACGCGCGCTCCGCCCAGGGTCAGCTCGATCGCGGTCAGCAACCCGACCGGGCCGGCACCGACGACGACAACATCGACTTGATTTTCCATTGGTTTTTCCATATACTTGATATAAATATGTACTCAGTACATTTATTCATGCGCCATCAGGAGCCGAAAGTCAATGTCATCAGACCGCCAATCCCGTAAGCGACTTGCCACGCGGCAAAGCATCTCCAACGCCGCCACGCGCCTGTTCCTGGAGCGGGGTTTCGATCATGTGACCGTGGATGAGATCGCCGCGGCAGCCGACGTCGGGCGGATGACGGTCTTCAATCACTTTCCCCGCAAGGAGGACATGTTCTTCGACCGCGACGAAGAGGGTCGCGAGATCCTGCGCGAAGCGCTGCTGAAGCGCGATCCCCGCATTGCTCCGGTCGAAGTGCTACGCCTGCTCGCTCACCGGCTGGTCGCCGCTCAGAGCCCTTACGTGGAATTCTCCGCCCGGAGCCAAGGCTTTGTGGAAACGATCGAGGCCAGCCAGAGCCTGAAGGCGCGAGCCAGGGCGATACGGGACGAACTGGCGCAGGTCATAGCGATGGCGCTGTGCGAAAGCGCAGGGCGGGATGCCACGGATCCCGATGCCCATCTGGCGGCCAATCTGCTCCTGGCAACATGGACCGTAGCCTTCCTTCAGGCTCACGGAACCTTTCGACGGAATCGCGATACGGAGGAAGCGAAGGCCGCCTTTCTCGCCATTGTCGAAAAGGGAACGACCGGCCTGAAAGCCGCAATAGCGGGCTCACCTTACGTATGACGGATCCAATTCGATCCCGACGGTGCAAAGCGCGCGTCGAAGTCCGAGGTTTGGTCGGCACTCGGCGGCGGGTGTGGCAATCAGCGATATCCGCAGGTCAGGAGCGCCTTGTCATCAGCACGAAGAGATAGGGCGCCGCGATCAGTGTCGCGATCAATCCGGCGGGGATCTGGTTCGGAAACAGCAGAATGCGGCCGAGCCAGTCCGCAAGTATCATGACGACGGCGCCGATTGCCGAGGCGGCGGCCATTTCCATCATGGGTCGCCGGAAGCCCAGCATCCTGGCGGTGTGCGGCGCCATCAGCCCGACGAAGCTGAGCGGTCCGATCATCAGCACGGACAAGCCCACCAGAATACATGAAAAGGCAAGGAGCAGGCCTCTGCCGCGGGTGAGCGGCATGCCGAGCGCCGCCGGCGTGCTCGACCCCAGCGGAAGCAGCGTCAACCAGCGGGAAAAGAATGGCAGCAAGGCGAGTGCCAGGACGGCACAGCCACAGAGGACGATGGCGTCGATCGGCCTTGCAAGAAAGGTCGAGCCGTTCAACCATCGCAACAGGTCGAACATGCGCGGATCGCCGCTGGCGAGCAGAAGCGATACGAAGGCACTCACCCAGGTCGTGAGCGCAATGCCGAACATGAAGAGATCATGCGGCGCAAAGGCCTTGCGATGACCGAACAGCAAAAGCAGGAAAAGGATTGCGCCCCCGCCCGCCATGCTGAGCGAAAAAGACATGGCGGTGCCCGTTCCGGGAATGAGGAGCGCCACGATCACGCCGAGCGCGGAACCCGAGCTCACGCCGAGAAGCTCCGGGCTTGCCAAGGGATTTGATGTCAGGCGCTGGACGATGCAGCCGGCAATGGCCATCAGAACCGCGGCGGCGGCGGCAGCCGCCATGCGGGGACCGCGCCAGAACAAGGTGGCCTCGGGCGAAGAGAGACCGGTGAATGTCCAGCCGTGCAGCCCGCGGCCGATCAGGAACGACAGGCAGACTGCGGCCACTGCCACTGCGAGGATGACGGCCAGCATCGGGCCTTGAGCACGAACGCGATCCGACGAGGCGGCTATCTGCGTTGCGATGATCGGCCTTATCTGCTTGCGGCGCGCAACCAGCCAGAGCAGCAGGGGCGCCCCCAGAAAGGCCGTGGCCGCACCCGCCGGGATTTCCGAAGCGGTCGGCAGCAGCTGGAAGACCTGATCCGTCAGCCAAAGCAACAGCGCGCCGAAGATCGGGGCCGCCAAAAGCTGTTCATGAACACGCTGATAGCCGCATCGGCGGACGATTTCCGGCGCGGCAAGACCGACGAAACCGATGACGCCGACGCCCGCCACGCAGACCGACGCGATCCAGACCGCAAGGGAAAGTCCGGCCAGACGGATCATCCATGGGGAGACGCCGAGACTGGCGGCGGCCTCGTCGGAAATGATGAGCACCGCAATCGGCCGTATGAGCAGCAGGCTCAGAAGACAGGCCGGCAGCAAGCGCGGCAACAGATAGAGGACGATGCTCCAATCCTGCATCGCCAGCGAGCCGCTGCCCCAGATGAAAAGCTTGATGAGGCCGCCGTTCAGCATGATCAGCAGCGTGTTTATGGCGCCGGCATAAAGGCTCGTCATCAGGCCGGCAAGAAGCAGGACCTGCGCTGCGAAGCGGCTCCGCCAGGCCAGTCCGAACACCAGAAGGCCGGCCAATGCGCCGCCGGCAAATGCGAGGCCGGTTCTGCCGGCATGGATGACAGACGGTGCCCAAAGCGTCGCCAGACTCAACGCAAGAAAGGCACCCGCCGCCACGCCGAGCGTCGCCGGTTCGGCGGCGGGATTGCGCAGGATCAGCTGCATGAGGACGCCGGCAAGCGCCAGTCCGGCACCAACGAGAACGGCGGCGGCAATCCTCGGCAAAAAACTGTAGTGCAACGTCAGTTGCGGGATGGAATGAAGGTCCGGCGCGCGCGCCGCCTGCCACCACAAATGCGGATCCAGGGTCTGCGATGCGCCGTAGAGGCTGAACGCAAGGGAGAGGGACGCGAGCAGAAGGCCTATCGAAACGAGCCGGAGCGGATGGCGGACGTGGGTCATGTCAGCCGCCTCCGCCATTCAAGCCGGCGGCAAGCAGCCTGGAGAAACGCATCACCGCCGGGACGCCGCCATTCTCCATGACGGGCGGCAGGCGAAAAACGCGGCCTTCGCGCACAACAGGGAGCGCTTGCCAGAACACGCTGTCGCTTCCCGGCAGCGATACGGAGTTGCTGCCATCGGCATCGATCAGGACAAGGCCCGCCTCGGGAACGGCGGCGATGCGCTCGAGGCCGACGGTCGCCTGCCCGCGCCAGAAGCCGCTCTCCTTCTGGGCGTTGACGAGACCAAGCCTGTTCAGGATATCGGCAAAGAGACTTCCCGGCCCGAAGACCGTCAGGTGTCTGTCGTCCGCCGATGTTGCAATCCAGAGCGGACGGTCGCGCCATCGCGCCAGCTGCGCTGCCGCATCCTGCAATTGACGCTCCATGTCGGACCGCAGTTTAACCCACGCCGATTGGCGGTCGATGACTTCCGCCAGATGCCCTGTTCCCTCTATCGCCGCCGCGATGGTTGCGTCGCCGTCGCGAGCAAGATCGACCACTCGCGTCGCGGCGATCCTTTGCAGGAACGGCTCGCCGATGCGCAGCGCCGGCGGAATGACGATGAGATCGGGAGAAAGCTGATCCAGCAGCTCGAAATTCGGCGTGAACAGCAGACCGACATCGACGACATCATCCGGCATCGGCGGCTCGACGACGGACCGGCTATAGTAGTCGATGGCAGGTACGCCGATGACGTCGCCACCCAATGCCAACGCCGTTGCCGCCAGCGCCCAATCCAGAACTGCCATCCTGGGAGGCGCACCTTCCGCCCCGGCCAGTCCGCTCCCCGCCCCGGAGGCAATAAGCGATCCGCCCAGCAGCGCCAGCAGGCGCCGCCGGGTCAGTTTCTGGCCAAGCGGATCGCAATCGGCCCGCATCTGCCTACCAATGGGTTTTCAGGCTGACCATGAAGCTGCGCGGTTCGCCATATATGCCGAAATACCGGGTCGGGATGCGATCGAAGTAGGTCCGGTCGAAGATATTCTTGACCATGAGGCTGGCCTCGGCATGGTCGTTGATCTTGTAGCCGACCTGCGCGTCGAAGACGGCATAGCCGCCTTGATGCCCGACATCGATGCCGGTGCCGGCGCCACGGTCCGAACTGCTGTAGGCGCGCATGCCTGCCCCAAGGCTCACGCCGTCGAGCGAGCTGTCATCCTGGAAGGTATATTTGCTCCAGAGCTTGAATGTGTGCCGCGGCTCTTCGGGATCCAGCACCAGGCCCTGGTAATCCGGATCGGAAAGAAACTTTGTCTGCAGGTAGGTGTAGCCGGCGGTCAGGTTGAGGCCGGTGAAAACTTCGCCAGTTACTTCCGCCTCGATGCCGCGGCTGCGCGCCTTCCCGGCAGAGACGGAATAGAGCGGGTTCGAAGGATCGGCGACGGCGCGGTGATTGTCGTTGATGTTGAAGGCGGCCAATGTCGCCGTCAGACCGCCATCGAGGAAGACACCCTTGACGCCGACCTCATACTGCTCGCCGACGCGCGGCTGGAGCCCGCCTCCGGTTACTGTCGTCTCCGTTTGCGGCTGGAAAATGTCGGAGTAGCTGGCATAGACGGAATAGTTGTCGGTCAGGTCGTAGACGACGCCGGCATAGGGCGTGAATTTGCCGTTGACGCTGGGATCCGATGCCCAGTCGGTCGTTGTCGGCACCAGCGAGCGATTTTCGTTGCTGTAGAAGCTGAACCGCCCGCCGAGCACGACGGTCAGCGGATCGAGCAACTTCAGCCTCGTCTGGCCATAAACGCCGGATTCGTTGGATCGGGACTGATCTCCGAAGGCATAGGGAACGTCCAGCTCCGGCACGGTCGAGGGCGCGGAGTAGATGTTGAAGACGCCGGCGTCGACAAAGCCGCCCTCCGAACGCGAGGTGCGATAGGCATAGTTCGCGCCGAGCAGCAGCTGGCTCTCATGCCCCAGGAAGTCGAAAGATCCGGAGACATTGGTGTCGATGCCGAACCACTGTTTATGGATCGGCCCTCCCTGCACGGCATATGCGGCCTCGTTGGTGGCGGGATCGACGCCGTCGTACATGTAGGCATAGGTGCTGTCGTTGCGCATGTCGCGATACATCAGCGTCGTGTTGGACGTCCAGCCATTGTCGAACTCATGCTTGAGGTTCGCATAGAGTTCGCTGGTCTCGAAATTGTTATAGCTCCAGTCGGCGCCAAAGAACGCCGATCTGGGCGCATTCAGGTACGAACCGTCGGTGTAGCGTGATTGACCGTAGTCGAATGGTGAAAATCTCTGCTTTTGATAGGCGCCGGACAAGCTCAAGGTCGTCTTGTCCGTAAGGTCGAATTGCAGCGCGCCATAGGCCGTGCCGTGCCATTCGCCCGCGTCGTCATAGAAGAAATCGCGATCCTGGCCGGTAACGATCAAGCGGCCGCGGGCAGTGCCGTCGCTGTTGAACGGCCCGGTCACGTCGACCGTCTGACGCTTGAAGTTCCAGGACCCGATCTGCGTGTCGGTGGAGACCGCAAAATGATCGAGCGGCATGCGGCGGACGAAGTTTGCCGCACCTGCCGGGCTTCCCGATCCCTGCAGCAATCCGGCGGGGCCGCGAAGAATCTCGACGCGATCGTAGATCGACATGTCGAACTGCGCCAGATACTGGACGCCTCCCGGCACGGGCATGCCATCATATTGCGCATCGAGATTGTAGCCACGGGCGTTGAAATAGGAAGTGCCGTCGCCGTAGGGCGTGGCCGTGACGCCGGTGGTCTGCCGCAGCGTATCCTCGACGGTGTTCAGATTCTGATCGGCAATCCGCTGGCGGGTAATGACGGAGACGGAATTCGGAATCTCCCGAATCGGAACCGGTATCTTGCCGGCGATGGTTACGGATTCGGCGCGATAGGAATTGCTTCCCTCGGTCGTCGCGCCAGTTTGCTGGCCTTGCACCACGATCGGCGCCAGCGCGGTCGCGCCATCGGCGCCCGCAGCGGTAACGGGTTGCTTCGGATCGCTGAGCACGATGGACTGGTTGCCGGCGACCCGGTAGCTGATACCCGTTCCGGCAAGCAATCTGCCGATCGCCTCCGGCGCGGACATCGTGCCGCTCAGGGGAGCGGAACGGCTGCCCGCCGGCAGGCTGAAGCCATAGGCGATGCGCCAGCCGCTGACCGCCCCGACATCTGCGATGGCAGCCGCGAGCGGCTTTGCGGGAATATCGAAGCGATAGGCCAATGCCGAAACGCCGGGGCGGCTGGCTTTTGCATCCTGCTGTGCGGCAACCGGAATCACTCCCGCCATCAGCAACGCCGTTGTGGCCATCAGCCTGCCAAGATTGCGTCCCTTAGCTCCGCCTGCGCGCCCTGCCATTATCTACTCCTTGATCAACCCTTGCCAACGCGGCCATCGAGCGGCCCCTCATTGGTGAAACGGGTGACGGAGCACATGCCGTGTCTGTCCAACCAAGAAAAATGCCGTCGCCGGCTATTTTTGTCTCAGTAGAGAACAGTCAGCAGCGAAGGTACGCGCGTAAGAGTGGCGTTGACCGCCTGCGCTATGGTCTCCAGCGATGCATCGACATCGGTCAGCGGGAAGGTGCCGGATATCCTGCGATCGGCCAGCCGGCCGCGAACCACGATCGGCCGGGGCGAATGCCGCTCCAGCGCGCGCACGACATCGGCCACGCGCGCCCCTTGAACGACCAGACGCCCGCTCATCCAGGAAAGAGCGAGGCTGGTATCGGTGGGTGCGATCTTACCCACGCGACCGCCGGCAAGCGTGGTCTCATTGCCCTCGCGCAAGATGACCGGCACGCTGTCATTGCTGCCGATGACGGCAACGGCGCCCTCCGAGACGACCACGTCGGTTTCCGCAATGCCCATATCGACGTTGAATTTGGTGCCGATATCGCGCACCTCATCGCCTCTGGTGATGACTGTGAAGGTTCCCGGCACCCCATGCCGCACCTCGAAATAGGCTTCGCCGCGCAACAACCGGACACGCCGCCGGCCGTCCCTGAAATCCAATCCGACAGCCGTATCCGCACCAAGGCGGGCAAGCGAGCCGTCGGGCAGCGTAATGTCCGAAACAATTTCCTGATGCGTGACGATATCGGCCTGCCAGTTCTCGACCAGAGACGGATTGAGCCAACAGAAACCGAGGAATACGGCGATCGCAGCGGCCGGCGGAATGAGCCAGCCCAGACGGGGACGCAAACCCAGGGCGAGTTTGCGACGAAACATGGTCCTTGCCGCAAGACGCTGGGCCGGCAGTTCCAACTGGGCATAGAGAACGCGCAAATCATCGAACGCTCGCCGGTGACGGCGGTCGGCATTGAGCCAGTCATCCAGCTTTCGGGCGTCGCTTGCTCCGAAGGAGCCCCCCGTCCGCTTTGCCAGCCATAGAGCCGCCTGGTCGCGCTGCTCTTCCGTCGGTTCGTCGCTCGTCATCTCTCCTCGTAGAACGCGCAGTCATGGCGCACCGAAAGCGCGCGCCATCTCTATAAAGGAGAACGGGCGACGGGTGAAATGCCGTGTCTCACAATGACAGGATTTCAGTTCTCTTCCCGGATGTGATCGGCAAGGCTCGCCTGGCAATGGCGCAGGGCTCGCGCGATATGCTTTTCGACGCTGTTGATGGAAATTCCCTGCAGGCGAGCGATTTCCTTGTTCGAAAGCCCGTCCACGCGGCGCATCAGAAAAATATCCCTGCACTTCGGCGACAGTGCGGCCAGCGCCTCGTCGAGCGCGGAAAGCGCTTGCCGCGCCTCGAGGCCTGCTTCCGTCGATGAGGTGGAGGAGTGCATCTGCTCCGGCAGGACGCCGGAGATTATCTCGGCCCTTCTATGTTCGCGCCGGTGATGTTCGATGGCCGCATTCCTGGCTGCCGCATAGAGCACATTGCGATCGTCCTCGGCAGTTGCCCTTGGCCCCGCCGCGAGAGCACGGACGAAGACATCCTGTACGATATCGGCCGCCGTCTCGCGATTGCGAACGCTTCTACGCACCAGGGTTTCCAACCGCCGGTGATGCTCAACAAAAAGCCGCCCGATCTTGCTGCCCCAACTCGTCATCGCAAACCCGACATACCCCCGCGATCTTCCGCCATGCGTCCGATCAGCCATTACAAAGACCGTGTTGCCTCCGCAATCGCTATAGATTGGATTCATTCTATGGAACGGGTGAAGCATGATCTCGCCGCGCGGAAATGGTGCGGTAACCTATTGTTTTTGCTTTCAGCGACTTGGTTTGCGGTCGGATAAAACATGAATATAAAAATCATGTTTTGTTACACTATGTTGCCGATTGGCAACAATTCGCGCCGCCGGCAGCCATTGATTTGACATGTCCCAGGCGAATGGCCGCCCGTCGGCGGTCGACCGAGCATGGCTGGATGACGCGATATCCGCATTCGTCTTTTGGTATGGGGGCCCAGACCTATCGAGCCCATGAACAGACCTAAGCCATGAGAAGCCACCACCCGCGACTCCCATCGCGGGTGGAGCGCAATTCGCTTGCATCTATCCGGCAGGACGAAAGTCTAGTGCCGCCCGTGATCGTGCCCGTGGCCGTGTTCTCCATGGTCACCATGATGATGCGCAGGAGTGGAGGGAGGGTCCACGCCAACATTGCCGGGGTCGAAGGGATACATGGACGGGGAAGGATCGGAGGCAGCGGTCAGTACCGCGTCGGCGCGATTGATATCTCCCAGGCAGCGGCCTTCCTGGCCATTGTCGTGCGCGTTCATCGCAGCAGAATAAAGTCCCATGGCTTCGCTTTTTTGCTGACCGTTCGGCGTATCGCGCAACTCCGTTCTGGTGAGCCGCAGATCTCCCGCGCAGGTCGATGCGGCAAAGCTGGGAACAGACGAGGCCGCGAGAGCGGCAAAGGTCGTTCCCAGAACGGCGAACACGATCGTTGACTTGGGTGTCTTGAACATTTCAATCTCCATCAGGAGCGATTGCCGGTTCTTCCGAACAGGCATGATCTTGAGTTTCCGAAGTGCAGCTGCTTGTACAAGCACCCGCATGCCTCAATCTGAGCCGCTTCGTGATGCGTCGATATAATCCTAATCAATGCATCCACGCCTTCGGGTCGTACCGGGCACCAGGAAGATGCTCATCGTTGATGTACCTGCCGACCATCGGGCACATCATCGCCGGTCGCGGAGGTCATGATATCGCCGTCTCGTGTCGTCACCGGCGGCAACGACTATTGCCGCTTAGCTTTTGTTCTCGATAGGGAATTTCGCCCACGGATATCGCCGGGTCGGCATGGGCTGATGGCCGTTCTTATGTGCCATCGAATTTCTGTGTATTGTGCTGCAATAGAGAGTATCAATACTTTGAAAAATATTATCACAATTGCTTCATCAAGAAGTGCGCGCTCGTGATGTCAACTGCTGGAGATCGATGGTCTTTAGCCTAATATCTTGTAAATATTGCAGAAGCCATCGGCTCATGATTGGGCGCGCGGCTTACCTTCTTGCAATCATTAACCCGAGTTTAGTTTTAGAATAATGCGACCAGGTATAATATTTCCTGCAAGGGGGTAGTGTCTCGGCATCGAACCTTGAAGGCACTTCTCATGCCACATGATCCATTTTCACCTGCACATCAATTCAACCATCCTTCGCTGTCTACGAACAGGAGCATGGGCCATCCTGCTCTGCATATGGATTGTCTGACCAAGACCATGGGAGTTCTCGATGCGCTTGTGATGCGAAAGCGCGTCTTCACGAAAGGGAGCGATCTTATCCATGAAGATCAACAGGGCCAGAATGCGTATCTGCTCCAATCGGGATGGTCATGTTCCTATGCACTGTTGCGCAATGGGACACGGCAGATCATCAATTTTCATGTGCCAGGCGATCTCATCGGTATTCGACGGCTTTTGATCCCCGATGCCGATGACAATCTTTGTGCTGTAACACGCATTGAAGTCGGCGAGATAGATATCGAAAGCCTGCTTGCCGCTCTTCGCTCTAATAGCTGCCTCGCCATGGCGATTCTTTGGCTGGCGTTTCGAGATGAGGCTATCGTCAGCCAGCATCTGGTTGACGTCGGTCGGCGGCGACCTGTCAACAGGACGGCTCACTTCTTTCTCGAACTCGGCTCGAGATTGAGCACTGCACATCCCGACATGAAGACGGCATATGAATGCCCTCTGACCCAGTCGCTGATTGCCGACGCCCTGGGTTTGACAGCCGTTCATTTCAATCGTGTTCTCAGGCATCTGCGCGAGCTGAATGCCATGACATTTCACGATGGCTGGGTAGAGCTTCTCGATTTCGACAAGCTGGAGCATCTGGCCGACTTCGACTCGTCCTATCTGCAATAGCAAATAGGTGGAAATGATGGGCGCCGGCGATCATGTGAATTCGACAGCGAAGACAGTGAGCATGTAGCGTCGGAGCCCGCCGTTGCGGCCATCGCCATCCTAGCCCTCGTCGGGCTTTCGATAGTCTATTCCGCTTGCCGCGAACTGCTCGCGAAGCCATTTGCCCGCAGGGCCGGCCGGGCGTTGTTTGTGCCACACGAGCTCCAGCGCGACAGGATGGGCACCCTCGTCGAATTGAAGCTGCGGCGTTGCCAGGTTCGGAGCCAGCGGCGAGTTTTCCAGAATATGCGCGGGGATCAGCGCCCAGCCTATGCCTTGCTGCAGGATCTGCAGGATGACCCAATGGCTTTCGACCCACCACACCTCGGCGGCCACGCGCAGGCGATGCGTCTCCATGCCGTCGCTGCGCTTTGTCACCATGATCTGACGATGGCGCTTAAGCTCCTCCCATGTCACGGGGGACTGCGCCAGGGGATGGTCGCGACCACACACCAGAATGAGAGGCACCCAGCCGATTGTGTGGAAACCCAGCGTCGGCGGCAGGTCTTCCTGCCGCCACATCACGCCGAGATCGGCCTTGCCGCCGAGAACCAGCCCGACAACATCCCTGGTCGGCGGAAACAGCAATTCAAGCTCCACATGCGGGAAGCGTTCGGCAAAGGCTGCAAACAGCGCCCCGGTCGATGGTTCGGGGTAAAGCTCATCGATGGCGACGGCAAGCCGGGTCTCGACATGCTCCTCGAAGCTTCTCGCAACACCGATCAGATGTTCACGGCGGTCGAGAAGCAACCTGGCCTCCGGCAACAGCCGCCGGCCAGCGTCGGTCAATATCGGATTCCTGGTCGCCCTGCTGAAAAGCTTGACGCCGAGATCGTCCTCCAGCGTCGAGACAAGCAGGCTGACCGCCGACTGCGCTTTGCGCAAATGCCGCGCAGCCGCCGAAAAGGAGCCAGCTTCGGCGGCGGTGGTGAAAGCCTCCAATTGTTCGAGCGAAACCGTCATCTATCCGAATTCCAGATACTATCTAACTTTACCTATGGTGAATATCAGATAGAACCGCGATCGACAACAACAACAGAGGACATCGAAATGCGTACCTTCAAAGACCGCATCCGACATGCGGTCATGTTCGAACTCATCGGTCTGGCGGTCTTCACGCCGGGCGCTGCGTTGCTGTTCGATCAGCCCGTTGAACACATGGGTATTGTCGGCATCATCTCCGCCACGACGGCGACGGTGTGGAATTTCATTTTCAATGTCGGATTCGACAAGGCCATGCTGCGCCTCAAGGGCAGCGTGCGGAAGACCATACCCATCCGTCTCGCCCACACCGCCCTGTTCGAAGCCGGCCTGATCGTCATGCTCATTCCGTTTATCGCCTGGTATCTCGGGATCAGCCTGGTGACCGCGCTGGCGATGGATATCGCGATCGTCGCCTTTTACCTGGTCTACGCGTTCTTCTTCAACATCGCATACGACCGGGCATTTCCGATCGGGGCGATGCCGTCAGCACGCGCATCTTGAATGCGCGGCGTCCATTCCGCTTCTGATGAATAGGCGCCCTTGCGGTTCCCGATAACTCCCGTTCGAGGCGCCAGCGTGCAAAATGCCGGCTTCGTTCGCACCGGACGACCTAGCCAAAGCCTTGCCCATACGCCCGACCCGATTGAAGCGACCGGACTCTGGTCGCTTCATGCATTTATATGCCGGAAGATCTCCATCGCTTCGAGCGACCACGGATGACCGTGATCTCCAAGGTTTCCCCTCTTTCTGCGGCTTGCGCATCCGGCACGATCGACAGGCCGGAAGAGTAGCTGGCTTATAAAATCCTTGCCAACGTCTGGACAGATGGGCAGCAGGCGCTACAGTACATTGAACGCGCTTGCAAAGCGGGCGCCATGACGATGTGACATTCCAGACAATGCCAATTGCGGACCGGAGGAGGGTTCGGGATCGGCGGAAACGAAGCGAGACTGCATTTACGCCAATAAATTCAATGAGGGAGGATATATGTCCATTCGAGCTTTTGCAATCCACCTGGCGGCGGCGACCATGTCGATCGCGGGCGCGACGCACGCGCTTGCAGCAACCGAGCTGCAATGGTGGCATGCCATGGCCGGCGCCAATAACGAGGTCGTCGAGCAGCTTGCGAAGGAATTCAACGAGAGCCAAAACGACTACAAGATCGTGCCCGTCTTCAAGGGCTCCTATCCGGAAGCCTTGAACGCCGGCATCGCCGCCTTCCGTGCGAAACAGGCACCGGCGATCCTGCAGGTTTTCGATGCCGGCAGCGGCGTCATGATGGGAGCGGAAGGTGCGATCATGCCGGCGGCGGACGTGCTGAAGAAGGGTGGCTACACCTTCGACAAATCGGAATATCTGCCCGGTATCGTTTCCTACTATTCCAAGCCGGACGGCACGATGCTGTCCTTTCCCTACAACTCGTCCTCCCCGATCCTCTTCTACAACAAGGACAGCTTCAAGAAGGCCGGCCTCGATCCGGAAAACCCGCCGAAGACCTGGCCCGAAGTCTTCGACGCCGCCAAGAAGATCAAGGCGAGCGGTGCTGCGCCCTGCGGCTTCACCTCGACCTGGCTGACGTGGATCCAGACTGAAAACCTTGCGGCCTGGAACAACGTCGCCTACGGCACGAACGAAAACGGCCTCGGCGGCACGGACGTCAAGCTCGAATTCAACTCCCCCCTCTTCGTCCAGCACTTCCAGGCAATTGCCGATCTCGCCAAGGACGGCACCTTCCGCTACGGCGGCCGCACGTCGGAAGCCAAGCAGCTCTTCACGTCGGGCGAATGCGCGATCCTGACGGAATCGTCCGGCGGTCTCGGCGACATCGTCAAGGCCGGCATCAACTACGGCATCGGCCAGCTTCCTTATTATGAGGGACACGGGCCGCAAAACACGATACCCGGTGGCGCAAGCCTCTGGGTTTTCGCCGGCAAGACCGATGCGGAATACAAGGGCGTGGCCCAATTCTTCCACTTCCTCTCCCAGACCAAGATCCAGGCTCGCCTGCATCAGGTTTCCGGCTACATGCCGGTGACGATGGCCGCCTATGAGGACACCAAGAAATCCGGCTTCTACGACAAGAACCCCGGCCGGGAGACGCCGATCCTGCAGATGATGGGCAAGGCGCCGACGGAAAACTCCAAAGGTGTCCGGCTCGTCAACCTGCCGCAGGTGCGCGACATCATGAACGAGGAGTTCGAGGCGATGCTCGCCGGCAAGCAGGACGCCAAGACGGCACTTGACAAGGCCGTCGAACGCGGCAACGCCGCGATCCAGCAAGCCATCGGCAACTGAACCGGCGGAGCGTCCGCGGCACGGCTGCGGGCGCTTCCTGCATGGTCAATGGAGGCCGTCTTGCAACGTGTCGTCTTTCCCAACAAGATCCTTCCCTACATCCTGCTTGCCCCGCAGATCGCACTGACGATCGTGTTCTTCTTCTGGCCGGCAAGCCAGGCGCTCTATCAATCGACCCAGCGCGAGGACCCGTTCGGCCTGAAGAGCGGCTTCGTCGGCCTTTCGAACTTCAAGGCCATCCTGTCGGAGGAGACCTATCTCCACTCCTTGCAAGTGACGTTAATTTTCAGCCTTTTGACGGCGGCATTGTCGATGATCGTCGCGCTTGGGCTCGCCACGGCATCCGACAAGGTCGTGCGCGGCCAGGGCTTCTATCGGACGCTTCTCATCTGGCCCTATGCCATCGCGCCGGCCGTCGCCGGTATGCTGTTCCTGTTCATGTTCAATCCCGCGATGGGAACCTTTGCCTACCTGCTGCGACGCAACGGCATCCCCTGGGATCCGCTCCTGAACGGCAACCAGGCCATGGCATTGGTCGTGGTGGCGGCCGCCTGGAAGCAGATCAGCTACAATTTCCTTTTCTTCGTCGCGGGCCTGCAGGCCATCCCGAAGTCGCTGATCGAAGCCGCCGCGATCGATGGCGCCCGAGGCAACCGGCGCTTCTGGACGATCGTCTTTCCGCTGCTTGCGCCGACGACCTTCTTCCTGCTCGTCGTCAACACCGTCTACGCCTTCTTCGATACGTTCGGCATCATTCATGCCGTGACCGGCGGCGGCCCCGCCAAGGCGACAGAGACCCTCGTCTACAAGGTCTACAATGACGGCTTCGTCAATCTCAACCTCGGCTCCTCGGCGGCGCAATCCGTCATCCTGATGGTCATCGTCATCGCGCTGACTGCCTTCCAGTTCCGCTTCATCGAGCGGCGAGTCCATTATGCGTGAGGCCGGCCAATGATAGAACAGCGTCCCATCGCCAACCTCCTTGGCCACCTGATGCTCATTGTCGGCATCATCGTCGTCGCGTTTCCGATCTACTACACCTTCGTCGCCTCCACCTTGACGACAGCCGATATCCTGCGACCGCCGATCTCGCTTCTGCCGGGCAACCAATTCCTCTCAAACTATGGGGATGCTCTTTTCGGCGGAGTCGAGCGTGTCGTTGGCGTCAGCCTCGAGCGGATGCTCTGGAATACATTTGTGGTCGCCGTCGTCATCGCCGTCGGCAAGATCGCCATTTCCTTTCTCTCCGCATTTGCCATCGTCTTCTTTCGCTTTCCGCTGCGCATGGTCTTCTTCTGGATGATCTTCGTCACCTTGATGCTGCCGGTCGAAGTGCGCATTCTTCCGACATACAAGGTCGTCGTCGATCTCGGCATGATCGATACCTACGCCGGGCTGACGCTTCCGCTGATGGCGTCGGCAACGGCAACCTTCCTCTTCCGGCAATTCTTCCTGACGATCCCGGGGGAGCTGGTGGAGGCGGCACGCATCGACAATGCCGGCCCGTTCCGCTTCATGCGGGATATCCTGCTGCCATTGTCGCGCACCAATATAGCCGCCCTCTTCGTCATTCTCTTCATCTATGGCTGGACGCAATATTTGTGGCCCCTGCTCGTCACCAACGATGCCCACATGACGACCATCATCATCGGATTGAGGAAGATGGTGGATTTCGCGGATGCGGCGACCCCGTGGAACTTCGTCATGGTGACGGCAATCCTCGCAATCATTCCCCCCATTGTCGTCGTGGTGCTGATGCAGCGCTGGTTCGTCAAAGGACTTGTGGAGACGGAGAAGTAATGAGCAAGATCAGCTTGAAAGACGTGCGCAAGACCTATGGCGGCAACATCGAGGTCATCAAAGGCGTCTCGCTGGACATCGACGACGGCGAACTCGTGGTGCTCGTCGGCCCATCCGGCTGCGGCAAGTCCACGCTCTTGCGCATGATCGCCGGCCTCGAAGCCATCACGTCCGGCGAAATCGCCATCGGCGACCGCGTCGTCAATCGCCTGGAGCCCTCCGACCGCGACATCGCCATGGTCTTCCAGAACTACGCGCTTTATCCGCACATGTCTGTGCGGCAGAATCTCGCCTACGGCCTGAAGAACCGGAATGTTCCCAAGGCCGAGATAGAACAGCGCATCCAATCCGCGGCGCGATCGCTCGAGATCGAGCCCTTTCTCGATCGCAAGCCGCGCCAGCTCTCCGGCGGGCAGCGTCAGCGCGTCGCGATGGGCCGCGCCATCGTTCGCGAGCCGGCTGCCTTCCTGTTCGACGAACCTCTTTCCAACCTCGATGCGAAGTTGCGCGTGCAGATGCGGGTGGAAATCAAGCGCCTGCAGCGCTCGCTGGCAACGACCAGCGTCTATGTCACGCATGACCAGATGGAAGCCATGACGCTTGCCGACAAGCTGGTTGTTCTCAACGGCGGCCGGATCGAACAGATGGGCAGCCCGATCGACCTCTATGAAAAGCCGGCGACGACCTTCGTGGCCTCGTTCATCGGCTCGCCCTCGATGAACCTGATCAAGGTCAATGCGGAATCCGGCATTACGATGCCGTCGAATATCAGCGCCGCCGCCGGCTCGATGACGATCGGAATCCGGCCGGAGGACCTTCATCTTGCCGATGCGGAGCAAGCCGGCTCCTTTGGCGCGAAGGTCCGGGTGCAGGCTGTCGAGCTGGTGGGGGCCGAGAGCTATGTCTATGGGGCGCTGGCGGACGGCCAGACCATCATCTTCCGTGTTGCCGGCCGCTCGAATATCGCTCTCGACCGTGAGTGCCATGTTCAGGCCGATCCCGACAAACTGCATCTGTTTGCGCCGGACGGCAAACGGATCGATCCGAACTGATCGGCGGTCGGCCGGGCGGATATTCCGGCAGACGCAGGAAAATCCGGGCCGGCTTGAAGTTGACGTCATGCCATTGATTGTTCTTGCTTCGCGGAAAAACCAAGCGCATTTTCCGCGATAGTTTCGCCGATGGACAATGGCAAACGGGGGGGGAAATGCGTGACGGATAGGCTCAAGGGCAAGATTGCCATCATCTCAGGCGGCGCCACTGGAATGGGTGGTGCGGCGTCGCGCCTGTTCGCGGCGGAAGGCGCGAAGGTCGCGATCATCGATCGCAACGGCGATGCGGCGGCGGAGACCGTACGCGCGATCCGCGATGCCGGCGGCATCGCCGACCACTGGGTTGCCGATGTTTCGGACGAAGCGGCCGTCAATTCGGCGGTCAAAGGCATCGAAGACCGTTTCGGCGCCGTGACCGTCCTCTTCAATCACGCGGGCACCATCGTCATCAAACCGTTTCTCGAAACGACTCTCGATGAATGGGAATGGCTGCACGGCGTCAACGTGCGCTCGATGTTCCTGATGACCAGGGCCGTGCTGCCGGGCATGATCGCCGCCGGCGGCGGCTCCATCGTCTGCACCTCGTCGATCTCCGCGGTTGCGGCAACGCCGATGGAGGTGCTCTACGATACGACGAAGGGGGCGGTTCACATGTTCGCCCGCGCCATCGCCGTCGAATTCCGCGATCGCAATATTCGTTGCAACGCCGTCTGCCCCGGCTTCATCCGCACGCCGCACGGACTGCGCGAGGTGGCGGAGTTGCAGGCCCTCGGCATCGACGTCTCGGATGCCGCCATCGCCGCGCAGCAAGGGCGGATCGGCGAGCCCGAGGACGTGGCGCGAGCCGCCCTCTATCTTGCCTCGGACGAGTCCAACTTCGTCAACGGCGTCCATCTCTTCGTCGACAACGGCTTTACCGCCATCTGATCGGATGAGGCGCGGGCCCGTCCGATCGGATCGATATTTTTCAATGGGATCCGGCTGTCAATTCCGCCAAGCCGATGGTAAGGGAGCTTTACGAATGACTTCACCGCCCCGGGTGTCCTTTGAGTACAGCTTGGCAACAGACCGAAATTGACGCGCCGCCGCTGACGGAAAGCGCGCGGGCGGTGCTGCGGACGATTGCGAGCAGCGGTCCCGCCACAAGACCGCAATTGAGCGCGGCGCTCATGTTTTCCAAGCCGACCATGTCAGCGGCCGTGAGCGAGCTTGAACGCTACGATCTGCTTGCGCCGGCCGGCATCAATCGCGGCTCGGTCGGGCGAACGTCAGTCACCTACGGCCTCGGCCCGAAGGCGGGCTTCGTTATGGGCATCGATTGCGGGACGACCCATATCAATGCCATCGCGCGCGGCCTCGACGGAGCAACGCTCGGCGCCGTGGAAATGCCGTTCACCGACAAGTCCGCCGATGAACGTTTCCTCTTGATCGAGGAGGTTGTCGCGCGGTTGTTTTCGCAGTTCGAAGCGCGATCGACGCCGTTGCGCGCAATCGCAATTGCCCTGCCGAATATCATCTCGGCGTCGCTGGAAAGAATGTTCGGGCGCGAGACCCTGATCCCCGTTCTCGAGCGGCTGCAATCCGCCTATGGTGCGCCGGTGCTGCTTGAGAACAACGTCAACTGCGCGGCACTTGCAGAGTATCACGAGGGATCGGCAAAGCACTATTCCTTTGCGATCTATATGCAGATCGGCGTGAAAACCGGCATGGGCATCGTGCTGGAGGGGCGCCTCTTTCGCGGCTTCAAGGGGGGCGCGGGCGAGATTGGCCACCTGCCCTTCCCCTGGTCCGAGCGTGAGCAGCCGAGATGGCAACAGGTGGAAACCTACATGGGGTCCGCGGCACTTCTCGAACGTGCCGCCGCAAGATGGCCGGACGATGAAGGCACGCCGCCCAAAAGCACCAGCGAACTCTTTGCCCGCGTGGAGCAGTCTCCCACTGCGCGCGCCATCATCGAGCAACATGCCCGTGATGTCGGAAACCTGGCTGCTGCCTGCGTCAGCGTACTCGATCCGCAACTGATCGTGCTTGGTGGCGGCGTCGGGCAAAACCCGCAGCTGCTGGCTGGGGTCAGGGATGTCGTGAAGGAATTGTGCTGGCCGGTCGAAGTGGTCAATGGCCAGTTGTCAAATCAGGCAACGGTTCTTGGCGCGGTACGCCTCGCCATCGACTTCGCAATGGCAAGGCTGTTGGGAGAGGAAGGAAAGACGGCCTTCCTCTATCCCAGTGCGCTGACGGCGGACCAGATCAGCATCTGAGCGGAATTCAAAGATCGCGCTTGGTGTCCGTCTGGCGGTAGCGGAATTCGCACACCGGCAGGCCTGCGTCCTCGGAGAGGGTCGCAATCAGCAACTGCGCAGGGATAGCCTGCAGGATGGCATCGCCAATCCCCTCGGAGAAGGCGGGCACATGGATGACGACGAGATTGTCTGCATCGGCGACATCGGTCCGTGCGGTCACGAGAACCGAAGGAATGCCGAAGCCGGCGAGATCCTTCGCAAGCTTGGTTTCACGGCCATTGCCGAACAGCAGCACGCCGCTGTCCCTATCGTTCGGCTCCATCGGTCCGTGGAGAAAGTTCAGCGTATCCCAGTCCTGGGCCGCGACGCGCGCCGCCTCGCGCACGAGGAGCGCTGCGTAACCGGCAGTGCCCAGAGCCGTGCCCGCACCAACGCAATCGATGGACTTCTTGCCGGCCAGCAGCCTGGCGGCCTTGTCGGCCTGGGCGCGCGTCTGCTTCAGGACAGCCTCCGCGCGACCCGAAATTTCACTCCAGTTCGTTCCAGACGAGCGACCGGCCTTGTCGGCAAGCAGGGCTGCGCTCAGCAGCGATCCAAGGTAGCTTGTCGTATTCGGACCGCTGTCCGCGCCGCTCTCGGTTGCGATCATATGCTTGACCACGCGGGAAATCGGCGTGCCGTCCGCCTTGGCGATGCCGTAGGAATGAGCATTGGGACGAAGCTCCATGGCGCGCGCGGGCTCCTCGCTGCGTCCGGAGGCGGAGAAGGCAATATAGGCCTCTCCCAGATCGATCGACGGATCGTAGAGATCGGTGCCCGGCAAGGCGAAGGCCCGCAGGCCCTGGGCGCGCATCTGGGCCGCAGCGACCACCGCCGCATAGAGGCTGGCGCCGATACCGACAAGAACCGTGGGTCCACGCGTCACGGGTTCGAGGTCGAGCGATTCCAGCCGCTTGGAGACGGAATGGAAGCATGTGTTGAGGGCAGCGGGCTGCAATGCGATCGCTTCGCGGTAGGGCACTCTGTCTGTCATGTTCATTCCCATATGTTTGAAAGAAATCGGCGGCCGCCTGGATCGCGGCCGCCGAGGGATTTGCCGGATCTCAGTCCAGCTTCATGTAGTCGGCAAAGCGCGCGGCATCATTGATGGTGACCTTGTCGAGCTTGTTTTCGCCAAGGCCCCATTTTTCGAAAATCTTGGCGTAGGAGCCATCGGCAATCATCGACTGCATGGTCGCCGCAAGCGCATCGCGCAGTTTCGGATCTTCCTTGCTGACGAGCATCGCCTGGTAGCCGACCGCATATTGCGTCCCGGTGACAAGCTCGAGCTTCTTGTTGCCTTCAGGCTGATGCTGGAGGCTATAGGCGGCGACACCCGTCGTATCCATGGAAAGATCGACGCGACCGCTCTGCAACGCGATCTTGATCTGATCGTTCGACGGAAACTGCATGACGTTGAGCGGCTTGTCGGCCGGGCACAGCGTCTTCTGCTTGTCGAGAAGCTGCAGCGGGATCGAGCCCTGGACCGCGCCCGCATTGAGCCCGCACGCATCCTTCAGCTTGTGAACGCCCTTCGGATTGCCATCCAGCACGATGATGCTGGTGCCCTCAAGCATGTAGTTGACGACATCGACGATCTTTTCGCGCTCGGCAAAATCGCCGAAGGCGGACATGCCCATATCGAAGCGACCGGCCTGAATGCCCGGAATGATGCTGGCAAATTGCGCCGGCACATCGGTAAACTTCACCCCGAGACGAACACCCATCTCATCGCGAAGCTCGCGCTCGAGGCCGATGATCGTCTTGTTGTCTTCCCCATAAAAATCATAGGGCGGCGTCTGCGGCTCCGTGCCGACCTTGATCTCGCCGGCCGATATGATCTTTTCGGGCAGCAGATCGTGCAGTTTCTGGTCGACGCCGGCGGCCCATGCCGTGGAACTTGCCAGCATCGTCACCGCGGCGAACATGATTGTCAGTCTGGTCTTCCCTGTCATTGGTATTCCCCTTTTTTCCTGGTGCACGTAAAGGACGTGCGGCCTCATTGCGGAGCCTGCCGGTCAGTGCATCCGTCTCAAAAACGCCTGGGTTCTTTCCTGCCTTGGATTGTCGAGCACGTCGCGCGCCGGCCCCTCCTCCACGACGACGCCCTGATCCATGAACACGATCCGGTCGGCGACATCGCGGGCGAAGGAAAGCTCATGGGTCACCACGATCATCGTCATGCCGTCCGCGGCGAGCTTGCGCATCACGCTCAGGACCTCACCGACAAGCTCGGGATCGAGTGCGGACGTCGGCTCGTCGAAGAGCATCAGTTTCGGGTTCATCGCCAGCGCCCGGGCGATCGCCACGCGCTGCTGCTGGCCGCCGGAAAGCTGATAGGGATAGGCGCTGCCCCGGCCCTCGAGATCCACCATCTTCAGCAGTTCCCTCGCCCGGGCGACGGCCTCCTCGCGCGATTTTCCGCGATTGAGAATCGGAGGCTGCGAAATGTTCGTCAGCACGTCCTGATGGGCAAAAAGGTTGAAGCGCTGGAACACCATTCCGATGTCGCGACGTTGGACGGCAAGTTCCTTGCCACTCATCTCATGCAACGCGTCACCGCGCTCGTGATAGCCGATCAACTGGCCATCGACGAGAATTCGGCCTCTCGTCATACGCTCCAGATGGTTGATGCATCGAAGGAAGGTGGATTTTCCGCTCCCCGACGGGCCGAGCAGGCATACGACCTCGCCCTTGCCGACGGAGAGATTGATACCCTTCAGCACTTCGAGCGGACCAAACGATTTCTGGACGTCGACCGCCTCGACGATGGGCTTTGCCGCGGAGGATGTCATAGGGGCGCTCATCCGTTTCTCCCTTCGGCGCGCATGAGGCGCAATGCGCCTTGCAGAAGGCCGGGCGCCTGGTTTGTTGACTTTCCAAGCCGGCGTTCGATGACGAGCTGGATGGCGGAGGCGACCGTGGTCATGACGAGATACCAGATGCTGGCGACGATCAGCAGCTCGATGATCAGGAAGTTCCGGGCGTAGATGTTCTGCGCTCGCGTCAGAAGATCCTGCGCCGCCACGACGGAGACAAGCGACGTGGTCTTCAGCATCGAGATCGTCTGATTGCCGATCGGCGGGATGATGACGCGAAGCGCCTGGGGAAAGACAATGCGCAGCATCGACTGGGCTGGCGTGTAACCGAGCGCCTTAGCAGCCTCGTGCTGGCCGCTATCGACGGCGAGCAGTCCGCCGCGGATGATCTCCGCCATGTAGGCCGCTTCATTGAGGCTGAGGGCGAGGAGAGCCGCGACGAACGCCGTAACGATCGAATTGGTATCGATATGGATGGATCCGATATCGATGCTCGGAATGAAGAGCTGGATATTGAACCAGAAGATGATCTGGACCAGCAGCGGCGTGCCGCGAAAGAACCAGATATAGAGACTTGCAAAGCCTGACAGTACCGGATTGGACGCGAGCCGCATCGTGGCAAGGATCGCACCGGCGACGACGCTGATAATCATCGACAGAACGGTGAACAGAATCGTCAGCCTGATCCCGTCCAGGATCGTGTCGTCGAGAATATACTGCGGCACGGCCGACCAGGCGATATGACGGCTTGTGCCGACCATGAATGCAAGCAGCGCGACGACCGCGATCAGCAGGACCGCGACCACACGCTGCCCCCAGTTTTGCGCGGGAATGATCTTCTGGGACGTCATGCGGCTCTCCAATCACCGGCAGTTCTCAATTCGCCGTCGATGTGCGGCAGGGGCAACGTCGCCGGCAGGTCGCCAAGCCTGAGTTTGCGGGCCAACGCCATCGCGCCCGTTACGGGTGGCTCGCTGAGAAGGGTAAGCGTCAGGTCCGGCAGGCGGTCGTTCAGGGCGGATTTGAACGCTGCAAACAGCCGCGGCTGCCGGACAATGACCCCGCCTCCGGTTACGACATCGCCCCGCGGTGCTCCGCGCTGGATCAATTGCGCGGCGAGCACGGCAAGCGAGGCGCCGGCCGCGGCGATGACCCTGTCGGCGTAAATCGAGCCTGCGTCAGCCGCTTCGAATACCAGGGGTGCAAACCGGCCTATTCCAGCCGCCGATCCGATCTCGCCGAGCGTCCGTCCAATCTCGATGGGCGATGAGACGGCAAGGGCTTCGATGAAGTTCCGCCCGAGCGGATCAAGCGCCTCGCCCTGATCGAGCGCAAAGCGAATGATGCGGGCAGCTTCGCGGACAAGGCCGCTCGCACTTCCTTCGTCACCGAGATACCAGCCCCAGCCGCCCGAGGCGATCATCCTCCGCAAAGCGTCACGGGAGACCGCAATCGAACCGGTGCCGCTGATGACGGAGATGCCGCTGACCTTGCCTGCTGCCGGCAGCAGCAACTCGGAGTCGTTGAGAACGAGAACCGTGCCGGGCAGGTGCCGGGCCAGTCTCCGCTGCAGGGCAAGCCGATCGTCGTCGCTGTCGCATCCATGCGCGCCGACCACAGTGACCGCCGGCGCCGCGCCGGCCGTTGCGACCAGCAGCGAAACAAGCGCTTGCGCATCCGCATCGTGATCGACGCGGGCCCGCCATTCGGCGGTGTGGAGGACCCTCTCGCCCATCGTCTCGCTGCCCGCCTCGACGACGAGCTGCGTTTTGGTTCCACCGATATCAATTCCAGCAATCATGCGCCTCGATCCATTTATTAGGCAACTTACCTAATTATAATGGGCACGCAAGCGCTATTTTCGCGACGCGTCGAATTGGCAGGGGATCCCGATCCACGATTGCCCGGTCGGACGTCGGTCACAATTGGTCTCGAGTTCTGGCCCAAATACCCGTGCGCGAGAAGCCTGGCTGTCCGCGACGCCTTCAAAGGCGTGATCGAACCGCTCCTCTGGCCCATGCGCGTTTTTCACCTATCTGCTGAACCATTGACACGCAGCGCACGTCCTGTATTCTTCTATAAAAGCTTATATAACATAATTGTGGAACATAAATGGGAGAGACTCGATGAATCTGAAAGTCGGATTCCTGATTGCCGCTGCCCTGATTGCAGCTCCTTCACTATTGATGGCCCAGGAAAAAGGTGGCGTCATAAACGTGGCAACGATCGGAGAGCCGCCGACGCTCGATCCGATGACCTCAACCGCCGATCTTGTCGGCATCGTCACGCAACATATCTTCGAGACGCTCTATACGTTCGACAAGAACTGGAACGCCACGCCGCTTCTTGCCGAAAGCCTGCCCGAGATCAGCGCCGACGGTAAGACCTATACGATCAAGCTCAGGACGGGCATCAAGTTCCACGACGGCAGTGTCATGACGTCCAACGACGTCGTCGCCTCGCTCAACCGCTGGATCAAGCTGGCATCGCGTGGCAAGCAGGCGGGCGGCTTTATCGACTCGATCGCCGCCGCGGATCCGGCCACCGTCGTCATCAAGCTGAAGCAGCCTTACGCCCCTCTCACCTCGCTGCTTGCCTTTAATAACTCCGCCGCCATCATCATCCCCGCCAGCAAGCAGGCTGACACGATGACCGACTTCATCGGCACCGGTCCCTACATGCTGAAGGAGCGCAAGCCTGACCAGTATATCCAGCTCGTCCGCTTCGATGGCTACAAGTCACGCGACGGAGAAAGCAACGGTTACGGCGGTGCGCGCCATCAATATCTCGATGAAATCCGCTTCGTTCCGGTCCCGGACGCCAATACGCGCGTCGAGGCGGCCATTTCGGGCCAGTACGACTATATCGACTCTCTTCCGGTCGAATCCTTCGACAAGCTGAAATCCGCTTCGGCGACGCAGCCGCTGCTTCTAAAGCCTTTCGGTTATCCGGTCTTCGTCTTCAATACAGCTGACGGCATCGCGAAGAATGTCGCGATCCGCAAGGCGATCCGGCAGGCTCTCAGCATGGAGGACATGCTCGCAGCGGCCTTCGGCAGCACGGACTTCTATACGCTTGACGGCAACCTGTATCCCGCTCCCTATGCATGGAGCACGGATGCCGGCGTCAAAGGCAACTACAACGTCGCCGATACGGAGGGTGCCGCCGCAGCCGCCAAGGCCGCAGGCTACAACGGCGAACCGATCCGCATCCTGACCAGCCGCCAATACGAGTTCCACTACAAGATGGCGCAAGTCGCCGCCGAATATCTGAAGCTTGCGGGCTTCCAGGTCGATCTTCAGGTGGTCGATTGGGCGACGCTCACCCAGCGCCGCGCCGACAAGGCATTGTGGGACATCTACATCACCCACAGCCCCTTCCTGCCCGAACCCGCCCTGATTGGCACGCTTTCGGCAAGCTCGCCCGGCTGGTGGAACACGCCCGCGAGCAAGGCCGCGGTCGACGCGTTCAACACGGAGGTCGATCCGAAAAAGCGTGTCGAGCTTTGGGCGAACGTTCAAAAGACCATCTATGACGAAGCGCCCATGATGAAGATCGGCGATTTCAACGCCGTTGCGGCGATCTCCACCAAGCTTCAGGGCGTCGACCCGGCGCCGTGGCCCTATTTCTGGAACGCATCGATCAAGAAGTAAGCCATTTCGAGACGTTCGGGCGCCGGCCGTGGCCGGCGCCCGCCTCAGATCCTGTCCGTTTGCGGGCCCGGGAACCGAACGAATGATACGCTACATCCTTCAACGCCTGGCAGGCATGATCGTCGTGATGTTTCTCGTCGTGACGATCGTCTTCGTGATCGTGCGCGTGACGCCCGGCGACCCGGCCGCCGTCATGCTCGGCCCGGACGCGACCGCCCAGGATATTGCAGACTTGCGAATTCGGCTCGGCCTCGACCAGTCCATCTTCGTTCAATACGTGTTCTATATCGGCCAGCTGCTGAAGGGCGATCTCGGTCAGTCGATCTTCCTCAACATTCCGGTCGGTTCCGCACTGCTTGAGCGCGCCGAGCCAACCTTTTTCCTCACACTGTTCTCGCTTCTCATTGCGGGTGTCATCGCGCTGCCGATCGGCATCTATGCAGCCTATCGGCGTGGATCATTCATTGACCAGCTTTCGATGACGATCGGCATGCTGGCGGCGAGCATTCCAAGCTTCTGGCTCGGCCTGATCCTCATGCAGTTCTTCGCAGTAAGGCTGGGGATGTTTCCGGTATCCGGCTATGGCGGACCGGGCGCAAGCTTCCTGGACCGCATGTATCATCTGACGCTTCCCGCATTCGCGCTCGGCCTCGTCTCCTCGGCGCTGATCCTGCGCTTCACCCGCGCATCGATGCTTGATGTGCTCGGAGACGACTATATCCGCACCGCCCGCGCCAAGGGGCTTGCCGAGCGCCGCGTCATCCTGAAGCATGCGCTGAAGAATGCGCTCATTCCCATTCTCACCGTTCTCGGCCTCACAGCCGCGGTACTGATTTCCGGCGCGGTCGTCACCGAGACCGTGTTCGGCTTGCCGGGCGTCGGAAGCCTCGTCGTCTCCGCGGTGCTGCGCCGCGATTATCCGGTGATCCAGGGTGCCCTGCTCGTCATCGCGGGCCTCTACGTCCTGATCAATTTTGTGATCGACATGCTCTACCTGCTGGTTGATCCGAGGGTACGCTACTGATGGCCGATATTGTCACCGATACACCGAAGCGGGCGCGGGGCGAGCGCAGCAAATTCCTTCGTCGCCTGCTGAAGCGCAAGACCGTCGCCGTCGGTCTCCTTGTGCTGACGATCTTCGTGCTGCTTGCCGTCCTGGCACCGTGGATCGCGCCCTATTCGCCCTCGAAACTCTCGATCGTCAACAGACTGAAGCCACCGAGCCAGGTCTACTGGTTCGGCACCGACGAATTCGGCCGCGACGTCTTCTCTCGCACCATCTATGCCGGGCGTCTGTCGCTGCTCGTGGGAGCGGCGGTCGTGGCGCTGTCGGCGGTAATCGGCGTCACGCTTGGCCTGCTCGCTGGCTTCTTCCAGAAGCTCGACACGCCGATCGCCCGATTGATCGACGCGATGATGGCGTTTCCCGACATTCTGCTTGCCATTGCGCTCGTCGCTGCCCTCGGCCCCTCTCTGACGACGGTCATCGTCGCGCTGTCGATCGTCTATTCGCCGCGACTTGCGCGCATTGTCCGGGCCTCGACGCTGGTCATCCGCGAGCTCCCCTACGTGGAAGCGGCAAGAGCCCTTGGCATCTCGACATTCCATATCATGACGCGGCACATCCTGCGAAATCTCCTTTCACCGATCCTGGTGCAGGGCTCGTTTCTTTTCGCCAGCGCAATGCTTGCCGAAGCCGGGCTCTCGTTCCTCGGCCTCGGCGTCAGCCCCGAAATCCCGACCTGGGGAACGATGATCGCCGCCGGCCGCCAGTATATCGGCCAGGCCGACTGGATGACCTATTTCCCCGGCTTCGCCATCATCCTCTCCGTGCTGTCGCTGCAAATGGTCGGCGACGGCCTGCGGGACATGCTCGATCCAAGACTTCGAAAGGACCTGTAAATGACCGGTGAAAAAGCGGGCAAGCCGCTCCTCCTCACCAATGTGAAGCCCATGGCTTTCGGCAGCGACACACCGGCCGGCGTGATCGACATTCTGGTCGACGCCGACGGCAGGATTGCCGCCACCGGCTCGCAGCTCGCCGCCCCCGCCGACGTCGAGCGCATCGACGGCAAAAGTGCCTGGATTTCTCCCGGCTGGATCGACCTGCATGTCCATATCTGGCATGGCGGCACGGACATTTCGATCCGCCCATCCGAGTGCGGCGCCGAACGTGGCGTCACCACCCTTGTCGATGCGGGTTCGGCCGGCGAAGCCAATTTTCATGGGTTTCGCGAATATATCATCGAACCATCCAGGGAACGCATCAAGGCTTTCCTCAATCTCGGTTCGATCGGCCTCGTCGCCTGCAATCGTGTCCCGGAACTGCGCGATATCAGGGACATCGACCTCGACCGCATCCTCGAATGCTACGCGCAGAACAGTGAGCATATCGTCGGCATCAAGGTCCGCGCCAGTCATGTGATCACCGGATCCTGGGGCGTGACACCCGTCAAGCTCGGCAAGAAAATCGCCAAGATCCTGAAGGTTCCGATGATGGTGCATGTCGGCGAGCCGCCGGCGCTCTATGACGAGGTGCTTGAAATTCTCGGCCCCGGCGATGTCGTCACACATTGCTTCAACGGCAAGGCCGGTTCCAGCATCATGGAAGATGAGGATCTCTACAATCTCGCCGAACGCTGCGCCGGCGAAGGCATTCGGCTCGATATCGGCCACGGAGGTGCCTCTTTCTCCTTCAAGGTTGCGGAAGCGGCGATCAGGCGTGGCCTGCTGCCCTACTCGATCTCGACGGACCTGCACGGCCACTCCATGAACTTCCCGGTCTGGGATCTCGCGACCACCATGTCCAAACTGCTCTCGGTCGGCATGCCGTTCGACAAGGTGGTGGAGGCGGTCACGCATGCACCGGCCTCGGTCATCAAGCTTTCGATGGCAAATCGGCTGGCGGTCGGCGAACGGGCAGATTTCACCATCTTCGACCTGGTGGATGCGGACCTTGAGGCGACCGATTCCAACGGTGACGTCTCGCGCCTGCAGAAGCTGTTCGAGCCGCGCCATTCGATCATCGGAGCCGAGGCGATCACAGCCTCCCGCTATATTCCCCGCGCCCGCAAACTCGTCCGCCACAGCCACGGCTACTCGTGGCGCTAGTTGAAACACTCCAATCGCATGGCAGGAGCATCCGTGAACACGTCTCCAATACAGGTCGCCTCCGCAGCGCAAACACCCTATGAGCGACTGGCCGCGCTCGGTATCGAGCTTCCGCCGCCGCCGCCGCCGATCGCCAATTTCGTGACCCATGTTCGTGAAGGCAATGTGCTGTATCTATCGGGTCAAGGGCCACGGGAGCTGGACGGCCGTCTCCACGCCGGCAAGGTCGGCGGAGACGTCGGCGTTGATCGTGCCTATCAGCACGCCCGGCTCACGGGCATCAACCTCCTGGCCGTCATGCATGAAGCACTCGGCAACCTTTCCCGGGTGAAGCGGGTGGTGAAGCTGCTCGGCATGGTCAACGCCGTTCCGCACTTCGAGGATCATCCAAGCGTCATCAATGGCTGCTCGGACCTGTTCATCGAGGTCTTCGGCGAGGCGGGTCAACATGCGCGCTCGGCCGTCGGCTTCGGATCGCTACCCGGCAACATCACCGTCGAGATCGAGGCGATCGTCTCGCTCAACGACTGAGGAGAACAAGGTCAGTGATTGCGCCAGCCCATCAACGTTTCGATCTGCTCGGCAGCAGCGCGCACCTGCTGTCCATAGTGGTTGCCGTCGGAAAAGACCTTCTGTTCCGGCAGCACAATCGAAATGGTCGCGACACATTGGCCATTGCGGTCGACGACCGGCGAGGCGATGCAGGCAACCGCATAATCGGACTCGGCCACCTGGATCGACAGGCGCTCGTTAAACGCCTTGCCCGCAGAGTCCGAGAGCACACGGGCATCGATCTCGGCGCGGCCGGTTGGGGACGTGCGCGCGCAGCGCTTGAAAAGCTCGACCCTCTCCTTCTCCGGCAGGTGGCCGACCAGAAGCCGGCCGGATGCCGTCCAGTTCAATGGCACGCGGGTGCCGACGCGGGAGGTGACCTGGAAATGGCTTGGCCCGTCCGCCATGGCAAGCACCAGCATATGATCGCCATCGCGGCCGCAGACTTGAACCGTCTCCCCCGCCTGTTGGCAGAGGTCGTGCATTTCGCGGGTCGCGACACTCATGAAATCCAGCGACCGCGCATAGGCAAGCCCGTAATGATAAAGGCGGGCGCCCAGCCAGACCGTACCGTCGGCGTTGCGGCCGAGCATGTTCTTTTCCACCAGATCGTCGATGATGACGTAAACGGTCGAAAGGGGTGCCTTCACCGCCTTGGCAATCGCATAGGCTCCGGCCGGCGCACCGGTTTCGTAGAGATAATCAATGACCTGCAGCGCGCGGTCGATGCCGCTTACGCGCGAGCGACGCGCGCCTTTGATCTCGCTCGTGGAAGCGGCATCTTCGGGAGGGGCTGGCGATAGAGTCTTGGCGTCCAAATCAACGCTCCTCATGGAATTTTGACAAGCTATTACATTACTATGGCATAACTGTCGATGACAATCAGCAGCCTGCCGTCACTTTGGAGAGACAGAATGTCCGATGATATCCGTACCAAAATCGGTCTGAGGCCCGTCATCAACGTATCCGGCACGATGACGAGCCTTGGCGCGTCGATCGTCGTTCCCGAAGCCATTGCGGCCATGACGGCGATCTTGCCGCAGTTCGTGGAAATCAATGACCTCCAGCGCAAGGCAAGCGCCGTCATCGCGCGTCTGACGGGCGGTGAAGCGGGCTTCGTGACGGCATCCTGCTCCTCGGGCATCAGCCTCGCGGTCGCCGGCGCCATCACCAGCAACAACCTGCTCGCCATCGAGAAATTGCCCGACGTCGCGTCGGAAAAGAACGAAGTCATCCTGCAGATGGGCCATGTGGTGAGCTATGGCGCGCCCGTCGACCAGGCGATCCGCCTTGCCGGCGGCAAGACCGTGCTGGTCGGCCAGGCGACGTCGACGCACCGTTTCCACATGGAAAACGCCATAACGGAGAAAACCGCGGCAGCCGTCTATGTCGTGTCGCATCATGTGGTGAATTATGGCCTGCTGCATCTGACCGAATTCGTGGAGATAGCCCATGCCAAGGGCGTACCGGTCATCGTCGATGCGGCTTCGGAATATGATCTGAAGCTTTTCCTGGCTCAGGGCGCCGATATCGTACTCTATTCCGGCCATAAGTTCCTTGGCGGCCCGACCTCCGGCATCGTCACCGGAAAGAAGGAGCTGGTCCGCAATGCCTTCCTTCAGAATATGGGCATCGGCCGAGGCATGAAGGTCGGCAAGGAAAGCGTCTATGGTGTCATGGCGGCGTTGGAAGCATGGGAAAAGCGCGACCATTCAGGCATCCGCGAACGCGAAACCGGCTATCTGAATTTGTGGAAGCGAACTCTGGATGGCCGCCCCGGCGTCACCGCCTTGATCGAGCCGGATCCGACCAACAACCCGCTCGACCGTCTTCGCGTCGTCATCTCGGCCCCGGAAGCGCATATCAGCGCCTGGGACCTTGCCGCCGCGCTCGGCCGCGGCAATCCACCCGTCATCGTTCGGGACCATGAGGTGGAGCACCACTATTTCTATCTCGATCCATGCAACCTGCATCCCGGTCAGGAAACGATCGTGGCGACCCGCCTCGGCGAAGAACTCGACAAGGCGCGCGCATCCAACGAGATCATTGCAACGCCGATCGAGAACCGCAGCAGGCATCGCTTCGACGGTGTGCTGAATTGGCCGGATTGATCGGTGAGGCGGACCGAAAGAAAGGAACAAAGATGAGCACATCGCAGGTAAAGACCATAGAGGCTGCCGAACCGGTTCTCTCCGTCGAGAACCTCACCACCTCGTTCCTGGTGGACGGCGAATGGAAGCCGGTCGTGCGAAATGTTTCCTTCTCGGTCTCTCCGGCAGAGACGCTAGCGATCGTCGGTGAAAGCGGCTCGGGCAAGAGCGTGACCTCGCTTTCGATCATGCGGTTGCTGCAGAGCGATTCAAGCCGCATCGAGGGCAAGATCATGCTCGGCGGCCGCAACCTGCTTTCGCTTCCCGAGCACGAGATGCGCAAGGTGCGCGGCAACGATGTCTCGATGATCTTCCAGGAACCGATGACATCACTCAATCCGCTCTTCACGATCGGCGATCAGATTTCCGAGGCGCTGCTCTGCCACAAGGACATGTCGCCCGCGGACGCCAAAGCGGAAACGATCCGGCTGCTGGAGAAGGTCCGGATCCCGTCGGCCGCCTCGCGCTTCAACGAATATCCGCACCGCTTTTCCGGCGGCATGCGCCAGCGCGTGATGATCGCCATGGCCTTGGCGTCGAAACCGAGACTGCTGATCGCGGACGAACCGACGACGGCGCTCGACGTCACGATCCAGGGCCAGATTCTCGACCTCATCAAAATGCTGCAGGAAGAAGAAGGAACCTCTGTCCTGTTCATCACCCACGACATGGGGGTGGTCGCGGAAATCGCCGATCGCACGGTCGTCATGTTTCGCGGCGAGCAGGTGGAGACGGGCGCGACGGCCGATATCTTCCATCGCGGCCAGCATCCCTATACCCGCGCGCTGCTGTCGGCCGTGCCCGTACTCGGCTCGATGCAGGCATACGAGCGGCCGCTGCGCTTTCCTGTCGTCAATACGACAACGGGGGAATCCGACACGCCTGTCGAAGTCCCGGATACGGTGGCCACGGAAAAGCCGGTCCTCCAGGTGAAGAACCTCACCAAGCGCTTCGACATCCATTCGGGTCTGTTCGGCAGCCTGAAGGGCCGCGTGCACGCGGTCGAGAATGTTTCCTTCGATCTCTTTGCCGGCGAGACCTTGTCTCTCGTTGGCGAATCCGGTTGCGGCAAGTCGACCACCGGCCGCGCCATCATGCGGTTGATCGAGCCGCAATCCGGCTCCGTCATCGTCGGCGGCCGCGACGTGCTCTCGCTCAACAAGCGCGAAATGCGCGAGATGCGCAAATCCGTGCAGATGATCTTCCAGGACCCGTTCGCTTCACTCAACCCGCGCATGACGGTCGGCCAGGCAATTGCCGAACCCTATCTCGAACACGGAATGGGAACGGCCACGCAGGCAAAGGACGTCGTTGCCGACATGCTGCGCAAGGTGGGGCTGACACCGGACATGGCCGGCCGCTATCCGCACGAATTCTCCGGCGGCCAGCGTCAGCGCATCTGTATCGCCCGCGCGCTGGCGCTTGAGCCGAAGGTGATCGTCGCTGACGAAAGTGTGTCGGCGCTCGACGTATCGATCAAGGCGCAGGTCATCAACCTGATGCTCGATCTCCAGCAGAGACTGAACCTCTCCTTCCTGTTCATCTCGCACGACATGGCGGTGGTGGAGCGCGTCAGCCATCGCGTCGCCGTAATGTATCTGGGCGAAATCGTCGAGATCGGCCCGCGGGCGGCGGTCTTCGGCAACCCGCAACATGACTACACGAAGAAGCTGATGGCCGCCGTTCCCGTGCCGGATCCCGATCGCCGGCGCGAGAAGCGCATGGCTGCGAGCGACGAGTTGAAGAGCCCGATCCGGCCGGTCGATTATTTGGCGAAACCGCTCGAATATCGAACCGTATCTCCAAGTCATCTGGTTGCGATCTAAGACATGCCGCGCAAAGGCGACCGAAGCGAGCGTGAACGATCGCGACACGCTTTGGCGCCTGGATAATCATTGCATTGCGGCGCCAGACAGCGATTGCGAGTGCACACCGATTGAGCGTGCCGGGAACATGCAGACGCGAAGGTGCCTTCGACGGGCCTGTCAAGCCTCTCCTTTCCTCACCGGATCCGGAGCTTCGACGGTTATGACCGTCAGGTGGTGGCTGCGTTCGTCGCGGGCGATCCAATCGATCGACTGACCGGCGGAAAGCCCGATCAAGGCTGTCCCGATCGGGGTGAGAATAGAAATCTTCCCAAGCGAAATGTCTGCCTCGCCAGGATAGACCAGCGATACATGACGCTCCTGTCCGTCATCCGAGCGATATTTCACGGACGACCCCATCCGCACGATATTTCCCGGCAGACCTCCATCTTTCACGACTTTGGCTCTGTCGAGTTCGACCAGCAGCTCCTCGGCAATATCAGGTGAACGATCGGAAATCGCTTCTGCAAGCTTCGTCAACCTCTCGCGATCCGTATGGCAAATGACGATATTGGGCTTGCCCTGATGGAGGCCGACTTTCTGTTTTGCTGACATGATGGTGCTCGCGCTGGTGCTAACCGAATACTGCGGAAAGCCTTGGCTTTCCTGACGGTCAAGGAGAAAAATGCAGGATGAAAAACAAGCCCCGTACTCGGGACATGGGCCGAGCCGGGGTCAGTTTCCCGCGATGGGAAACGGCCGATGCGTCGGACAGGACGCAATATGGAAGTGCGATGCTTTCATCCGCATATGGTTGGATCAAACGATGCATTTGTCAAGCCGAACGACGCTCTCTCCGGCTCCAGTCGCATTGCCTTGCTAGATCGGAAGCGCACTCAAACCGCGAAGATCGGCTGTGAAAAGCGACACGACCCGCAGCGGCGGCCTTCACTCGAAATGGCAGGAATTGCCTACCGATATCGATAGGACGCGCCGCTGTGACGCTCGGGCAGCCGGTCGTTCTCATCGAAGATCTTTCGTCGCAACGAGCCTTCCGCATAGGACGTCTTGTAAAGACCACGGTCCTGCAGGGCGGGCACGACAATATCGATGAAATCCTCAAAGCCTTCCGGCGCCACGGTCCTGGTGAGATTGAAGCCATCGACCTCACCCTCGGCGACCCATGCCGCAAGCTCGTCCGCAACCGTTGCCGCATCGCCGACAATCACGGGATAGCGGCCGCCGATGGCAAGCTCATGCAGCAATTGCCGCCTTGTCCAGCCACGCTGCTGCGCGGTCTGCGTTGCCGATTGGCTGGCGTTGGACGTTCCGTAGACGATGGGCTCGTCGAGGTCGTACCGGGAAAAATCGACGCCCGTGCTAGCCGAAAAATGCGCCAGCCCCGCCTCGGGATTGGAATAGCGCAGGTATTCGGTGTATTTTTCCTGCGCCGCGGCGGCCGACCGGTCCGTAATGACGGTTATGCCGAGGAATATCTTCACGTCATCGGGTCTTCGCCCGGCGGAAACGACCGCCTCGCGCAAGGACCGGACAGCCGCGCGCGCCGCGCTTTTGTCGGCGGCGGCAATGAAGATGCATTCGGCGTGGCGGGCGGCAAATTGCCTGCCCCTGCCGGACGTCCCTGCCTGATAGAGAACCGGCGTGCGTTGGATCGACGGTTCCGCCAGGTGGTAGCCGCGCGAGCGATAGAATTTCCCTTCATGATCGATCGCATGGACCTTTGCCGGATCGGCATAGATGCGCCTTTCCCTGTCCACGAGGACAGCGCCGTCTTCCCAGCTCCCCTCCCAAAGCTTGTAGAGTACTTCGAGATATTCGTCGGCCCGATCGTAACGGGTATCATGCTCGAGTTGCATATCGAGGCCCAGGCCCCGGGCGGCGCTATCGAGATAGCCGGTGACGATGTTCCAGCCGATGCGCCCGCTGGTCAGATGATCCAGCGTCGACATGCGTCTTGCAAAAACGTATGGCGCATCCGCGCCGGCATTGACGGTTACGCCGAAACCAAGATGCTGCGTCACGGCCGCCATGGCAGGCACAAGCAGCAAGGGATCGTTGACCGGCAGCTGAATGGATTCCCGCAAGGTAAGATCGACGGAGCCCTGGTAAACATCGTAGACGCCGAGAATGTCGGCCAGGAATATGCCGTCGAACAGGCCGCGCTCCAAGGTGGCGGCAAGCGAAGTCCAGTAGCCGAGCGTCTTGTAACGGTCGGACTGATCGCGCGGATGCGTCCATAGCCCGTGATTGATATGTCCCACGCAGTTCATGTTGAATGCATTGAGCAGGATCTGCTTTTTCTTGGTCACCATTTTACCTGTCGTTCCAATTCAGATCGCACCATGACGCGGCGGGCGCTTGCCGTTGAGATAATAGTCTCCGACGGCCTGATATTTCCACCGTACAGGGTCATGAAGCGTATGCGTGCGTGCGTTGCGCCAGTGGCGATCGAGATTGTCGCCGGCAAAGGTCGATGACGTGCCCGAAAGCTCGAACAGCTTGTTTGCGGCAAGCAGGCTGGCCTTGGTCGCGAGGATCTTTGCTTCGGCGACTGCGATCGAGGCCCGGGCCACGCTGTCTTCCGTCATATCGGCGCGGGCGGCATCCGTCTCTTTCCCCGCCCGCTTCAGCAGTGCCTCGGCGGCGCGCAGACGCAGCCAGACATTGCCGACCTGGTGCAATGTCAAGGGATCGTCCGCCGCATGCTCGACCCTGGAGTCGAGCCAGGGCCGCGCCCGCTCGCGGACGAAGCGCAACGTCTCCCGATAGGCGCCCTGCCCTATCCCGAGATCGATTGCCGCATGCATGATCTGCGCCACCGGGCCGATCGTCGTCGGTCGCTCGAAGGAGGCCTGGAACGGCACGATCCATTCCGGCTCCACCTTCACCTGCGCGAATTCGACCGAGCCGCTGCCGGTAACCCGTTGGCCGAAACCGTCCCAATCGTCAATGACGGTGACCCCGGGCGCGTTTCGCGGCACGAAGGCGAGATAGGTCACATCTCTCCCCTCTTCCTCGGCAACGACGAGAGTCGGAATCCAGTGCGCATATATGGCGCCGGTGCAATAGAATTTCTTTCCGTCGACACGCCATTCGCCGGCTTTCCGGTGGAGCCGTGTACGTCGCTTGAAATCACGCTTGCCGATTTCGGCCAGCGCGTTGCCGAAACGCTCGCCGGCCAGAACCCGATCATAAAAGAAGCGTTGCTGCTCAACCGACGCGCCGACGCGCAGGACCTCGATCGCATAAAAATGATTTTGTGGAATTTGCGACAACGATCCGTCGGCAGCGCCGATAATGGCAATGACGCTGGCCAAGGTTTCGGTGGAAACGCCGGCGCCGCCGAATGCGCGCGGAACGGTCATGCCCCACAGGCCGCTGCGGCTGAAGCTTTCCAGCTCCCGCCACGGCAGCAGGCGATCTCTGTCGCGTTCGGCGCTCCCCTCGGCAAACGTTGCCGCCAGTTCGGTCGCGACCTGAATGGCCTGACGGTCATCCGCAATCAGATCTGGCCGCTCCGCCGGGGCCGGCGCGGCTTCGATTGCGGGATGAGGATCGGTGTTCGTCATGGTCTTCTCGATCAATTCCATTGATGACGGTTCGGGAATACACCGTTGAGCTGATAATTGCCGAGCAGGTGATACTTCCACCGAACCGGATCGTGAAGCGTATGGACACGGGCATTGCGCCAGTGCCGATCAAGGTTGTGGGACGCGCGCGTGGCAGCGGAGCCGGCAAGATCGAAGAGCTTCTCGGTTGCTTGCAGGGCAATCTCCGTCGTCAGGATCTTGGCCTCGGCAACGGCGACGGAGGCCCTTGCACTGGAGGCGTCGGTGACGGGCGCCCGCGCAACTTCGTCGATGATCGCGCCCGCCTCGTAGAGCAATGCCTGCGCCGCGTGCAGTTCGGTGTGCAGATCACCGATTTCATGCAGGATGGTCGGGTCTTCGCAGGCCGATTGCAGACCGGAATCCATCCACGGCCGCGCATGATCGCGAACAAATGCGAGGGTATCGGCAATGGCCGCAACGGCTATGCCGGAATCGATGGCGGCCTGTATGAGCTGCGAGACAGGTCCAGCCAGACCAGGCTTGTTCACGTAGGACCAGACCGGAAAGATCAGATTCCTATCGACAGGCACATCGACGAATTCGACCGATCCGCTCGCCGTGGTCCGCTGACCGAAGGAAGACCAGTCGTCGATCACGCGCACGCCGGGGGCATCATAGCGAACCCAGACCTGCACTGCCTGTCCCTGGTCGTCGACGGCGCGCGTCGGAATCCAATGGGCGAAGATGGCACCGGTGGAATAGAAGCGCCGCCCCGTCAACCGTGGCCCGTAAGGCGAATGAGAAATACGGGTCGTGCTGTGATTGACCGCCCTCTGCCCGCGCTCCGGCCCGGCATTGCCGATGCGATAGCCGCTCAGAATATCGCCGTAGATACGGCTCTTCTGCTCGCGGGAGCCGACATCGCGCAGCAGGGCGAGCACGCCGAACTGGTTCTGCGGGATCTGTCCAAGTGCCGGATCGGCGGCGCACAGGATTTCGAAAACCTTGGCAAGCGTCACATGGGAAACGTCGGCTCCGCCGAATTCCTTGGGAACGGTTATGCCGCCGAGCCCGCTTGCAGTATAAGCCTCCACCTCGTCCCAGGGAAGGCGACGTTCGCGATCCCGCTGCGAGGCGCCCGCCGCAAAACGGGCCGCGAGACCATCCGCAATCTCCAGCGCTTCGGCATCCGACCGGACGAGATGCGGAACGCGTGGCGGCAAGGGGCGCCTGGCGCTGCCCTCTTCAAGCTCCGGTAAAACCGGTGATACGATCTGATCGGTCACGGATCACTCCCGACGGTATTGCAGATTCAGCGCAGGCCACACAGGACATGGCCGCCCGCAAATTGCACGAGGAGACCATGGCGATGAGCACGACAGCCATAACCGGGGAAGATAAAGTCCATGTATTTTATAGGCAAAGACGGAAATACCCGTGAATACGCATGGGTGGAATATTTTTTCCCGAAACTGCCCGATCGGCTCCAGCTGCTTTCAAACAGGCAGACGACCGTGATCTCAGCAAAAAGCAGGTCCGGAACTCAGACTTTCCCGGCTATGGCTTGAGCGACGCTCCTCGCCTGTAAGCGGATATCCGGCACCGCCGTGATTTCCCAGAACTGGCCCGCGGTGAGCGCCCCAACTGCGTAAATGACCGTATCGGTACCTTCCGAGCGCGGGATGCGCGACTGTTTGTCGACGACGATGCCAAGGCCAAGCGGATCGGCTTCGATCAAACCTTGACGGCGCATTTCCTGCAGCAGCGGTGAGTGTGCTATGCCCGCCCGCTCCATACCGGTACAATTGACGATCCAGTCCGCCTGTGTGGATGTGACAAGCTTCTTTCCCCGCGGCCGATAGCGCAGTGTCAGCGGGCGGGCACCCTCCACATCCAGCAGGTATCCGGCGCGAACCGAAATCTGGCCGCTTTGAATCATGCCGTCGAACCTGAGGAATACATCCGGCGCGACGCGATGGCGATGGATGTTCCACCAGGGCAATGCATGACGCAGAAAGCGTCGCCGCTCGGCATCCGGCAGCCTGCTCCAGAGCGCTTGCGTCTGCGGGCGCAGACCGTCCATGAGCCTGCGCCAGTCGTCGCCATGCCGGCTCTCGTGGCGAAAGACGTGCAGGAGTTCGCTCAGCTGCGTGGGCAATGCTCCGACGTCGATCTCCATCGGCGGCTTCGGATGACTGACATGAGCAAGCGGAACAAGCCCCCGACGAGACAACACGGTCACATGTCCCGTAAAACCATGGGCGAACAGGGCCAGGGCCTGATCGATCATCGTCAGGCCCGAACCGAGGATGCAAACGCTGTCGCCTGTCTGGACACGTCTGAGCCAGGACAGTCGCCATGGGTTTTCGACGATATGCGCCCGCGCGTCGGCAGACAATTGCGAGAGGTCGACCGGCAACGTGGCGTTTCCGACGCCCAGGCAAAGCACTATGCTTCGTCCGGCGATCTCATTGCCATTGTCCAGCTGGAAGCCGAGCGCACCACCATAGCGCTCGACACAGCCGGTCGCCTTCGCCTTGATGAAATCGACCCGGCAGCGCGGTTTCTTGTTTCGCAGGAGAGCGGCCAGGCTGTCGCGGATATAGAGGCCGTAATCCTGTCTGGAGGCGAAGTCCCCGGCATCCAGGGGTCGCTTATGTTCCCGCAACCAGTCGACGAAGGCGTTCGGGCGGTCCGGAAACAGGCTCATCCGGCCGGCCGGCACATTCAGACGATGCAGATACAGCTCGGTGCGATAGGCAGTGCCGCGCCCGAAGCCGGGATCATCGCCGATAACAGCGACTGATGCCGATTGGGGAAGCAGTTCCACGAGATTGCAAACCGTAGCGATGGCAGAAAAACCGGAGCCCACAATAACGGCATCGTAGATCATTGCGTGTCCTTCTCCTTCCCGGGAGGTACGGGAAGACGGCTGATGCATGCTCTCTTCAAGCCTGATCTAGGGCATGCCGATGCCCGATCCAATATCGAATGTTCTTGTTATACACCCGCGGCCCTGCTTTCCCCAGGTGATAAAGAGGATCACAGGAAAGACCGGAGCCCTGCCGCGTGAAAAAGACGGGAGCGGGCGTCAGCAGCCCGTCACGACCACATCGCAATTGCCGGCATATCTGCCGTCACGCGGACTCCCTAATGGCGGGAGGGACAGCCATCGCCGTGCTGTCCAGTTTGTGGATCGCCCTGAGCTCGTTTGCGACGAGCGTCTGAAGTTTCCAGAGATTGAGATCCCGGATGCCCCGAGCCTCGAGATGCTTCACGGTGAGATAGAGATATTCGGCACAGGACCCTCTATGACCGCACGCCCTTGCCAGGATGGCAGCCACCACGTCCAACGATAGTTTGGAGGTGACGTGCGCCCCCTTCGGATCGGCCCAAAAGACCAAAGCCCGCACCGGACCCTCGTCCGTCTGCACCCGGATCCACCGTATGGCGGCGGCATCGTTGAGCGTGCCGATCTCGCGGCGCAGCATTCGCCTGATCTGACCCAGGCGATCATCGTCGTTCAATCTGAAAACGATCGCCTTGCAGTATCCGCCCCTCTTCAACGCGAGCATCAGCCCCGGTTGCGCCAGGGAGCCTCTCCAGCGCGTCATGCGAAGACAGAAGGAGCGATGCCATCCCTTGATCGCGCCGACGCGCGACTCCACGGCATCGAAATCCGGCTTCCATATCAGGGAACCGTAGGCGAAGACCCAAAGCGCCTCTCCTTCGGCCTCGCGATGCAGTCGCTGCGCCAGCGCCTCCAGCTCGTCGTCGGCAATCGGTATCCGCGATGGGTCTGGACCCGGATCGACCTCGTCGCGCAGGCTTAGAGCGACCAGATCATTCGTCAGATCCATCTCGCCTTGGCGCACGGACCTTCGATCGCTTCGGCACACGGTTTCATATGCCTTCGGGTTGCAAACAATCATGTCGGTTCCTTGATGAATCCCGTTCGCTGAGCACGTCAGGCTTGCCTCGACAAGGTTGGTCGCGGGAACCCCGAAGGGCGGCCGGACACGACGCAGCCTCAGCCCAGGTCGCAATGCCCCGGCCGATCGGCTGGAGCACGCCTCAAGCCCTCAGGCCGCGGATGTTTCATACGACGCCAGACGCGCCCTGATCTTCTCCTCCTGCTCGGCTTTCAGCTCGGTGACACGAGCCGTCGCTTCCTCGAAAGATGCGGCTGGAGGATACACTGGCGACGAGCCGGCCCGTCCGGCCTTTTCCCCAATATGCTTTTCGAACGGCAGGGAGCGATAGAAAGCCGGATCGACTGTCGTGTCGAACAGCGGCCGATATCCGAGCGATATGTAAAGCGCCACGGCCTCGGGCTGGCGAAAGCCGGTGGAAAGATAAGCGCGCGAATAGCCGAGCTCGGCGGCGCTCTCCTCAAGGGCGATGACGATGCGGCGTGCCAGCCCCTGGCGCCGCAGTTCGGGATGCGTCCATATGCGTTTGAGCTCGGCCGTCTCATCGTCATGGCTCATGAAAGCACCACCTGCGATGGTTTGTCCGTCTCGCAGCAACAGCAGAAAATCGCCGAGCGGCGGGGCAAACAGTGCGAGCGGGTAACGCATGATTTCGGTGCGCGCGCCGCCGGGGCGACTTACCGCACCGTATCTTCCGTCATATTCGTCGATGAGCCCTTCGATCAAAGGTTGGGCCGCGGGATCCGGCAGCGACGACCGGATGATGATATCAGTCATGAAGAATGCGCCTCCAATTGCGGTCTGAAAGCTGTCCGGTGTCGCCAGCGTCCCGGTGGCGCCGACGTCCGAAATCCCGCTCGTCACTTCGCACCGTCAGGATGCAGATCGCCGCGCCTTTAGGCAGGACATGATCTTTTATTGTGGAGTCGATGATTGAAACATCATTGCTCGATTCAATAGTCCATTAAAAATATAGATTAATAAATGAGCCGATCCGTCGAGAGAGGACAATTGTCATATGATCTGATCCGGCGGACCGCAGCCGCCGGCACGGATAGCTGCCCCGCATAGATCTTCGAAACCGCAAGGAAACCGCCATGGCATTCAAGACAATTCGGCACCTGAAGACCCTGACCGGCGCGGCCAGCGTCATTGCGGCGGGAAACGATGCAAGCCCGCAAACGGGCATCAGACGAGCGGTCGAACTCGCCCGAAAGGCCGAAGCCGAGAAGATCACCGGCCTCTTCACCGCCGATCTCCTTCATATCGATCCCGCGGGCCTCGCGGGAACCGCCGGTATTCAGGAACCGATCGTAGCCCTTGCCGCGCTGAGCCAGGCGACCTCGCAAATTGGCTTGATCGCGACCGTCTCCACCACCTTCCATCATCCCTATAACCTGGCACGGCAGATTGGCACGCTGGACCACGCAAGCGGCGGACGCGCCGGCTGGAACGCGGTGACGTCCTCGGTCGGCGAGGAGAATTTCGGCGGGGCTCTGCCAAGCCCGGAAGAGCGTTACGAGCGCGCCGCCGAGTTCATCGAAATCGTCAATGCTCTCTACGATGCCAATGACAGGGACGCGGCCGAGCGCAAGGCATCCGGCGCAATCGCCATCGATCCTTCGAAATTCCACCCGATCAACTATCGTGGCAAGCATTTCGGTGTCGACGGCCCGCTCAACGTGCCGCCCTCGCCGCAGGGGCGCCCGGTTCAATTTCAGGCCGGACAATCCGAGGCGGGCGTGAGTGTCGGCGCGCGATACGCCGAGGTCGTCTACACGTCGCAGCCGAAGCTCGAAGACGCCATTGCCTTTGCGAGGGAACTGCGTCGTCAAGCGAAGGGGTTCGGGCGGACAAACGGCCTGCCCTTCATAATGAACTCTTTCCATTCGGTGATCGGAGAGTCGGAAGCGGATGTGGCAAGGCGCCTGAAGGAAAAGCACGAGCGTATCGACTACGAGCAGGGTCGCCTCAAACTGGCGGACATGCTGGGCGGAAATCTCGACCTTTCCGACCTGCCGCTCGACAAGCCCCTGCCGGAAACGCTGTTGCCGGAAGTCACCAGCATCAATCGCCGGCGCGGACGGGTGGAGATTTTCCGGCGGTATGCCCGCGACGGACTGACCCTGCGGGAACTGATCATCCAGGCGCAGGAGACGGGACACTGGTCCATCGCCGGCACGCCGGAACAACTCGCCGACGCGATCGAGGAGCGATTCCGTGCGGGCGTTCTGGATGTCCTCTCCCTGCACGGCTTCGGCAACCCCGATCAGGAGGATCTGCTCGTCAACGGACTGCTGCCGGAACTGCGCCGCCGCGCACTTGTCGATACGGACTATCTGGGAGACGATTTCCGCTCAAACCTGGAACTTCCGCCCTATCTTGCCGGAACCGGAGGCGTCAGCACGGCGAAACGCGCCTGACGCTCGGTGCCGATCCGGGCTGACAGGAAATGGCACCGCCGATTTGCCGGTGCCGCTTGCTCCCGCGCTATCCACGCCTATAGGTTTGCTGCTTATGCGAGCGCCGCCGCCGCAAAGGCGCGCTCGAGATCAGCCACAAGGTCGTCGATATCTTCCAGGCCGATCTGAAGGCGGATGAGCGGCCCCTCTTCGGGCGGCTGCAGGACACGCCGATCGCTGAGATCGACCTGGAGCGCCAGGCTTTGATAGCCGCCCCAGGAATAGCCGAGGCCGAATAGCGACAGTTCGTCGAGAAATCTCTGGGCCTTGGGCTTGAAATCATCTTTCCGGTCGGTTGCAAGCACGAAGGAAAGCACGCCTCCCGCGCCCTTGAAATCGCGCTTCCAGATATCGTGACCGGGAAAGCTCTCCAGAACGGGATAAAGAACGCGGGCGACGTCGGCACGCCCTTCCAGCCAGTTCGCGATCGCCACGGTGCTTGCCTGGTGTCGTGCCAGCCGCACGCCCATCGTGCGCAGCCCGCGAAGAACCTGATAGGCATCGTCGGGCGATCCGGCCATGCCGAGAGCGCCGTTCGCGCGCTTCAATTGCCGCCAGTGCTTGTCGTTCGCCGAGATCGTCCCCATCAGGATATCGGCATGGCCCGCCGGATACTTCGTCGATGCCTGGATGGAGACGTCGACGCCGAAATCGAGCGGCTTGAAGAAGAGCGGCGTTGCCCATGTATTGTCCATCGTCACCACCGCACCATGCCGATGCGCGACCTCGGCAATGGCCGGAATATCCTGTATCTCGAATGTGTTCGAGCCGGGTGCCTCCGTATGGATCAGCTTGGTATTGGCACGAAAAAGGGCTTCTATATCCGCGCCGATCGCCGGGTCGTAATAGTCGACCTCGATGCCGAAGCGGGCAAGCATCGTGTCGCAGAAATGCCGGACGTTGCCGTAGACGGAATCGACGACCAGCGCGTGGTCTCCGCGCGACAGATAGGCAAGGAACGCAATGGTGACGGCCGCAAGGCCGGAGGGGACGAGGATCGTGCCGGCCGCCCCTTCCAGCTCGTTGATTGCATTGCAAAGCGCATCGGTGGTCGGCGTGCCGCGAGTAGCGTAGGTATATTTCTGTCCGTGCTGCTCCATCGTCTGCGCGTCCGGAAAGAGCACGGTCGATGCATGCACTGTCGGCGGATTGATGAAACCGTGATAGTCGAAGGGATCGTAGCCTGCACGTACGAGCTGCGTATTCGGCCCGAACGGCTTTGGGTGGTCGCTCCCGCCGCTCATGGCGCCTGTTCCGTCAATGCCGAGAGATATCGCTCGCCGGTATCGGGCAGGATTGCAACGATGAGCTTTCCGGCATTTTCCGCTCGAGCCGCAAGTTGGGTCGCGACCCACAGTATGGCGCCCGACGATGTTCCGGCAAATATCCCCTCTTCCCGGGCCAATGCTATCACCGCGGCGCGCGCATCGGCGGTATTCAGCGAGATCACTTCGTCGGCAATCGTCGTGTCGAAGTTGCGCGGCAACTGCTCCGCCGGCACCTCGGTCACCTTATGAACGCCGTCGATCTCGTCCGGATAAGGGTTTTCCTCGGTCGGCAGGGACTCGACCGCCGGTTCGGCGATCACGATCTTCAGATCGGCCTTTCGGGACCGCAGGAACCTGCCCGCCCCGGACACGGTGCCGCCGGTGCCGACGCCGGTGACGAAGATATCGATAGTGCCCTCCGTGTCCCGCCAGATCTCCGGCCCCGTCGTTTCGAAATGGGTGTGCGGATTGGCCGGATTGGCGAGCTGATCGGTAAAGAAGGCCGTCGGATTTTCCTCCCGAACGCGCGCCGTGATCTTGTCGAGCGCCTCCGGATCGAGAAAGAACTCATTCTTCACGGTGACGATCTCCGCACCGAAGAGACGAAGCAGCTTCACCTTGTCCTGGCTGATATTATCGCTGAGGTAGAATTTCGTCCGATAGCCGCGCGAGGCAGCGACGGCAGCGAGGCCAATGCCGGTATTGCCGCTCGTCACATCCACCAGCAAATCGCCGGGGCGGATTTTTCCGGCCTCTTCGGCTTCCTTGATGATCCCCCAGGCAATGCGATCCTTCACGCTGCCGGCCGGGTTGAAATACTCGATCTTGGCAAGAATTCTGGCCTCGAGATTCCTATTGCGCCGATAGTTGTGGAGCTCGAGAAGCGGCGTGTTTCCGATGAGATCCGCAAAACCGTTGTATATTCTTGTCACTCATAACTCCCGTTCATGAAGCAGCAAAGCAGGCCTCCGCAACACGTCACGCACCGCAGGCGGCGTGCAGCAAAAGGGCAAGCGAAACCAGGACCATCAGGGCGGCCAGCAGATGCTGCAAGGTCGGCCAGATCCTTCGGCTCAGCGAAGAGGTGGGCCGTGTTGCGAGGGAGGCGAGATAGAGAACCGTATCCATGAGAACTCCTGGCGCAGGCGCCCGAAGCAGCCGGAAACATGAATGACGGGCTGCGCTACGGACGGAAACAGAATGGCCCTGTCATATTGTCTATAAATTTAGTGCACTAAAGGAATCATTTTTCGAGAATCCGCGCGTTGCCAAGAAAATGAACTTTTCTGAAAGCGAGCGGCCAAGCGGCGCCCTTCTCCCGATCGACGATCGTTCGTCATCAGCCGGCCCTCTGAAATAACAGAGGATTTTCTGCTATCGTGAAAATAATCTCAGGATCAGCGGATGCACATCTATTCTATTGGAGGAAAGAATATTAAAATATATTTCTGCATTGAAAGCAGAAATTAGTTGGCATAACTCAACACTCATTGAAGGCCGCAACGCAGCGGATCACGGGAGATGACGACGATGAATCCTGCAATGAACATGATGCCGATGATGAATCCAATGATGAACCCCATGATGGGTGGCATGCCCATGATGAATCCGATGATGGGCGGCATGCCCATGATGGGTCAGATGCCGATGATGAACCCGATGATGATGCCCATGATGCAGATGATGATGGGCAAGATGACCTGCAAGATGACCGCCAAGGGCATGGTCTGCGAAATGATGCCGATGGACGGCATGGACAAGGACATGTTCATGGAAGCCTGCAAGCGCATGATGTCCATGATGTCGAACGGCATGCCGATGATGATGATGTGCGGCAACATGATGATGTGCTGCATGATGGAAGCAGCCTGATATCATCACCGCTTCCCTGAGCCGGATTTGATACCGGATCTCCGTCAGCTTCAGCCGCCCGCAAGGGCGGCTTTTTTACTGCGCCGCGCTCAGCCGCGAACTTCCTCGATGTAGCTCGTGACCAGATAGAGCACAGCCTCGTTGCCCGTCATGTTGCGATAGCTGTGCGCAACGTCGGCCTCGAACAATATGGCATCCCCTTCCCCCAGAATCTGGGGCGCATGCCTGCCGGCCACGATTTCCACGGTCCCCCGGGAAACGACCAGGTTTTCCAGCGTGCCCGGCCGATGTGCCTCGGCCAGTTCGGCGTGATGCGGTGCGATACGCAATTCGTAGAATTCTACCTTCCGCTCGCTTTCATAGGGGAAAAGCGCCCGCGTCTGAAACCGCCCTTCCGAGGCCGATAGAACCTTGGCCTTCGCATGGGTGAGAACCTGCAGCGCCGTGTCGCGCGGTTCGGCGATCAGCGAGCCGCAAGGCACATCCAGAGCTGCGGCAATCTTCCAGAGAATGGTAATCGTCGGGCTGCTTTTGCCTGTCTCAACCTGCCCGAGCATGGCCCTGCTGACGCCGGATATCTTGGCAAGCCGATCCAGCGAATAGCCGCGGCGCGTGCGCAAGCGTCGGAGGTTTTGGCCGGTCAACGCCGATATTTCGTCGAGCGAGTCAGCTCTCGAGGGCAGATGGCTTGGGTCGTCTACCTCAAGCGCCATAATTTTGCTGCTTGCCGAAAGGCACGACCGGGATGAAACCGATATAGGGGACCCACATCAGAAACGGCTGTACAGGCAAGACGGGGTCTTCACTCGGCGAAGTCGCAACGCTCCTGTCGCGCGCATCGCGATAGGCTTGGAAATCGATGACATTGGCGGCCTGGCTGGACATACTAACTCCTGCAATTCAGCATCCGGAGTGTATTTTTTCACTGTCACATTTTGGAGAGAGCAGCGCCCAATCTTGGCTGATGAAGAGAAATGTTTTTCCCGTTTGCTGCGCCGCCGCCGAATGCGCTGCCCGGCGCCGTCGCGCCGCAAGCGTGGAAAAGCCCTGAAGCGCTCTCGCTAGAGATTGGAAAAATTGGGCACGGAGGCGACGAGCTCGCGCGTATAGGCATGTTGCGGCTGCCCGAAGACCTGCTCGACCGCTCCGGCCTCAACAACCGCTCCTTCTTTCATGACGACGATCCGGTGGCTGACGTGCTGGATGACACCAAGATCGTGCGAAATAAAGATCATCGCCAGGCCGAGCCTCGCCTGCAGATCGACCAGGAGATCCAGGACCTGTGCCTGCGTCGTGACATCCAGGGCTGAAACGGGCTCATCACAGATCAGCAGCTTCGGCGCAGCCGCAAGCGCCTGGGCGATGGACACGCGCTGCCGCTGGCCACCGGAAAGCGCTTGCGGCCGGCGGCCAAGCAAATCGGGCGACAGGCCGACCAGTTCGAGCAGATTGACGATCTTCTCGCGACGCCTTGCCCGATCAAGTCCGGTATAGAGCCGCAAGGGCTGGGCGATGATGCGCTCCACCGTAAAGCGCGGATCGAAGGAGCTGAGCGGATCCTGGCTGATGGTCTGCATGCCGGCCCGCAGGGGGCGGCGGCTGCGCTCCGGGAGCGAACTCCAGGGACGCCCCTCGAACAGAACGACGCCGGAATCCGGAGACTGCAGAGCGAGCGCGATCTTGCCGAGCGTCGTCTTGCCCGATCCGGATTCCCCAACCACGCCGAGCGTCTCGCCGCGATCGACGTGAAGGGACACGTCTTTCACGGCGCGGAGAAGACTGCCGTCCCCACGCCTGAAACTCTTCGATATGTTGCGAACTTCCAGCAAGCGGTCGTCCGAACGGATAGTCTGCCGGTTCGGCAGGGGAGACGCGGGATTGCTCAGGTGCCGACCACGGTTTGCCGCAGTCGGTACGGCAGCCAGCAGGCGCCGGGTATAGTCGTGCCCGGGATGCGACAGGACATCATGGGCCGGCCCGGTCTCGACCAGCTGCCCGTTCTGCATGACGCCAACCCTGTGGGCGAGTTGCGCGGCAACCGCCAGATCGTGCGTGATCAGAAGTATGCCGTGGCCTGCGTCGGCCAGTTCCCTGAATATGGCCAGTATTCTTTTCTGGATGCTGACATCCAGCGCCGTGGTCGGTTCGTCGGCAATCAGCAGCCTTGGTTGCGCTGCGAGTGCCGAGGCGATCAAGGCCCTCTGCCGCAGTCCACCGGACAGTTCATGCGCGTACTGCCCTGCCCGCACGTCCGGCTCGGGAACGCCGACACGGCTCAACAGCTCCAGCACCTGCGATGAAACGAGCGAGCGCGGCGCCAGGCCATGCGCAAGAATGGGCTCGGCGATTTCGCGGCCGATCGTTCTCAATGGGTCGAGCGAAACAAGAGCATCCTGAAGGACGAAGCCGATCTCGCGACCGCGCACGCGCCGCCAGGCTTTCTCCGACAGGTCGAGGAGATCGAGAACCCGGCCGTCATGGGTCGCCAGGGTGATTGCGTCGGCCCGCACCGAAGCTCGGGGGCCGGCGAGGCCGATGATCGTGCGTGCCGTCACGGATTTTCCCGATCCGGACTCGCCGACCAGGGCAAAGATCTCTCCGGGGGCGATTTGCAGGGAAAGATCGCGCACGGCATTCACCCGACCCTGCGAGGTCGAAAAACTCACCTGCAGGCCCTTCACCTCAAGCAGCGGCTTTTGTCCGGCAGCTTCGCCGCGGAAGGTTTGCAGGCTCGTTTGAATGTTCATCGCAGGTCGCCCGTCGCCAGAAGAGTTTGCAGGCGCCGGCCCAGCAGCGTGATCGAAATCACGGAAACAGCGACGACGCTTGCCGGCAGCAGGCTCACCCATGGCGCTATGTCGAGAAAATTGCGGCCGTTGGCGAGAAGAGCGCCCCATTCGGCGGCAGGAGGGACAACGCCGAGCCCTAGAAAGCTCAGGGCCGATGCCGAAAGGACGGCGCTCCCGACGCCGATGGTCGCCAGGATCAGCAGCGGGCGCATCGCGTTCGGCACGATATGCCGGAATATGATGGTCCAGGGAGATTCGCCAAGTGCAACGGCATGTTCGACATAGCCGGACAATCTGACCTGAAGAACCTGCGAGCGGATCAGCCTTGCATAGCTCGCTATGCTGGAAAGGCCCACAGCCAGGAGCGTGTTGACCGGTCCCCGGCCGAGAACGGCGATGACCAGTAAGGCCAGCAGCATTTCGGGAAAGGCCAGCAGGATATCGATGACACGCAGCAACAACCGGCCAATGACCCGCGGCGCCAGAGCTGCCGTCGTGCCGAGAATAGTGCCGCCGATGCTGGCAATCAGCGTCGCGCCGATGCCGATGGTCAGAGACTGGGACGTGCCGTAGACAACGCGGGAAAAGAGGTCGCGTCCCAAGTCGTCGGTTCCGAACCAGTGCGTGGCATCCGGCGCCTGCAATATCACATTCGGATCGACCGCCTCCGGATCGAAAGAGGAAAACCATTGCGGCGCCCATATCGCCACACCCAGAACGACAACGAATGCCAGTGGCGCGAGCAAGCCGAAAGACAGCCACGGATGGCTGCCTGCTTGACGATGCGCTTGCGGGCGATCCTCTGTAAAATCGGCTGCGCTCACAGTTCCGTCCTTCGCAAACGTGGATCGATCATGAGATAGAGGGCATCGACCAGCAGATTGACGACCACGAAAACCAGGGCCGACAGCATGACGAGGCCCAGGACCAGCGGCATGTCGCGTGTCCTGATCGCCTGAAGCGTGATCTGGCCGATTCCGGACCGGCCGAACACCGTTTCGGTGAGGATCGAGCCGCCGAGCGTGCTGGCAAGAAGGGTGCCCGTCAGCGTCGACGCCGCCAGCGCCGCATGGCGCAACCCGTGCCGGACGCGCAACACCGTTTCCCCGACACCCCTGGCCCTGACGGTCAGGGAAAATGGCTGTGACAGCGCCTCTTCCAGTCCGTCGCGAAGCACCTGGCTCAAGAGGGCGGCCAAAGGCAGGCTAAGGGCAATCGCAGGCAGGACAAGGGACGAAAGACCATCATCGCCGGTTACCGGAAACCATTGCAGATTGAAGCTGAAAATCGTCAGCAGGACGATGCCGATCCAATAGACCGGCGTGCTCAGCAGTATCAGTTCGAAGCCCGACGACAGCCTTGCAAGGCTTCTGCGGCGGCCAGCCGTCACCAGGGCGACGGTGATCGCCAGCAGCACGGCGAGAACAACGGCGCTGCCTGCCAGCTGCAGGGTCGGCCCCGCCGCCTCGTAGATGACCTCCAGCACGGGTTGCCGGTACTGATAGCTGTCTCCGAAGTCGCCACGGAGCGCCTTGCCGAGATAGTGCGCATATTGCACGATCAATGGCCGATCCAGCCCGTAGTCCCGGATCAGCGCGGCGCGCTCCGCCTCGCCGACGACGTTCTCGCCGCCCGACAATATCGAAACCGGATCGCCGGGGATGAGCTTGATCGCGACGAACGCGATCGTTGCCGCACCCCAGAGTACGGCAACGATGACGCCGGCCCGCCGCAAAACGGTCCTCATGATTTTACTGATCCAACCATGCGTCATAGAAGTTCGGTTTCGCGTTGGTCGCCCAGGAAATGCCAGCCAGCTTCTTGGATGCGCCGAGCTGATAGGCCGCGACGAAGAGCGGCACGGCATAGGCCTGCTCGATGATTTCCGCCTGCACTTCCTGATAAAGGCGCTTGCGTTCTGCGTCCGATGCTCCGATCGCCGTGTTCAGCTTTTCGTCCAGGCTTTTGATCCGGGACACATCCTGACCGTTGGGCGGGATATAGGCCGAATGAAACACGGTACGCAGGATGTCGGGCTCGGCGCGAACGTAGTAGAAGGAAACGAGATCGTAGTCGTTGGCGTTGGTGCGGGCAGTCCATCCGCCGGCATCGACCGGATCAAGCTGAAGGTCGAAGCCCGCCTGCTTCACCTGGTACTGCACGGCCTGCGCAAGCGTCAGGTCCGATGCCGCGGTCGAGGTGCTGTCGAAGACATAGTGCAGGGTCAGCCGCGCGCCATCCTTCTTGCGGATCCCGTCGGCATCCTTCTGCGACCAGCCGGCTTCATCCAGCAGGCGGTTCGCCCTGGCCAGATCGAAGCCCCACTTTTTTGAGATATTGCGATCGTAGTAGAGCGTCGACGGGCCAAGGATGTTGTCTGCCGGTTTCAACGTGCCGAAATAGGCCGCCTTCACCGCTGCGGCCACATCGACCGCACTTTGAAAGGCCTGACGGACCTTCAGATCCTGAAACGGGCCCTTCGACGTGTTGAGGAAATAGGAGCTGTTGACGCCGGGATTTTCCTTCGTCACCACCTGCAGCTTGCCGTTGCCTTGAACGGAACGGTAGTTTGCCGGCGGCACGGCGTCGATTGCCTGCACCTGCCCGCTCGACAGCGCGCCCAGGCGCACGGAAGCCTCGGGAAGATATTTGAAGACGATCTGGTCGAAATGGGCCGCCCCCTTATGCTTGGCATAACCGGGACCCCAATTGTAATCGGCACGGCGCTTGAGCTTGCTGCCGCTTCCCTTGGTAAAATTGTCGAGCACGTAGGGACCGGAGCCGATTACCGTATTCGTGGTGCTCTGTGCCTTTTGCAGGTAGGCCGGCGACTGGATGCCGAGATAGGGGAGGCTCAGTCCCTGCAGCAATGGCGCGAAGGACTGCCGATAGCGGATGACAAGCGTATGGCTATCCGGAGCCTCGATCTTGTCGACAGGGCCAAGCAGCGACTTTGCGTAGCTGGAGGTCGTCTTCGGATCGAGAATGCGATCGAAATTATATTTGACGGCAGCCGCATCGAGCGGCGTTCCATCGCTGAACGTCACCCCCTGACGCAGGTGAAAGGTGTAAATCGTGTTGTCGTTGCTGATCTCCCAGCGTTCGGCAAGCCATGGCGTGAAACTGTTGTCTTCGGCCTGTCCGACAAGGGAATCGACGATATTGCGGGTGATGACGGCTGTGATCGAACTTCCCGTGATCGACGGATCGATGATCGCCGTATCGGTTGCCAATCCCACCGTGAGAATGCCGCCATCGACCGGCTTTGACGGATCGGATGCGGCGCTTGCCGACGCGGCGAATGACGTCAAAAGAGAAAACGCGAGGGCGATACCGATGACGCCCCGCTTGCCATTATCCTTAAACGAATAGTTTCTTTTCATATCCCGTCCCTGATTTTATCGCTGCCGCTTGGTCGCATACTCCGGAATGCGAGAGGCGATTGCACAAGCCGAACGGTCACAAATATTGTCTATAATTTTACTAGACTAAAGGTATGCTGATACTTTTATGCACGGGAAGACAGAAATCCGTTCCATGATCGAGATGAGGCAAAAGGCAGAAGCCCGGGAATGCGGACGGGCAGCGCTCGACGCCATGCAGCGGGATAAAAGGCGGTTCGATTGCCGGGAATCGCCACGACAAAACCCTGTCCGGTTCCGTGGAACCCTCTCTCTTTCGCTCTATCCACGGTGCGATGGATAGTCGTCGGCGCCCTTGAGACGGACGACGAACGCGGGCGATTACGGACCGTCATCGGGCGAAGGCAGGAAGCCGATGGCGGCGGGGATCAATCCAATCCGGCGTCGACGTGCCAGAAGCGCTCGTTGAAGCCACGTCCCGAAACTGCGCGCATGTACTCTCTGAGTTCCTTTTCGGCATCGCGGCCGGGAAAGATCTCGGCGATCTGGGATCCGTATTTCATGATCGCCCCGAACTTGCGGTCAAAATCGACCTCCACGTCCACATGTCCTTTTATTTTCCAGTTCGTCCGCTTGATCGCCGCAGGCACGTTGTCGGGGTAGTTTGGCGGGAAGAACCCGGCCGAGTAGGGAATATCTTCGTAGAGATAGATATCGACATCCCGTCGCCCGCAGCATGTCCGGAATGTCTCCGTGGTGACGACATGGTCAAGGTGACGGCCCACCGCCATCGGACTGAGAACAATGGTTGGACGCACCGCGTCGAGCCATTGCGAAAGCAGGTCCTTCAGCGGATTCCACGCCGGATCCCTATCGGAAGGAGGAGAGAATACCGCCTCCCGGGTGGCATAGAGGGGCATGCCGCTGCTGTCCCTGCGATAGATGGAATCCGACATGCCGCCATGGATATATTCGGCGCCCAGATATGCGATCGAGGCAACATCCTCCTTGCGACGCACCTCGTATGGATTGTCACCCAGCCCCCACCATTCATGCAGTTCACGAACCAGCGGCGACGGTTCTCCTTCGACGTCCATGTCGGCTGTAAAAATCGTTGCCGCAACAACGTAGATGCCGCTCTTCACCGCCCGATCCATGAAGCCGCCGGCACTGAGCACGGCGTCATCGAGATGGGGCGAAAGGATAAGCACGCGATCATCTTTCGTCACTTTGTCCAGCATTTTACTATCCGCCTGAAAACCTGCCTACCCACGGTTCCATGGATACAAGAGGATGCAGGAGATGCCAATTCACCTCGGCTGCGTGGGTCCAGGTTTCGTATCACTCGATCAAGCTGCGTCAATCCGCAGGAGGACGGCGACAAGCCTGGCTGATGGTCCGATACCATCGGCACGGCTCTTCATTCAGCGACGGAACGCTTGGGCAGGAGAACGTCGAAAAATGGCAGCAGGGCAGCTCCGAGAAGAACGCTGTCGCCCACGAAGGTAGCCGGCGTCACCGGCGGCAGCGGCGGAGGCGGGCTTTCCGGACGCTGGCTTGCCGCAACGCACCGCATGGCCACGATCAGGGCATCGATGACATCGCTCGGCAGATCGCCGTCAAGCACGATCTTGCCGGGCGCAACGAACCCGGCGATCGCCATAAGCGCGTCGAACAGGTGGACCGCCGCCTTCTTGATCCAGGCGGCGGCCGTCGCCTCGGCAGAACCGCCGTCGGGATTTTCCACGGCAGCCATGTAAGCATCCGCGGAGCAAACCCGGTCGAGCTGGAGGCGGTCAGGCCCGGTCAGCATGCCGCCGATTCGCCCGGCACGGCCGCGGGCGCCGGCAAAGGGAATGGAATGCAGGAACAGTCCCGAGCGGATACGCTCCTCGAGCAGCACCATCACCATGCCGGCTTCCGGTATACCGGCGCCGACCGTGCGTTCCGCAAGCACCGCCGCCAGCGTATCGAGTTCAGCCACGACGAGGCGGTCGGGAAACACCTGCCGCACCTTTTGCGCGTCGTCGGCGCCATAATCATCCAATGCCAGGCCGATGCCGACGAGATTGGCGGAAGGGCCGGCTGCGGCGTGCAGCTCTTCGAACGCCGCGGCAATGGCGGTTTCATCCGCATTGGTACGGGGTACGCTGGCGCGGCTACGGATCCGGCCGTCCAGATCGACCAACATGCCGGAAACCCTGTCTCGCCGCAGCCTGAGGCCGATCGCGAAGGCACCGTCCGGTCGCAACGCATATTCGGCGGAGGGAACCTGGGCGTTCTGCGTCCGGCGCTGGCCCTCGACGATCAATCCTTCCGCCAAATGACGGCGCAGGACATTGGTCACGCCGGGAGCGGTTAGCCCGGTCAAAGCCGCCAGCTCCAGCCGCGTCATGGGTCCGTTGCGACGAAGCGCCTCGAGGATCGTCCGCGAATTATGGTCGGCGATCTGCGCGTGGCCAAGGCCGGGAGCTGGAGGGGCACGATCAGGCGGCATCGGCGGTCCGCAGCATCAGCGCATGGGCAAGCGGCATGGCGGCAGCGCCAAGGGCTGCCGCATCCTCGGACGCCGCCGCGCGATGCACCGGCGGATAATCGGCGCCCGAGCGCTCCAATTGCTCATGGACATAGAGCAGCAATTCATCGATGAGCCGCACCGGCAGGCGGCCGCCGATCAGGATGGCGTCGGGATCGATGATAAGGCCGACATGCGTGACTGCTTCGGCGACATGAACGCTCACCTGCCTCAACCATTGCGACAGCAGCGCCTTGCCCCTGCTGTCGAGCGCCAGCAAATGTTTCGGCTCCGATGCCTCGATACCGTGCTGGCGCAGGAAGTCGTAGAGGATGAACAGCGACACGATCTTGCCGAGCGGCTGGACTCCGCCGCCGAAACCGCCCGGATCCGTGCCGGTTGGCAGCCAGCCGATTTCGCCGCCCATCTTGGCGACGCCGCGGTGCTGCTGGCCGTCAAGAACGAGGCCGCCGCCCAGACAGGCGCTTGCGAGGATATAGAAGAAGGTTCGACTTTCGCGACCGAGACCGAATTGCAGCTCGCCGGCCGCCGCCGCATTGGCGTCGTTGTCGATGAAAACGGGATGTGGCGTCAACTTGGCAAGCGCAGCCGGAATATCGAAATCCGTCCAGGCATGATAGGCTGGGGGAAATCCGATGACCGGCACCTCGCCCAGCCAGTCGGGAATGGCAATGCCGATCCCGGCGAAGCGCGTCTCGTCGATGATCTTCTTTTGTCGAAAGCCCTGCAGCGCGTCACGCATCAGCCGGATGAATTCCTCCGGCATCAGGAAGCGGCTTTCGTGATGGACACGACCGCGCACAGCCCCGGTCGCGTCCATGGCGACGATCGTCAGATGATCACGATCGATATTGGCCCCGACGGAAAAGCAGCCCGAGGGGTTGATTTCCAACTCGATCGCCGGCTGGCCGCGCAGGCCGTGCCGCCGGCGAGCCTCCACCACCAGCCCGTCGTCGATCAGCTTTTCGGCGATGCGGGCGATGGCCTGCTTGGTCAGCCCGGACTGACGCGCGATCTCCGTGCGGGAGATCGGCGCGCCGCGATGAATGGCGCGCAGCACCACACCCCTGTTGTGGAGCGCTGCCTGCTCGCCATTGGATCCGGCAAGGTCGGTAGCGCTCGCATATTTGGCTTCAGCGTTCATCTGTCCAGAACTTGATATCTCCCCTCCTTCTACCGTCATCCGTCAATGCTGCGCAACTGTCACGTCCGCTCGATCCTCCAGCTTCTGACCTCGAACGGCGTGATGTCCCGGCCGCCGCTCCGTTGGTCAGGCTCTTCCATCAGGGTGACGCCCTGGCCAACGCGCCAGCTGCCGGCCGGTGCGATTTCCAGTCCGCCCCGGCGCCCTGCCGGCTCGTAAACACGCAGGATCAGGCCATCGCTATCCTCGGCCGGCTTCAGGGCGGAAAGCGCGACAGGGACCCCGCTTACCGACAGCGGCGCGAGGGAGGTGGCGGCCAACCCGGCGGCACTGACGGCTATCAGCGGCTGATTGAGATCGTCCGCTTCCTCGCGCACGCCGCCGGAATGCCATTCGCCCTCATGCGGCAGCAACGAATAGGTGAAGCGCTGTTCCCCCTCGTCGGCCAGGGGATCGGGATAGATCGGCCCGCGCACAAGACTGATGCCGAGCACGTTGCCCCGGGCGCTATGGCCGTATTTCGCGTCATTGAGCAAGGCAACGCCGAAGTCCGGTTCGCTGAGATCGACGAAACGATGGGCGACTGCTTCGAACATCGCGGCATCCCAGGAGGTGTTGGTATGCGTCGGCCGGTCGACAATCCCGTAAGCGCATTCGAAGGCTGCCGTTCGAGCCCGGACCGCCACCGGATTGAGCGACCGCAGCAATGCGCGCCGCTCGTGCCAGTCGATATGGGTTTCGATATCCAGGCGCTTGGCATTGGCGGTCAGCACGTAGAACTGCGTGATCGTCGAGTCGCGGTAGCGGTGGACGACCTTGATCGCAGCGCGATGCCGCCCGTTCTCGGCCAGCTCGATGCTTTCGGGCCTGTCGAGACGGATGCCCTTTTCCGCATAATCGGCATCGACGTCCCAGGCGTCCCAGTTGCGCGGCTTGTCGGCCGGGTAGACCCAGAGCTGGTTGGCGGCTTCGGCCAGCGCCTCGCGGCCGGTCGCCTTGTGCACCATGCTCGATATCAGGCCGTCGGAGCCTACGACAACGGCAATATGGTCATTCTCCAGCCGGTTCACATCCGCGCGCAGGACGCCTGCGGGTGTGAGCGCCGAGCGATCGAATACCTGAACGGACAGGGGCGCCACCACGTCGCCCGTCGCCAGCACCGTGCCGTCGTCCAGCACGGCACGCAACGACCGCACATCGAGCGACGGATTGGCGACCACCACGGCATCGGCGATGCCGCCTTTCGGCAGATGGCCGACGATGGCTGCCATCGCCGCCGCCTGAGAGGCCTCTGCATGGCCGATAACCTCGGAGAGTTCGCGATCGGCGTCCTCGTAGACCTCGCGGATGCCCGAGCCCGGCAAAATATCGTGAAACTCGTTCTTCAGGGTCACGCGCCAGTCCGTCTCCAGACTTTGAGGCTTTGCCGCCGCGCCCGCCATATAGGCGACGGAGGCCAGGATTTCGGCTGTTATCAACGCTCTCTCGGCCTTGCGGTGCAGCCGCTTGACGCCGCTCTGCGTGGTCAGCGTCGCCCGGTGCAGCTCAAGATAGATCTCACCCGACCAGGCTGGCAGACGCTTTTTTTCGGCGACCCTGTGAGCACCGGCAAAGAAATTCTCGACCGTGCCCCAACGCGCCTTCGGAATGGCGGGAAAATCGCGAAGCTGCACTTCCCGCTCGACCATTTCTGGCGTGACGCCGCCGCCGCCGTCGCCGTAGCCCACCGCCAGAAGCGACGTATCGTGCTCGACCTTCTGGCGGAAATTCTTCCAGGTCGGCATGAAGCAATCCGGCTGCACGAAGCCGTTATAGCCGAGCATGGGATTGTCGAACGCATGGGCCAGCACACGGCTGCCGTCGAGCCCTTCCCACCAGAAGAGGTCATAGGGGAACTTGTTGGTTTCGCTCCAATTGACCTTGGTCGTGAAGAAGCTGTCGATGCCGCCCTGGCGCAGGAGTTGCGGCAAGGCACCGGCGAAGCCGAAGCAATCCGGCAGCCAGCAGACGGTGTGACGCACGCCGAAGGTCTTTTCGAAATAGCGCTGGCCATAGAGAATCTGCCGCACCAGGCTCTCGCCGGTCGGCATGATCGTGTCGGGCTCCACCCACATGCCGCCAATGGTTTCCCATTTGCCGACTGCGACCTGCGCCTTGACGCGCTCGAACAGCGCGGGATCATCAGCCTCGATCTGCGCGTAATAATGGGCGGTCGACTGGTTGAAGCGGAAATCATCCGAACGCTCCATCAGCGACAGCGCAGTATGGAAGGTCCGGCGCATCTTGCGGCGGGTCTCGCCGTAGGGCCACAACCAGGCAAGATCGATATGGGCATGGCCCGTCAGCAACAGTTCGCCGTTTTGGGGGTAGCGTGCCTGCAGGGTCCGCAGGCGATCGAGCAGGGCGTCGTAAGCCGCGACGGCCGTGGCGCGTTCCTCGTCCGACAACGCCGCCGGATTGTCGATCATCTCCGGCAGTTCCCAGATCTTCTGCTGCCATTCGGCATTCGCCGTGCGCGCAACATACGGCTCCGTGGCGGAGGGCCAGTCAAGACTGCGCAATGTGTCTTCGGCCGCGTCAAGCATATGGGCGACGACGTCGTGTTCACCCAGCGCCTCGATGGCCTCGACGACCTGCCTGAGCAACAGGTTCAGGCGATGGACGGGTATATCCAGCCAGGCAAGCCGGGCCCGGATGAGCTTCGGTTCGCGGTTCGGTTCGCCGAAGGGAAACCGGGCGACGCTGTCGGTGGCGATGGCGATCTCGCGGCCTGCCAGCGGGAATTCCTGATGGAAGGGGTCGAGGCCGAAGCTCTCGCGCATGCCGCCCTCGAAAGTGAGAGTGACCAGACTTTCGCCACCAAGATCGAGCTGCAGGCGGCTCTCCTCCAGGGGCCAGCCATCAGGCAGATGGGCCTTGGCAGCAAAATGCACGATGCCCTTGCGGTGTGGCCAGGCCTGTCCGATGGCGATTTCCTGACCGTCGAAGGTCCAGCCATCGATCGAGAACGTGGCGCGTTCGCGCCAATGGCTGATTTCGGCGGTTCTGACCTTCAGACGGTCGAGGCGTTGGGCGATAGTAAGATGCATGGCATGTCCTGTCGGGTTTTGACGTCAGCCCTTGACCGCGCCGGCGGTCATGGCTTCCAGAATAAGGCGTTGCAGAGCGAGAAAGGCGATGATGGCCGGCACGACGGAGATCAGGCAGGCGGCGGCCAGCAACTGGATCGAGCTGTCATTGCTCGAGCCGGCATAATTGAAGATGCCCACGGCGACCGGCGTCATGTTGTCCTGGGTGATCAACAGGAACGGCACCAGGAATTGCGACCAACCGGCGATGACGGTGATGATAAACACCGAGGCGACACCCGGCGACGACAGGGGCACGATGATGCGCCAGAAGGCGGAGAACGGCGTGCATCCATCGATCATCGCCGCCTCGTCCAGGCTTTTCGGAATACCGTCGACGAAGCCTTTCAGCAGCCATACGGCCAGGGGTACGCCGAGGGCCACATAGACCATGACCACGCCGAACAGGCTGTTGATAAGGCCGAGCGAGCTCATATAGCGGTAAAGCGGCACCATGATCACCAGCGGCGAGACCATCTGGAAAGCCAGGATCGCCAGCATCCAGATCGGTTTTCCGCGCATTTGCAGCCGCGAAAAGGCGTAGGCCGCCGGCAGGGACACGACCAGCACGCCGAGGGCGGAAAGGCATGAAAGCAGCAGAGCATTCCAAAGGTAACCCGCGAACGAAGCGTTGGTCAGAACGGCGTAGAAATTGTCGAGCGTCGGGTTCTTCGGAATGAAGCGGGCGACTCCGAGATAGATCTCGCGACGGCTGCGCAGCGCCAGAGACAGCAGCCACAGCAGCGGTCCGGCAAAGAAGGCGAAAACGACCAGCATGAAGATATAGCTGAAAACATCGCCGATGCGTTCCGCCATCCGGGCATTGATCCTTGCATTCATTCGGCGGCCTCCCTTGGCAGAAAGCGGGCATAGACCATCGCCAATACCAGGCTGATCGCCAGCATCAGCACCGACAGCACGCTACCGCCGGCAAGATCGAAGTTGCGGAAGACGAGGTTGTAGGTGAAGAGCGAGAGCACCTCCGTCGCCCTGCCCGGTCCGCCGCCGGTCAAGGATAGAATGGCGTCGAAGGTGTTCAGGGTCTGGATGGTGATGATCACCATGTTGACCAGGATCGCCGTGCGCAATTGCGGCAGGGTGACGTACCAGAAGCGCTGCAAGGGATTGGCGCCGTCGACGGCTGCGGCCTCGAACAGGACGGGATCGATGGTCTTCAGCGCCGCGTACATCACGATCATCGAGAAGGCCGTACCGCGCCAGATATTGGAGATCACAACCGACCAGATGGCGTTGGCCGGATCGGAAAGCCAGGCGACCGGCGCAATACCGGCAAGGCGCAGCAAGCCATTGATCGCCCCGAACGGCGCTTCGCTGAACAGCATCTGCCAGACGATGCCGCCGGCAATGCCCGGCACCACCCAGGCGACCATGACCGCGGTGCGCAGCAGCGTTGCCCCGAACAGGCGCCGCTTCTCGGCGCGAATGACCACCAGCGCGATGAACAGGCCGAGCAGTTGCTGGCCGACGACGCTGCCGAGGGTGAAGACAAAGGTGATCCACAATGTCAGCGGCAAGGCCGGATTGCCGAGGATCTGCCGCATCTTGTCGAGCGAATAACCGCCGTCGCTGCCGAGCAGCGTCTGGTTGGTAAAGGCCAGCCGGAAGGCGTCGAGGATCGGATAGAGATAGAACAATCCCAATACGAGGATCGCCGGCAAGAGCCAAGGCCAGGCCGAGCCGGAGAACGGCCTGCTGGCGGTCCGCGTCCGGCCTGAAGAACTGCTGAATGCTGCAACGGTCATAAAAATCGTTCCGTGCCTGCCCTCCCGGCATGAAACGCGGCCGGTCCACACCGAAACCGCGCCCATGCCCCAGGGCGGAAAGTTGCCATATCCGCGGCGGGAAAGCCCGCCGAAGCCCGTTATTTGCTGGAATAGGCGGCGAGCGAGGCCTTGTAGGCGGCATCGACCGCTTCCTCGGTGGACTTGGTGCCGGAAAGCACGTCGCCCATCATGATCTGGATCTGGTTGGAGATTTCCGGATAGATCGCGACGCCGGGACGTGCGTTGCCGTTTTCCAAAGCTGCCGCGAAACCCTTGTCGATCGGCGTCTTGAACTGATCGTATTTGTCGAACAGCGAACGCTGGGTCGGCAACTGATCCTGCAAGGCGTTGGCCGGGCCGTTGTAGATTTCCTTGACGAGATCGGCGCAGAACTCGACCTTCTTCGGATCATTGCTGAAGGAGCCGAAAGCCCAGCCGCCCGTGCCGGCCGAATGCTGCGATTCCGTCGGACCGGGAAGCGGCGACGGCTGCCATTTGGCGAAATCGTCGGGCTCCAGCGCGTTCTTCAGCTGACCGTATTGGAAGTTGCCGCCGACGAACAGGGCGGTGGTGCCGGCGGCGGCAGCGGCGTTGATGTCGTCATAAGCTTTGATGTTGAGCACGCGCTTCGGTGCGGCGCCGGAATCGACGAGATCCTTGTAGTAGTCGACCGCCTTGATCATCTTGGCGCGATTGTCGCCTTCGCCGAAGATCGGCTTGGCGTCGGCATCGACAAGCTTGCCGCCCTGCGACCAGAAATTCGCCAGCCAGTCGAAAGTCGTGCCTTCCCAGCGGCCCGCATTGAACAGCACGCCCTCCATGCCTTTTTCCTTCGACGCGAGCGCGGCTTTCTTCAAGTCGGCCCAGGTCTTTGGCGCAGCAGGCACGATATCGGTGTTGCGCCACAAGACGCGGATGTCGGTCGCCCACCACCAGGCATAGAGCTGGTCGTCCTTGGCGACGACGACGTCGCGGATGAAGGGAAAGAGATCCGCGACCTGCTCCTTGGTGAAATAGGGCGTCATCGGCTTCAGCACCTTATTGTCGATGAACTGCTGCAGCACGAAGCTGTCGATCGCCGAGCAATCGGGCGCATTGCCGGCCTTGGCCTGCTCCAGCAGGCGGGCTGCCACCTGACCGGTGTCGTCGCTCTGGTATTGAAAATCGATCTGCCAATCCGGATGCTTGGAAATGAAATCGCCATAAAGCTTCTTGTAGCCGTCGGCCCAGGCCGGCACGGCCGAGAATGACGGGCTCTCCCAAGCCGGCAACGCCAGGACCAACTTGTTGGGCGCATCTGCCTTGCCGGCGCGCTCATTGGTGACGAGATCCTCTGCGAAAACCGGAAAAGCGACCATGGCAGCCGCGGCGACCGCGACAACGCGGCGCGTCAGATAGTTCATAATTCCCTCCCAAATTTGTTGCCGTGCCGCCCGTTGACGACGAGCGATCGAGCAGGCAATATTTATATTAAATCACTTTGTTTTTGTGTCAAGGGAGGTACTGATGGCGCGTGTGGTCATTGACAATGTCTCGAAGCAATACGGAGGTTTGCAGGTCCTGCACAATCTCAGCGTCGAGATCGAGGATGGGAAATTCGTCGTGCTCGTCGGTCCGTCCGGCTGCGGAAAGTCGACGCTTCTGCGTATGATCGCCGGCCTGGAGACGATTTCCGGCGGCGAAATGAACATCGACGGCCGCGTGGTCAACGACCTGGCCCCGCGCGAGCGCGACATCGCCATGGTTTTCCAGAATTACGCGCTCTATCCGCACATGACGGTCGCCGACAATATGAGTTTTGCGCTGCGGCTGATGCGGCGGGACAAGGAGGAAATCGGCAAGCGCATCGACCATGCCTCCGGCATACTGGCGCTGACACCCTATCTCGCCCGCAAGCCGGCAGCGCTGTCCGGCGGACAACGCCAGCGTGTCGCCATGGGTCGCGCGATCGTGCGCGATCCCAAAGTCTTCCTGTTCGACGAACCGCTCTCCAATCTCGACGCCAAGCTGCGCGTGCAGATGCGCGCGGAGATCCGCGATCTGCACGACCGGCTGAAGACGACGACGATCTATGTCACGCACGACCAGACCGAGGCCATGACCATGGCGGACCAGATCGTCGTGCTCAACCAGGGCCGGATCGAACAGGTCGGCACGCCGCTGGAGCTCTACAAGTCACCCGCCAATCTCTTCGTGGCCGGCTTTATAGGCTCGCCGGCCATGAACTTCCTCACCGGTCGTCATGCAGAGGCCCATGGCGCCGCGACGCTGGGCATCCGGCCGGAACATATCCAAATATCCGCCCCCGGAACCGGGATCAGCGGCACCGTGGCCTTTGCCGAACATCTCGGCAGCGACACTTTTTTGAGAGTCGACCTACCGGATGCCGGCCACGTCATCGTCCGCGGCGGCGGTGACCTCATGGTAGCGGCGGGCCAGGAGATCTCCATGGTCTTTCCGGAAGAGAAGCTTCACCGATTCGACGGAGACGGCCAGGCGATGCGCTGAAGCCGACGCCCTGGCATCTCGCCCGCCGCCGATCCGGTCAGTGGCGGGCAGCAACGGCAGGCAAGAGGAGCTGCATGCGTCTTGCCGCCACAGTCATGCCGGCGGCATCATGGAAATCGCCGGGCGAGGCTGCCCTGAAGCGCATGCTCCATCGCTCGACGACGTTGCCGGCTGACAGACGCCCGGGATGGCATGCGGATTGGGCCATCCTCCGCGACGGTTTCGGACAATCCGGGTTAGGCGCGCGTTGCGGAGATCTTGAAGCTCTGTCGATAATGCGTCGGCGGCAGGCCCTTGGCGGCGCGAAACTGACGGGCGAAATGCGCCGTATCGGAAAAGCCGCATTCGACGGCGACATGGTTCATCGGGAGATCGGTCTGCACCAGCATCTGGCAAGCCTCGCCTATCCGCAATTGCGTCACATATTGGCTGATCGACATGCGGGTGCTGCGCTTGAACACACGCTGCAACTGGCTATCCGTCAAATGCGCGATGGCGCAGAGTGGGGCGAGCCGCAGCGGTTCGCGGTAATGGGCGTGCAACCAGGTAAGTACCCGTCGCATCCGCTCCCGGTCACGCGGCGTCTCGCTCACCGAAACCTCTCCCGAGGCCAGCGACCTCCCGCGAACCGAAGCGAGGTCGAGCAGAATCCCTTGCAATTCCAGCGCCTGCATCGCCGGCGGCAGCGTGCCGAGCGCCAGCATTCGCGGCCGCAGTCGCGCGACGGTCGCCGCGTCGAATTCCAGCCCGCGCCCCGCCGCAGCGGTGAGGGCAGCAAGGCTGCCATATTCCGGCATCAACGCCATGAGGCCATCGATCCATTCGCGCGAGAACCAGCAAACGATGGCCCGGTGCAGCCGCGCCGTGCCGATCAGCGCCTCGGATTGCCACGCGTGCGGCAGGTTCGGCCCAAGCAGAACGAGATCACCGTCGCCGTATCGCTCCACATGATCGCCGACGAACCGCACGCCCCCGCTATCGACCGTCAAGGTCAGCTCGAACTCCGGATGGTAATGCCAGTTGAACGGAAAATCGGGCAATTGCCGGTCGAACAGAAGCCAGGAGCGATCCGCCGGAATGGCAACCGTTTCGAACCAGGGCTGCATTGACCTATTGCTCCGCTTCTATCGCACCATAATGCGGTAATCATACAAAAGCTTGCGGCCCGAGGGAATGGCGCAATCCGTTGCCATCCGTAATGTCACCCTTCCCGGCAACAGGAGGAACGGATGGAAGCGGCGATCAGACCGGATGTGGTGATTATCGGATCGGGCGTCGGCGGCGGCACGATAGCCCGCCAGCTCGCCGAAACGGGCGCAAGGATACTTATCCTGGAACGGGGCAGCTTCCTGCCGAACGAACCGGAAAATGCCGATGCGGAAGCGGTTTTCACCCAGGCGCGCTACCGGACCAGAGAGGAATACCAGGATGAGGCCGGTCGCCGCTACCGCCCCGGCCAGTATTACTATGTCGGCGGGCACACGAAGTTCTACGGGACAGCCATGTTCCGGTTTCGCGACACCGATTTTCGCGAAACGGAGCATGAAGATGGCACATCCCCGTCCTGGCCTTTTTCCTATGACGATCTCGAACCTTTTTACGACGAGGCGGAGCGCCTGTTCGGCGTGCGCGGGCAGGCGGGGCAGGATCCGACGGAAGGCGCTCGCTCCCATCCCTATTCCCACGCGGCCATTCCGCACGAGCCGGTCATCGCCGATATGGCTGAAAGACTGCGCACGCAGGGCCTTCGCCCCTTTTTCATGCCGGCTGCGGTGGATTTTGGTCCCGGCGGAAGCTGTCGGCGCTGCGGCACCTGCGATGCCTTCGTCTGTCGCCATGGCGCCAAGGGCGATGGTGAGATGCGATTGATCCGGCCAGTCCTGAAACATCCCAACGTCACGCTCTGGACTGGGGCGCAGGCGACGCGGCTCCTTCCTGCCTCGGACGGGCGCATAGCGGCGGTCGAGGTGCGGCGTGGCGGCGAGATCATGCGCATTGAGGCGCCGCTGTTCGTCCTTAGCGCCGGCGCGATCAACTCTGCACTTCTGCTGTTGCGCTCGACCGACGCTGCCCATCCCAATGGGCTTGCCAACAGCTCGGGCGTCGTCGGCCGTTACCTGATGAACCATCACCTGAGCGGGTTGATGGGTCTCATGCCGTTTCGCGTGAACGACACGAAATTTCCCAAAACGCTGTCCGTCAACGATTTCTATCACGGCGTGCCGGGTGACGGCGCGGCGCGAGGCAACATCCAGATGCTCGGCAACATTCAGGGGCCGATGATCCGCTCCGCCTACTCCTGGATGCCGCGTCCGCTTGCCAATCTCCTCGGGCGCCATAGCGTCGATTGGCTGTGCATGTCCGAGGACCTGCCGCGAGCCGAAAGCCGCGTCTGTCTTCTGCCGGGCGATCGGGTCGAAGTGGCCTATCATCCGGGGGGCCGATCCGCGCATGACCGTTTCGTGGAGCATGTGCGCGCCCGGCTGCGGCAAATCTTCCCCGTGGTCCTGCGCCACTCCTTCGGCATCGAGGCACCGTCCCATCAATGCGGCACCGTGCGCATGGGCGTCGATCCGACGCAATCGGCTCTCGATTCCGTCTGCCGCACCCATGACCATCCCAATCTTTATGTGGTCGATGCCTCGTTCTTCCCATCTTCGGCAGCACTCAACCCGGCACTCACCGTCTGCGCGCAGGCGCTGCGCGTCGGCAATCACCTGCGCGCTTCCTGGCGCAACGACAATCTCGCCGCCTGACCACCCGGGAGCTTTCCATGGTTCATAATTTTCTTTCGCCGCTGACCGGTTCCTTTGCCATGCCGGCCGCAGAAAACCCCACCGTCGCCATGATCGAGGCGGCATATCGGCATCATGGTCTCGACTGGCGCTACATCAATTGCGAGGTCGCTCCGCACGCGCTTGAAGATGCCGTGCGCGGCGCCCGCGCCATGGGCTGGATGGGCTTCAATTGCTCGCTGCCCCACAAGGTGGCGGTCATCGAGCATCTGGACGGGCTCGGCGAATCCGCCCGCATCATCGGCGCGGTCAATACCGTGGTTCGCCGCGATGGCCGCCTGATCGGCGAAAACACCGACGGAAAAGGCTTCGTTGCGGCGCTGCGGGACATCATCGACCCCGCAGGCAAGCGCGTCGTGCTGCTCGGAGCAGGCGGGGCGGCCCGGGCGGTGGGCGTCGAGATGGCCCTGGCGGGCGCGACCGACATCACCGTCGTCAACCGCAGTGCCGGACGCGGAGAGGACGTCGCCGCCGTAATTGACGGACAGACGCCGGCCAAGGGGCGCTACCGGCCCTGGGTGGGGCGATATCGCATACCGGAAGAGACGGATATCGTCATCAACGCCACGTCGATCGGCCTGTTTCCGGATATCGACGCCATGCCGGACATCGAACCGGACAGCTTGCACGCGAACATGGTGGTCGCCGACGGCATTCCCAACCCACCCCTGACACCGTTCCTCAGGCAAGCGCAAGCACGGGGCTGCCGCACCGCCGACGGACTTGGGATGCTGGTCAACCAAGGCGTCATCGCGATCCGATACTGGACCGGTATCGATGCTGACACCGGCATCATGCGCAAGGCCCTTGCCGATCTGGGATTATGAAAGAACATGCTCCGGCGCCTTCGGCCAAGGCCATTCAGGCGGGACTTCCATCCCGCCTTCATTCACAATCGCGAATAGCGGGGGTGCCGGCAGCGGTACGTCCACCACGCCTGCTTATTCGTTGAGCTTCGATTTAAGCGCTTTCCAGCCGGCAGCGAAAACATGTGAGGAGACGATTTCCACATATTTTCCAGCATCTTCCGGCTCCTCGTCGAAGGTGGCCGTCCATTCCGCAAACGTCCGGTTGCCTTCGGTAATCGGAAGCAGCCTTATGCTTGCCACGTAGTTTTTGACCGGAAATGCGGGCTTCACGAAACTGTACGACAGCGAATGATCGCAGTTGCTGAGCGCAAGCAGCCGCTCGCGCACATGCGCGCCATCCGTGAGATGGAAGGAGCGAATGCAGCCGACCTCGCTGCTGCTCAACCCGCCTTCGATCTCGCTTCCGGCAATGGCGGGATGCCAGTTCGGCAGGCCGTTAAAATCGCGCACGACCTCCCATACGGCTTCGATCGGCGCGTCGATCACCGCGCTTGCATAGGCCTTGGCCATGTTCCCCTCCTAACGTTGAATGACGAGATTCTTGAAAGCCTGCGTCTGCGCCACGAGCGCCTTTTCCACCGGCAGGCGCTCCATGCTGGAGGCACCATAGAATCCGTGGCAGCCCGGGCACCGTTCCAGGATGTAGCGGGCATCCTCCGGTTCGGCGATCGGACCGCCATGGCACAGAACGATCACCTCGGGATTGATGCCGCTCACAGCCGCGGCGATCGCGTTGACCTCGTCCACGCAGGCCTCGAGCGTGAGCGCGGTATCGGCGCCGATCGACCCGCCCGTCGTCAATCCCATATGCGCGACGACGATATCGGCCCCGGCCTCCGTCATGGCCCGCGCGTCGTCGACGGAAAAGACGTAGGGCGTGGTGAGCAGATCCTTGGCGCGCGCCAGGCGGACGACCTCCACCTCCAGCGCGTAGCCCATGCCGGTCTCCTCGAGATTGGCTCTGAACCTGCCATCGATCAGACCCACGGTCGGAAAGTTCTGAATACCGGCGAAACCCACGGCCTTCAGCTCATCGAGGAAGTAATCGAAATTACAGAACGGATCCGTGCCGTTCACGCCTGCGAGAACCGGCGTGTGCTTGACCACGGGCAGCACTTCGCGCGCCATGTCCATGACGATTTCGTTGGCGTTGCCATAGGCGAGCAGGCCGGCAAGCGACCCCCGCCCGGCCATGCGGTATCGGCCTGAGTTGTAGATGACGATCAGGTCGATCCCGCCGGCTTCCTCGCATTTGGCGGAAAGGCCGGTGCCCGCCCCGCCGCCGATAATGGGAATCCCGGCCTTGATCTGCTGGCGAAACTTGTCCAGCAACTGGCTTCTTTCGAACTTCATGCTAGCGACCTCTACTGATTTCATTGAAGTGGCGGACAACTTCGGAACTGAATTCCGGTGAATTTAACGCGTGCGGCACCCGGAGAACGATGCGCTCGTCCGTCTGCCGGACGGTATGCTCGATGGCGTCGAACAGGGCCGCATCGGCTTCCGGATCATGAAATGCTTGGCCCGGCGCATCGAGAAGCGACACCCCTCCCAAGGGCAGAAGGAAGCGCACCGGCCCGATGCTTCTGTTGAGGCGCTCGCCGATCCATTTTCCCATGGCCACGTTCTCCTCGACCGTGGTGCGCATCAGCGTGATCTGCGGATTGTGCACATAGAGATTGCGGTGACGGTATTTCTGCGGAACGGTGTCGATGCCCGCGAAATTGACCATGTCGAGCGCGCCGCAGGAGCCGACATAGGGCAGCGCCGACTGCGCGAGGAAACCGAAACGGTCTTCCGTTGCGGGCAGAATGCCTTCGAACAGGAGATCGCATACTTCCGTCGTCGTGATATCCAGGACGCCGGCCAGATAGCCGGAGGAGGCAAGCTTTTCCATCGACTGGCCGCCGATGCCGGTGGCGTGAAATACCAGGCATTCGAAGCGGTCGCGCAGCTGCTCGACGACCTGGGAAACGCAAGGCGTGGTGACGCCGAACATGGTGAGACCCAGCGCCGGCCTGTCGTCCTGCTCGGCTTCCCGCCGGTTGCGGACCATCCCCGCAATCGAGTTGGCGGCATTCGACAGCACCGTCCGCGAGATGCGGTTGAGCCCGGCTATGTCGGTTATCGAATTCACCATGGCAATATCGTTGGGACCGACATAGGCGCTGATATTGCCGGCGGCCACTGTCGAGACCATCACGCGCGGCGTGCCCACCGGCAGAACGCGCATGGCCTGCGTGACCATCGCGGTGCCTCCGGAGCCGCCGAGGCCGATCACGCCGCCGACATCGGCGCGCGACAGGATGAAGCGCTCGAACGCCAGCCCCATGGCGGAAACCGCGGAACCGCGGTCCCCGGTGAAGACCGCGCCCGCGCCGCCGGGATGGAAACCCGCGACAGTCTTCGCATCGACATCGGCGTCATCCGACGGTCTGGCCGTGGAAAGATCGACCAGGATCGCGGGCAACCCCTGCGCTCTGATCAGATCCGCCACATAGCGCAGCTCGTCGCCCTTCGTATCGATGGAGCCCGCCACATAAATCGTCTTCGCTATAGTCATCGCTTCCTCCTCAAGTATCTGTCATTTTTTCGGCGTCCACTCGGGCCGAGCGGCCATCATCCCCGGCAGCATGGCGGCAAAGGGCGCAGCCTCGGTGATTTGCTTGGGCAAGCCCTGGTCTCTGCCTTGACCCGGGAGCCGGAGCCAACCGCACCCGCATGGGAACGGGAGATATCGACGGCAAGCACGAGCCTCCTCCTGGCCTTTTCAGCGGAGATTCCTCCCTTGGTTCTCCGCAAACCAAGTTGCTCCACCCCGCCGGATCTGACAAAGTCCACTTGTCGAGAAGTGGATCAGGCATGAACAGGATTTCACCGGCGAGAATCAGCCGGCTCATCGGAAACTGGCGGGTGCCGGAGGGTAAAATCAGCCAACAGCTGAGTGCGGCCATCGCCCGGTTGATCACGGCAAGGGAGCTGCCCGTCGGTGGCTTGCTGCCTTCCGAACGCGCGCTGGCGGCAGCGCTTGCGGTCAGCCGGGGAACTATCGTCGCGGCCTATGCCTCGTTGCGGGATGCAGGCGTGCTCGACAGCCGCCATGGCAGCGGCCACCGCATCATCGCGTCCGCAACGGCCCCCGGCTCCGCGCATACCCGCCTTGCCGGCGAGATTCCCGCCCACCCGCAGGATATAGACATGACCAGCGGCGCCTTGCCGCCGTCACCGATCCTCACCCGGATGCTTGCTTCATTGCGCGGTACGGAGCTTGCAAGCGTGGCCGCGGGCCTCGGCTATGACGCGTCCGGCCTGCCCGCCCTCCGCTGGGCGGTCGCCCGCTACTATACCGATCTGGGGCTGGCGACCCACCCGGACAACATCCTCATCACCAGCGGCGCGCAGCAGGCGGTATGGCTGCTCGCCAACGCCATGGTCGACGCATCGGATGCCGTCATCGTCGAAGACCCCGTCTATCGCGGCTCGCTCGAAGCCTTCCGCCGACGCAATGCGAGGATCATTCCCGTCGCGGTCACGGAACGCGGGCTCGACATGCCGCAGCTCGAAAAGGCGCTGAAGAACCGACCGAAACTTCTCTATCTTTTTCCGGAAGCCCACAATCCGACAGGCAGGTCGCTGGACGACGAAAGCCGCCGCGACCTCGCGGCCTTGCTCGAACGTCATCCGACTTTCCTTGTGGAGGATGGAGCGCAGAACGAGCTTTCGACCCTTGCCGGAGCGACGCCCCGCCTGTTTGCGAGCGAGGTCGATCCGAACCATGTCGCCACGATCGGCACGCTTTCCAAGCTGTTCTGGGGCGGCATCCGCATCGGCTGGATCCGCGCGGCGCCTCCGGTGGTGAAGCGGCTGGCAAGCTTCAAGGCCGTCAACGACCTGGGCTGCTCCATGTTCGACCAGCATCTCGCCATCGGCCTGCTTGAAAATATCCCGGAGGCGCGGGCTTATCGTCACCAGGAAATCGCGAGCCACCTGAAAATCGCCGAGGATCTCATTGCCGAGAGAGCCGCAGGCCGATGGCGCTGCTCGCGCCCTTCAGCGGGCACCGCAATGTGGATCCGCATGCCCGGCATCGATGCGGTCGCACTATGCCAGGAAGCCCAGCGTCATCGCCTGTTCCTATCAGCCGGCCCCGGCTATTCCGCCCACGAGAATTTCGGCGACGTCATTCGCCTGCCATTCGTTCGCCCGCCTGAAATCATGCGGTTCGCGATCGAAACGATCTGCGATCTGACCCGCACGGCACGCGCCGCCTAGACGGAAGCAAAAGTCATCTATTGCTCCCGATTGACATATGCCTCCGGGAAAAAGCGGGGCGTGCACAGGCAGTAGAATTCCAGATCCACCAGGCCGGTATTCTCGATACGCTGCGCCGCATCGGCCGGTATCACGGCCTGATCGCCAACCCGAAGCTTCTGTTTCACGCCGTCGATCTCCAGTATCCCCTCCCCTTGACGAACGATGTAGCGTTCTATCACGCCGGTGAGGCTGTGCAGCTGAGTGGTTATACCGACCTCGACCCGAGCCAATGCCAGCGACGCCTCCGGCGAGGCATCGCAGTTATGCAGCTCCGTGATATGGCATCGTTCCTCGGTCCAGAACTCACCGCTGCCATTCGCGAACACGATCGCTTGCCTGTCTTCGGTCATTGGTCCCCTCCACCCGGTTCGTTGTGCGAGCTGAACGGTCCATAGCAAGATCGGCAAGAACCACTTTGTACAAAGTGGTTCAGCTGTCGCCATTTCCGATGCCACGCGCGTCGCATTGCCGGAATCTGTAGACGGGGTCTGAGCGTTTCGATGGCGGAAGCAAGCGGGCTTTGTGAGCACCGAACGAGCGCGTGCATCCGACGACAATGGTGGGGCATGTTATTGTCGTCGGACGCTGCACTCTATCCGGCTCGCGGGTGGCATCCGGGCCGGTGTCCTGGATAATAACATCTACCTTAAGTTTAGCGAAGCTGCCCGGATGGGCAGGCTTAGTCCGGATCTCACATGCAAAGAGAAGCCATTCGCGGCGGCACATGCAAACCCGAGCCCAGTCGCGCCGGCCAATTCCGCGAGTGTCTCCAGCATTTCCGCCTCACCCGATTGAAGCGTCGCTAGGCAAGGTCGCTATCGGCTGGGCCGTCCGCATCGGCCGCGGAGAACTTTGCATATTTGACCATATAGTCCGCCGCCTCGCGAATATCGTGAACCACCGCGTCACGCGCGCCGCGCGGATCCTTCGCCTCCAGGGCTTCGAGAATTCTTTCATGAAAATCGACGTCCAGCACCTCGGTCGGAGTGAAGGGCGCGCCTTCCACCAGCTTGCGCAGGAACGGACCCGCCTGGAGCCAGAGGATCTCGATCAGGTACAGGAGATACTCGTTACCGCAATGCCGGTAGATCGAGAATTTGAAATCGAAATTTGCCTGAAGATAGCGGTCGATATCGCCGGCCCTGGCGGCTTCGGTGCGCTCCTTGCAGTGATGGCGCACGGTGCGCAGGCTGTTGCCGTTGAGCCTGGTGGTCGCAAGCTCCGTTGCCGTGCCCTCGATGGAGATTCGCGCCTGCGTCAGATTGTTGAACGAGGCCACGCTGAGAAGCGGAACCTCGACGCTGCCGTTTGGAAGCAGGTTCAGCGCGCGCACCGCCTGAAGGCGCTGGAATGCCGTGCGAACAGGCATCGGGCTTGTCCCGAACTGCTCGGCGACCTTGCGATAGGTCAGCTTCTGTCCCGGTTCAAAGTGCCCGGCCATGAGGGCTTGCACGATCTGATGATACACTTGCTCGTGCATCGGCACCGGGGCTTCGATCGCCGTGATGTTTGCCGCTTTCTTCGCCGTCATATCCACCACTCGAAAAACAATGCTGCTCCAAAGATGCCTTTGGTAGAAGATTTGCCGTTGCTCGCGCAAGCACCATCGCGAGCAACGGCCTTAGTCCGTCAGACCATGCGCGCCAATTGCCCGAGCAGCGCCAGGTTATCGCGATCGAAGCCTTCCATGATAGGATCCGGCTGCGAGCTCATGCGCACGATGACCACGTCCGCTGCGGGATCGATGTAAAGCCATTGACCGTGGATGCCGATGCCGCAGAAGCTCCCCTCGCCTGTCTGATACCATTTGTTGTGATAGCGCCCCTTCGGAAACAGAGGAGCGAAATCGCTGCGGTCCCACGCAGCCTTGCTGCCGCCGCTGAGCGTACCGCTTACCCAGGCTTCGGACACGATGCGCGTTCCGTTCGCCGTGCCGCTTTGCCGCATCATCTCGCCGAAACGCGCCAGGTCGCGCGGGGTGAGCGAAATGCCGGCGGAGGCACGGCTTGTACCTTCGCGGTCGACGGTCATCGTCACCTCGCCCCGTGCCCCGAGCGGAGCCCAGATTATCTCGCGCAACAGATCCGCCATGCGGCGGCCGGAGGCGCGCTCCAGGATGATACCGAGCATATCGGTGTTCGGCGAGCGATAGCGGAAGATTTCCCCATGGTCGCCCGGCAGGCGCCTGAGACTGCACAGGAATTCCCGAAGCCCCTCCTCTCCGCCGCCCGGATTCCAGAGCATGGCGCGACGATAGCGGCCGAACGGGCTTTGCGGATCCAGATAGGCTTCGTCGATGTCGATAGCCACCGTCATGTCCAGCACATGCTGCACGGTAGCATCGCCGTAAGCGGAACTCTCGGCCTCAGGCACGTATTGAACGACCGGCGCGCCGGGATCCAGCAGCCCGCGTTCCTGCAGGGCGCCGGCGACAACGGCCGTGATCGACTTGCTGATCGAGAAAGCGATATGGCGGTTGCCGAAATCCATGCTCGGTGCAAACCAGTCCGCAACGAAATGTCCGCCCTTCATGACGACGAGCGCGTCGGCATAGGAGCGCGCGAGGAAATCCGCGATCCGCTCCTCACCGTTCGCCAGCCGTACTCGCTCGGCGACGAGAGCGGACGTTTCCGCTGCAGGCGTGTCCTCGGCTCCCGTCCCGCGCCAGACATGCGCGCTCGGCACCAGTTCGCCGACATTCTGGAACGACCATCGGCCGTAGGGATCGAGACGCCAGTTCGCGACCGTCACCTCGTCACGGCGAAAGCCGTACCTCTCTTCGAATGTGGCCATATCGACCATGAAATATCCTCTCCGTAGCCTTGTTGCGGCAGTTGAATTCCGGCGGTTAGCTCAGAAATTCACCAATTTCCCACCGAATAAAACTCACCGAAAACTGAACAAAATTCGATCTAGTTTTTGACGGCCCCCCTCGAGGCAAGACGTCCTGCAATTCTCGATAATCTCCCAATCCAGCTTTCATTTCTCGATCATTAATATCGAGATTACCTTCCACAATGGCTGAATATCTATCAAAAAATCAATATTATTTCGAATTCTTGACGATGTCAAAGACCGCGCACTGTGATCTCAGATCTGATAATCCATATCGTATCAATTTCGTATCGCAAGCGGTAACGCAGAAAATATGTTGACTTTATACGTGATCTGAGATCACAAATTTAGGAAGAAGCGATCGCTTGATATCGCCACGTCAGCAAAAAGGGAGGAACTCATGAATTCCAGCAGGCAACCGTGGCAGCGCGACCCGGAGAACCCCGGCGCTCCCATCATCCCGCGCGGGGAATGGGATTTTCCACCCTATCATCGCTGGACCTTCCAGCATGTGCGCGAGATGGCGCCCACCGCACAGGTCTGGCGCGGTCCCGGCCCGGTCCTGCCGCTCCCGGAACGCAAGCGCGATATCGACGGTATCGTCTTCGAGACGCGCGCCGGACGCCGCACGATGGCACAATATCTGGAGGAAAGCGCAACGGACGGCTTCATGGTGCTCTCACGCGGCGAAGTCGTCGCGGAACGCTACATGAACGGGCTTAAACCCTACCGGCAGCATCTCGCCATGTCGGTCTCCAAGTCCGTCACCTCGGCGGTCTTCGGCATTCTCGCCCATCGCGGGCTTATCGATCCGCAGGCGCTGGTGACGAAATATCTGCCGGAGCTGGAAGGGACCGGCTATCGCGGCGCGACGGTCCAGCATGTGCTCGACATGACGAGCGGTGTCTATTTCGACGAGACCTACACGACGCCTGGTTCCCACATGCAGAAGCTTGGGCAGGCAAGCGGCTGGTTCGACGTCATTGATCCCGCATGGCCGATGACCGTATGGCAGCTCGTCCTCCAGCTTACCGAGCAGGAGCGCCCGCATGGAAAGGCCTTCCAGTACCGGTCGATCGAAACGGATGTGCTGGCCTTCATCATGCAACGTGCGACCGGCAAGCATCTTGCGGACTTGATCAGCGAGGAACTCTGGGCGCCAATGGGCGCAGAGGACGACGCCTACATCACGCTCGACCGTGGCGGCTTCGGCCTTGCGGACGGTGGTTTCAATGCGACGCTGCGCGATTTTGCCCGCTTCGCCTTGCTCCTGCTGCGCGGCGGCAAGGCGCATGGGCGCCAGATCGTGCCGGTCGCGTGGATCGAGGCGATCCGCAATGCCGATCACGAGATTTTCGGCAACAAGCGCCAGGGCGCGCTGCCGCGGGGAGCCTATCGCAACCAGTTCTGGATCGAGGACCCCGACAGCCGCGTCTTCATGTGCTTCGGCATCTTCGGCCAATATATCTACATGGACCCGGAGTCGGACTTTGCGATGATCAAGCTGTCGACCGATGTCGATCCTGTGAACGATGATCGCACGGCCGATATGCTGGCCGCCGCCCACAGGCTGCGGGATTTCTGCAAAACGGGAATTTGACCCGCTAATCGGGAGTGTGGCGACACGAATGCCAGCCTATGGCCATGCCCGAGATGCCGCCGTTTCAGCGGGATGCAACCTGGTTTCGCAGCACCTGCGGCCTGAGATTGCCCCGTTTGCAAACGCAATGCCTCATTTTGGCGCCCCGGGCATGAAGCCGGTGCCTCGAGCACGAACCTAAGTTGGAAAAAATTTAGCCTTTCGATATTTTTTAGAAACCCGAACGCAAGCAATATGTGCCAGCCTCTGTTCCCGATGGTAATCCCGGACATGACGACGGGATCGGGAAACCATCTTCGTTCAGCTGGCGAGGGCGTCGCATGCCTTGCAATGAAAATGAAATACCGCAGCCTCATGCAGTCGGCTCCCAGGAGTTCATGCATTTGCGGGAACTGTTTGACCGTTCGTTCAAGGCAGCCCGGATCGGAGTATGGGAATGCAGCCTGCCGGACCAGACGCTGAAATGGACGGATACGGTCTATGAATTCTTCGATCTCGCCCCGCAGACAGCACTGGCGCGCGATGAAATCGTCAGGCTCTACACCCCGGGGACCCGCAGGCAGCTCAACGAGCTTCGCGACAGGGCAATTCGCACAGGTGAAGGCTTCACCCTCGACGCCCAGATAGTTACGGCAAAAGGAAACAATCGCTGGATAAGAATAACCGCCTGCGTGGAGTTTGCGGGCGGGACGGCCACAAGGATCTTCGGGGTCAAGCAGGATATCACCGCCGAGAAGACGATGATGGAGCAGCTCCGCCATCTGGCGGAGCGCGATATCCTCACGGGGCTGACTTCGCGGACGAGGTTTGAAACTTTCCTGAGCGAGATATGCGGAGCCGACGGCCATGGGGCCAAGGCCCTGCTCCTGGCGGACCTCGACGGCTTCAAGTCCGTAAACGACACTCTCGGGCATCAGGCCGGTGACGATTGCCTGAAGGTTGCCGGCCGCAGGCTATCGCGGGCTGTCCCCGATGCGCATATGGTTGCCCGCATCGGCGGCGACGAATTTGCCGTCATCCATCCATGTTCATCGCCCGAAGATCTCGCAAAGATCGCCGCCCGCGTCGTAAAAGGCATGCATTGGACGATTTCGACGCCGGCGAGGAACATTCGGATCGCGACGTCGGTCGGGGCGGCCATCATCGTGCCTGGGCAATCGCCAAAGGATATATTCGCAAAGGCCGATCATGTCCTCTACGAGGTGAAATCGGCGGGAAGGAATGGCTTCCGCATCGCACCGTCTTCCCGATCGGCGTTGGAGGCTGCTCCGGCAACGCTGCTGAAGGACGGCAACCGTTTGACGGCAGGACGTTTCTAGCGTCTGCCGCCGGACCGGCTGCCCGATTCCTTTGTCGCGCTGGCACGCAGCCGAGGCGAAACGCCCGCGCCGCTGCCTGGAAACGCGCGAACCTAGAGATCGGAGAACGGCTTTCCTGCTCGGCGGCGGCTTCGGTTAAAGCGCTGCCCGTTCGTCGCGCCTGCCGACGCGGGCAAGGAGATAGTCGACTTCGGCTCTCGCGGCCGGCGTCAGCATCTGCGCCGGTTTGCGTTGCGCGTCGGTGGCAATCACGCCGCGCCGCTTGAGCACATGCTTGCGGACGGCAAGGCCGATACCGAGCTGCTGCTCGTAGCGGATCAGCGGCAGATGGGCGTCGAACAGGTCGTGCGCCTCGTCCCTTTTGCCGGCGGCGGACAATGCCATCAGTTCGGTGAGCATGTCCGGGAAGCCATAGCCGGTCATGGCTCCATCGGCGCCGCGCTCCGGCTCGAAATCGAGAAAGAGACCGCCATTGCCGCACAGGATCGAGAAGTCGCGCAACGTGCCGGCCTTCTGCATTGCGCGCAGCGTCGAAATCTTCTCCAGACCCGGCCAGTCTTCGTGCTTCAGCATCAGGCATGATTTATGGTTGGTCATGATTTTCGCGATCACACCGGGCGCCATGACGACGGTCAAGGTGAGCGGATAGTCCTGAAGGACCCACGGCACGTCTTCGCCGACGGCTTCGACGGCGCCGGCGAAATAATTGACGATCTGGTCGTCCGTCCGCAGCGCGGGCGGCGGCGCGATCATAACGCCTGCCGCACCCATGTCCATCGAGTCCCGCGCCAGGGAGCGCATCCCCGCGAAACCCGGCGCCGAGACGCCAACGATGACGGGAATCCTGGAGCGAGCCACGACCCGCTTGACGATGGCCCTACTCTCTTCCGGTTCCATCTTCGGGGCTTCCCCCATGATGCCCAGGATCGTAACGCCGGTGCAGCCGCTTTCCTCGTAAAAGTCCGTCAGCCTGTCGATCGAGTTGAAGTCGATCGAGCCGTCCTCGAAGAACGGCGTTGTTGCGATTGCGTAGACGCCTTTGGATTCGGTGCTGAACGTCATTGCTGGCTGTCCTTCCAGGCCTGATATCTGGCCTTCGTTTCTGCATTCATCGGATAGAGACCCGGGAGCGGTACACCTCGATCGACCTCACGCATGATCCACGCTTCCATGCGCTCCTGCTCGGGAGCCTCGGCGACGACGTGTTCCAGAAATGCTGCCGGAATGAGGACCGCCCCGTCTTCGTCGACCACGACGATATCATCCGGGAAGACGGCGACACCACCGCAGTTGATCGGTTCCTGCCAGCCGACAAACGTCAGGCCGGCGACCGAAGGCGGCGCCGCCACGCCGTTGCACCACACCTTCATGCCGCTTGCGAGAACGCCCTCGGCATCGCGCATCACACCGTCGGTCACCAGACCGGCGACATTGCGCTTGGCCATTCTGGCGCAGAGGATATCGCCGAAGATACCGGCGTCGACTGTCCCCATCGCATCCGCCACCGCGATGCAGCCCTCGGGCATTGCTTCGATGGCGGCGCGGGTCGAGATCGGCGAAGCCCAGCTGGCGGGCGTGGCAAGGTCTTCGCGGGCAGGAATGAACCGCAGCGTGAAGGCCTTGCCGACGACACGCCCCTGCCCTGGCTTCAACGGCTTTGTGCCGCGCATCCAGACATTGCGCAGCCCTTTTTTCAACAGAACCGTCGTCAGCGTCGCCGTTGAAATGCCCTGCAGTAGCTCAACCGTGCGGGGATCGAGTGACATGAAGACCTCGCTTTCTTTCAGATGCTGCCGATCAGGCCGCCATCGATGCGGATGATGGAACCGGTGATATAGGATGCGCGCGGGCTGGCGAGAAAAGCGACCGTGTCGCCATATTCCTTCGGATCGCCATAGCGCCCGACCGGAATGGAGCCGGTGCTCTCGGCGGTGACATCCGCCACCGGCCTGTTCTCGCGCTTCGCCTTCTGCTCGTCTAGAAAAACGATGCGCTGGGTCGCAATGCGGCCCGGCAAGACGACGTTTGCCGTGATGCCGTCGCGGCCGATTTCGCGCGCCAGCGTCTTCGACCAGCCCACCAGCGCAAGGCGCAGGCTGTTTGATATTCCGAGATTGGCGATCGGTGCGACGACGCCCGACGACGTCGACGTGATGATACGGCCCCACTTGCGCTCGCGCATGGACGGAAGAACGGCATCCGTGACGGCGATGACGGACCTGACCATCATGTCGAAATATTTCGACCAGTCTGCCGGCGATTGTCCCGCAGCCGTCGTCGGCGGCGGTCCGCCGGTATTGTTGACCAGAATGTCGACTGGGCCGAACGCCTTGCCGATTTCATCGAGCTTCCCGCCGATCAACGACAGGTCGGCGATATCCCATGAGAGCGCAATCGCCTTGCCGCCTTCGGCCGCGATGGCATCCGCGGTCACCTTCGCGCTCTCTTCGTTTATGTCCGCGACGACGACGGAAGCACCCTCGGCCGCCAGCGATTTTGCAATTGCCCCGCCAAGGCCGCCGCCGGCGCCGAAGACAAGTGCCGTCTTGTTGTTCAACTGAAGATCCAACTCTTCCTCCAATGGTTCGGGGCTACTATGACCGCTCGAAAACAAAAGAAAACCTTCCTTTTTGTTCTTTCAGACGATAGAAAATATGATTATGGAAACGCGCTTCCTCGAAACCTTCCTGATGGTCGTCCAGCATGGCTCGCTGGCGGAAGCGTCGCGACGGCTTGGCGTGACGCCGGCCGGCATCGCGCAGCGCATTCAAGCCTTGGAAGATGAAATCGGCCTGCCGCTTCTCGCCCGCTCCGGAAGGCGGGTGAAACCCACGGAGGCTGGCCTCGCCATCCTGGAAAAGAGCAGGCGGGTCCTGTCGGAGGTCAGAGAGCTGAAAAGTCTGGCGCACGACGACCAGGCATTCGGCGAGCTGCGCCTCGGGGCAATCTCGACGGCGTTGACAGGGCTGCTTCCCGGTGGGCTGCGGCGGGTTTTCGACACCATCCCCGGCGTAGACATCTTCCTGTTGCCCGGCACGTCCGCAGAGCTTTACAACGGGCTTCTGGAAGAGAAGATCGATGCTGCAATCCTCGTCAAGCCGCCCTTCCCCATACCGAAGACATTGCAGTGGGATCTGATCCGCTCGGAGCCGTTTGTTCTGCTGGCGCCGCCGGAACTCGCCGACGCACCCGCCGATCAATTGCTGCGCGAGCAGCCGTTCATCCGCTACGACAGAAGCAATTGGGGCGGGCGCCTGGCGGATACCTATCTCCAGTCGCTTCGCATCCTGCCGCGTGAATGGCTTGAGCTGGACTCCTTGGAGGCGATCGCGGTCATGGTGGAAGCGGGATTGGGCGTATCGCTGATGCCCGACTGGCGCTCCTCGCTTTTCGACAACCTTCGGGTTGCGCGGCTGCCGCTGAGAAATGCCCCGCATCGCGAAATCGGGTTGCTGCGGCCGCGGAATGTTCGATCGAGCCGCCTTGTCCAGGCCGTTCTCGATGCGGTGCGTGCATAGAAGCACTCTTCAAATCAGCACCCCGTCCTCCGCGGCAAAGCGACATAGCGCGGATGACTGCCCGACGCGAGATCGCCGATCTGGCGGCCGCCGCGCAGGTATGATTTCACCGGGCCTTTAGGAGTAGCAGTATCTCGCGGGAAGCCCTCTCCGCCTGCTCTGCAATCTCCTGCGGCGACGCCACGCCCAGGCCTAGAAGAGCCTCGTCGAAGATCTCGGCCTTGAGAAGAGCGGCGAATGTTTGGGCGGTGCGGCGCTTATCGACGAGGCGCCAGTCCTCGCGCTCGGCCCAAAGCTCGATATAGCGGACAAACTGCGCATATATGCTGCCACTCGTCTGCTCCTGGTATCTGCGGCCCAGATCGGGGAAGCGATCGGCCTCGCGCGCAACCACGCGATAGAGCGCCAGCTGAGTGCGAGACAGGACGTGCCGAAGGTACTCTTCACCGGCGATCGGCAATGCCTCGACGGGAGGAAGATCATACCAGGCTGGCGTCCCGTCCGGAATCGGTGCATGCGGACCGAGCGGCTGGTCGCAGGCCGCCTGCATGACCGCGCTGAAGAGGTCGTCTTTGCTGTCAAAATGCCGATAGAGAGTCTTGATCGAGACCCCCGCCTCCGCCGCGATATGATTGACCGAGGCTTCGGCGTAGCCGGAATCCAGAAACGCCTTCAACGCGGCGTCGACGATGAGCGCGCGCTTGCGTTCCATCAATGCAGCCTTGGGATTATCGGCCGACCAAGTCTTGACCATAGGACACATGACCCTCTTGACATTCAATTCGACAGTAATCACTGTCGCACAAACGACAGCGATCGCTGTCATTTAATCGACACTATAATCAAGCCGCCGCCGAGACAAGACAGGAACGGCGCGCGAAAGGAACATCATGAAGATCTTTGTCACGGGAGCGGCCGGCTACATCGGCGGCTCGGTCGCCGAGGGCCTCAAAACCGCCGGCCACACCATTGTCGGTTTGGTGCGATCGGAGAAGGACGTCCCTTTGCTGAAGGCGCGCGGGATCGATGCCGTCGTCGGCGAACTCGACGACGCCGAGAAGCTGACGGCACTTGCGCAAGCGGCCGACGCGGTCATCCACTCCGCCAACGCCGATCACGCGGGCTCGGTGATCACGCTCGTCACCGCGCTCGATCGCAGCGGCAAGCCTTTGATCCACACCTCCGGATCCTCGATCGTTACCGACCATGCCGATAGCGAATATGCCGCCGAAGTGCCGCTCGCCGAGGACGACTATTTCGAACCTGTTCCCTACCGGCGCTCCCGCGTCGACTTGAACCGTTATGTGCGGCAGGCAGCGATCGAAAAGGGCGTTCGCACGATCGTCATCTGCCCCGGGATGATCTACGGCGCGGGCCGCGGCATACAACCCCAAAGCGATCAGATTCCCAAGCTCATCGGCCTCTCGCGCCAGAACGGCGCCGGCGTCTATTTCGGCAACGGCCTGAACATCTATTCGAACGTGCACATCGACGATCTCACGAGCCTCTACCTGCTGGTGCTCGAGAAGGCGCCCGGCGGCTCGTTTTTCTTTGCCGAGAACGGATACAACTCCTTTAGGGAGATCGCGGAGATGATCGGCGCCCTGCCTGAACTCGAAGGCCGGACGGTGAGCGTTCCGGTGGCAGACATCATCCGCCAATTCGGTGAAAGCGCCAGGCTCGGCGTCGCGTCCAACAGCTACGTCAATGCGCTCAACGCCCGTCGTCTGGGATGGCAGCCGAAGGGGCCATCGCTGCCCGACTGGTTCAAGGTGTTTGCACAAACGGGAGCTGCGGCATGACGGTATATCTGCTCGACCACGTTACCTTGCGGACCCGCGACCTTGAGGCGACGCGCACCTTCTTCGAGACGCTTCTCGACCTGAAGGTCGGTTATCGCCCGGCCTTTTCCTTCCCCGGCTATTGGCTTTATGCCGGCAGCGAGCCGATCGTCCATCTTATTCCCGCCCGTGGCGGGCCGGTCAAACGGGATGGAGAGGCGATCGACCACGTCGCCTTCCGCCTCGACGACTACGAAGGAATGCTCGGCAAGGTGGAGGCGCTGCGCATTCCTCATTCGCTCATGAATCTGCCGGAACTCGGCGAGCGCCGCATCTTCGTCCAGACGCCGACCGACATCCTGCTCGAACTCGTTTTCCGCGACCAGCCTCAGCAGTGAACCTAGGCGTGCTGTCGCCGGCGTTCTTCTCCATGAAGCGATAGGGGTGCGGTGCCTTGTCCGTCATGCACATCCCGGCCGGAGATCCGGCCGGCCTTCGTGTGCCGCCGTACGAAACTACCCGGCGTCGATCCGGTATAGCTTGTAAAGGCGACGGTGAAGGCGCCGATGCTGTTAAAGCCCACGGCGTAGGCCGTCTCCGTCACGCTGATATTGCCTTGGCGCAGCAGGCGCATCGCCTCGCTCATGCGAAGTTCGTTGATAAATTCCCGCCAGCTGATGCCAAGTTCGTCCTTGAAGCGGCGGCGCAGGGTACGCTCGGACATCGCAACCGCGGCGGCGGCATCTGTCAGCGACGCGGTTTCGAGATGATCGCGCGCAAATTCGATGACCCGCTCCATGTCGGGTCCGTTGCCGAAGGGGGTCCACATCTTGCGCCTGGTATCGAACCAGATGGCGAAGAGATGGCCCATCGTACGGAAGAAGTCATTGGCGACCTGGTCGGCCGGATCGCGATCCACGCCCCAGCGACGCGCAAAGGAGGCCATCTCGACGGCAAGTGCCGGCATCGCGACGGCCCAGCAGCCCGGATGATGCCAAACCGCTTCGGCGCCGGTGAATTTTACCAGTGTCAGCTCCACAGGGCCGGTCGCCGCCAGACGATAAGAGCGATCCGCGGGTATGAAGACCATGTGGCCGGACGGCAGGGTCCAGCAGCCGGCGGCGCCAAACAGCTTCGCCTCTCCATCGTGAACGCAAACGAGCATGCCGCCGGATTCGCGCTCGGAACTCGCATCGAAGGAGGAGAGCTTCAGTTCCACGGCATGGGACGGCTGGGCGCGCGAAATCGCGAAGCGCTCGTCCCGCCTCCCGAGAACGAAGCGCTGCATCACTTTTACCGAACCGCTTAGCGGACAGCTTTCCTCAGGCTCCATTGCTTTCATTTCGTCCTCCGCGAGATTGTCCGATATTAGTAAATTGCTGGCCTATTTCCGAATGACGGCCTTGGTTTAACGTGACAAGATCAGCGTCGCAAGTGGTGAGGAGCAGAAAATTTAAAACCGCTCCGGGGAGGAACGAACATGTCCAGTCTTGGTTACGCACCGCCGGGGGCTCATTCAGGCCGCCCTTCGGAGACGCTTCTGGACGTCTCGGGCGTCGGCAAAAGGTTCGGCGGCACGATAGCGCTGCGCGATGTTTCGTTCGCGGTGTCCCGAGGCGAGATCGTTGCGCTGCTGGGCGAGAACGGTGCAGGCAAATCCACCCTCATCAAGATCATGGCCGGCGTGTATCAGGCCGACACCGGCACCCTGAGCTTCAAGGGCGACAGCGTCCAGGCCGCGACCAAAGCCGGATCCGTTGCGTTCATCCACCAGGACCTCGGCCTGATCCCCTGGATGACCGTGGCCGAGAACATGATGCTCGCCACCCGCTACCCGCGCCGCCTCGGCTTGATCGACTGGCGTGCCAGCCGCGAGCGCGCAAGCCGGGCGCTGGCCGAGATCGGCGGCGAGATCGATCCCGGTGACCGCATCGAAAGCCTGAGCCGCACCGACAAGTCGCTCGTCGCCATCGCCAGGGCTCTAGCCAGCAATGCCGAGCTGATCGTTCTCGATGAACCCACGGCCAGCCTGCCGCAGTCCGAGGTCGAGAGGCTGCATGACGTGCTGCGGCGGCTGCGTTCGCGCGGCGTCGGAATGATCTATGTCTCCCATCGCCTCGATGAAGTCTATGCGCTCTGCGACCGCGTGGTGGTCCTGCGTGACGGCGTTGTCGCGACGACTGCCGAAACCTCGGAGATAGACGCCGGCTCCCTGATCCAGTCGATCATAGGCCGGCCGCACGAGCAGGTCTTCGTGCGCCCATCGGCGCCGGACGGGGCCGGGACCGTCCTCAGTCTCGAAGCCGTCGCGATCGGGACCGTTGGGCCCGTCGATCTTTCGCTGAAGGCCGGTGAGGTCGTGGGTCTCGTTGGCTTGCGCGGCGCCGGGCAGGACGCGATCGGCAAGGCGCTGTTCGGCACCGAAAAGGTCACCTCCGGCACCATCCGCCTTTCGGGCGCCGCCTATCTCCCGCACGATCCGCTCGATGCCATCTCCCAGGGTGTGCTGATGGTTGCGGGAGACCGGAATGCCGAATCCGTCGCCCAGGGCATGAGCGTGCGCGAGAACATGTTCCTGAACCCGGTGGCCTCCGGCCGCAGCCTCTTCGGCCTGCGCTCTTCGGCCTCCGAGGACCGGGAAGCGGAGACCATGGGGGCCCGGGTCCGGCTGCGGCCGAACCTGCCCTCCGCGCCGATCGAAACGCTGTCCGGCGGCAACCAGCAGAAGGTGGTGATGGCGCGCTGGATGCGCATCGGCGGGAAAGTCCTCGTTCTCGAGGATCCGACCGCGGGTGTCGATATCGGCGCCAAGGCGGAGATCTACCGATTGTTGGCCGACGCACTGTCGAACGGCCTGAGCGTGCTGCTGATCTCGACCGATTTCGAGGAGGTGACGGCCATTTGCCACCGCGCCTACGTGTTCCATTCCGGCAAGGTGGTGGCGGAGATTCCGGCGGCCGATCTGTCGGTCACCAAGCTTCTCGGCGCCGCATCGCTTTCGCCCGTAGCCTGACAGCAACCTGCACACAAAGACGCCGGCCAAGCTCTGCGGGCCGGAAGGGAGGATATCATGGAATCTATCAAATCGACGGCGTTGGAACCCACGCCGAGGGAGCTCGCGCATCTGTCGCTCCTGCAGCGCATGATGCGGCTCTTGCCGGTCTACGGATTGCCGATCCTGACCGTCGCGCTGATCATCCTGTTCAGCATCCTGCTGCCGACGACCTTTCCGACAATGCTCAACCTGCGTTCGGTGCTCGGCGACAAGTCTATCATCTGCGTCCTCGCGCTCGCCGCCATGGTGCCGATGATGGCGGGCCGCATGGACCTGACGGTCGGCTACGGCATCGTCATGTGGCATGTGCTGGCCATCAGCCTGCAGACCCAATACGGCTTCAACTGGATCGCGGCCGTGCTCGTGGTTCTGGCTCTTGGAGCGCTTCTCGGGCTTATCAACGGCCTTCTCGTCGAGATCGCCCAGATCGATTCCTTCATTGCCACGCTCGGCACGGGTACGGTGCTTTATGCGCTGGCGCTCTGGCATACCGGCGGTCGTCAGGTCATCGGTGCGTTGCCGCCTGAATTCACCAATATCTACGCCACCAATATCTTCGGCCTGCCTGTCGCCGCCTTCTATGTGCTGGCAATCAGCATCGTGCTCTGGGTCGTCGCCGACTACCTGCCGATCGGCCGCATGCTCTATGCAATCGGTGCCAATCAGCGCGCCGCGTCGCTGAACGGCATTCGCACCCGCCGCTTCGTCATCGGCGCATTTGTCACCTCGGGCGTGCTCGGCGCCTTTGCCGGCATCGTCCTTGCCGCCAAGCTGCGCATCGGCCAGGCAAGCGTCGGTCTCGAATTCCTGTTGCCGGCATTGGTCGGCGCCTTCCTGGGGTCCACGACGATCAAGCCCGGCCGCGTCAACGTTTGGGGCACGGTCATCGGCGTCAGCATCCTCGCGGTCGGCATTTCAGGCATTCAACAGTTCGGCGGCGCTTTCTACGTCGAGCCGCTCTTCAACGGCATGACGTTGCTCGTCGCCATCGGCATCGCCGGGTATTCGCAGCGCCGCCGCGCCATCGGCCGAGCCAAGCCGCCCCAGAAAAGCGGGGCCTGACGCCGGCGTCAGCCAAGATTCGCAACATGTCATGCAAGGGAGGATATCAAATGACATTGAACTACCGGAAAAGCATCGGCCTTTTTGCCCTCGGGCTGCTCGGAACCACGATGACGGCCATCTCCGCTTATGCCCAGGACGATGGCGCGCAGGCCGCGCAGAACTACATCGCCGCTGTCACCAAGCCGAACCCGCCATGGACCGGCCCGACCTCGGGCCCCGCCGCCCAGAAGGGCAAGACGATCGTCTACGTCTCGGCGGACCAGCGCAACGGCGGCGCGCTCGGTGTCGGCGACGGCGTGGAGGAAGCCGGAAAGGCGATCGGTTGGACGGTGCGCGTGCTGGACGGCCAGGGAACCGTCTCCGGACGCTCCTCCGCCCTGCAGCAGGCCATTGCGCTCAAGCCTGACGGCATCGTGCTCGGCACGGTGGATGCCAAGGAACAGGCCGAACTTATCGCACAAGCGGCGGGTGCCGGCATCAAGGTAGTGGGTTGGCATTCCGTCACCAATCCGGGGCCTTCCGAAGAGTTCAAGCTCTTCACCAACATCGCAACCGATCCGCTCGACGTCGCCAAGGCGGCAGCCTCGTTCGCGGTCGCCGATTCCGGCGGCAAGGCCGGCGTGGTGATCTTCACCGACTCGACCTATGCGATCGCCGTCGCGAAATCGGACGCCATGGCCAATGTCATCAAGGCGTGCGGCGGCTGCAAGGTTCTCGACGTGGAGGATACACCGCTTGCAGAGGCGAGCACCCGTATTCCACAGCTGACGACCTCGTTGCTGCAGCGCTTCGGCGATCAGTGGACCTACACGCTGAGCATCAACGACCTGACCTTCGACTTCATGTCGGCCTCGCTCGCCTCCGCCGGCATCGCCCAGGACGGTCATCCCCGCAACATTTCCGCCGGTGACGGAAGCGAGGCGGCCTTCCAGCGCATCCGCACGAATTTCTACCAGTCCGGCACGGTGGCCGAACCGCTTCACCTGCAGGGCTGGCAGGCGGTGGACGAACTGAACCGCGCCTTCGCCGGACAGCCGGCATCGGGCTTTTCCGCCCCCGTCCATCTGGTCGCCGCAGCGAACATCGGCTCGGACGGCGGTCCCAAGAATGTCTACGATCCGGATAACGGCTATCGCGACGCCTATGCCAAGATCTGGACGGGCAAGTGACCCCTCGGGCGGAGGCCACCGGCCGCCCCCCCCCAAAACCCCACCCAAGAATTGAGTTGAATAATTAGTAAAAGCTTTT
>NZ_JBNWDS010000013.1:0-223277 GCF_053521765.1 Rhizobium sp. A37_96 | reverse complement strand
GACGATGCGCTCGCCGCGCATGACCTTCAGATTGATATCGCGCAACACATGGAAGTCGCCGTACCACTTGTTCATGTTGATCATGTTAACCGCGACCTCGGTCTCGGAAACGGTCATTTTCTTCGATTGGGCTTCAGCCATTTTGTATTTCCCTCAATTCTTATCGCTTGTGGCCGGTGTCGAGATGGCGCTCCACAAAACCTGAATAGCGCGACATGCCGAAGCAGAACAGCCAAAAAATGAAGCCGGCGAAAATCAGACCCGTCACCGGCGTCACCGCCGAGGCCCAATTCGCATCCGAGAAGTTCTGGCGGACGATGCCGAGCAGATCGAACATCCCGATGATCGCCACCAGCGACGTGTCCTTGAACATGCCGATATAGGTGTTGACGATGCCGGGAATGACCAGCTTGATCGCCTGCGGCAAAATGATCAGCCGCATCTTCTGCCAGTAGCCAAGGCCGAGCGAGTCGGCTCCCTCGAACTGGCCCTTCGGTATTGCCTGAAGACCGCCGCGAATGACTTCGGCCATGTAGGCCGATGTGAAGATCGCAATACCGACCACGGCGCGCAGCAGCTTATCCACCGTCCAGCCCTGCGGCATGAACAGCGGCAGCATGTAGCTGGCCATGAACAGCACCGTGATCAATGGCACGCCGCGGATGATCTCGATGAAGATCACGCAGAGCATGCGGAGAACGGGCAATTTCGAGCGGCGCCCCAGCGCGAGCAGGATGCCGAATGGGAAGGAGACCGCGATTGCGACGAAGGCAATGACCAGCGTCACCATCAGGCCGCCCCATCTCTCCGTTTCCACGGTCTCGAGGCCGAAGCCGCCATGGAGCAGGAAGAACGAGATAACCGGCAATACGAAGAATGCGATGATCGCATTCAATCCCTTTCTGGGAACCGATGGCATCAGCAGCGGTGCGAAGCCAAGGACCATCAGGATGGCGACGAGGATAGGCCGCCAGCGTTCTTCCGGCGGATAAAGGCCGAACATGAAGACGACGAATTTCGCGCGAACGAAGGCCCAGCAGGCAGCGTTCCAGCCGTCCGGCTGCGTCCCGCCTTGTACCTTCGTGGCGCAGAATGTGCGGTCGGTCCCGTCCCAGACCGCCTGTATGAACAGCCAGTTGACCAGATGCGGGATCGCCCAGACGAGGAAGACGACCGCAAGCAAGGTCAGAACGATGTCCTTTGGCGTGGCAAAGAGGTTCTTCCGCATCCAATGCCACACGCCCTTTTCGCTGGCGGGAGCAGGTTGGGCGGAAAGAAGCGACTTGCTGACGAAGTGTTGATCTACGCTGGCCATCTTATCTCTCCACCAGAGCCATCTTGGCGTTGAACCAGTTCATGAACAGCGACGTTATGATGCTCAGGACGAGATAGATGATCATCCATATGATGACGACTTCGACGGCACGGCCGGACTGATTGAGAATCACGCCGCCGACGGCGACGAGATCGGCATAACCAATGGCGATGGCGAGCGAGGAGTTCTTGATGAGGTTGAGATATTGGCTCGTCAGCGGCGGAATGATGATCCGCATCGCCTGCGGGATGACGACAAGCCTGGTGATGACCGAGGCCCGAAGGCCAAGCGCGCCCGCCGCTTCCGACTGCCCCTTCGCGACACCGCGAATGCCGGCGCGCACGATCTCGGCGATATAAGTTGCGGTATAGAGGGAAAGGGCAAGGAGAAGCGCTATGAACTCCGGCCCCACGACCGTCCCGCCGGTCAGGTTGAACTTGCCGGCGACCGGATAGTCGAAGGAAAGCGGCATGCCCGTCACCAGGAAAACGATCAACGGCAGGCCGATCAATATGCCGATCGATACCCAGATCGTATGAAATTGCTGGCCGGTCGCCGCCTGGCGCTTGTGGGCCCAGCGCGCCACGAAAAACACCGCGGCTATGGCGATGAGAAAAGCAATCCCCACGGCCCACATGCCGGCGCCGAAAATCGGGCTGGGGAAGGCGAGGCCGCGATTGCTGAGGTAGCTCGAGAACGGCAGATGCACGGCATCGCGTGCCTGCGGCAGCAACACCAGAACGCCGCTGTACCAGAAGAAGATGACGAGCAGCGGCGGGATGTTGCGGAAGAGTTCGACATATGCCTGCGAAAGCTTCGCGATCAGCCAGTTGTTCGAAAGTCTGCCGATGCCGATGATGAAGCCGACGATCGTCGCTGCGACGATGCCCACGACCGAAATGAGGAGGGTGTTGAGGACGCCGACGATCAATGCGTCTAAATTGGTGGAGTCGCTGGAATAGGGAATGAGAGCCTGGCCCAGATTGAAGCCAGCGCGACCTTCGAGAAAGCCAAAACCGAAGGAGCGGTTCAAGTCGCTCAGATTGCGAGCGGTATTGCGGATGAGGAACCAGCCGATACCCGCAAGAATGAGAATGGTAAGGGCCTGATAGACGATGCCCCGGATTTTGGGGTCGTACAGCGCCGATATGGATGAGCGCTCGCCTTCAGGCGAATTCGTAGTGATTGCCATACAGAGTTTTTCCCCAATGTGCCTGTTTCAGGCTTGTTTTCTTGAGGTGAGAAAGGCGGTTCGCCGCCTTTCTCCGAAATTTGGGCGTGTCGCTTAGCGGACCGGAGGCGCGTACTGGATGCCGCCCTTGTTCCACAGCGCATTGATGCCGCGGGAGATCTTCAGCGGGCTGCCTGCGCCGATGTTGCGGTCGAAGACTTCGCCGTAGTTACCGACGCCCTTGATGATGTTGTAGGCCCAGTCGTTGGTCAGGCCCAGATCGGTACCGATGGTGGAGCCCTGTTCGGCGCCGAGGAAGCGCTTGATATCCGGGTTCGCAGAGTTCTTCATCTCATCGACGTTCTTCTGCGTGATGCCGAATTCTTCAGCGTCCACGAGTGCATAGGCTGCCCAGCTGACGATGTTGAACCACTGGTCGTCACCCTGGCGAACGGCCGGGCCAAGCGGCTCCTTCGAGATGATTTCGGGCAGAACAACGTTGTCGTCGGGGTTCTTCAGCGTCAGGCGCAGTGCGTAGAGGCCGGACTGGTCGGTCGTGTAAACGTCGCAACGGCCTGAATCATAGGCGGTGTTGACTTCCTCGAGCTTGTCGAAGACGACCGGATTGTACTGAAGGTTGTTGGTCTTGAAGTAGTCGGCGAGGTTGAGCTCGGTCGTCGTGCCGGACTGCACGCAGATGGCTGCGCCGGAAAGCTCGAGCGCCGACTTCACGTTCAGTTCCTTGCGAACCATGAAGCCCTGGCCGTCATAATAGGTGACGGGACGGAACTTGAGGCCGAGTGCGGTGTCACGGTTGATGGTCCAGGTGGTATTACGAGACAGCACGTCGATTTCACCCGACTGCAGCGCGGTGAAGCGGTCCTTGGCGCTGAGAGGGGTGTACTTCACCTTGGTCGGATCGCCGAATACGGCAGAAGCTACGGCCTTGCAAAAGTCGATGTCGAAACCGGCCCAGTTGCCGGAGGCATCTGGCTGTGCGAAGCCGAGAAGGCCCGTATTCACGCCGCACTGAACGAAGCCCTTGGCTTTTACATCGCTCAGCGTCGAGGCAGAGGCACCCGACGCGGTGTAAGCCAATGCTGCGACTCCGAGAAATGCGGAGAGAGCAAACTTTTTCATCTTTCCCAACCTTTTTCTATTTGTTTTATAGTTAAAATTTATCGCTCCCGAAGCAGGTTCCTGGAGAACCGCGCTCCTTCCCTTTCCCGGTGCGACTGGTCCTATCACAGTCGCAAATGGTGTAACGGTCAAGAGATCGCCCAGATTATTGCGGATTTATTCGGCATTTTTGCCCGACGCGGTCGAAAAATGGGCATTTGGCGTCGAAATGAGCGGTATTTTGCCAAAAAACTGCGCGAAAATGGGGTTTCTGTCGCTATTTTTGTTAGTTTAGCCTTCTAATAATATGTGATGTTGGGACGAGCGGGGTTGACCCCACTGGACTTGGCCGCCACAAATCCAGCTTCCTACAGCGCCAAAGGCATATCCGGACATGAAAGACAAAGACACATTCCTGCAGAACGCCGGCATCAACACGCGTTTGTCCCATATCGGCAATTCGCCCTTTGATTTCCACGGCTTCGTCAATCCCCCCGTAGTGCATGCCTCGACGGTGCTGTTTCCCAATGCGCGCGTGATGGAGACGCATGATCAGAAGTACACTTACGGCACGCGCGGCACGCCGACGACGGATGCGCTGTGCGAGGCGATGGACGCGCTGGAGGGATCGGCCGGAACGGTCATCGTGCCGTCCGGGCTTGCGGCGGTCACCGTGCCGTTTCTCGCCTATCTGTCCGCCGGCGATCACGCCTTGATCGTCGATTCGGTCTACGGGCCGACACGCTTCTTCTGCGACACCATGCTGAAGCGCCTCGGCATCGAGGTCGACTATTACGATCCGCTGGTCGGCGCCGGCATCGAACAGTTGTTCAAGCCGAACACCAGGCTGGTCCACACCGAGGCACCGGGTTCCAACACTTTCGAGATGCAGGATATTCCGGCAATCTCCGCGGCGGCTCACCGGCACGGCTGCGTCGTGACCATGGACAACACCTGGGCGACCCCGCTCTATTTCAAGCCGCTCGATCACGGCGTCGACGTTTCCATTCATGCGGTGACGAAATATCCGGCCGGCCATTCCGATATCGTGATGGGAACCGTTTCGGCCAATGAGGCGCACTGGGGGCGGTTGCTCGACGCGCACGGCCAGCTCGGCATCTGCGGCGCGCCGGACGATGCCTATCAGGTGCTGCGCGGTTTGCGCACCATGGGCATACGCCTGGAGCGCCATCAGGAGAGTGCGCTTGCCATCGCCCAATGGCTCGAGGGCAGGGAGGACGTCGCCCGGGTGCTGCATCCGGCCTTGCCGAGCTTCCCGAGCCACGCGATCTGGAAGCGCGACTTCAAGGGAGCGAGCGGGATCTTCTCGTTCGTCCTCGCCGTCGACGATCCGCAGAAGTTCAAGGCCAAGGCGCACGCCTTCCTCGATGCCTTGCGTATTTTCGGCCTCGGCTATTCCTGGGGCGGCTTTGAAAGCCTTGCCCTGCAGGTCAACCTCAACGACCGTCGCGTCACCAAGGCTCCGAAAGAGGGCCCTGTCATCCGCCTGCAGATCGGTCTGGAAGATGTCGCCGATATCAAGGCGGATATCGAAAAGGGCTTTGCTGCCGTCCGGCAGGCGTAATCAGCCGATCGCGCGATAGCCGTAAATCCAGTCCATATCCGCCGCGAGCCTTTGCGGCGGACGAAGGGAGAGAACGAGATTGCGCGCGATGCGGACCGGGCCGCGGGCGTGATAGGCGAATTGATTGAAGGCGGCGCGCTGCTTCAGGCGCGCAATCCGTGGTGCCCGGCGCTTTTCATAAAGCTCGAAGGCTTCGACAGGCGAGTGCGCCGCAAGCATCCCAGCAAGTTCGAAGGCGTCCTCGATCGCCATGGCTGCCCCTTGCGCGGCAAACGGCATCATCGCATGCGCGGCATCGCCGATCAGAATAGTATCGCTGCCGTTGTGCCATCGCCCGGCCTTCATCTCGTAGAGAGGCCAGAAGCTCGCCTGTTCTTGGGCTTCCAGCATTCGACGGATCGCACCGTTCCAGCCGGAAAAGCCGCGCAGCATCTGCTCGCGCTGCGCTTTGTTGCCGGCAACGCCCCAGTCACGGCTGGAACTGAATCCGGAAACGATAGCGACGATATTGAACGCCGCATTTTCCCGGATGGGATAGCAGACGAGATGGCTGGATGGGCCGAGGAACGCCGTTACGCTTGTCTTCTCCAGCATTGCCGGAGCCTGCGTTTCGGCAATGGAGAAGCGCCAGGCAATATTGCCGGAAAACAGCGGCGAGGGAGCTCCGGGCACCATGGCATGCGCCTTCGACCATACGCCGTCGGCCCCGATGACGATATCGAGCTTCCTTCCGGCAATCTCCTCCAGCGCCTGCTTGTTCTTGATGTCGATGTGTCGGCCGAGATGCAGCTTGCAGAGCGCGTTGGCTGTCACGGCATCGAGGAGCGCCTTCTGCAAGGTCGCGCGATGCGCGGTTCCATAGGGCGCGCCCCATCGCTGCAGGGCAAAAATTCCGCAGGGAACGGATGCGATCGGTCGTAGGGACGAGCCGGAGACAAGCCGGATTTCTTCGGGCTCCAGCCAGACCGGCCGAAGTGTATCGAGTACGCCGAGCGTGTCGAGGATACGGGAGGCGTTCGGTGAGATCTGCAGGCCGGCGCCGACTTCGGTCAGCACGTCCGCCTGCTCGAAAATCTCGGATGCGATGCCATGCCTCGCCAACGCCAGCGCCGCCGTCAATCCGGCTATTCCGGCGCCGATGATTGCGGCTGTTTTGATCGGCATTCTTTATGTCCGATCGGACGCTATGGCGTTACGCCGCCTTGAAGTGGAAGACGCAGCCGGCTGGGTTGGTCTGGTCCGCCTTCAGCGACGGATTGTAGCGGTAGAGCGTCGAGCAGTAGGAGCACACCTTCTCGCTCTCGTCGCCGATATCGATGAAGATATGCGGGTGATCGTAGGGGACCGAGGCGCCGGTGCACATGAATTCCTTCACGCCGATTTCGATGACGCGATGTCCGCCGTCGTTCTGGAAATGGGGAATATTGTGGCCGGCCATGATGATCTCCGAATGCGTCTTGCCGTAAGGGGCATGAATGTTGCGCCAGACTTGGTAGCCCCTCTTTATAATTCTTCTTGCTGATTGTGTAGTGCGAAAGTCCTGCTTGATGCAGAGATTTTCGCGGGCGTAGGGTTCATTTGATATCGCCGATAAAATATGGTCCGGCGCCAACAGGACCCGGTTTGTAAAGACGAAGCCATGAATTTGAATGCTCCCCCCATATCTCATTTTGTCAAAAACGGATTGAAGCTCGCCTTTTTCGATGACGGTGATCCGAGCGGCCCGCCGGTACTGCTGATTCACGGATTCGCGTCGACCGCGATTGCGAATTGGGTCAATCCGGGATGGCTCAAGACGCTCGGCGACGCGGGCTATCGCGTGATTGCCATCGATAACCGCGGCCACGGCTCCAGCGACAAGCTTTACGATGCCGATGTCTACCATCCCTGGATCATGGCCGAGGACGCCGTTGCTCTCCTCGACCATCTGGGCATAGCCGAAGCCCATGTCATGGGTTATTCCATGGGTGCGCGGGTTGCGACCTTCATGGCGATCGCGCATCCGGATCGCGTCCGCTCGCTGGTGCTGGGCGGCCTCGGCATCGGCATGGTCGAAGGTGTCGGCGACTGGGATCCGATTGCGGATGCGCTGGTTGCGCCGTCGCTCGACGATGTCACCCATGCCCGCGGGCGCATGTTCCGCGCCTTTGCCGAGCAGACGAAAAGCGACCGGCAGGCGCTGGCCGCCTGTATCCAGGGCTCGCGCGATCTGGCCTCGAGGGAGGATGTGGCGAGGATCGAAGCGCCGACTTTGATCGCCGTCGGCACCAAGGACGATATTGCCGGTTCGGGACAGGAACTCGCGGCGCTGATGCCGAATGCCAAGGCAATCGACATTCCGAACCGCGACCATATGCTCGCCGTCGGCGACAAGATCTTCAAGGCGGCGGTTCTTGAGTTCTATCAGCGGCTCGACAAGCGTTAGGCCGCGGGTCACTTACCGGTGAAAAGCGGCTTTCTCCGCTCGGCAAAGGCGGCGCGGCCCTCGATATAGTCGGCGCTGTCGAAGGTCTCGGCGCCGATCACCTCCGCCTCGCGCAATAGGTCGCGATCCTGCTCGATGACGGCGCGGATCGCGAGTTTCGAGGCATGCAGTGCGATCGGCGCGTTCACGGCGATCGCATGGGCGAGGGCGGATATCTCGTCCTCGAAAGCAGTCGCCTCGATTTCCTCCAGCAGAAAGCCGGCAGCAACCATCTTCTCGCTCGACATGGGCGCACCGGTAAACAAGGCGACCTTGGCCATCTGGGCTCCAAGCGCGTTGACGATATCCTGCACGGCGTCGGCCGGGTAGGCGATGCCGAGGCGAACGGCGGGCACGGAAAATCGCGCGCCCCGTTCGGCGATCCGCAGATCGCAGGCGGCCGCCAGCCCGAAGCCTCCACCATAGCAGATGCCGCGGATCGCCGCGATCGTCGGCACGCGGCAGTGGCGGATAGCCTCGAAAGCCTGGCTGTTCAGGGCTTCATAGACGACCGCCGTTTCGGAGTTCTTGCGCACGGTGTCGAATTCACGGATATCGGCGCCCGCCGAAAAATCCGCGTCGGTGCCGCGCAGGATGATCACATGGGCATGCGCTTCATCGGTCAGAATGCGCACGGCCTGCGGGATCGCGCGCCACATGGCGGCCGTCACGGCATTCTTTCGGTCGGGGTTGTTGATGGTGATCGTGCCGATCATATCTCGGCACGTCGCGCGAATGAGACCGCCGGCAAAGTCATGATCGAAATTCATGGGCGACCAACCATTTGTCTTGTGTGGCATTTATTCTATATAATGCACCCCTGACAGAAAATCGGGAGACCGCCAATGGTCGCAGCAACGGACATTCGCCCCTTGGAGGGCTTGGGCGCAGTTAAGGTCATGGACCCTATCTGGGACAGCATGCGCGAGGAGGCTCGCGCCGCTGCCGAGCGGGATCCGCTGCTTGCCGCCTTCCTCTATTCGACGATCATCAATCACCGTTCGCTGGAAGAGTGCGTCATCTATCGCATCTGCGAGCGTCTCGACCACCCCGACATGCAGGCCATTTTGTTGCGGCAGACCTTCGAGGAGATGCTTGGCGACTGGCCTGAATGGGGATCGATTCTCCGGGTCGACATCCAGGCGGTCTACGATCGCGATCCCGCCTGCCTGCGTTTCGTCGAGCCTGTGCTCTATTTCAAGGGCTTCCATGCGCTGCAGACGCATCGTCTCGCGCACTGGCTCTATAATCGCGGCCGCCGCGATTTCGCGCTCTATCTGCAGAGCCGTTCCTCCAGCGTCTTCCAGACGGATATCAATCCGGCCGCACGCATCGGCAAGGGGATCTTCCTCGATCACGCCACCGGCCTCGTCGTCGGTGAAACGGCCGTGATCGGCGACAACGTTTCGATCCTGCACGGGGTCACGCTTGGCGGCACCGGCAAGGAAGGCAGCGACCGCCATCCGAAGATCGCCCATGGCGTATTGATCGGCGCCGGAGCCAAGATTCTCGGCAATATCCAGATCGGCCATTGCTCGCGCATTGCCGCCGGCTCCGTCGTGCTGAAGGAAGTGCCTGCGAAGACGACCGTTGCCGGCGTGCCGGCCAAGGTCGTCGGCGAAGCTGGCTGTTCCGAGCCGTCCCGTTCGATGGACCAGCTCCTTGCCGAACAATTGGTCGTGGATCAGATCATGGGTGCCGGAATCTAGGGGAAACCAGCCTGACTTTCGGAGGCTTGCGCTGTCGCTGGGGAAGTATGCGCGGTTCCGGTCTTTACACTGCCGCTTTTCCTATGCAAGAAGCGGCCAACCGAGATCCTCACGGAGAAGCATTGTGAAGCCTGAAGAAATCAAGAAACTCGACGCCTATTTCAAACGCACGTTCAACCCGCAGATCGTGGTGAAAGCCCGCCCGCGCAAGAACGATTCGGCGGAAGTCTACCTTGGCGAAGAGTTTCTGGGCGTCGTCTATATAGACGACGAAGACGGCGACCGCTCCTATAATTTTTCGATGGCTATCCTGGACGTCGATCTTTAATTCCGCCGATCTCAATTCGCGATCGAATTGCCGGGCCGTGTTTCATTGAAATGCGGCCCTTTTCTTTGCCTTTGCCGCGGGTGAGCTGCGCCTCGCTTCGCGCCGTGCGGATCAGACCAGCGTTTTTCTGGGCTTATTGCCGATATTTTAGTCAAAGCCTGCGGTTGCAGGGGACATGATATATATTAGGAAAAACAGAATGATGCAGTGCACTCATTGCTGTTGACATTGCGCCGTCATTGAAAATGCAACCCAGGGAAGATATTGCGTCGCACAAGACTACTTGACTAATTGTGCGTCGCATTTAAGCTTTGGCCCTGAAAACCGGCCACCGGCCGGCCAACAAGGGACGGAGAAGCATGTTCAATTTCGATGACGCGAACAAGAAGGGCAAGGAAGCCATCGACACGGCGCTGAAGAGCTATTCCGATGTCACCAAGAGCTTTCAGGCGATTGCTGCCGAAGCCGCTGAATACTCCAAGAAGTCTTTCCAGGACGGCGTTGCACACTTCGAAACGCTCGCCGGCGTCAAAAGCTTCGAGGCCGCCTTTGAGCTTCAGAGCGGTTATGTGAAGTCTTCCTACGAAAACTTCGTTGCCGAAGCCACCAAGCTCGGCGAAATGTATGCCGACCTCGCCAAGGTTGCCTACAAGCCTTACGAAGCGCCTGTCGCGGCCGCAACGAAGGCCGCCAGCAAGGCAGCAGCAACGGCAACTGCCGCTTAAATTCTTGCCTGAGGGCAAAACTTCCTGAAGGACCGGCTGCGCGACGCGCGGCCGGTCCTTTGCGTTTTCGAGCGTCGATCCCCATCTAGGGATATGCAGCGACTTTTTTGGTCGCAGCCCCGTTTGTCAGCGAATTGTGATTGCAGTGTCCCGCAAGGGGCTTAAAATCGCGTCGATATGAACTAAGTTAGAGGTTCGGATATCTGGCCCGACCGAGTGAAGAAACAACCAGTGCCAAGTCGGAATGCGATAGCTTCTGCCGGATGATTTGAGGAATGAACGAAATGATCGCTGAGCCGATCCGGATGCAAAACAACAGCGAAAGGAACGGGGAAAACGGAAATCGCGGGACCTCGGTGATTACACGCACCAAGCCCAAAACCAAAAAGCCCAACCTATACCGCGTGCTGCTTCTGAATGACGACTATACGCCCATGGACTTCGTGATCCACATCCTGGAGCGTTTCTTTCAAAAGGATCTAGAAAGTGCCACCCGCATCATGCTTCATGTCCATAACCACGGCGTGGGCGAGTGCGGGATATATACATATGAAGTAGCCGAAACGAAGGTGAGCCAGGTGATGGATTTTGCCCGGCAGCACCAGCATCCGCTGCAATGTGTTATGGAAAAGAAGTGAGGATCTGAACGTGCCAACATTTTCGCCTAGTCTTGAGAAGGCGCTGCATCAGGCACTGACCTACGCGAACGAGCGGCATCACGAGTATGCCACGCTGGAACATCTGCTCTTGGCGCTGTTAGACGACGCCGATGCCGCAGCTGTCATGGGCGCGTGCAATGTTGATCTCGACGCGCTCCGTAAGACTCTGACTGAATACGTCGATAATGAACTCTCCAACCTGGTCACGGGCTATGATGAGGACTCGAAGCCGACTTCCGGCTTCCAGCGAGTCATCCAGCGCGCCGTGATCCATGTACAATCTTCCGGCCGCGAGGAAGTGACGGGCGCCAATGTTCTCGTCGCGATTTTCGCGGAACGTGAAAGTCATGCTGCCTTCTTCCTGCAGGAGCAGGAAATGACCCGCTACGACGCGGTCAACTACATTTCTCACGGCATCGGCAAGCGCCCGGGTTCCTCCCAGACTCGCACGCCGCGCGGTGCCGAGGATACCGAATCCGAAAGCAAGCCGACCTCCCGCGGCGAGCAGGAGGAAGGTAACAACAAGAAGCAGCAGGATGCCCTGAAGGCCTATTGCGTCAACCTCAACGAGAAGGCCAAGAACGGCAAGATCGATCCGTTGATCGGCCGTCACTCCGAGGTTAACCGCACCATCCAGGTACTGTGCCGCCGCTCGAAGAACAATCCGCTCTATGTCGGCGACCCCGGCGTGGGCAAGACGGCGATTGCCGAAGGCCTTGCCAAGCGCATCGTCGAGGGCAAGGTTCCCGAAGCCCTGGCCGATGCCACGATCTTTTCGCTCGATATGGGCACGCTGCTTGCCGGCACTCGTTATCGCGGCGATTTCGAAGAACGCCTGAAGCAGGTCGTCAAGGAGCTCGAAGAGTATCCGGGCGCCGTGCTGTTCATCGACGAGATCCACACCGTCATCGGTGCGGGCGCCACCTCCGGCGGCGCCATGGATGCATCGAACCTGCTGAAGCCGGCTCTTTCCTCGGGTGCGATCCGTTGCATCGGTTCGACCACCTACAAGGAATACCGTCAGTTCTTCGAGAAGGATCGGGCGCTCGTCCGCCGCTTCCAGAAGATCGACGTCAACGAGCCGAGCATCGAGGATGCCATCGAAATCATGAAGGGCCTCAAGCCCTATTTCGAAGAGTATCATCACCTGCGCTACTCGAACGACGCCATCAAGTCGGCTGTCGAACTGTCGGCTCGCTATATCTCCGACCGCAAGCTGCCGGACAAGGCGATCGACGTCATCGACGAAACCGGTGCCGCGCAAATGCTGCTGCCGCCGTCGAAGCGTCGCAAGCTGATAACCGAGCGTGAGATCGAGGTTACGATCGCGACCATGGCTCGCATTCCGCCGAAGACTGTTTCCAAGGACGACGAGATGGTTCTCGCCAACCTTGAGCAGGAACTTCGTTCGGTCGTCTACGGCCAGGATACGGCGATCGAAGCGCTCTCGACCTCGATCAAGCTGGCTCGTGCCGGCCTGCGCGAACCGAACAAGCCGATCGGCTGCTACGTCTTCTCCGGCCCCACGGGCGTCGGCAAGACGGAAGTCGCCAAGCAGCTTGCATCCTCGCTGGGTGTCGAGTTGCTGCGCTTCGACATGTCGGAATATATGGAGCGCCATACGGTCTCCCGCCTGCTCGGTGCACCTCCCGGCTATGTCGGCTTCGACCAGGGTGGCCTGCTGACCGACGGTGTCGACCAGCATCCGCACAGCGTCGTCCTGCTCGACGAAATCGAGAAGGCGCATCCGGATATCTTCAATATCCTGCTGCAGGTCATGGACCATGGCGCGCTGACCGACCACAACGGCAAGAAGATCGACTTCCGCAACGTCATCCTGATCATGACGACCAATGCGGGCGCTTCGGAAATGGCCAAGGCCGCTATCGGCTTCGGTTCGTCCAAGCGCACGGGCGAGGATGAAGAGGCTCTGAACCGCCTGTTCACGCCGGAATTCCGCAACCGTCTGGATGCGGTCATTCCCTTCGCGCCGCTGCCGACGACGGTCATCCACAAGGTCGTGCAGAAGTTCATCATGCAGCTGGAAGCGCAGCTTTCCGAACGGAACGTTACCTTCGACCTGCACGAGGACGCCATCGCCTGGCTGTCCGAGAAGGGCTACGACGACAAGATGGGCGCCCGTCCGCTGGCGCGCGTCATCCAGGAAAACATCAAGAAGCCGCTGGCGAACGAGATCCTCTTCGGCAAGCTGAAGAAGGGTGGCGTCGTCACAGTCACGGTCGGCAAGAAGGAAGACGGGTCGACCGGCATCCTGCTCGAGGCTATCGCGGACACGGCTCCGATCCGGCCCAAGCCGGAAGCCGAGGTCGGCGATGCGCCGTCCGAAGTGGACGTGGATGACGGCGATATCGTCAAGACCCGCAACCGTGTCGGCAAGGCCGCAACGGCAGCCGCTACCCGTCGCTCCGCCAAGGCTGCGGCATCAGGCGACGGCGACGACGCCGAAGCCAAGTCGCCACGCAAGGGCGGCGGCATCGTGCCGAAGGTTCCGCGCAAGTAGTCGCCGACTGGCACTTTGAGAAAAACGAAACGGCTGCATTGGAGACAATGCAGCCGTTTTCATATGCTTATGCTGATGAGCTAAGAAGGCGCTAGAGATTAGTATAGTCGATTTCGAGAAAGGACTCGACTTCGGGCATCCAGCGATCACGCACGAAGGCGACATGATCGGGATGGGCGTTATAGGCGTCGTAGCCCGCCTGGTCATCGAACTCCATCGAGAAGCCGAAGGTAAAGTCGTTCTTCGGGCTGGTCTGCCGAAGCTGCTCGAACTTGCGGACGCTCGCTATTTCCCTGAGAACGAGCGCATCTTTGAGAAATCCGGCCTCCTCGATCGAGCCGGCCTCATGTTTCAGGCGAAAGGCGACTGTGTGGCGAATCATGTGCCTCTCCGGTTCAGGCCAGCGCTTCGATGATCTTCCTGGCGTTTTCCGCCAGCACAGCACCATCCTCCATTTTGCCCGAATGCGGCTTCAGCGCGACGCCCTCGAGGCGTGGGATGACGTGGAAATGCAGGTGGAACACGGTTTGGCCTGCGGACGGCTCGTTGAACTGGGCGATATAGACGCCGTCGGCGTCGAAAGCTTCCTGAACCGCGACGGCAATCTTCTGGACGACCGTGATCGCATGCTGCAAGGCAGCCGGATCGGCGTCGAGAATGTTGCGGGAGGGCGACTTCGGCAGAACCAGCGTATGGCCCGGCGACTGCGGCATGACGTCCATGAAGGCGACGGTGTGCTCATCCTCGTAGACACGATAAGACGGGATCTCGCCTTTGAGGATCTTCGCGAAGATGTTGTTGCTGTCGTAGGCAGGGCTGGTCATCCGGTGTCTCCTCGTCTTCCGTTTTCGGTAGTGCTGAACGGCTAGATATCCTGCCGTTCGCCTTTGCGGAAGGGGCTGTGTTCGGTGAGGATTTCGCTCATTTCCTCCACCTGTTCCCGCTCATGCTGCAGATAGTCGGCAACGGCGCGCCGCAGGCCCTGATGACCGATATAGTGTGCGGAATGCGTGATGACGGGAAGATAGCCCCGCGCCAGCTTGTGCTCGCCCTGCGCGCCGGCCTCGACCCGCTTCAGCCCCTTGCTGAGCGCGAAATCGATCGCCTGATGATAGCAGACTTCGAAATGCAGGAAGGGATGATCCTCCACGCAGCCCCAATGGCGGCCGTACAGCGTCTCGCCGCCGATGAAATTGATGGCGCCCGCGATATAGCGGCCTTCGCGCTTGGCCATGACAAGCAGGATGTCATCCGGCATGCGCTCGCCGATCAGCGAATAGAATTTGCGGGTTAGATAGGGACGGCCCCACTTGCGGCTGCCCGTATCCATGTAGAAGGCGAAGAACTGGTCCCATATGCCTTCGGTGAGATCGCTGCCGGTCAGCCAGTCGATGCTGATGCCATGCTCGAGCGCTGCGCGTCGCTCCTTTTTCAACGCCTTGCGTTTGCGCGACGCCAGCGTCTCCAGGAACGCGTCGTGATCGGCATAGCCCTCATTGATGAAGTGAAACTGTTGGTCGGTGCGATGCAGATAGCCGTCGCCTTCGAAGACCGATGCTTCGTCTTCGGGCAGGAAGGTGATGTGCGCGGAGGAAACGCCGAGCTGTCGGGTGACTTCCTTCAGGCTCTCGGCAAGCGCCGGCTGCAGGACGCTTCGGTCCTGTCCCTCGGCCACGAGCAGCCGTGGCCCGGTGGCGGGCGTGAAGGGGATCGAGCATTGAAGCTTCGGATAATAGCGGCCGCCGGCGCGCTCGAAGGCGTCGGCCCAGCCGTGATCGAAGACATATTCGCCCTGGCTATGGCTCTTCAGATAGCCAATGATGGCGCCGACCAATTCGCCGCCCTCGGTCTCGAGCAACAAATGGTTGCCGAGCCATCCCGTCTTGTCGGTCGCGGAGCCTGATTCCTCCAGCGAGGACAGGAAGGCGTGCGAGACAAAGGGATTGTACGGCAACACGCTGCCGTCTCTGGACGCCCCGGCCAGCTTGGACCAGCTCTCCGGGGCGATGTTCTTGAAGGATCGTTCGACTCGAATGGATAATTCGTCTGTCATCAAGTTCTTGCGCTAAGAAGGAAGGGAGGGGCTCTCACCGCTGCGCCATAAGCCCCGACGGGCATGTGTTGCAGGCGCAACGGCAATTTGGGTTTGCGCAAAGCCTCTCCTTCAATCGATCCCGATTTATGAGGCCAGGCGCGGATCAAAACCTTCGAAGGTCATCTGGTCTGCATTGGCAAATGTATGTTTGCGGGCCGCTTCGTCGCGCACGGTCCAGGTGATGACTGGAATACCGCGCTGGCGCTGCGCCGTGATGAAGGGGTTCGGCAGGTGGCCATAGAAGTACGAGATGAAGTCTAGCCCAAGATGCATGGCTTCGTCATGCTGAAAAAACGTCTCGGGCTTGTCTCCTTCAGCCGTGAGGCCGACCGGGTAGGGTGCTTCCAGTGCCTTGAGATCCCGGAGCAGCCAATGGTCGAAGCTCATTAGCGCGACATGACCCTTGTAGCCTTCGAGCGCCTCGAGAACGGATTCCGCAAAGCCTTCGTCATCGCCTTCGCGTCCCTTGAGCTCCAATACGAGCGGCACCTTGCCGCCGCAGAGCTGCAGCAGCTGCTTCAGCGTCGGGATCTTGTCCTTGGTGCCGCCGATCGACAGCAGCCCGAGTTCAGCCGAGGTGCGCTCGCGCACTTCGCCGGGCAGGTTGCAGACCCGCTGCAGATCGTCGTCATGGAAAACGACCGGCACGCCGTCCGAGGCGTAGTGCAGGTCGCACTCGATGGCAAAGCCCGCCTCGATGGCACGGCTGAAGGCCGAGAGCGTATTCTCCCAGACCTGCCTGTTCATGTCATGGTAGCCGCGATGGGCGACGGGACGCTCGGTCAGCCAGGCAAGCTTGCTCATTATGCGATTTCCAGAATGGCATCGATTTCAACGGCGGCATTCAGCGGCAGCGCAGCCATGCCGACGGCGGCGCGGGCATGCTTGCCCGCTTCGCCCAATACATTTGCCAGAAGATTCGACGCGCCGTTGATCACAAGATGTTGTTCGACGAAATCCGGTGTCGAGGCGACGAAGCCGTTCAGCTTGATCAGCCGCTTGATCCGGCCGAGATCGCCGCCGAGCGCCGCTTTTGCCTGGGCGAGAATGTTGATGGCGCAGAGCTCGGCCGCACGCTGGCCGCCGGCGACGTCGACATCCTTGCCGAGATGGCCCGTCACGCCGATCTTGCCGTTTTCCATCGGCAGCTGCCCCGACAGATAGAGAAGATTGCCGCTGATGACATAGGGAACATAGTTGGCGGCCGGTGCTGCCGCCTGCGGCAGAACGATACCAAGTTCCTTCAGGCGACCTTCAATAGCGTCGGACATTTTCATCTCCCGTTTTGTTGTAAAAACTTCAAAAATCCGGCATCAAGACTAAATTCCGTCACTTAGGATCGGCAGCCTCGTTTCAGCCGAAAGCGTTCTTATAACATCGGATGCGAGTCCAACAGGAGATAATGAATGTTCCGCTCGAGTCTTGCTGCCGCCGTTGTTTCGGGGCTGGGCATTCTGTCACTGGGGACACCTGCGGCGCACGCAGCAGGTCCGAGTGGGCTGATCGCGCATCGTGCCGTCTATGATCTCGAGCTGAAGGATGCCTCCGATCGCTCCGGCATTTCCGGCATGGTCGGGCGCATGGTCTATGAATTCGAGGGCTCCGATTGCACGGGGTTTACCACCAATTTCCGCTTCGTGACGAAGATCGACACCGGTGATTCCACCCGCGTCAGCGACCAGCAGACGACAACCTTCGAGGATCTCAGCAAGCGCCTGTTTCGCTTCGAGACCAAGTCCTATACGGACAACCAGCTCGACAAGGATGTGCGCGGCGCTGCGAGCGACGACCAGAAAGGCATCAAGGTCGATCTGACGGAGCCGCACAACAAGCAGGTGGAACTCATCCAGAGCCGTTTTCCGACGGAGCACATGCTCGACATCATCCACAATGCCAAGCTCGGCAAGAATTTCTTCGAGGCGCAGGTCTTCGATGGTTCCGACGACGGCGACAAGCCTCTGATCGCAACCACCGTCGTCGGCAAAGAGCAGCCTCCCGCCACCGACGATCCCGATGCCGACAAGGCCGGCGCCTTCGCCAAGACGTCCTTCTGGCCTGTGACCGTCGCTTATTTCAACGAGAAGTCCGTCGGCGACGCCACGCCGGTCTATCGCATGTCGTTCAAGCTCTACGAGAATGGCATAACGCGCGACCTCACCATGGATTACGGCGACTTCGTGCTGACCGGCAAGCTTACCAAGCTCGAAGTTCTCGATACGAAGGCCTGCCAATAGGCCCCATGCAGGGTTGTGCCCTAAACATAAAGCTACCGTCATAAAACTGTGATCCAAGTTTCACTATCGTGTGAAACGATTGGCGCGTGTGGGTGAGTCTGTTTTCTGCCCGCGCCGATCTGGAATTGTAGTGGGGCGCGCGGGGGAGTGATCGTCTTGGGGGCGATTGGAAATATTTGCGGTCGGCTCCGTGTTTATGGACAGGAAAGCACGACCTATGAGCAATGCCGATATCTCCACCGGTTCCAATGGCACATTGCCGGTCGTCCCTGATCCGGCGGAAATCGCCCGCATCGGGGATAGAATCGATCTGAGCGACCGGGCCGGCATTTCGGTCTACGGCGATCGTGCCCAGCAAGCCGTTTCCGACTATTCCGACCGCATCCTGCGCGAGGTTCGTAATCGCGACCTCGGCGAAGTCGGCAAGCTGCTGACCGATATCATCGTCAAATCGAAGAAGCTCGATCCGGCCTCCCTGAAGGACGAGGGTTTCCTGTCGCGGATGTTTTCCTCGTTCAGGGCAAGGCTCGAGCGCTTCAAGGAGCAGTTCGAGGACGTGGCGGGCCAGATCGATCGCATCGGGCTCGAGCTCGATCGTCACAAGGACATCCTGCGCCGCGACATCGCTCTTCTGGATGACCTGCATGAAGAGACCAGGCAATCCATCGTGCAGCTCGACGCATACGTGCAGGCCGGCAAGGATTTTGCCGAACGTTTTCGCGCGACCGAGCTGCCCCGTCTGAAGAGCACCGCCGACGCGGCCTCCGCCGGACCCGGCGGCGGGATGCTGGAAGCGCAAGTCTATCAGGACAGTCTGCAGGCACTCGACCGGCTGGAAAAGCGGGTTTTCTATCTGCAGCAGGCCCGCCAGCTCGGCATCCAGCAATTGCCGCAGATCCGCATCGTGCAGGCAGGCGACGAAACCCTGATCGAAAACCTGCAGGCGACCTCGGCGCTGACCGTGCCGGCCTGGAAGCAGAAGATGGTGATCCTGCTCGGCCTGACCCAGCAGAAGTCCGCGCTCCATTTACAGAAGACTGTCACAGACGCCACCAACGACATGATCCGCCAGGCATCGAAAATGATGAAGGACCAGGCGATCGCCATCGAACAGCAGTCGCAGCGCGGCATCGTCGATATCGATACGCTCGCCGCCGCCAACCGCGACCTGATCGACACGATCAATGGCGTTCTGAAGGTGCAGGAGGATGGCCGCGCCAAGCGGGCGGAGGCCGAGCAGCGAATGCAGAAGATGACGATTGAGCTTAAGAAAGCGATGATCGAGGCGCGGTGAACTCATGAAGATCCGCACTTTCGTTACCGGGCTGACGCTGGCTGGAGCACTTGCGCTGAGCGGCTGCGATGTCGGCGGGCAGGGCCCGAAGTTCGCCATCGTTTCCGGCTCGGAAAACACCGTGCTGCAGCCGATCGTCGACGAGTTCTGCAAGGAAAAGAAGGCGACCTGCAGCTTCTCCTATGAGGGCACGCTGGATATCGGCCTCGCCCTGCAGAGCGAGCGGGGCGTCGAACAGGATGCCGTCTGGCCGGCATCGAGCGTCTGGGTCGACATGTTCGATGCCAAGCGCCGGGTGAAGTCGCTGACGTCGGTGGCGCAGATGCCGATCATCCTCGGCGTGCGCAAATCCAAGGCGGAGGCGCTCGGCTGGGTCGGCAAGCCGGTCTACATGAAGGACATATTGGCGGCGGTGAAGAGCGGCTCGCTGAAGTTTCTCATGACCTCGGCCACGCAATCCAATTCCGGCGCCAGCGCCTATCTCGCCATGCTGTCGAGCGCGCTCGGCAACAAGCCCGTCATCGAGCCCGGCGATCTCGACCAGCCGGAGGTTCAAGGCGCGGTGCGCTCGCTGCTTGCCGGTGTCGAGCGCTCCTCTGGCTCCTCGGGCTGGCTTGCGGATCTCTATACGGAGTCCGCCGGCAAGGGCGTGCTCTACGATGCCATGTGGAACTACGAGGCAGTGCTGAAGGAAACCAACGACAAGCTTGCGGGGATGGGCAGGGAACCCCTTTACGCCATTTATCCGGCCGATGGCGTCGTCGTTGCCGATTCGCCGATCGGCTTCGTCGATCACGGACGGGGACAGGAGGTCGAGAGCTTCTTCAATCAGCTCGTGGAATATCTGCGGTCCGCGCCGGTGCAAAAACGCATCGCCGATACCGGCCGCCGCATTCCTCTGGGAGATGTCGCCGCCAAACCGGATCCGACGTGGAATTTCGATCCGACGCGGCTGGTGACCGCCATCCGGATGCCGGAGCCCGCCGTGATCCGCCAGGCGCTCGATCTCTATCAGGTGGCCTTGCGCAAGCCGTCGCTGACCGCTCTCTGCCTCGATTTTTCGGGCTCGATGGCGGGCACGGGCGAAGAGCAGCTGCAGGCGGCCATGCAGTTCCTGTTCAATCCGGATGAGACCGGCAAGGTGCTGGCGCAGTGGACGCCGGCCGACCGCATCATGGTCATTCCCTTCGACGCCGATGTCCGCACGACCCTTGAGGCGACCGGAAGTCCCGAGCAGCAGAAAGCCCTGGTCGGCAAGGTTTCGCGCCAGCGCGCCGGCGGCGGCACGGATATGTATGCCTGCGCAAGCCGTGCTCTTGACTGGATGAGGACCACGCGGGACCTGTCATCCTATTTGCCGGCGATCGTCATCATGACCGACGGAAAGTCTGATGACGCCAACCATGATTTCATGAGCCGATGGGCATCCGTGAGCCCGCATGTGCCGGTGTTCGGGATCACCTTCGGCGACGCGGACAAGCGTCAGCTCGATGCCCTCGCGAAGGAGACCTCGGCACGAGTCTTCGATGGCCGCGGCGATCTGGTCAGCGCATTCCGGGCAGTGCGCGGCTATAACTAGGACGAGAATGCGCAACTGGTTCGGCAATGACTGGAATTGGATCGTGGCGGGGCTCGCCGCCGCGCTCGTCGTTCCTGCGCTCAGCTTCCTTGCCGGCATGCCGATATGGATGGCGGCGCTCATCGGTGTTTTGGTCTTCGTCGGTCTGATTTTCGGGCTCGCCCCCAAGCGCCTGTTCGAAGGGCTGGATGCGAAGGCTATCGGCAGGGGACGCCTGGAGTTTGCCCGCGACCTGTTGAGCACGGCCGCACCCGCAGCCCGGAGACTGGAGGCGTCGGCCGCCGAGATCGCCAGCAAGGAAACGGCGAAGCGGGTACGCCATCTGGCGGAAATCGCCGCCGACGTCTTTGCCAAGGTGGAAGCCAATCCGGAAAGCGCCGGCACGGTGAGGCGGTTCCTCAGCTACTATTTGCCGCGTGCGGCCGAGGTGGCCGAGGGATTCGCGGTCATCGAGGCGAAGCGCCTGCCGGATGCGGAGCGCCTGCAGGAGGTCGGCCTCGTTCTCGCCAAGCTGGAGGACGCCTTCGTGCATTATTCCGATAGCCTGGTCGAAGACAGGCTCGATACGCTTGATACGGAGCTGCGCCTCATACAGGCCTCGCTCAAAGAGGATATAGGACGCTGATGGCCATTTCCCGCCGCGCTTTTGGAGTAGGGCTTCTTGCCGCCGGGGTCGCCGGGACCGGAGGCTATTTCGCGGTCAAGGATCGGCCGGAACTGCAGGGGCTCCTTGGCAACCGGACGAGGCTCTTCGGCTTCATCGGCGGCGAGAAGGAGGCGTTCCTCGCCGACGAGGATGTGACTGCGGCCCTGCACGGTCACGGGCTCGAAATCAACAGCCGCGTTGCCGGCTCGGTCGAGATGGTGCGCGAACAGGCGCTTCTGTCGCAGAACCCGGCCTTCCTCTGGCCCTCCTCGTCGATCATGGTCGATATCGCCCGGCAAGGCGGCATCAAGATCCGCAACGACCGCGTCATCCTCAACACGCCGGTCGTCGTCTATTCCTGGCAGCCCGTCGTCGAAGGATTGACCAAGGCGGGTCTCGTTACCACGACGGCGGAGGGACAGCACCAGCTCGACCTCAGGGCGCTGCTGGATGCGGTGCTTGCCGGGACGAACTGGTCGAAACTGGGTGTCGGTTCGCTCTACGGCCAGGCACGCATCGTTTCGACCGATCCCAATCGTTCCAACTCCGGCTTCATGTTCGCCGGCCTGGTGCTGAGCCTGCTGAGCGGCAACGTGGCGAGCGCCGATGGCCTGGCGCAATTCGGAGACAAGACACAGGCCATCTTTCGCAACATGGGCTTCAAGTCGTCGTCGTCGGGCAAGCTCTTCGAGCAATATCTGGCCGGCGGCATCGGCGGGGAGCCGATGATCGTCGGCTATGAGAATCAGCTGGTGGAGTGGATCATCGCCGATCCGCAGCGTTGGAAGAGGATCCAGGCCGGCAACGGCGCCAAGCCCGTGGTGCTCTATCCGCACCCGACCGTCTATTCCGCCCATCCGCTCATCGCCATCGATGAGCAGGTAGACCGTATGATCGAGGCGCTGACCAGCCCGCGATTGCAGGAGCTGGCCTGGACCAAGCACGGTTTTCGCGGGCCGCTGGGCACGGCGACCGGTGATGCCGACAGCGCCATTGCCGGTCTGCTGCCGGCTGAAATCGACGCCGTATTGCCGATGCCGGATGCCAATGTCATGCTGGCGTTGCTCGATAAACTCGCTAGCTGAGGGCGCAGAGCGATTATTTTCGGCCCAAAAGCCTTGCATTCCAAGCGAATCGAATGTAAGGGCACCCGCATTCCACACGTAAGGCATGGGATTGTCCGGGAGAAATCCGGATTTTTCCGCCCGGTGGCATTCTCGAAGAGGGTGCTGTTCGCCTTGCGGAGGTTCAACCGGAAAAGGATACAAAGGCATGGCATTGCCCGATTTTTCTATGCGCCAGCTTCTCGAAGCAGGTGTTCACTTCGGCCACCAGACGCACCGCTGGAACCCGAAGATGAAGCCGTACATTTTCGGCGATCGTAACAACATCCACATCATCGACCTCGCGCAGACGGTTCCGCTGCTGAGCCGCGCCCTGCAGGTCGTCAGCGACACCGTTGCCCGTGGCGGCCGCGTTCTGTTCGTCGGCACCAAGCGTCAGGCTTCGGAACTGATCGCCGACAGCGCAAAGCGTTCGGCTCAGTACTACGTCAACGCCCGCTGGCTCGGCGGCATGATGACCAACTGGAAGACGATCTCCAACTCGATCCAGCGTCTGCGCAAGCTCGACGAAATCCTCTCCGGCGAAGCCCAGGGCTTCACCAAGAAGGAGCGTCTGAACCTCGAGCGCGAGCGCGAAAAGCTCGACAAGGCCCTCGGCGGTATCAAGGACATGGGCGGCACGCCGGACCTGATGTTCATCATCGACACCAACAAGGAAAAGATCGCGATCGACGAAGCCAAGCGCCTCGGCATCCCGGTCGTCGCCATCATCGACTCGAACTGCGATCCGGACCTGATCGACTATCCGATCCCGGGCAACGACGACGCCTCGCGCGCCATCGCTCTCTACTGCGACCTGATCTCGCGCGCTGCCATCGACGGCATCGCTCGCCAGCAGGGTGCATCCGGCCGTGACCTCGGTGCTTCCGAGGAAGCCCCGATCGAGCCGACCCTGGCGGACGGCACCGAAGCCTGATCGCGCCTGGCGGCGGGCAGTAGACTGTCCGCCCAAGCGCAATGACATCCGGGATAAGGCCGTTTGCGACTTCAACAAGTTCGAGCGGCCTTATCGCGTTTTGCACAACGCCTTGCCCGCTGCATAATTCCATAAATCGGAATCGATTTGAGGGTAGAATTATGCAGCAGATTTAAAGCGCTACAGCGACCTTTGTGCGTCACCCGTGACGCACGACGCTGTAGGCGGTAAATCCAGGCTTGTTCCAATCAAGAATTCCACAGTATGACGCAGCTTCATAACGCTGTCATACTTACGGGTACATTTCGTCCCTCAAATCGGTGCCGCTTCGGCTCAAAACCGCATGCCGCACCGTATGAACCGACAAAGAGGAAGCTTATGACCGAGATTACGGCTGCACTGGTGAAGGAACTGCGCGAAAAGTCTGGCGCAGGCATGATGGACTGCAAGAAGGCGCTGACCGAAACCAACGGCGACATCGAAGCCGCGATCGACTGGCTGCGCGCCAAGGGCATCTCCAAGGCCGACAAGAAGTCTGGCCGCACCGCCGCTGAAGGCTTGGTCGCCATTGCCGGCGCCGGTCACAAGGCCGTTGTCGTCGAACTCAACTCGGAAACCGACTTCGTTGCCCGCAACGATGCCTTCCAGGACCTCGCTCGCGGCATCGCTGAAGTTGCGCTGTCCACCAACGGCACCGTCGAAGCCATTTCGGCTGCGACCTATCCCGCATCCGGCAAGCCGGTCGCCGACACCATCAAGGATGCGATCGCAACCATCGGCGAGAACATGACGCTCCGTCGTGCGGCCAAGCTGGAAGTCGAGCACGGCGTCGTGGCGACCTACATCCACAACGCTGCCGGCGACGGCATCGGCAAGCTCGGCGTTCTGGTCGCCCTGAAGTCGCTCGGCGACAAGGCCGTTCTGACGTCGATCGGCCGCCAGGTTGCCATGCACATTGCTGCGACCAACCCGCTGGCCATCCGCGCCGAAGAAGTCGATGCTGCCGTCGCAGAGCGCGAACGCAACGTCTTCATCGAGCAGTCCCGCGAATCCGGCAAGCCGGAAGCTATCATCGAAAAGATGGTGGAAGGCCGCATGCGCAAGTTCTTCGAGGAAGTTGCTCTTCTCTCGCAGGCTTTCGTCATCAATCCGGACCTGACGGTCGCTGCTGCCCTCAAGGAAGCTGAAAAGACCGCCGGCGCACCGATCGAAGTCGTCGGCATGGCCCGTCTGCTCCTCGGCGAAGGCGTCGAGAAGGAAGAAACCGACTTCGCTGCCGAAGTTGCGGCTGTCGCCAAGGGCTGATCGCCGAAAAGAAACATATCCCGGATTGGTGAAACCATATCAGGGAAAACGTATGGGCATCGCGTGACAACGCGGTGCCCTTCGTGTATCCGGCTTTCACAATCATTCCCCGGTGATCACTTCAAGGAGCTACCATGACCCAGCCGATCTACAAGCGCGTGTTGCTCAAGGCCTCCGGTGAAGCTCTGATGGGCAGTCAGGGATTTGGCATCGACGTTACCGTCGCGGACCGCATTGCGTCCGACATCGCGGCGGCGCGCGCCATGGGGGTCGAGGTCGGTGTCGTGGTCGGCGGCGGCAACATATTCCGGGGTGTCGCCGTGGCCTCCAAGGGCGGAGACCGCGTGACCGGTGACCACATGGGAATGCTCGGAACCGTCATCAATGCGCTGGCGCTGGCAACCTCGCTGCGCAAGCTCGACATCGAGACCGTCGTGCTCTCGGCCATTTCCATGCCTGAGATCTGCGAAAGCTTCTCGCAGCGCGCCACGCTCTATCATCTCTCGCTGGGGCGTGTCGTGATCTTCGCCGGCGGCACGGGAAATCCGTTTTTCACCACCGATTCGGCGGCCGCGCTGCGCGCCGCGGAAATGGGCGCACAGGCCATATTCAAGGGCACACAGGTCGACGGGATCTATTCCGCCGATCCAAAGAAGTTCCCCGATGCGGAGCGCTTCGACCATCTGACCCACAGTCAGGTGCTCGAAAAGGGGCTGGCCGTCATGGACGTCGCCGCCGTTGCGCTTGCGCGGGAAAACTCGATTCCGATCATCGTCTTCTCCATCCACGAGAAAGGCGGGTTCGCGGAAATCTTGACCGGCGGCGGCCGCAAGACCATCGTATCAGACAACTGACATTCCTGTGGCGCCGGGTGAGACCGGCGTCGCCTTGTTACAGGGGAGCATAGACATGAGTGAAGCCACCGATCTCAAGGAACTGAAGCGTCGCATGGACGGCGCCATTGCGGCCTTCAAGAGCGACATCGCCTCGCTGCGCACCGGGCGCGCATCCGCCAATATTCTGGATCCGGTCACGATCGAAGCCTATGGCTCGCGCATGCCGCTGAACCAGGTTTCCAATATCACCGTGCCGGAACCGCGCATGCTGACCGTATCGGTATGGGACAAGGCGATGGTCGGCGCCGTCGAGCGCGCCATCCGCGAATCCAATCTCGGCCTCAACCCCATCATCGATGGCCAGAACCTGCGCATCCCGCTGCCGGAGCTCAACGAGGAGCGCCGCCGTTCGCTGGTGAAGGTTGCCCATGAATACGCGGAAAAAGCGAAAGTGGCGATTCGTCACGTCCGCCGCGATGGCATGGACGGCCTCAAAAAGGCCGAAAAGGACGGCGTAATCGGTCAGGACGAGAGCCGCTCTCTCTCCGAACGTGTGCAGAAGATGACGGATGAGACGATTTCGGAAATCGACCGCTTGCTAGCCGATAAAGAAAAGGAAATCATGCAGGTCTAATCGTATGCCGGGGAGTGTCGCGCTTTCGATTTGACAATATTGAAAGCGGCGATGGCGCCCTAGATTACGAGACCAGAGCATCCTTCCGCCGAACGAAACCGGACCCATATGTCAGATCCTACGTTCTCTGTCGTACCCGAACATGTTGCCATCATCATGGATGGCAACGGTCGCTGGGCCAATGCGCGCGGCCTGCCGCGCACCATGGGCCATCGCAAGGGCGTGGAGGCCGTTCGCGAGACGGTGCGGGCAGCCGGCGATATCGGCATAAAATATCTGACGCTTTTCGCCTTCTCCTCCGAGAACTGGCGCCGACCCGAAGCGGAGGTGAGCGATCTGCTCGGCCTCCTCAAGGCGTTCATCCGCCGCGATCTTGCCGAACTTCATCGGCAGAACGTGCGGATCCGCGTCATAGGCGATCGCAGCAGCCTGCGCGGCGACGTCCTGCCCTTGCTGCTCGAAGCGGAAGAGACCACCAGGAACAACACGGCCCTGACACTGGTCATAGCTTTCAACTATGGCTCGCGTGACGAGATCACGCGCGCCTTCGCAAGCCTCGCAAAAGACGTGGAGGCCGGGCGTTTGCGCCCGCAGGACATCACCCCGGACCTGGTCGATGCCCGCCTGGACACCGCCGGAATTCCCGATCCCGACCTCATTATCCGCACGAGCGGCGAGGAGCGGCTCTCGAATTTTCTGTTGTGGCAGGCAGCCTATTCCGAATTCATGTTCGTGCCGGACTACTGGCCGGACTTCAGCCGTGATCTCTTCTTTTCCGCGCTTGAGAAATATGCTGCGCGCGACCGGCGCTTTGGCGGCCTTTCCGCCAAGCAGGCGGCGGCCGTGGGGTCCTGATGAGTCGTGAACTCAGGCTGCGCATTGTTTCCGGCATAGTCCTTGCCGTCATCGTTCTCGCCGCCACCTGGTTCGGAGGCCTCGGCTTTCGCTTTCTGGCGGCGGCCATCGGTCTTCTCGTCTACTACGAATGGTCGACGATAACCGACCTGCACGGTCGCGATCCGCAAGGCAACGCCCTCGGATGGCTCGGGCTTGTCCTGATCGCCGGCGCGACGGTCCTGAGCGAATCCGTCTATTCCATCGAAGTCCTGGCCGCCTTTGTCGTCGTAACGGCGGTCATGGTCGGCGTTCGCGGTAAAAGCTGGTGGCTGCCGGGCGGCATATTCTATGCCGGATTGACGGCGATCGCACTTGCCGAGATTCGGGATGACGATCTGCGCGGCTTCGTGCTGATGCTGTTTGTCTTCGCCACGGTATGGGCAACCGATATTTTCGCCTATTTTGTCGGCCGCGCCATCGGGGGACCGAAGCTTGCCCCGCGCATATCGCCGGGCAAGACATGGTCGGGTGCGATCGGCGGCGCCATCGCGGCTGTCATCGCGGGAACGGCTGTCGTCTGGAGCTTCTTTTCTGCCGATGATCTGAGGATTCCCGTCCTTGCCCTGGTGCTGTCCGTATGCAGCCAGATCGGCGATTTGTTCGAGTCGTTCATCAAGCGCAAGTTTGGTGTGAAAGACTCCAGTCATCTGATTCCCGGCCATGGCGGCGTGATGGATCGGGTCGACGGACTAATTTTTGCTTGTTTTGCAGCGTTTTTGTTGGCTATCGTAATATCGCTGACAATGAGCGGCGAGACCTTTTCATTGGGCGGCGTTCTGCTCGGGGTCTGAAATTAACACGAACAGGATCGTTGCATGGGTAGCGCGGCTGGCTTCATCGGTTTCTTGACGAACAACGTCATCACGTTTGTCTTCGTCCTGTCGCTGCTCGTTTTCGTGCACGAGATGGGTCATTATCTGATCGGCCGTTGGTCTGGTATCCGGGTCATGGCCTTCTCGATCGGCTTCGGCCCGGAGATTGTCGGATTTACCGACAGCCACGGCACGCGCTGGAAGCTTTCCCTCATCCCGCTTGGCGGTTACGTGCGATTCTTCGGCGACGAGGATGCCTCCAGCAAGACCGATGTGGATCAGCTCTTGGCCATGACGGACGAGGAGCGCGCCCAGTCCTTCGCCGGAGCCAAGCTCTGGAAGCGGGCTGCAACGGTCGCCGCCGGTCCGATTGCCAATTTCCTTCTCGCCATTGCCATCTTTGCGGTGCTTTTCAGCATCTACGGCCGCACCGTCGCCGATCCCGTCGTTGCGATGGTGACGCGCGACGGCGCAGCCGCCGAGGCCGGTATCGAACCGGGCGACCGCCTCGTTGCCATCGACGGCTCCAAGGTATCCACGTTCGACGAAGTGCAGCGCTATGTCGGTTTGCGGCCCGGCCGCACGATCGTGCTGACCGTCGAGCGCGACGGTCAGAATCGCGACTTCCGGATCGTACCGAAGCTCATCGAGGACACCGATCAGTTCGGCAACAAGATGGAAATGGGCCGCATCGGTATTGCGCTCGTCGATCCGGTCGTGACTGCGGTAGAGCAGGGTGGTCCGGCGGCAAAGGCCGGCGTGCAGGCCGGGGATCGCCTGATCGCGGTCGATGGCAACAATGTTGCCACCTACTACGATATCGGTCGTTACGTGGCCGAGCGCCCAGGCAAAAGCATCGTGCTGACGATACAGCGCGACGGCGTGATCCGCGATTTCCCGATTGTGGCCGAGACGCTGGTCGATACGGATGCATCCGGCGACAAGAAGGATGTCGGCAGCATCGGCATTGCGCCGATCGATCCGCTGGTTGCGTCGATCGCGTCCGACAGCCCGGCTCAGGCGGCGGGTCTGGAAATCGGTGAACGCGTTCTTTCTGTGGATGGACGGGATATCGGTTCCATCGGCGAGGTGCAGCGCCTGGCCGCGGCGCACGCCGATAAATCCATGACGCTGACGGTCAAACGCGACGGCCAGACGCGCGATGTCACGGTGACGCCGAGGAAGTCCGAGGAGACGGATGTCTTTGGTGCGCAGACGGAGATTGCCTCTATCGGCATCACGGATGGCCAGACGCCGATCAAGCTGCGTTACGAAGCATACGGGCCGTTCAGGGCGCTTGCCGAAGGCGTGAAGCAGACCGGCAGCATCGTCTCCGGCACTTTCGAATATATCGGCAACGTCATCGGCGGATACATGAAGGCCGATCAGCTCGGCGGTCCGATTCGGGTTGCGCAGTTGTCCGGGCAAATGGCAACCCTGGGTTTCTCCGCGGTGCTACAATTTGCAGCCATACTTTCTGTTTCAATAGGGTTATTAAATTTGATGCCGGTGCCGGTACTTGATGGCGGGCATCTGATGTTCTATGCGATTGAAGCCGTAAGGGGAAAACCTCTGGGTGCACGGGCACAGGATATCGCTTTCCGGATTGGATTTGCGATGGTGCTCTCGCTCATGGTGTTTGCGACCTGGAACGATATTAGTTCCCGGATAGGCTAGTGGGGCAACGAGAGAGGAAATTACGATTTATTTACGATGTTTCAAAGCTGTAGTGGCGAATGAGCCACGCTTTGAAATGAAGTAAACAGAAATTAACGTGCTCCCTTGCTTGTATGTCAAAAGCGGGTAAAACGACACACGTGGCCGGAATCGGGTTCGCTCGGGGCTGGGGACGATTGAAAAAAGGTAAGAAGTGAAATGAAGGCTGGTTCAAGATTTTTGAACGCAGTGTCGGCGGTAGCGCTGTCTGCTAGTGTTGTTGCGTCGGGCGCTGGTGTTGTCACCCTTGCCTCTGCCTCAGTCGCGGAAGCAGCTGTCATTCAGCGGGTTGACGTTCGTGGTGCTGAACGTGTCGGCGAGGCTGCTGTTCGGGACAATATCACGATCAAGCCCGGTAAGAGCTTCTCCCCCGGTGACATCGATGCTTCGGTAAAGCAGCTCTACGCGACCGGATATTTCTCCGATGTCCACATTACCGTTTCGGGCAGCTCCCTGGTCATCTCGGTCAAGGAAAACAAGCTGATCAACGCCGTTGTCTTCAACGGCAACCGCAAGATCAAGGACGACAAGCTCGAAGGTATCGTTCAGACCCATTCCGCGGGTCCGTACAACGAAGCGACCGTCCAGGCCGATATCAAGACCATCAAGGATGCCTACGCCTCCATCGGTCGTAACGACGTGCAGGTGACGACGCAGACCGCCGAGGTTTCGCCGGGCCGCCTCAACGTGGCTTTCGTCATCAACGAAGGCGATCGCACCAAGATCGACAAGATCAATTTTTCGGGCAATCAGGCCTATGGCAGCGGTCGCCTCGCTTCGGTCATCAGCACCAAGAAGAGCAACTTCCTGTCGTTTCTGACCCGTAAGGACGTTTACAGCCCTGATCGTCAGCAGGCCGACCAGGATGCCCTGCGTCAGTTCTACTACAACCATGGCTATGCCGACTTCCGCATCGTCAGCGCCGACGCGACGCTCAACGAGCAGAACAACGAATACACGCTGAACTTCAATGTCGATGAAGGTCCGCGCTACACCTACGGCGACATCAACGTCATCTCGACGGTCGACGGCGTCAATGCCGACGAGCTGAAGGGTCTTGTTATCACCCACAAGGGTGACGTCTACAGCGCCAAGGACATCCAGACCTCGATTGAGAATATTTCCAAGCGCGTGGCATCCGCGGGCTATCCGTTCGCTCGCATTACGCCGCGTGGCAACCGTGATCTGTCCGGTCACACCATCGGTATCGAATACCTGGTCGATCAGGGCGAGCGCGCCTATGTCGAGCGTATCGAAATCCGCGGCAACACCCGCACGCGCGATTACGTCATCCGCCGCGAATTCGACCTCAACGAAGGCGATGCCTTCAATCAGGAAATGATCACGCGTGCCAAGCGTCGCCTTGATGCGCTGGGTTACTTCACCAAGGTCGACATCACCACGGCGCAGGGCAGTGCTCCGGATCGCGTGGTCGTTATCGTCAACGTCGAAGACCAGCCGACCGGCTCGTTCGGTATCGGTGCCGGTTACGCCGTCGGTAACAATGGCGGCCTGCTGCTCGAAGCATCGGTCGAGGAAAAGAACTTCCTCGGTCGCGGCCAGTACATCCGTATCGCCGCTGGTGCCGGTACGGAAGGTAACCGTACCTACAACATCTCGTTCACCGAGCCTTACTTCCTCGGTTATCGCCTGGCTGCCGGTTTCGATATCTTCAAGAACCAGACGTCGAGCGACGATTATTACGACTATTCGGAAGAAGGTTTCTCGCTGCGCGTTACCGCGCCGATCACCGAGAACCTGGCAACGACGCTGCGTTATAACTACAAGCGCCTGACCTATGACGGCACGAATGATTGGCAGGACAATCTTTCGGCTCCGTACCTCAACCTCGTTGAGAACGGTCCATGGGTGCAGTCGACGATCTCGCAGACGTTCACCTACAACACGCTGGACGATCAGAATCTGCCGCGTGAAGGTCTGATTGCCAAGTTCACGCATGAATATGCGGGTCTCGGCGGCGACTCCGATTTCTACAAGCTGAGCGGCAAGGCCCGTTACTACCAGATGATCAGCGACGAAGCCGATATCATCGGCTCGCTGACGGTCGGTGCCGGTTACGTGATGCCGACGGATGGCAAGCTGAACGTCTTCGATCAGTTCACCCTCGGTGGCCGTGAAATCCGTGGCTTCGAGAATGCCGGTATCGGCCCCCGTTCGTCGCATGGCGACCCGCTCGGTGGTACGACCTACGTGACCGCTTCGGCTGAAGCGAGCATGCCGATGCCGGGTGTTCCGCAGGATATCGGTCTGCGTATCGCAGCCTTTGCCGATGCGGGCACTCTCTACGGCAACAAGGCGGATCTCTTCGGCGATACGCTTCATAACGACAGCTCGATCCGCGCCTCGCTTGGCGCGGGCCTGATCTGGTCGTCGCCGTTCGGTGTCATCCGCGTTGACTATGCTGTGCCGGTTCTCAAGGAAGACTACGATAAGGTTGAGAATTTCCGGTTTGGCATCGCCAACCAGTTCTGATATCGGCAGTCCAGAACTGCGGGCTTAAACACCGTTTCTGGAGCTGGTGCTTATGGAACATATTGATTTTTTCCCGCCCCATGCTGGCGTCAGTTTAAAGCAACTGGCTGAGCATCTTGGGGCGGAACTTGCCGATGCGGCCTCTTCGGAGGTCGTCATCAGGTCTATCGCCCCCGTATACCGGGCAGGCGAGGGTGATATCTGTTATATCCTTTCCCGGAAGAATCGTGCTGAGCTGGAGACGTGCAAGGCTTCGGCCATCATCTGCCTGCCGGCACTGAAGTCTTTCGTTCCCGAACATATCCCGGTGCTTCTGTCCAGGAAGCCGCATACGGATTTTGCCATTGTCGGCGGCTTGCTGCACCCGGAAGCCATGCGCCCGGTGGTGTTTACGCCGAACCCGGGAACGATTTCGCCTGCTGCGACTATCGATGCCACGGCAAAGCTTGAGGCCAATATAAGTGTCGAGCCGGGTGCGGTTATCGGCGCAGGCGCCGACATCGGCGAGGGTACGTATATCGGCGCCAATGCCCTCATCGGGCCGGGCGTGAAGATCGGGCGTAATTGCAGCATTGGCGGCGGCGCGAGCGTGCTCTGTGCCTATCTCGGCAATGGCGTCATCATTCACAACGGCGCGCGCATCGGACAGGACGGCTTCGGATATGCTCCGGGTCCGCGCGGCATGGTGAAGATCGTGCAGATCGGCCGGGTTATCATCCAGGATAATGTCGAGATCGGCGCCAACACCACGATCGATCGCGGTACGATGGACGATACCGTGATCGGTGAAGGCACCAAGATCGACAATCAGGTCCAGATCGGACATAACGTTCGCATTGGACGCCATTGCGCCATCGTCAGCCAGGTCGGCATCGCCGGCAGCACGGTGATCGGCGACGGTGTGCAGATCGGCGGTCAGGCGGGTTTGAATGGTCATATCCACATCGGCGATGGCGTGCAGATCGGCGCCAAGAGCGGTGTGATGAACAGTATTCCGGCGGGCGAGCGTTACGCTGGTCTTCCAGCACGGCCCCTATGGGATTTTCTAAGGGAATCGGCGGAGATCGCGAAGCGGTCAGGAGCCAGGGACAAGAAAGACGGGAGTGCTGAGCATGACTGAGGAAGCCAAGGCGTCGTTGTCGTCGGCTGACGTTCTGGAAATTATGAAGCTTTTGCCGCATCGCTATCCGTTCTTGATGGTCGACAAGATCATCGAGATCGATAGTGACAATTCCGCGATCGGCATCAAGAATGTGACGGCCAACGAGCCGCAGTTCACGGGGCATTTTCCGGGTTCCCCGATCATGCCGGGCGTTCTGCTTATCGAAGGCATGGCGCAGACGGCAGGCGCGATTTGCGCGCGGAAGGACGGCATCGGCGGCAACCTCGTCTATTTCATGACGATCGATAACGCCCGCTTTCGCAAGCCGGTCGTTCCGGGCGACCGTGTCGAATTCCATGTCGTCAAGCTCAAGCAGCGCGGTACGATCTGGAAGTTCCATTGCGATGCCAAGGTCGATGGCTCTCTGGTCGCTGAAGCCGATATCGGTGCGATGATCGTGAGGAAGGATCAGGACGAGGCATGAGCAGCATCGCAAAAAGCGCGAGCATTCATAAGTTCGCGGTCGTTGAGGATGGTGCCATCATCGGCGAAAACGTCGTGGTCGGACCTTTCTGCCATGTCGGTCCCAAGGTCGTATTGCATGAGAATGTCCATCTGCTGACGCATGCTGTCGTTACCGGCCGCACGACGATCGGCAAGGGAACGAAGATATTCCCGATGGCCGTTGTCGGTGGCGACCCGCAGAGCGTTCATCACGGTGGCGAGGAGACGACGCTTGATGTCGGCGAGAACTGCACGATCCGCGAAGGCGTGACGATCAACACCGGCACGGCGGACTACGGCGGCAAGACGATTGTCGGCAACAACAATCTGTTCCTCGCCAATTCCCATGTCGCTCACGATTGCCGCGTCGGCAATAACGTCATCATGTCCAACAACGTCATGCTGGCGGGGCATGTGGTTGTCGAGGATCGCGCCATTCTGGGCGGCGGCTGCGCGGTGCATCAGTTCACCCGTATCGGACGGCAGGCTTTCATCGGCGGCCTTTCGGCTGCGAGCTACGACGTCATCCCTTACGGCATGTTGAACGGCAATCCGGGTGTGCTTTCCGGCCTCAATATTGTCGGCATGTCGCGTGCAGGCATAGACCGCGCGGTTATTCACAGGGTTCGACGTGCCTACAAGACCATCTTCGAAGGCGAAGGCTCGATCCGTGACAACGCTGCCGCGATCCGCGACGAATATGCCGATTGCAAGGAAGTGATCGAGATCCTGGATTTCATCGCAGCCGATAGCGATCGCGCGCTGTCGTCGCCCAATCGCGGCAAGAGCTGACGTGGTTTCGGCCGGCCAAAACGGCAAAGGCAGGCTGGCGATCATCGCAGGCAGTGGCTTCTTGCCTGTCTATGTCGCCGAGGCCGCCCGTCAGGCCGGCGAGAATCCGGTTATTATCGCACTGACGAACGAAGCGGACCGCGATTGGTCCGCTTTCGATCACGCCAATCTCGGTGTCGGCAATTTTGCCGGCCTTGAAGCGACATTCCGGCGCCATGGCGTTGACCGCGTCGTCATGTCTGGCGGCGTCGCCCGCCGTCCGCCCTGGCGCGAGATTCATCCGACATGGCGCGTGATCAAGGAATTGCCCCTGACCATTCGCACGCTTCTTTCCGGCGGTGACAACGCCGTGCTGCAGATGGTCATCCGTCTGATCGAAGCCGGCGGTGTCCGCGTCGTTGGAGCGCATGAGATCGCGCCCGATCTGCTGGCGACCACGGGACCGCTCGGCAGGCTGTCGCCGTCCTCTGAGGACTTGCGTGATATCGCGCAAGGGGCGAAGGCTGCCGATGCGCTGGGATTGCTCGATGTCGGGCAGGGTGCCGTCAGCGTCGGCGGCCGTGTCGTCGCACTGGAAGGCGCGGAAGGCACGGACAAGATGATCGAGCGTGTTGCCGGCCTGCGCGAAGAGGGCCGTATATCGACCCGTCGGCGCGGCGTGCTGGTGAAGCTCTGCAAACCGCAGCAGGATGTGCGCGCCGATCTGCCTTCTATCGGCGTCTCGACCGTGCTGAACGCCAAGAAGGCCGGCCTTGCCGGCGTCGCGGTGGAGGCGGGCCGGGCGCTGATCCTCGACCGTGAGGCTGTGATTAAAGCCGCCGATGACGCTGAAATTTTCGTCTGCGGCATCGATCGTGGCCTCAGCGCGGAGGGCTTCATGTGAGCAGCGCCGCCTTGAAGCTTGCCGTCGTTGCGGGAGAGGTTTCCGGCGATCTTTTGGGCGGCGATCTCGTCGCTTCCCTGAAGCGGCGCCATGATGGGCCTGTCGAGCTGGTGGGCGTCGGCGGCGAGGCGTTGGAAGCGCAAGGCTTGCGCTCGCTTTTCGACTACTCCGAACTCTCGATCATGGGTTTCATCCAGGTCATCAAGCGGCTGCCGAAGCTGCTTGCCCGCATCCGGCAGACGGCTGACGCCATTATCTCCGCCAAGCCCGACGTACTTCTGATCATCGATAGCCCCGATTTTACCCATCGCGTAGCGAAGCGGGTGCGCAAGGCGCTGCCTGGCCTCCCGATCGTCAACTATGTCTGCCCCAGCGTCTGGGCATGGAAGGAATATCGCGCGCAGAAGATGCTCGCCTATGTCGATCATGTGCTGGCCGTACTCCCTTTCGAGCCGGAAGCCATGCAGCGTTTGGGTGGTCCGGCAACGACCTATGTCGGCCATCGCCTGACGGTGGATACAGATCTGCTGGAGACGCGCCGACAGCGCGCTTTGCGCGGTGAAAGGGCGGTCGATGCCCAGATGACAGTTCTTCTTCTCCCAGGCTCGCGCGCTTCGGAGATCCGCCAGCTTCTACCGGTTTTTGAGCAGGCTACCAAAGAACTTAGTCGGCGAAATGACAATGTTCGCTACATGCTGCCGACCGTGCCGAAGCAGGAAGCCCTGGTACGCTCGCTTCTCGAAAACTGGGGCGTCAAGCCTGAAATCCTGGTCGGCCAGAATGCAAAGTGGAATGCCTTCGCGCAGGCGGATGCTGCCATGGCTGCGTCGGGCACGGTGATCCTGGAACTGGGTCTTGCCGGTGTTCCCGTGGTTTCAACCTACAAGACGGAGTGGTTGGCCAGATTCGTGATGTCGCGCATCAAGGTATGGTCGGCGGCCCTGCCGAACCTGATTGCCGACTATGCCGTTGTGCCGGAACTCATCAACGATGTGTTGCGGCCCGGCCTGCTCGCCCGCTACATGGAGCGCCTGTCGAGCGACACTCCCGAGCGCAGGGCAATGCTGACGGGCTATGATCTGGTCTGGCAGCGAATGCAGACCGAGGAACCGCCCGGCGACAAGGCGGCGCAAATTGTTCTGGATGTTCTCGCTCATAAAAAAACCGGTCATCTCTGACCGGTTTTTTGTTTCGATACCAAAGCTTAGCGCTTGGAAACCGGCACGTATTCGCGCAGCGGTGCGCCCGTGTAGAGCTGGCGCGGACGGCCGATGCGCTGATGCGGATCTTCGATCATCTCGTTCCACTGAGCGATCCAGCCGACGGTGCGGGCGAGAGCGAACAGAACGGTGAACATGGTCGTGGGGAAGCCCAGCGCCTTCAACGTGATGCCGGAGTAGAAGTCGACGTTCGGGTAGAGCTTCTTCTCGATGAAATATTCATCGGTCAGAGCGATGCGCTCCAGCTCGATTGCGATGTCGAGCAACGGATCGTCCTTGATGCCGAGTTCGCCGAGAACCTCGTGCGCCGTCTTCTGCATGATCTTGGCGCGCGGATCGTAGTTCTTGTAGACGCGGTGACCGAAGCCCATCAGGCGGAACGGGTCGTTCTTGTCCTTGGCGCGGGCGATGAATTCCGGGATGCGGTCGACGGTGCCGATTTCGTTCAGCATGTTGAGCGCCGCTTCGTTCGCGCCGCCGTGAGCCGGGCCCCAGAGGCAGGCGATGCCTGCAGCGATACAGGCGAACGGATTGGCGCCCGAAGAGCCTGCCAGACGAACCGTCGAGGTCGACGCATTCTGCTCGTGATCGGCATGCAGGATGAAGATGCGGTCCATGGCGCGGGCAAGCACCGGGTTCACCACATAATCCTCGCACGGAACGGCAAAGCACATGCGCAGGAAGTTCGACGCGTAGTCCAGATCGTTCTTTGGATAAACGAAGGGCTGGCCGATATGGTACTTGTAGGCCATGGCGGCGAGCGTCGGCATCTTGGCGATCATGCGCAGGCTTGCGACCATGCGCTGGTGCGGATCGGTGATGTCGGTCGAGTCGTGATAGAAAGCCGAGAGTGCGCCGACGCAGCCGCACATGACGGCCATCGGATGCGCGTCGCGACGGAAGCCTGTGAAGAAGCGCGACATCTGCTCATGCACCATCGTGTGGTGGGTCACGCGGTGATCGAAGTCCTTCTTCTGCGCTGCCGTCGGCAGTTCGCCGTAGAGAAGGAGGTAGCATACTTCGAGGAAATCGCCGTGTTCGGCCAGCTGATCGATCGGATAGCCGCGATGCAGCAGAACGCCTTCGTCGCCATCAATATAAGTGATGCTGGACTCACAGGACGCGGTCGAGGTGAAGCCAGGATCGTAAGTGAAAGTGGAGGTGTTCTTATAAAGGGCACCAATATCAATGACACTTGGGCCGATGGTTCCGGTCTTCACCGGCAGGTCCACCGTCTTTTCACCCCAAGTTAGTTTCGCGCTTTGTTCCGTCATGCTGATCCTCCAAGATTTGGCGGGATTGACGCCATAAAAAGCGCCAAAAGGTTAAGCGACTACCGACTAGCTATATGATCCAGAGCCTAATGCCAAGTTATCCTAATGCCGAATTGTGCATTGCAGTATCAACTTTTGGGCACTGCATCAGTGTCGCTAAACATGGTGCGCCAGGAAACCGGCCCAATTTAGCCGTGCTCATGCCGATTTCGGTTGAAATCACTGTGCGGTGACGGCAAAAATCGCGCGAAAGCTGTAGTTTTGCGCGGGGGCGGCAGTGAGTGCCTAATTTAGAGGCATCGGAGCAGCAGGAGGGCCGGGATGTTGCTGCACCTCCGCAGCCTCGCCCCGCTATTGCCACGATCGTCTTGCGTACCAAAGCGCGACATCGGGAGCGGACGCAGGATCGGGTACCGCTGACATCGCGCCTGCTTTTGATCCTGAACCGCAGTCGACTCGGCGTCCTCAGCCTGGTCGAAGAAGAGGCCGCGTATGGGCGTGCCATACTGTTCGCTCCGATCTATATGGGCCTCGGGGCGATCTTCTGGTTCAAGGCTGGCAGCGATCCGCCGCCGCAAGCAGTCGCCGCGGGCTTTCTCGTCTTTGCCGGCGGCTTAGTATTCGGACGGGAAAGCGGCAGGCTGCTTCGCCATCTGCTCTTTGCGGCAACGCTCATTTGCCTGGGCATGGCTTTGGCGCAATGGGAATGCTGGCGGGCTTCCACCACAATGCTCGACTCGGCCGTGACGACGACCGTTACCGGCCAGGTCGAGCGACGTGAATCCTATGACGATGGCCGCTGGCGCTATGTCGTCCGCGTCGAGGCGACGGAAAAACCCACCATTCGCCGCTCACCGGAAAGGGTCACGATCTTCGTACGCAAACAGGCGGAGCCGTTCGAACTCGGAGACCGAATCCAGGGCAGGGCGCGCCTGACGCCTCCGGCCGGGCCCGCCTTGCCCGGCCTCAACGATTTCGCCTTCAGCTCCTATTTCAACGGTATCGGCGCAAACGGCTTTGCCTATGGCGCACCGAAATTGCTGTCGCCACTTGATGACAAAGTGCGGGAGTCGATGCTCGACGCCGCTGATATCTGGCTTGCGGGGCTGCGCAATAGCATAGGCGACAGGATCAGGGCGACCTTGCCAGGCGATACGGGTGCTTTTGCCGCCGCACTTGTCACCGATGAGAGACGTGCGATCTCGAAGGATACGACCGAGGCGTTGAGAATTGCCGGCCTCACCCATATCGTCGCCATTTCCGGTCTGAACATGGCGCTGTCGGCCGGGATCTTCTATGTCGGCCTGCGCTATTTGTTCAGCCTGTTTCCCGGCGTCGTACAGGCCTGGCCGACAAAGAAGTTTGCGGCCCTCGGTGCGCTTGTGACAGTGACGGCCTATTACCTCGTTTCCGGTTTCGGCGTATCCGCCGAGCGCGCATTCATCATGATGGCGATCATGCTGGTTGCCGTACTGCTCGATCGACCGTCGATCAGCCTTCGCAACGTGGCGCTATCCGCGATCGTCATTCTCATACTCTCGCCGTCTCAGGTGCTCGGCCCGAGCTTTCAGATGTCCTACGCCGCAACGCTGGCGCTGGTATCGGGCTATTCGCTATGGAAGCGGCGGCGGCATCGCGAAACCATCTTCTCCCGCATCCGCCTGTTAAGCCCGCTGTTGTTCGTCTCCCGCTTCTTCGGCGGCGTGTTGTCGACGTCATTCATCGGCGGCGCATCGACAGCCATATTCTCGATCGAGCATTTTCACCGGTTGGCGACATATGGTCTTGCCGCCAACCTCGCGGCCATGCCGGTCGTCTCCTTCGTCGTCATGCCGTTTGGTATGGCGGCGATGCTGCTCATGCCTCTCGGTCTTGATGGTCCCTTCTGGAAGGTCACCGGGGAGGGACTGGAGCTCGTCATAGCGATCGCCAAAACCGTGGCCGGCTGGGGAGGTGACATCACCTTCGGCCGCCAGCCTGCATGGCTGATGCCGACATTCATTGCCGGCTTCCTGATCATGAGCATGTTGCGAACCCGGCTTCGCCACCTGGGCCTACTATTGTCGCTCTTATCCGTTGGCGCGGCGGCATTCGGTCCCGGCGTGCCGAAGCCGGATCTGACGATCTCGGAGGATGGGGTTCTGGTCGCTCTGCGACAGGATGACATACTGGCGACCAATCGCGAACGGCCGCAGGCCTTCATCTTCGAACAATGGCAAAAGGCACTGGTTGCAACCGAACATCAGCCGCCCACCATCCTTCCTCGCGACAGCCGGCTTCCACAAATCAGCAAGACCGATCGTCATCGGCGATTAAGCACCGAGGAGCAGAACGCGGTCCGCAAGGCAATGGAAGACGCGCTTGACCAGACGATGCAGGGAAGCTTCGCCTGCCAGAAAGGCGCATGGTGCGTGGCGATGCTCGAAGACGGCGCCATGCTCGTCACCATAGAAAACGCGGCCTATTTGCCGCCGGCTTGCGATACGGCAAACATCGTCGTGACACCGATCCGCTTGCGGCTGGATCATTGCCGCTCCGGGGCGATGCTGATAACCGGCGCGACATTGCGGCAAACCGGATCCATCGAAATGGCATTCACAGGCGACAAACCCGTCGTTTCCGTGGCGTTCGAGAACCCGCAACGACCATGGACGCGGCATCGAACCTACGATTGGCGCACCGACAAATTCGGCGCGCCGATCCAGCCGGCGTCACCGCTCAGTGATAGCGCCGAATGAGGCCGACGAGCTTACCTTGCACCTTGACGCGGTCCGGCCCGAAAATGCGGGTTTCATAGGCCGGGTTGGCGGCTTCCAGTGCGATGGACGCACCCTTGCGGCGGAAGCGCTTCAGCGTCGCTTCCTCGTCGTCGACGAGAGCAACCACGATGTCGCCGGGGCTGGCTGTCGTCGAATTGCGAATGATGACGGTGTCGCCGTCGAAAATACCGGCGTCGATCATCGAATCCCCCCTGACTTCAAGCGCGTAGTGCTCGCCTGAGCCGAGCATATCGGCGGGAACGGTAATATCATGGGTATTGTTCTGGATGGCGGAAATCGGAACACCGGCGGCGATGCGCCCCATGACTGGAACCGATGCCGAACCGTTGTGATCGTCATTGGCGATCTTTGCCGGGGCGGGCGGTGCGACCGGCTGAGGCTTGCCGAGGCTGCCTTCGATGATACTGGGCGAGAAGCCGCGTCGCGGCTGCAGGCTCGGATTATAGGCCTCCGGCAGCTTTATCACCTCCAGCGCTCTCGCCCGATTCGGCAGCCGGCGGATGAAGCCTCGCTCCTCCAGTGCCGTAATCAGACGGTGAATACCGGACTTGGATGCCAGATCCAGCGCATCCTTCATCTCGTCGAAAGATGGCGGAACGCCGGATTCCTTCATGCGTTCGTGAATGAAGAGAAGCAGTTCCTGCTGCTTGCGCGTCAACATCGTCTTGGAACCCCAGAATCAAGAAAAAGTCGTGAAACAAATCCAGAACGGACACTATATGTTCCATATGTGTTCCGCAAGTACTTAAATTTCGGTAAAGCCTTGTTCGGACGATTAAATAATTACCACTGTCGAATGAACCGACTGAAAGCGCCAATGGATTGTTTCAGTTTTAATGTATTGATAAATATTGATAATTTTGAATTTGCGCCGTTTAGGACACTTTCGCTTGACCAAGGTGTCTCCCGCGTCGACGAACGGGATATTACGCCGGGTAAGCCAGCTACAGAATAGAATCAGCAATCACGTTTGCGAGATTGCGTTCCATCGGTGTCGCCCTATCTCCCGGTCTCTTGCTTCCATCTTGAATTCGATGATGGATGGGCGCAAATCTGCTCCCGTAGGGAAAAGGAGAAAGCATGGCGCCGTTGCCGCATCCGCTGGATCATCTCGTGCTGCCGACCGTCAACATCGCTCTGGCGCGCGAACGTCTCGGCAAGCTCGGTTTTACGGTCGCTCCGGACGCACGCCATCCTTTCGGCACGGAGAATGCCTGCGTCTTCCTGGCCGACAAGACCTATCTCGAACCTTTGGGCGTGGCGTCGCAGGAGCAGTGCGAGACGAGCGTCGCCGACGGGAATGTCTTCGTTGCGCGCGATCAGGCCTATCGTTTCCGAGTCGGCGAAGATGGCTTTTCCGCCATGGTCTTCGGCACGGACGATGCCGTTGCGGATGACGCGCGCTTCAAGGCGGGCGCGATCTCCGCCGGGCGGATGCTGGATTTCTCCCGGCCCATGAAGATGCCGGACGGAACCGAAACGACGGCCGGCTTTCGCCTCGCCTTCGCGGCCGATCTGCGCGCGCCGGATTTTCTGGCTTTCTGCTGCCAGCGCATCAATCCGTTGCCGGCGGACCGCAGCGTGCTCGAGCGTCATGAAAACGGTGTGAGCGGCATCGCGCGGGTGGCGCTTTCCGCATCGAAACCGGAGGCGTATCGCGCCTTTTTCGAGGAGGTCGTCGGCGGCCCGCGAATTTCGGAGCATTCCTTCGGCTTGACGATCGAAACCGCCAATGCCGAGCTCGAGATCCTGACGCCGGAAGGAATGGAAGCATTCTACGATTTGCCTGTTCGCGCTAGCGATCCTGGGCTCAGGGCGCGCGCAATCCTTTTCAAAACGCGCGATCTTTCCGTGACATCGTCGCATTTCGCTGCTAACGGCGTCACCTACACGCGTAAGAACAATCGTCTATTGGCGAGGCTGGCGCCCGGGCAGGGCGCACTGTTCGCCTTCGAGGAGATAGCATGAGCACGAATTCCGAAGTGACCGTCGGCGAGGGTGCCTCCAAGGTCCTCTTTTCCAACACCGCCAAGCTGTCGCTGATCGCCGGCCCCTGCCAGATGGAAAGCCGCGACCACGCTTTCATGATCGCCGGCGTCCTGAAGGAGCTTTGCGGCAAGCTCGGCATCGGCCTTGTGTACAAATCCTCCTTCGACAAGGCCAACCGCACGTCGCTGTCCGGCAAGCGTGGCATCGGCCTGGAAACGGCGCTGGAAGTCTTTGCCGACCTCAAGAAGGAATACGGCTTTCCGGTTTTGACCGACATTCATACCGAAGAGCAGTGCGCCATCGTTTCCAAGACGGTCGATATCCTGCAGATCCCGGCCTTCCTGTCGCGCCAGACCGACCTGCTGGTCGCCGCCGCCAAGACCGGCCGCGTCGTCAACGTCAAGAAGGGGCAGTTCCTTGCGCCCTGGGACATGAAGAACGTCCTTGCCAAGCTCAATGACAGCGGCAATCCGAACATTCTCCTGTGCGAGCGCGGCGCCTCCTTCGGCTACAACACCCTGGTCTCCGACATGCGTTCGCTGCCGATCATGGCGGCCATGGGCGCGCCGGTCATTTTCGATGCGACGCATTCCGTGCAGCAGCCGGGCGGACAGGGCGGTTCCTCCGGTGGCGATCGCCGATTCGTCGAGACGCTGGCGCGCGCTGCCGTCGCCGTTGGCGTTGCCGGTGTTTTTGTCGAGACCCACGAAGACCCCGACAATGCGCCGTCGGATGGCCCGAACATGGTCTATCTGAAGGACATGCCGCGCCTTCTGGAGAAGCTTCTGGCCTTCGACGCTATCGCCAAGGGCTGATAAATATCAGGCATTCAACAGGCTGACATGAATTTGCGCTACGCGGCCTGCTGGAGTGCCCTACCTCGGGGGCGTGGATCGCCATTGTAATTTCCACGCCTTCGATTAAGACGATTTAAATCGATTTATAAACCAGCGAGCAGGAAGCTATCATGACCGCAATCACCGACATTATCGCCCGCGAGATTCTCGACAGCCGTGGCAATCCGACTGTCGAAGTCGATGTCTACCTCGAAGACGGCAGCATGGGCCGCGCGGCGGTTCCGTCGGGCGCGTCGACCGGCGCGCATGAAGCCGTCGAGCTTCGCGATGGCGGCAAGCGCTACCATGGCAAGGGCGTCGAGAAGGCTGTCGAAGCCGTCAACTCGGAAATCTTCGATGCGATCGGCGGCATGGACGCCGAAAACCAGATCCAGCTCGACAACATCATGATCGAGCTGGACGGCACGCCGAACAAGTCGCGCCTCGGTGCCAACGCCATCCTCGGCGTCTCGCTTGCCGTCGCCAAGGCCGCTGCCCAGAGCGCCAACCTGCCGCTCTACCGCTATGTCGGCGGCGCTCATGCCCGCCTCCTGCCGGTCCCGATGATGAACATCATCAACGGCGGCGCCCATGCCGACAACCCGATCGACTTCCAGGAATTCATGATCCTGCCGATCGGCGCAGATTCGATCCGCGAAGCCGTCCGCATGGGTTCTGAAGTCTTCCACGTCCTCAAGAAGGAACTGGCTTCGCAGGGCCACAACACCAACGTCGGCGACGAGGGTGGCTTTGCACCAGGCCTCTCCAGCGCCCCGGCCGCTCTCGACTTCATCATGAAGTCGATCGAAAAGGCTGGCTACAAGCCGGGCGAAGAAATCGCTCTCGGCCTTGATTGCGCTTCCACCGAATTCTTCAAGGACGGTAAGTACGTGCTGGAAGGCGAAGGCCGCACGCTCGAATCCGGCGCAATGGCTGAATACCTCGCCGAACTCGCCGCCAAGTACCCGATCGTTTCGATCGAGGACGGCATGGCCGAAGACGATTGGGAAGGCTGGAAGATACTGACCGATCTGATCGGCAAGAAGACCCAGCTTGTCGGCGACGACTTGTTCGTCACCAACTCCGCTCGTCTGCGCGACGGTATCCGCATGGGCGTTGCCAACTCGATCCTCGTCAAGGTCAACCAGATCGGCTCGCTGACGGAAACGCTGGATGCGGTGGAAACCGCGCACAAGGCGAACTACACGGCCGTCATGTCGCACCGCTCGGGCGAAACGGAAGATTCCACGATCGCCGATCTCGCCGTTGCCACCAACTGCGGCCAGATCAAGACCGGCTCGCTGTCGCGCTCCGACCGTCTTGCCAAGTACAACCAGCTCATCCGCATCGAGGAAGCGCTTGGCCCGCAGGCAAAATATGCCGGCCGCTCCATCCTGCGCGCCTGATGCCTGATCCGTGGGATCCCATTGGATCTGCGGACATATTCGTCGCTGAAATCGAACCGCGCCTCAGGGCGCGGTTTTTTGTTGGGCCGCGCAGTTAGAGTCAACGGACGGTTAATCTCTGCCGGTTAAGTTGGTCCTAGGTGTTTGATTTGACGCGATCTTCTTCGAAGCGACATTGGCTTTGGGGCGAGGTTGCCTAAGCCAGGGCGTTTCGAGCGAGTATGTGGACAAAGTATCATAAGAAGAGAAGGTTCGGCCGTCTCGTTCTTCCCGCCATTACCATCGCTTTTGTGAGTTACTTCGGCTATCATTGCATTCATGGCGACTACGGCCTGAAGGCGACCGAGGTTTTCGAACAGCGCCGCATCGACCGTAGCAAGGAGCTGGCCGATCTCGTGGCAAAGCGCGAGCACCTTGAAAAGGAGGTCGCTTTGCTGAGCGATGGTTCTTTGGACAAGGATATGCTCGACCAATATGCGCGCTATCAGCTGACCTATTCCAAGGCGAACGAAATCGTCATATTCAACAAATAGTCACAATTAACCGAATTTTGGTTAATCGATTTTTCTTAAGTTATTTCAGTAGCTTGCAAAGAATATGAGCCATGCAATTATAGCATTGCTGTGGCGAACAATCTTGCCTATGTTAGGTCTCATCGTAAAACGAGGCTACTCACATAGGGAGGGTTGAATGGCGCCGCGAAAAAACGCGACCGTTTCCAGCCGTAAGACAGCATCAAGGCCTGCCAAGGAAACCAATGGCGGTCCGATCGCAGATTTCGATCGTGATGCGGAGCTGAAGGCTTATCGTGAGATGCTTCTCATCCGCCGCTTCGAAGAAAAGGCCGGCCAGCTTTACGGCATGGGCTTCATCGGCGGCTTCTGTCATCTCTACATCGGCCAGGAAGCTGTCGTCGTCGGCATGCAGCTGGCGCTGAAGGACGGCGATCAGATCATCACCGGCTATCGCGACCACGGACACATGCTGGCAACCGGCATGAGCGCGCGCGGCGTCATGGCCGAGCTGACCGGACGCCAGGGCGGCTATTCCCGAGGGAAGGGCGGCTCCATGCACATGTTCTCCAAGGAAAAGAATTTCTACGGCGGCCATGGCATCGTCGGCGCGCAGGTCTCTCTCGGCACCGGTCTCGGCTTTGCCAACTGGTATCGCGGCAATGACAATGTCAGTGTCGCCTATTTCGGCGACGGCGCTGCCAACCAGGGCCAGGTCTACGAAAGCTTCAACATGGCGCAGCTGTGGAAGCTGCCGGTCATCTTCGTGATCGAGAACAACCGCTATGCCATGGGCACCTCGACCGCGCGCGCCACCGCGCAGGCCGATTTCTCCAAGCGCGGCGCTTCTTTCGGCATTCCCGGCATCCAGGTGGATGGCATGGACGTTCGCGCCGTCAAGGCCGCGGCCGATGAAGCCGTTGCGCACTGCCGTTCCGGCAAGGGCCCGATCATCCTGGAAATGCTGACCTACCGTTATCGCGGTCACTCCATGTCCGACCCGGCCAAGTACCGTTCCAAGGACGAAGTGCAGAAGATGCGCTCCGAGCATGACCCGATCGAGCAGGTTCGTGTTCGCCTTCTCGAAAAGGGCTGGGCGACCGAGGACGATCTGAAGGATATCGACAAGGATGTCCGCGACATCGTCGCCGACAGCGCCGATTTCGCCCAGAACGATCCGGAGCCGGATGCATCCGAGCTCTACACCGACATTCTGCTCTAAATCGGGGAGGGACGATCAATGCCCATCGACATTCTCATGCCCGCCCTTTCTCCGACCATGGAAGAGGGTACACTTTCGAAATGGCTCAAGAAGGAAGGCGACAAGGTCGTTTCCGGTGATGTCATTGCCGAAATCGAAACCGACAAGGCCACCATGGAAGTGGAAGCCGTCGACGAAGGCGTCATCGGCAAGCTGCTGGTCGAGGCCGGTACTGAAGGCGTAAAGGTCAACGCCAAGATCGCCATCCTGCTGCAGGACGGCGAATCGGCCGACGCCATTTCGTCCGCCAAGGCAGCGCCCGCTGCCGAGCCGGCAAAGGCCGAGGCCCCTGCCGCCGCTCCGGCACCCGCGGCCGCGCCGGTTCCGGCCCAGCCGAAGGTTGCGGCTCCCGCCGATCCGGAAATTCCGGCCGGTACGGAAATGGTGTCGATGACGGTGCGTGAAGCGCTGCGCGACGCCATGGCCGAGGAAATGCGCGCCAACCCGGACGTCTTCGTCATGGGTGAGGAAGTGGCCGAATATCAGGGCGCCTACAAGGTGACCCAGGGCCTGCTGCAGGAATTCGGCGCCCGCCGCGTCGTCGATACCCCGATCACCGAGCATGGTTTTGCCGGTATCGGCGTCGGCGCCGCCATGGCCGGTCTTCGCCCGATCGTCGAATTCATGACCTTCAACTTCGCCATGCAGGCGATCGACCAGATCATCAACTCCGCCGCCAAGACGCTCTATATGTCCGGCGGCCAGATGGGTGCTCCGATCGTCTTCCGCGGTCCGAACGGTGCTGCTGCCCGCGTCGGCGCTCAGCACAGCCAGGACTATGCCGCCTGGTACAGCCAGATCCCCGGCCTCAAGGTCGTCATGCCTTACACGGCAGCCGACGCCAAGGGCCTGCTGAAGTCGGCTATCCGCGATCCGAACCCGGTCATCTTCCTCGAGAACGAAATTCTCTACGGCCAGCACTTCGACGTGCCGAAGCTCGATAATTTCACGGTGCCGATCGGCAAGGCCCGCATCCATCGTCCGGGCAAGGACGTTACGGTCGTCTCCTTCGGCATCGGCATGACCTATGCCACCAAGGCGGTCGCCGAGCTCGAAGCCCAGGGCATCGATGTCGAACTTATCGACCTGCGCACCATCCGCCCGATGGATCTTCCGGCGGTGATCGAATCCGTCAAGAAGACCGGCCGTCTGGTGACCGTCGAGGAAGGCTATCCGCAGTCCTCTGTCGGCACGGAAATCGCCACGCGCGTCATGCAGCAGGCCTTCGACTATCTCGATGCGCCGATCCTGACGATTGCCGGCAAGGACGTACCGATGCCATACGCCGCCAACCTCGAAAAGCTGGCGCTTCCAAGCGTCGCCGAAGTGGTCGATGCGGTGAAGGCCGTTTGCTACAAATAAGGGGAGGGCTCATCGATGCCTATCAACATCACTATGCCTGCCCTCTCGCCGACCATGGAAGAGGGCAACCTCGCCAAGTGGCTGGTCAAGGAAGGCGACAAGATCAAGTCCGGCGATGTGATCGCTGAGATCGAGACTGACAAGGCAACGATGGAAGTCGAGGCCGTCGATGAAGGCACCGTTGCCAAGATCGTCATTCCGGCCGGCACCGAAGGCGTCAAGGTCAATGCCTTGATCGCGGTGCTCGCTGCCGATGGCGAAGATGTTGCCGCTGCTGCTTCCAGCGCTGGCGGCGGCGCTGCTCCGGCTGCGAAGGAAGCTCCAAAGGCGGAAGCGGCTCCGGCGGCGGCCCCTGCTGCAGCGCCTGCTCCGGCAAGCGTTTCGGCTCCTGCCGCACCAGCCCCGGCGCCGGCTGCATCGGCTCCGGCAGCAAATGATGGTCATCGCACCTTCGCTTCGCCGCTCGCACGCCGCCTTGCCAAGGAAGCCGGCATCGACGTGACTGCCGTCTCCGGCACCGGCCCGCATGGCCGCGTGGTCAAGAAGGACATCGAGGCTGCGGTTTCCGGCGGCACGGCCAAGGCTGCTCCCGCAGCAGCATCGGCTGCACAGCCGGCCGCTGCTCCCGCCGCCGCGCCGAAGGGCATGTCCGACGACGCCGTCCTCAAGCTGTTCGAGCAGGGTTCCTACGAGCTCGTTCCGCATGACGGCATGCGCAAGACCATCGCCAAGCGCCTGCAGGAATCCAAGCAGACGATCCCGCACTTCTACGTCTCGGTCGATTGCGAACTCGACGCGCTGCTGGCACTGCGCACGCAGCTCAACGATTCCGCTCCGAAGTCGAAGGACGGCGTGCCGGCCTACAAGCTCTCGGTCAACGACATGGTCATCAAGGCCCTGGCGCTGGCACTGCGTGATGTTCCGGATGCCAACGTCTCCTGGACCGACAGCAACATGGTCAAGCACAAGCATGCCGATGTCGGTGTTGCCGTCTCCATTCCTGGCGGCCTGATCACGCCGATCATCCGCAGCGCCGAGCAGAAGACGCTCTCGACCATCTCCAACGAGATGAAGGACTACGGCAAGCGCGCCAAGGAGCGCAAGCTGAAGCCTGAGGAGTATCAGGGCGGTACGACTGCCGTGTCGAACATGGGCATGATGGGCGTCAAGAACTTCGCCGCCGTCGTCAACCCGCCGCATGCGACCATTCTGGCCGTCGGCGCGGGCGAACAGCGCGTCATCGTCAAGAAGGGCGAAATGGCGATTGCCACCGTGATGACCGTCACGCTGTCGACCGATCATCGTGCCGTCGATGGGGCGCTCGGTGCCGAACTCCTGGCCGCCTTCAAGGGCTACATCGAAAACCCGATGGGGATGCTCGTCTGAGCCTGGAGCCGGATGATTTTAGGTCGAATAGACCTAAAATCTGAATCCGTTCCGGAATTAACTAGGGAGAGCGTGATGTCGCCCGAAAACCGCTTACACTTTTCGGCATCACGCTCTGGTCACGACACGGAGGCATGAATGACCAAGACCGTTCTGTGTTATGGCGACTCGCTGACATGGGGTTATAGCGCCGAGACGATCGGCCGTCATGCCTATGAAGACCGGTGGCCGAGCGTGCTGCAAAATGCGCTCGGCAATCAGGTCCACGTCATTCCGGAAGGATTGAACGGCCGCACCACCGCCTTCGACGATCATCTCGCCGATTGCGATCGCAACGGCGCGCGGATTTTGCCGACGATCCTGCAGACCCACAACCCGCTCGATCTCGTCGTCATCATGCTGGGCACCAACGACATGAAGCCGGTCGTCGCCGGCTCGGCCTTTGCCGCTCTGCAAGGTCTCAGCCGGCTGATCCAGCTCGTGCGCAATCACGCCTGGGGATTCGACTACGAGGTGCCCGACATCCTCATCGTCGCCCCGCCGGCGATCTCTGAGACCGCCAATCCCGCGTTCGCCGCGAGCTTCCTCGGCGCCGTCAAGGAATCGGCCAAGCTGCCGACGCTCTACAGCGATCTGGCCGATGAGTTGGGCTGCGGCTTCTTCGATGCGAATTCCGTTGCCGTCACCACACCGCTCGATGGCGTGCATCTCGATGCGGAAAACACCCGGGCGCTCGGTCGCGGCCTAGAGCCGATCGTGCGGATGATGCTCGGTCTCTGATAAATTCAAGGCGCCGGCTCTGATCCGCCGCCACCAATAAGGCAGGAAACACATGGCTGAGAATTACGACGTCATCATCATCGGATCCGGTCCCGGCGGTTACGTCGCTGCCGTGCGCGCCGGCCAGCTGGGCCTGAAGACCGCGATCGTCGAGCGCGAGCATCTGGGCGGCATCTGCCTCAACTGGGGCTGCATACCGACAAAGGCGCTGCTCCGTTCGGCCGAAATTCTCGATCATTCCAACCATCTGAAGGATTACGGCCTTGTTCTCGAAGGCAAGGTAAGCCCCGATGTGAAGGCAGTCGTCGCCCGTTCGCGCGGCGTGTCTGCCCGCCTCAATACCGGCGTCGGCTTCCTCATGAAGAAGAACAAGGTCGATGTCATCTGGGGTGAAGCCAAGATCACCAAGGCTGCGACCGGCGCTCAGCCAGGCGAGATCGTCGTCAGCAAGTCGACCAAGCCGGTCGTCGAGCCGCAGCATCCGGTGCCGAAGAACGTCAAGGGCGAGGGCACTTACACTGCCAAGCACATTATCATCGCCACGGGTGCTCGTCCGCGCGCTCTGCCCGGCATCGAGCCGGACGGCAAGCTGATCTGGACCTATTTCGAAGCGCTGAAGCCGGACTTCCTGCCGAAGTCGCTGCTCGTCATGGGCTCCGGCGCCATCGGCATCGAGTTCGCGAGCTTCTATCGCTCGATGGGTGTCGACGTCACCGTCGTCGAGGTCATGCCGACGATCATGCCGGTCGAGGATGCCGAAATTTCCGGCATCGCCCGCAAGCAGCTCGAAAAGCGCGGCCTGAAGATCTTCACCAAGGCCAAGGTCACGAAGGTTGACAAGGCTGCCAACAGCATCACCGCCCATGTCGAAACCGAAGACGGCAAGGTGCAGCAGATCGTCGCCGATCGCATGATTTCCGCCGTCGGCGTACAGGGCAACATCGAGAATCTCGGTCTCGAGGCGCTTGGCGTAAAGACTGACCGCGGCTGCGTCGTCATCGATGGCTACGGCAAGACCAACGTGCCGGGCATCTACGCGATCGGCGACGTCGCCGGCCCGCCGATGCTGGCGCACAAGGCCGAGCACGAAGGCGTCGTCTGCATCGAGAAGATCGCCGGCCTGCCGAATGTCCATCCGACCGACAAGAGCAAGGTTCCGGGCTGCACCTATTGCCAGCCGCAGGTTGCCTCCGTCGGCCTGACCGAAGCCAAGGCCAAGGAACTCGGCCGCGACATCCGCGTCGGCCGCTTCTCCTTCGCCTTCAACGGCAAGGCGATCGCGCTTGGCGAAGACCAGGGCCTCTGCAAGGTCATCTTCGACAAGAAGACCGGCGAGCTGCTCGGTGCGCACATGGTCGGCGCCGAGGTGACGGAACTTATCCAGGGCTTCGTTGTCGCCATGAACCTGGAGACGACGGAAGAAGAGCTGATGCACACGATCTTCCCGCATCCGACCGTTTCGGAAACGATGAAGGAAGCCGTGCTGGACGCCTACGGCCGGGTGCTGAACGCTTGATAATTTCCTGCCCCGCCCTTTATCCGAGGGGTGGAAAACAGGAAAGGAAATCAACATGTCTATCACTACGGAAGGTTGGGTCGTCTTTCTTCTTATCGGGCTGGTCGCGGGTTTTCTCGCGAGCCTGGTTGTTGGCGGCGGTGGGCTCATCAGTTGCCTGGTGAGCGGCGTGATCGGAGCTTTCGTGGGCGGTTTCCTCTTCCATTGGTTCGGGATATCGCTCGGTATAGAAAATGCGCTGGTGGTGGAAATCATCCATGCCACCGTCGGCGCGATCGTTGTGGTGCTGTTGGCGAGATTGATCGCCTAGAGCAATTCCAGGAAAATTGCATAGCGGTTTTCCGTCCGGAATTGCGTAAAAACAAAAGGATAGAGCGTTTTTGCGATTCGAGGAAAAGCGGAAAAGCTCTAGAGCACCTTGGTAGTACGCCTGGAACGAGGGATTGATGGAAAGCGTAGGTTGGCTGGGTCTGATCATCATCGGCGGTCTTGCGGGTTGGCTCGCAGGCAAGTTGATGGATGCACGCTATGGGGTCATTCTCAACATCATCCTCGGTATTGCCGGCTCGGTCGTGGCTGCGGCGCTGATGGTGGCCCTGCATGTCGGCGTGCCCGGCGGCCGGCTTGGCTTTTTCATCACCGGTTTCATCGGTGCATGCATTCTGATATTCCTCGCCAAATTCGCGCGGCGATGAAGGGCCGCATCTAGGCGGCGGAAAGTAGACGTTTCATGGTCACGATACTCGACAGGATCACCCCCGATGCAAAGCGCGTCAGGCATCCGGAGAAGGCGCACAAGCCGGACACGGAAGTCCTGCGCAAGCCGGACTGGATTCGCGTGAAGGCGCCGACGTCGAAGGGCTATGCCGAAACACGCTCGATCGTGAAGGAGCACAAGCTCGTCACGGTCTGCGAGGAAGCCGGCTGCCCGAATATCGGCGAATGTTGGGACAAGAAGCACGCCACCTTCATGATCATGGGTGAGATCTGCACGCGTGCCTGCGCCTTCTGCAACGTCGCGACCGGCAAGCCGAACGCGCTCGACATGGCAGAGCCGGAAAACGTCGCCAAGGCCGTCAAGGAGATGGGCCTCAGCCACGTCGTCATCACCTCGGTCGACCGCGACGACCTGGCAGACGGTGGCGCCGAGCACTTCGAGAAGGTGATCTGGGCGATCCGCGCCGCTTCGCCGACGACCACGATCGAGATCCTGACGCCTGACTTCCTGAAGAAGCCGGGTGCGCTCGAGCGTGTGGTCGCCGCCAAGCCAGATGTCTTCAACCACAACATGGAAACCGTACCGGGCAATTATCTGACGGTTCGTCCCGGCGCGCGCTATTTCCATTCCGTTCGCCTGCTGCAGCGCGTCAAGGAGCTGGATCCGACCATGTTCACCAAGTCCGGCATCATGGTCGGCCTTGGTGAGGAGCGTAATGAAGTCCTTCAGCTGATGGACGACCTGCGCACCGCCGATGTCGACTTCCTGACCATCGGCCAGTATCTGCAGCCGACGCGCAAGCACCATCAGGTCATGAGCTTCGTGACGCCGGATGAGTTCAAGTCCTATGAGACCGTGGCCTATACCAAGGGCTTCCTCATGGTGTCCTCGAGCCCGCTGACCCGCTCGTCGCATCATGCCGGCGACGATTTCGAGCGGCTGCGCGCTGCTCGCGCCAAGAAGCTGCTGCTGGCGGCCGAATAAGCCGAACAGGATCGAGGCTTGTCTTTTGAACGAACCGCGGCACAATCGCCGCGGTTTTTGTGTGGGCTGTTATTTGTTCGTCATATCGGCGGAATAGGGAGCACGCCGCCGTTTGTTGCCGGTGTCGGTGTCTTAGAGGCGATTGTGGAGCTGGACCGTGGAGCAGATCGTCGCGCCGCAGGCGCTTGCCTATGCCGTTAATATCGATCAAGCGACCGGCCTTATCAGAAAGGCGAATCGCATCCTGGTCATGGGGTGCTCCGGCGGCGGCAAGTCGACCCTGTCGCTGGAGATCGCTGCCCGCTTCGGCTTTCCCTATATCTCCATCGATCGCGACGTTCTGTGGTTGCCGGGCTGGGTCGAGCGCGGCAGGGAGGAGCAGCGCGCCATCATCGTTGCCAAGGTGCAGGGCGAGCGATGGATCATGGATGGCACCAATCCCTCGACATTCGATGCGCGCCTGCCACGCATCGATCTCGTCATCTGGGTGCGGATGCCGCGCCTGCTTTGCATCTGGGGCGTCGTCTCGCGCTGGATAAAGTGGATGGGTCGCACACGCCCGGAAATGGCGCCGGGCTGCATCGAGAAGGTCGATTGGGAATTCCTGCGCTTCATCTGGACATTCGAGGAGAAGTTTACGCCGCGCGTTCTTGCGGGTCTTGCCGAACATGGCCCGGAAGTGCCTGTTTTGCAGCTGAAATCCCGCGGCGAAATGCGTCAGCTTCTTGATCTTCTTGGCCGTCCTGCTTAATTGCGGCTCATGCCTCAATTCGAAACCCATCGCCCCGTTCCGCATTCACCCGATCAGATGTTCGACCTCGTCGCCGACGTGGAGCGTTATCCGGAGTTCCTGCCGCTTTGCGACGCGCTTGTGGTCCGCAGCCGCAAGGAGCGAGACGGCAAGATCCTGCTGATTGCCGATATGACCGTCGGCTACAAGGCGATCCGCGAGACCTTCACGACGCAGGTACTGCTGAACAAGGCGGAACGCGCGATCGACGTGAAATACATCGACGGCCCCTTCAAGTATCTCGACAATCGCTGGCGCTTCACGCCCTCGGAGAATGGCGGCTGCGTGATCGATTTCTTCATCGATTATGAGTTCAAGAGCCGCATTCTCGGGGCCTTGATGGGATCGATGTTCGATAGGGCCTTCCGCATGTTCACCGACGCCTTCGAGACGCGTGCGAACAAGATATACGCGTGAAGCTGCGTGCGGTCACCGACCGAGTGCGACGAGCATCTCCAATGCCGTCGTCAAGGTGGCGAGCCGGACATTGTCGCGGCCGATATCGCCGTAGCGCATTTCACGATGGATAAGCGTGCCGTTGCGCGCCTTGGCCGCCAGATGGACGAGGCCGACAGGTTTTTCCGCGGAGCCGCCGCCGGGACCGGCGACGCCGGTAACGGCCACGGCAAAATCGGCCCGGGAGCGGAAGAGGGCACCGTGCACCATCTGCAGCGCCGTTTCCTTTGATACCGCGCCGAATTGCGCGAGCGTCTGTTCCTGGACGCCGAGCATCTCCATCTTGGCGGTATTGGTGTAGGTCACGAAGCCGCGATCGATCACGGCGGAGGAGCCGGGAATCTCCGTCAACGCGCCGGCGATCAGGCCGCCGGTGCAGGATTCTGCCGTGGCGACCATCCAGCCCTTTGCCGTGAAATCCGTGACGATTGTTTGCGCAAGCGCGAGAATTTCATCCGGGAAATGCATTATGCCTTGCCTCCGCGATAGACGACTGTCGCCGTCGCGATGGCGGCAATGCCCTCGCGCCGGCCGATGAAGCCGATTTTCTCGTTTGTCGTTGCCTTCACCGAGCAGCGATCGATGCTGATGTTCAGAAACTCCGAAAGCCTGGCGCGCATGGTGTCGCGATGCGGCCCGACCTTGGGCGCTTCGGCGATCAGCGAGACGTCCGCATTCATGATGGTGCCGCCGCGCTCGCGCACGATTTTGGCCGCATGCTCGATGAAGATGCGGGACGGCGCGCCTTTCCATTGCGGATCGGAAGGAGGGAAATGGTCGCCGATGTCGCCGGCGCCGCATGTGGCGAGCAGGGCATCCGTCAGGGCATGCAGGGCCACATCGGCATCGGAATGTCCCTTCAGCCTTTGGTCATGCGGTATGAACACGCCGCAGAGAACCACGCCGTCGCCGGGCTCCAGCTGGTGCACGTCATAGCCGTTGCCGGTACGCACGTCCGGCAGCAGGCCGGCATTGAGCTTTTCATCGGCCATGGCAATATCCCTTCTGATAGTCAGTTTCACATTGTCGGCGCTGCCGGTAACCAATGTCACCGGCAGGTTACACCATTCCGCAATCGCTGCATCGTCGGTAAAATCGGTTTTGCCGTCAGCATCCGCTTTCTCGTGCGCGGCAAGAATATCGGCGAAGCGGAAGGATTGCGGCGTCTGCGCGGCATGAAGCCTCGTGCGCGGCACGGTATCGACGACCAGCCCGTTTGTGTCGCCGCGCTTCAGCGTGTCGGTGACAGGCATGGCGGGCAGCACGGCCGGCGCGCCGGCGGCAAGCGCCGCAGCGACGCGATCCAGCAGATCATGGTCGAAGAAAGGGCGTACGGCATCATGGATCATGACATGCGTCACGCCGCTTTCCTCAAGTTGCCGGAGCCCGGCAAGCACGGATTGCTGTCGCGTCGCGCCGCCGAAGGCGATCTCGATCTCGGGCAAGCCGGCAACCTGTTCCAACGCCGAACGCAGCAGGGTTTCATCGTCGCGATGGATGACCACGACGATCTTCGATGCCCGCGGCCATGTCACGAATCTTTCAAGCGTATGCGCAATAACCGCTCTGCCGCCGATCGGGCGATACTGCTTGGGGCCTTCTTCCGGAGAGCCCGCCCGTTCGCCGCGCCCGGCGGCAACGATCACGATTCCCACCGACAGCGGTTGCGTTGAATGCATTTGCGTCATAAACCCCCGAAGGATGAAAGGCTCGGTCTCCGGCATGGCGTTGAAAAGCGTAGAGCTTTCCTTTGCACAAGCACATGCTAAATAGATCGCCAAACGGGATCCTGCTTCAGCAGGGTCTATCGCCTCAACTGAGTATTTTCCAGCATTTGCCCAAAAAATATCGGCATCCTCCGAAACCCCTTGGCAAACTTTTAAAGCGTGTCTAAAAATAGTGCAGATGTATGGTGTGCCCGAAAGATAATCATTTGCTTTCTTCCAAGCTTGCAGCCTCCTTTTCCATCGGTTCCGTGCCTATCCGAAATCGCGTGATCCTTGCACCGATGTCGGGCGTGACCGATCTTCCTTTCCGTCAGCTCGCCCTGCGTTATGGCGCCGGCCTTGTTGTCACGGAAATGGTTGCAAGCCGCGAGCTCGTGCAGGACACGGCTGAATCCTGGGCACGTCTGAAGAGCGCCGGATTGAAGCCGCATATGGTGCAGCTTGCCGGCCGTGAGGCGCATTGGATGGCGGAGGCGGCGAAAATCGCGGCCGACAATGGCGCCGATATCATCGATATCAACATGGGGTGCCCGGCCAAGAAGGTCATCGGTGGCTATTCCGGCTCGGCGCTGATGCGCGACCCGGATCATGCGCTGACATTGATAGAGGCGACGGTCGGCGCGGTGAACATCCCCGTGACGCTGAAGATGCGGCTCGGCTGGGATGAGAACACCATCAACGCGCCTCATATCGCGCGCCGTGCCGAAGAAGCCGGTATCCAGCTCGTGACCATTCATGGTCGCACGCGCATGCAGTTTTATGAGGGCAGGGCGGATTGGGATGCGATCCGCGCCGTGCGCGATGTCATCTCCATTCCGCTTGTCGCCAACGGCGATGTCGAAACGGCGGATGACGCTCAGGAACTCCTGAGGCGCTCCGGTGCCGACGCCGTCATGATCGGCCGCGGTTGTCAGGGCCGTCCGTGGCATGCTGGCGTTCTGGCCGGTCATCGCCAGCCAGGCCGCCAGGAGATCGTCGATATTGCACTCGAACATTACCGGATGATGCTGGAGTTCTACGGCGAGGCGGTCGGCATTCGCCACGCCCGCAAGCATCTCGCCTGGTATCTCGACCGGTACGCGCCGGCGACGACAGGTGCCGACAAGGCGAAAATCATGACGTCGAAAGAGAGTGGCGAGGTGGCCGCATCATTCCATGCGGCATTGCAGGCCGGCGCCGATCTCGCCCAATGCGTTCAGGAGGCTGCATGACTTCGAAATCCAGCTCCGGAGCCGGGGATAACACGGCTAATTCCGTGGCCATGGCTGTCCTCAACGCGATCCAGAACCCCGTCGTCATGGTCGACGAGGCGGGACTGATCGCCTTTGCCAATTGGGAGGCGGAAGCCTTTTTTGGCGCAAGCGCCTCGCATCTGTCGCGCTACAAGATCTCGACATTCATCCCCTTCGGTAGCCCTTTGCTGGCATTGATCGACCAGGTGCGCGAGCGCCGGGCGCCCGTCAACGAATACCGCGTGGATCTCAGCTCTCCGCGCCTGGGGCAGGACAAGCTGGTGGACCTCTACGTCGCGCCGGTTCCGAGCGACATAGGCTCCGTGGTGGTCGTGTTCCAGGAACGCTCCATGGCGGACAAGATCGACCGGCAATTGACCCATCGCGCCGCTGCGCGCTCGGTCACCGGCCTTGCCTCCATGCTGGCGCACGAGATCAAAAATCCGCTGTCCGGCATTCGCGGCGCCGCCCAGCTGCTCGAACAATCGGTCGAGGACGACGATCGTGCGCTGACGCGCCTCATCTGCGACGAGACCGACCGTATCGTCTCGCTCGTCGATCGCATGGAGGTTTTCTCCGACGAACGGCCGGTCGACCGCGTGCCCGTCAACATCCATTCCGTGCTGGACCACGTGAAGGCCATCGCCAAGGCCGGTTTCGCCCGCAACATCAAGATTTCCGAGAACTACGACCCGTCTCTGCCGGCGGTTTTTGCCAACCGCGACCAGCTCATTCAGGTCTTCCTCAATCTGGTGAAGAACGCCGCCGAGGCGGCCGGCGACCGGCAGGACGGCGAGATCATGCTGACGACGGCCTATCGGCCCGGCATCAGGCTTTCGGTTGCCGGCACGCGCGAGAAGATCTCCTTGCCGCTGGAATTCTGCGTCATCGACAACGGTCCCGGCGTCCCGCCCGATCTCGTGCCGCACCTGTTCGATCCGTTCATCACCACGAAGACGAATGGAACCGGCCTCGGCCTTGCGCTGGTCGCCAAGATCATCGGCGACCACGGCGGCATCGTCGAATGCGACAGCCAGAACCATCGCACCACATTCCGCGTTTTGATGCCCGCCTCCAAGGGCATCACTTTAGAAGATGCCCCCCTTCCGAACTCTACAGGGACTACTCGATGACAGCCACGATCCTTGTCGCCGATGACGACGCGGCCATCCGTACCGTGCTCAATCAGGCTCTGAGCCGCGCAGGCTACGATGTACGCATCACGTCCAACGCCGCCACCCTCTGGCGTTGGGTCTCCGCCGGCGAAGGCGACCTCGTTGTAACCGACGTCGTCATGCCCGACGAAAACGCATTCGACCTGCTGCCGCGCATCAAGAAGGCGAGACCGGATCTGCCCGTTCTCGTCATGAGTGCACAAAACACCTTCATGACGGCGATCAAGGCCTCGGAGAAGGGTGCCTACGATTATCTGCCGAAGCCGTTCGACCTGACGGAACTGATCGCGATCGTCGGCCGGGCGCTGTCCGAACCGAAGCGCAAGCCGGCAAAGCTCGATGACGACATGCAGGATGGCATGCCGCTCGTTGGCCGTTCGGCCGCGATGCAGGAAATCTATCGCGTCCTCGCGCGCCTGATGCAGACTGATCTCACCCTGATGATTACCGGCGAATCCGGCACCGGCAAGGAGCTGGTGGCGCGGGCGCTGCACGACTACGGCAAGCGCCGCAATGGCCCCTTCGTCGCCATCAACATGGCCGCCATCCCGCGCGACCTGATCGAATCGGAACTGTTCGGTCACGAGAAGGGCGCCTTCACCGGTGCGCAGACCCGCTCGACGGGCCGCTTCGAACAGGCGGAAGGCGGCACGCTGTTTCTCGATGAAATCGGCGACATGCCGATGGATGCCCAGACGCGCCTCCTGCGCGTGCTGCAGCAGGGCGAGTACACGACCGTCGGCGGCCGCACGCCGATCCGCACGGACGTCCGCATCGTCGCCGCCACCAACAAGGATCTGAAGCAGGCGATCAATCAGGGCCTGTTCCGCGAAGACCTGTATTATCGCCTCAATGTCGTGCCGCTGCGTCTGCCGCCGTTGCGCGATCGCGCCGAGGATATTCCCGATCTTGTGCGCCATTTCGTGCAGCAGGCCGAAAAGGAGGGCCTGGGCTCCAAGCGCTTCGACCAGGAAGCGCTGGAACTCATGAAGGCCTATCCGTGGCCGGGCAACGTGCGCGAGCTGGAAAACCTGATCCGCCGGCTGATGGCGCTCTATCCGCAGGACGTCATCACCAAGGAGATCATCGACGCGGAACTGCGTGCCGACGTCCCCGATAGTCCGATCGAAAAGGGTCCCGTTCGCACCGGAACGATGACCATTGCCCAGGCGGTCGAGGAAAATATGCGGACCTATTTCGCCGGCTTCGGCGATAATCTCCCGCCGCCGGGCCTCTACGACCGCGTGTTGACGGAAATGGAATATCCGCTGATTCTCGCCGCCTTGACCGCGACGCGCGGTAATCAGATCAAGGCTGCAGATCTTTTGGGCCTCAACCGCAATACGCTGCGCAAAAAGATCAGAGAACTGGGAGTTTCGGTTTACAGAAGCTCCCGCACGGCTTGACAACGCAATCCGATGCGTTGCATTTTCGCCACAATGCGTTGCTTAAAGGTCACGCAGTTGATTCGTCTTTTTTGCAGTGGCGATTCGTCTGACTTTCCCTCGGAAAAGTGAGGGTTCGTCTGATCTTTCAGCATTTTGCAAAGATGACTTGAAGTAAAGGTTTCGCTCCTGTGCGAAACCGGACGACAGTTCCCGCCTTTGCCTGTTGCTCGCATGAAAGCCTGATATGGCTATGCGGTTTGACCAGGGCGCCAACCGTCGCTCGGGCGTGGAGATGATGGGAATGATGCAGGACGCGATGTCGCCGGCGGCGAGCGACGAGGCGGTTGTCAAGGTGACGGACCGTCGTGCTTCCTTTGCCCTGCCTGGCCTGATCTTGGCCGGCGGCGCGCTCCTGTGCGCTATCGCGACCCTGCTGATGCTTCTCGGGCTGACGCCCGTCGCGCCGACTTCCTCGGTCGTCTTTACCTCGGTCGTGATCAACGGCCTGTTCGTGCTGGGGTTGATCGCCTTGATCGCCCGCGAAGTCGGGCGCCTGGTGAAGGCGCGCAGCCGTGGCCGCGCCGCAGCGCGCCTGCATATCCGTATCGTCGCGCTCTTTTCGATCGTGGCGATCACGCCGGCTATCCTCGTCGCCATCGTTGCCAGCCTGACGCTCAATGTCGGCCTGGACCGGTGGTTCGGCGTACGCACGCAGCAGATCATCAGCTCATCGCAGAACGTCGCGCAAGCCTATCTCATGGAGAATGCGAGCTATCTGCAGGGACAGACCGTCTCGATGGCGAACGACTTGGAGCGCAATCGCTCGCTCTTCAATCTTGATCGCACCGGCTTTGCCGACCTGATGACGCGTCAGGCACGGGGCCGAGGCTTGCTGGGCGCCTTCCTTGTGCGTCGCGACGGCAGTGCCATCGTCCAGGCCGATATCAAGACCGAGCGGCCGCTGCCGGCCATTCCGAAGGATGCGCTCGATTCCTCGGCCAACGGACAGCCGACGCTCATCCCGCCTGGTGTGACCAACCTCGTCGGCGCGGTCATCAAGCTCGACGAAATCCCCGGTTCGTTCCTCTACACCGTGCGCGCGGTCGACCCTCGTGTCATGAACGCCATGCGGATGGTTGAGGACAACACCGTCGAATACAAGGCGATGGAAGAGGGGCGCATGTCGCTTCAGGTCGCCTTCGCCGTTCTCTACATCGGTTTCGCGCTCATCGTGTTGCTGGCGGCGATCTGGACCGCCATCGCGATCGCCGACCGTATTGTCCGACCGATCCGTCTCCTCATCAGTGCCGCGGACAATGTCGCCTCGGGCAACATGAACGTGCTGGTTCCCGTGCGCTCGGCGGACGGTGACGTCGGCAGCCTGTCGCGCACGTTCAACAAGATGATCTCGGAAATCCGCACCCAGCGCGATGAAATCCTGGAAGCGAAGGATGAGGTCGACGACCGCCGCCGCTTCATCGAGGCCGTGCTGTCGGGCGTGACGGCAGCCGTGATCGGCGTCGAGCATGATCGGCGCATCACCATCGTCAACACGTCGGCCGAAGATCTGCTGACGCTGAAAAGCGACGAGCTCATCGGCAAGAATCTGGCGGAGATTTCCCCCGAGGTCGATCAGGTCGTAACCGAGGCGACGACGCGCCTTCGCAACGATTTCCGCAAGCAGATCAGCCTCGTTCGCGGCGGAACGGTGCGGACGCTCAGCGTCCAGGTGACGCGCGAGGAAGCGCGCGATGCCAATGAATCCTATGTGATTACGCTCGACGACATCACCGATCTGGTCATAGCCCAGCGCTCGACGGCCTGGGCCGATGTCGCGCGCCGCATTGCCCATGAGATCAAGAATCCGCTGACGCCGATCCAGCTCTCCGCCGAGCGTATCCGCCGCCGCTTTGGCAAGAACATCGCCGATGTCGATCGTCCGGTCTTCGACCAGTGCACGGATACCATCATCCGGCAGGTCGGCGATATCGGCCGCATGGTCGACGAATTCTCCTCGTTCGCCCGCATGCCCAAGCCGACCATGGAGCCGAGCGATCTGCGCGATATTCTGCGCGACGCCGTGTTCCTGCGCGAGATGGGCAACAATCACGTCAAATTCGAGCGTGAGCTCGGCGACGAACGGCTGGAGGGGATGTTCGATGCCCGAATGCTCGGTCAGGCCTTCGGCAATCTCATCAAGAATGCCGTCGAGGCGATCGAAGGCGTGCCGAGCGATCAGGCGCGCGAGCAGCCGAAGGTTCTGGTGCGGTCGTCGCTGGATCCGGACCGCGATCGTTTCACCGTCGATGTCATCGACAACGGCCGCGGCCTGCCGGTGGAGAACCGTCACAGCATTCTCGAACCCTATATGACGATGCGCGAGAAGGGCACGGGCCTGGGTCTCGCCATCGTCAAGAAGATCATTGAAGACCATGGCGGACAGATCGAACTCCACGATGCGCCCGCCGATTTCGACCAGGGCAGGGGAGCCATGATCCGCGTGCATCTGCCGCGCCGTGAGCAGGCCGCCGTCGCCCAGACTGCAACTGACAAGGAAAGCGTCTATGGCATCTGATATTCTCGTAGTCGACGACGAGGAAGACATTCGCGAAATCGTTTCGGGAATTCTTTCGGATGAGGGTCACGAAACCCGAACGGCGCACGACAGTGACAGCGCGCTCGCCGCGATTTCCGATCGAGCGCCACGGCTGATTTTCCTCGATATCTGGATGCAGGGCAGCAAGCTCGACGGGCTTGCCCTGCTGGACGAGATCAAGGCGCGCCATCCTGATTTGCCCGTCGTCATGATTTCGGGTCACGGCAACATCGAAACGGCCGTTTCCGCCATCAAGCGCGGCGCCTTCGACTTCATCGAAAAGCCGTTCAAGGCCGACCGATTGATCCTAATCGCCGAGCGCGCCCTGGAAAATTCGAAGCTGAAGCGCGAGGTTTCCGAGCTGAAGCGCCGCACCGGCGATGCCGTCGAGCTGATCGGAACGTCTGTCGCCGTTTCGCAGTTGCGCCAGACGATCGACAAGGTCTCCCCGACCAACAGCCGCGTCATGATCTTCGGCCCGTCTGGTTCCGGCAAGGAACTCGTGGCCCGGATGATGCACAAGAAATCGACCCGTGCAAACGGTCCTTTCGTGGCGCTGAATGCGGCGACGATCACGCCTGAGCGGATGGAAATCGCGCTGTTCGGCACCGAGGGTTCGCCGGGGCAGGCACGCAAGATCGGCGCTCTCGAAGAGGCCCATCGCGGTATCCTCTATCTCGACGAAGTCGGTGAAATGCCGCGCGAGACACAGAACAAGATCCTGCGCGTGCTCGTCGATCAGCAGTTCGAGCGGGTCGGCGGCTCGAAGCGCGTCAAGGTGGACGTGCGCATCATCTCGTCCACGGCCTATAATCTCGAGAGCCGGATTGCCGAGAGCCTGTTCCGCGAGGATCTCTATCATCGACTGGCCGTCGTGCCCGTTCGCGTGCCGGCTCTTGCCGAACGACGGGAGGACATTCCGTTCCTCGTCGACCAGTTGATGCGCCAGATTTCCGAGCAGGCCGGCATCCGTCCGCGCCGAATCGGCGACGACGCCATGGCGGTGCTGCAGGCGCATGACTGGCCGGGCAACATCCGCCAGTTGCGCAACAACATCGAGCGTCTGATGATTCTGGCGCGTTCGGATGGTGCGGACACACCGATCACGGCGGAAATGCTGCCGACCGACCTCGGCGACATGCTGCCGAAGGTCTCCGCCAAGAACGACTACCACATCATGACGCTGCCGCTGCGCGAAGCGCGCGAAATGTTTGAGCGCGATTATCTCATTGCCCAGATCAACCGTTTCGGCGGCAATATATCGCGCACGGCGGAGTTTGTCGGCATGGAGCGTTCCGCGCTACATCGCAAGCTGAAATCGCTCGGCGTCTGAGCGGCCGCTCGGCACGTCATCGTCATAGAATTCGGATCAGGGTCTTTCATGCCGAGAATAGCTTATGTCAACGGCCGTTATGTCAGGCACAGCGACGCCACGGTGCATATCGAGGATCGCGGCTATCAGTTCGCCGATGGCGTCTACGAGGTCTGCGAGGTTCGTCACGGCGTAATCGTCGATCTGACGCGCCACCTTGATCGCCTCAACCGTTCATTGGGGGAACTTCGTATCGCCTGGCCGATGACGCGCCCGGCATTGATCCTTGTGATTCGCGAGACGCTGCGCCGCAATCATGTCCGCAATGGCTTGTTCTATCTGCAGGTGACGCGCGGCGTTGCCCGGCGCGATCATGTCTTCCCGCCCGCCGGAACGCCGTCCTCGATTGTCGTCACCGCCAAAAGCACCGATCAGTCCGCTATTGCCAAGAAGAATGCCAATGGCATCAAGGCGACTACCGTTCGCGACAACCGCTGGGACCGGGTGGATATCAAGTCGGTCGGTTTGCTGCCGAATGTAATGGCCCGCCAGCAGGCGAAGGAAGCCGGCGCCCAGGAGGCGATCTATATCGATCAGAACGGCATGGTGAAGGAAGGGGCCGCCACCAACGTCTGGATCGTCGATCACGACGGAAATCTCGTTACGCGTCCGGCCGAGCACGGCATCCTGCGCGGCATCACCCGCACGACCCTGAAGGACGTAGCTGCCAAGCTCGGCGTGACGATCGTCGAGCGATTCTTCTCGGTCGAGGAGATGATGAAAGCTCGCGAGGTCTTCATTACCGCGGCGACAAGTATATGTTTTCCGGTCGTTTCCATCGATGGAGAGACTGTTGCCAATGGTCATCCGGGCAGCATGTCACAGAAAATTCGCGAAGCCTTTTTCGACGTTGCGGAAAAGACTGCGATTTGATACCAACATTCGCTGGGAGGAGAGAATGAGGATATCTCCTGTCCGGGACCTCTATATATCATGACATTGAACCGACCTGGGTCGGCAAAAAAGAAAGAAGCGGCGCGATGGCGGAACGTTCTCAGAACTTGCAGGACTTGTTTCTCAATACTGTTCGCAAGCAAAAGATTTCACTGACGATTTTCTTGATTAACGGCGTGAAGCTCACAGGGGTCGTGACCTCGTTCGACAATTTCTGTGTTCTGCTCCGCCGCGACGGCCATTCGCAGCTCGTTTACAAGCATGCGATCTCGACGATCATGCCGGGTCAACCAATGCAGATGTTCGAGAGCGAAGAAGCCGCATCCTAACTGGGATTTTCTATTATCACGACACGCGATACCAAAAACGACTCCCTCATTCCGGAGTCAGTCAAACACCGGGATGACATGCGCGCTGTCGTGGTCGTGCCTGTGCTGAAGCAGGCACGCGCGGCGCGTGCCGCTCAGGCCGATAGTGCCGCCTCCGTTTCGCGCCCGCCTGAAAGCCGGCTGGAAGAAGCAAAGGGCCTGGCGCTCGCCATCGACCTCGACGTGGTCAACGGCTCCATCGTGCCGATCAGCGATCCGCGGCCGGCAACCCTGCTCGGCACGGGCAAGATCGAGGAAATCCTTGCGCTGCTCGACGAGTTCAACGCCGGACTCGTCATCGTCGATCATCCGCTGACGCCGGTACAGCAGCGCAATCTCGAAAAGGCATGGAATGCCAAGGTCATCGACCGCACCGGCCTCATCCTCGAAATTTTCGGTCGCCGCGCCTCCACCAAGGAAGGAACGCTGCAGGTCGAACTTGCGCATCTGAATTATCAGAAGGGCCGGCTGGTCCGAAGCTGGACCCACCTTGAACGCCAGCGCGGCGGTGCCGGCTTCATGGGCGGTCCGGGTGAAACCCAGATCGAAGCCGACAGGCGTATGCTACAGGAACGGATTATCCGGCTGGAGCGCGAGCTCGAACAGGTGGTCCGCACCCGCCAGCTTCATCGCGCCAAGCGCCGGAAGGTGCCGCATCCGATCGTGGCGCTCGTCGGCTACACCAATGCCGGCAAGTCGACGCTGTTCAACCGCATCACCGGCGCTGGCGTGCTGGCCGAGGACATGCTCTTTGCGACGCTCGATCCGACGCTGCGCCGCATGAAGCTGCCGCATGGCCGCACCGTCATCCTCTCCGATACGGTCGGCTTTATTTCCGACCTGCCGACTCATCTTGTGGCCGCTTTCCGTGCGACTCTCGAAGAGGTCCTGGAAGCAGACCTGATCCTGCATGTGCGCGATCTGTCCGATGATGACAATCAGGTCCAGAGCGCCGATGTCATGCGCATTCTCGGCGACCTCGGCATCGGCGAGGCTGAGGGAGCGGAGCGCATTCTCGAAGTCTGGAACAAGATCGACCGTCTGGAGCCGGAAGCGCACGATGCTATCGTGCAGAAGGCTTCGAACACGGAAAACGTCATAGCCGTTTCGGCGAAAAGCGGCGAGGGCGTCGATCGCCTGATGGACGAAATCAGCCGGCGGCTTTCGGGCGTGCTGACGGAAACGACGATCACGCTACCGGTGGAAAAGCTGGCGTTGCTGCCGTGGCTCTATAACCACGCCATTGTCGACAATCGCGAGGATAACGAGGACGGCACGGTGACGCTCGACGTCCGCCTGACCGAGACGGAAGCAGTTGAGCTGGAGCGGCGCATGGGCAATGGCCCGAAACCTCAGCGCGAAGACTGGGAGTAGGCGGCTTCAGCGCATGTCGCGCAGAAGCGGGCAGCTGTCCCACGATAAGCACGAGCCGGAGATCAAGGATCTGAAGCGCTGGAGATGAATCTGAAAGATTCGTTTTCAGCGCTTCAGGCCGTTTTCACTCCGGCAAGCTGCCGCTCGATGGCTTTCGCCGCCTGCCAGATCTCTTCCATGCGCTCCAGCGAGGCATCCTCCAGCGTCTCGCCATCGGCCTCAAGCGTCGTTTCTATGTGATGGAAGCGGCGACGGAACTTCGTGTTCGTGCCGCGCAGGGCCTGTTCGGGATCGGTTTTCACATGCCGGCCGATATTGACGACCGCAAAGATCAGGTCGCCGAGTTCATCGCTGACCTTGGCCTTGTCGCCGCTCGCGAGCGCCGCCCGCAATTCGCCGATCTCTTCCTCGATCTTGTCGAGGATCGGTTCCGGCGCCGACCAGTCGAAGCCGACCTTGGCGGCTCGTTCCTGCAGCTTCAATGCCTCCGTCAGGGCAGGGAAGGTTCGTTGTACCGAACCAAGGAACCCGTCCTTGAAATCCTCGGTGATGCCGCTCTTCGCCCGGCGCTCGGCCCGCTCGCGTTTCTCTTCGGCCTTGATTCGATCCCATTGCAGCGTCACCGCATCCTCGGTCTTGGCATCGGAAACGGCAAAGACATGCGGATGGCGACGGATCATCTTGCGGCTGATGGCATGCACGACATCGCCGAAGGAAAAGGCACCGGCCTCTTCGGCAATCCGCGCATGGAAGACGACCTGCAACAGCAGGTCGCCAAGTTCGTCGCAAATGTCGTCGTTGTCCTTGCGCTCGATCGCGTCGGCGACCTCATAGGCCTCCTCGATCGTATAGGGCTTGATGGTCTCGAAGGTCTGGACGATATCCCAAGGGCAGCCGGTTTCGGGATTTCGTAGCGCGGCCATGATGTCGATCAGGCCGGAAATGTCTCGCGATGCTTCCATCTGTGCCTCGGGTCTTGCTCTTTCAATTCAACGGAATGTCGTTGCTCCCCTTCGACGCCTGATAGTTGTCGGAGAGACCGGCATAGGCTTGTTTAATGCGTGCGGTCTGTTCCTTCAACTCGCCTTTGCGCGGACCCTCTTCGGTTTCCACGAGATCCGAGATGGCAAAGCTCTTCCAGAAAGCGTTTTGGCGGCGGTAGCCACCCGGCTCCAGGCCGAAGACTTCTTTCAGGATCTTGAGATCGTGCGGGATCGCGAAAGCATCCCGGGAATCCTCGTGGCTGAAGAAATAATAGAAATTGTCGAAGCCGGCCCAGGTGATCGCCGACATGCACATGGTGCAGGGCTCGTGGGTGGACAGGAAGATGAGATCCTTGGTCGCAGGCTTCTCGCCGAGCTCGTAGAAACGCTTGAGCGTATGAACCTCGCCGTGCCAGAGCGGGTTCTCCAGTTCGTTGTTGGTTTCGGCAATAACGAGCGAAAGGTCGGACTTGCGCAGGATGGCGGCGCCGAAGACCTTGTTGCCGGCGGCGACGCCCTGGCTGGTCAAGGGCAGGATGTCGTGCTCGACGACGTTCAGAAGGCGTGCAGCGATGCTATTGTCAGACAAGGGGTTTCCTCCAACGGTTTTCGCTGCAGCCTAGTGGGATTACGAATGCGGCGGTATGTGCAAATAAGTTAAAGACTATGTTCGCCACAGGCAATAAAGCGGCCCGTAGGCGCCAATGAATCCTAAAAACCTATAGATTTTATATATTTATTGCAATCTGCTTGCCTGGTGAGTTTTGCTCAAATCCCCTAGATGTCGAGCAAAAGAATACGTGTTCGCCCGAGCATTAGAATTCTGTTTCTTCAATCTCTTGGCGGAAGGGGCGATATTCGCCAAATCTCGAAGTGGAATGATGATGCCTCCCAGGACTGAGCAGCTTTCGGTGTTTCCCGCCTTCTTTCGCGTAGAAGGACGGGTGGCGGCTGTCTTCGGCAATGGCGACGAGGCCTTTGCCAAGGTGCGGCTGCTCATGCAGACGCAGGCAAGGATCGTTGCCTATGTCCAGGCGCCCGAGGCTGATTATCACGCCTTCCTCATCGCCAATCGCATCGAAACCGTGCGGGGTAATTTTTCATCCGATCAGGTCAAGGGTGCCACCCTTGTCTTTGCCGCCACCGGCGACGCCGGGGCGGATCGTGCGATCGTCGCTGCCGCTCGCGCCGAGAGAATTCCGGCAAACGCCGTCGATCAGCCCGACTACTGCGATTTCTATACGCCGGCGCTGGTGAACCGCGCCCCCGTCGCGGTTGCCATCGGCACGGAAGGCGCCGGTCCGGTGCTGGCGCAGATGATCCGCGCGCAGATCGACCAGATGCTATCGCCGTCGCTGGGCAAGCTGGCGGAATTGGCGACGCGCTATCGCAAGCCGGTCGAGCGTCTCGTACCCCGTGGCGTTGCGCGCCGGATTTTCTGGCGGCGATTCTTCTCTGGCCCCGTTGCCGATGCCGTCAATGCCGGCCATCTCCCGCAGGCGGAGCAGGCAGCCGATGAATTGCTGCAGTCCTCAAGCGGGGTTGAGGGTCGCGTCTGGCTGGTGGGCGCCGGTCCGGGCGCCGAAGACCTGCTGACCTTGCGCGCGCAGCGCGTGATGATGGAGGCCGACGTCATCGTCTATGATGCGCTCGTGCCGCAGGCGATCGTCGATATGGGGCGCCGCGACGCCGAGCGCCTGTCCGTCGGCAAGCGCAAGGGGTGCCACAGCAAGTCGCAGGAAGAGATCAACGATCTGCTGGTGCAGCTCGGCCGCGAAGGCAAGCGCGTGGTGCGCCTGAAGTCTGGCGATCCGCTGGTCTACGGTCGCGCCGGCGAGGAAATGGCGGCGCTGCGTGCCGCCGGTATCGGTTATGAGATCGTCCCCGGCATCACCTCGGCCTTTGCCGCCGCCGCCGATTTCGAGCTGCCGCTGACGGTGCGCGGTGTCGCCTCGTCGCTGGTCTTCACGACCGGTCATGATCTGGCTGGTGACGTGCTGCCCGATTGGGCAAGCCTGGCCGTGTCCGGGGCAACGATTGCCGTCTACATGGGGCGCACGGTTGCCGCTTCCGTCGCCGAACGCCTGATGCAAGCCGGCGTGCCGCCCGAAACGACGGTTGCCGTCATCGAGAATGCGAGCCGCCGCGATCGCCGCCTGATGCACGGCATCCTGAGGGATTTGCCGGATCTCGAGCGCCGCGATGAGTTGAGCGGGCCGGTCATGGTCATCATCGGCGATGCCGTCGCCGGTGCGAATTTCGAACAATCCGAGCCGCTGGTCCGTCGCGAGACCGCTGCTCAAGACTACGCAAGGAGCTGATGGATGGTCGACAAGGTTCTGACCGCAAACCGGCTCACCGATGGCGTCGCCGTTTGGCTGAACGCGAATGGTGAGTGGACGACGTCGCTGCAGGACGCGCTGGTCGCTCGCCATGCCGAAGCGGAAGCCGCTCTGGAAGCGATCGGCAAGCAGGCCTATGCTGACAACAAGGTTGTCGACGTCAACCTGATCGACGTTCAGGAAACCGACGGCAAGCTTTGGCCGCTGCGTTTGCGCGAGCGCATCCGCGCTGAAGGCCCCACGATGGAATACGCGCCGGGCTATGCCGCGGCCGATCCCGATTTTATTGCAGTCTGAGAAGCCCCGAGGAAATCATGTATCGTTACGATGAATTCGACCACGCCTTTGTCGCGGAACGGGTTGCCCAGTTCCGCGATCAGGTGGAGCGACGCCTCTCGGGTGAGCTTTCGGAAGATGCCTTCAAGCCGCTGCGTCTGATGAACGGCGTCTATCTGCAGCTGCATGCCTACATGCTGCGCATTGCCATTCCCTATGGCACGCTGAGCTCGCGCCAGATGCGCATGCTCGCACATGTCGCGCGCACTTACGACCGCGGCTATGGCCATTTCACCACGCGCCAGAATCTGCAGTTCAACTGGCCGAAGCTCTCCGAGATGCCCGACGCGCTGGCCGATCTGGCCTCGGTCGAGATGCATGCCATCCAGACTTCGGGCAACTGCATTCGCAACGTGACGGCAGATCATTTCGCCGGTGCGGCGGCCGATGAAGTCGCAGATCCCAGGCCTTATGCCGAAATCCTGCGGCAATGGTCTTCCGTGCATCCAGAGTTTTCCTTCCTGCCGCGCAAGTTCAAGATTGCCGTTACAGGCGCCGAGCGCGACCGCGCCGCGATCCAGGTCCATGATGTCGGCCTGCATCTGAAGAAGAACGACAGGGGTGAGATTGGCTTTGCCGTTTACGTCGGTGGCGGCCAGGGCCGCACGCCGCTCGTTGCCAAGCTGATCCGCGACTTCCTGCCGGAGCAGGATCTTCTGTCCTACATCACCGCCATCATGCGCGTTTACAATCTGCATGGCCGCCGCGACAACAAGTACAAGGCGCGCATCAAGATCCTTGTGCATGAAACCGGCGCCGAGGAACTGGCGCGGCAGGTCGAGGTCGAGTTCGACAAGCTTAGAGACACGGAGCTGAAGCTGCCGGAAGCGGACGTTCAGGCGATTTCCGCCTATTTCGCACCGCCCGCGCTGCCGGAACGTGCCGAAGGCTGGGAAAGCCTCGCCCGCTGGAAGAAGACCGATCCGGACTTTGCCCGCTGGGTGCAGCAGAACGTGCAGCCGCACAAGAACCCCGATTACGGGATGGTGACGATCTCGCTGAAGCCGATCGGCGGCATTCCCGGCGACGCTTCGGATGCGCAGATGGAAGTGGTGGCCGATATTGCCGAGGAATATGCCTTCGACGAAATCCGCGTCAGCCACGAGCAGAACCTCATCCTGCCGCATGTGGCGCTTGCGGATCTCGAAGCCGTCTATCGCGGCCTCGTCGCTGCCGGTTTGGAAACGGCGAATGCCGGTCTGATCACGGATATCATTGCCTGTCCCGGCCTCGATTATTGCGCGCTTGCCAATGCGCGCTCCATCCCGGTCGCGCAGGAGATTTCCAGGCGCTTCGGCTCGGCCGAGCGCCAGGCTGAAATTGGCGAGCTGAAGATCAAGATTTCCGGTTGCATCAATGCCTGCGGCCATCACCATGTCGGTCATATCGGCCTACTCGGCGTCGAAAAGAAGGGCGCGGAACTCTATCAGATCACCCTCGGCGGCTCCGGCGACGAGAACACATCGATCGGCGAGATCATCGGCCGCGGCTTCGAGCCGGACAAGGTGACCGACGCCATCGAGACCATTGTCGATACCTATCTCGGTCTTCGTCTGGATCCTTCCGAAACTTTCCTCGCCGCCTATCGGCGGGTCGGGCCGCAGCCGTTCAAGACCGCGCTTTACGGCTCGTCCTCGACGGCAGCCGAAGCGGCGTAAGGAGATTGAACATGACCAAGATCTGGCGGGAAACCGGCTTCGTGGAAAACGATCCGTGGGTCATCGAGACGGATGACGTCAAGGCGACCGAGACGCAGAAACCTCTGCTCGGCCTCGATGCGTTGATCGCGAAGGCGGAAGAGAGCAACGAGGTAGGCCTCGGCGTCGTCATCAAGCCGGCGGACGACGTGACCCGGCTGCAACCCTATCTCGATCGCCTCGATATTGTTGCTGTTGCCTTTCCGGCATTCAGCGATGGTCGCTCCTTCAGCCATGCTTCGCTTTTGCGCCAGCGCCTCGGCTACGCGAACGAACTCCGCGCCGTCGGCGATGTGCTGATCGATCAAATTCCGTTGATGCTGCGCGTCGGCATCGATAGTTTCGCCGTGACCAACGAAACGGCACTGAAGCGACTGTCGGAAAATCGGTTGCCCGGCATTCCGCACTATTATCAGCCGACCGCGCGCCGCGCCGAAGGCGGACAGGCCTATAGCTGGCGACGGTTGCCGGCGAAATCGGCCTGATGTCGGCAGGCCTGTTGTAGCGGCAATCCGACCTGGTCGGGTTGCCGTATGCAAGTCTCCCGATAAATGTGATGCCGCCGATCTGGAATCTTGACTGAAACATGCATATTTCAGTCTTGTGCCGCCGGATGAAATGGAATGCCTTTCAATACCGGCTGTATTATTATATCAGCATCGCGCAATGAGCCTGCCAGGAATGACGTGTAAGATTAATACGGGATCCGAGACAGAATGAACGCCCCCGCCAAATCAGATGAATTTGCTTCAGCAGTCCCCGCCGGCGTCTTCGCCGAGAAGGTGCTGAGCGTCACGCATTATACCGACCGGCTCTTTCGCTTTACCATGACCAGGCCGCAAGGCTTCCGCTTCCGTTCAGGCGAGTTCGCCATGATCGGCTTGATGGTCGATGGCAAGCCGCTTTATCGCGCCTATTCAATCGCGAGCCCCGCCTGGGCCGACGAACTCGAGTTCTTCTCCATCAAGGTGCCGGACGGGCCGCTGACCTCGCACCTGCAGAACATCAAGCCCGGCGACGAAGTGCTGATGCGCAAGAAGCCGACCGGCACGCTGGTTCTGGACGCGCTGACACCCGGCCGGCGGCTCTATATGTTCTCGACCGGCACCGGTATCGCGCCGTTTGCGAGCCTGATCCGCGATCCCGAGACCTATGAGAAGTATGAGGAAGTCATCCTCACGCACACGACGCGCGATGTCGCCGAGCTCAAGTACGGTTTCGATCTCGTTGAGGAAATCCGCAACGACGAAATCCTCAGCGAAGTCGTCGGAGACAAGCTGCGCCACTATGCGACGGTGACACGCGAGGAGTTTCCCTTCACGGGCCGCATCACCGATCTCATCGAAAACGGCAAGCTTTTCAGCGATCTAGGCGTGCCTGCCCTCGATCCCGCCATCGATCGCGGCATGATCTGCGGCTCTTCCGCCATGCTCAAGGACACCAAGGGGTTGCTTGAAAAGGCCGGCCTGAACGAGGGTGCAAACAACAAGCCTGCCGAGTTCGTCATCGAACGCGCTTTCGTCGGCTAGACGAATCCCATAAGCGGAGTGCAAGGCGGTTTCGGCAGCGAAGCCGCCTTTTTCATGTGTGGCTTAGGTAGTCGATAAGCGAAGCCATGGCTGCGCGCGCATGGTCCGGATCGCCGTCAAGAATGGCTTCGATCGCCTGAACATGCATGGCGATCGCTTGATCCATCCGGTCATGCATCCCTGTGGAAAACCATAGGCGGCGTGCATGCGTCTGCACCGGTCCAAGTGCCGCTGTGATGAAATTGTTAGGGCAGGCGGCTTCGAGAATCTCGTCGAACGTCTTATCGGCGGCGAAAAAGCCGGGCAGGTCGTTGGCAAGGGCACAATCTGCCATGAGCCGCGCGCATTCTCGCAACTCCTCGCGCTGCTCCGCATCGGCATGGGCCGCCGCAAGTGCCGCCGCGATCGGCTCCAACTCCCGCCTGACCTGCATGACATACCGATGATCCTCAGGGCGAATCTCCGCGATTTGCAGGCCGACGCGAGGGCGAACGTGGATCAAACTCTGCCAGGCAAGTTTCTGGATGGCCTCGCGCACGGGTGTTCGTCCATGCCCCGCCATCTCGATCAGCTGTTTCTCGGTAACGAGGGCGCCAGGCTTCAGCCTGAGCGTCACGATCGCGTATTCCAGCGCGAGATAGGCGAGGTGGCTAAGCGAATTCTGCATTCGAGGCGATGTCCGGCGTGTACTTGGATGGCGCAGAGTGTCATCTGACGCCGTCGAAGGCAACCGATTGTGATATATCAGTATGTGATTTAGCCAACGCCGCTTTATCCGGTTCATCTGTATCGGCACGCCGGATCGCCGCTTGGAAGAGCGACGATCTCGGTGGCAATCCTCAAGCTCGGCTCGGGTAGCGATGCATCATTGCCCGATTGCCGTGGAAAGGCTCGGAGGCTTCCGCTTGGCCGCCATGAGCAGGTCCAGCTCCGTCGATGACGGGCCGAATTTATAGAAGAGGCGCTTTGCCTCGGCATCCTCGAGGCGATATTTGCGCGCAAATTCAGCAATGCTGTAAGGGCGGCCACGGATGGCTTTGCGGGCGGTTGTCCGATTGGCGTTTTCCGTCATGTTTCCAACTTCCTTTCGGTTCCAGTTTTTATAGATAGCGCCGAGGATGATGTTGGAAAGGCCTTGAAATGCATCGTGACGTTTCAGGATTGCATCTGCCTCCAGGTTCTTGGAAACCCGCCTGTCGTCTTCGCGAACCGTCGCGCCCCTGATGCGACGTGCTTTTGGCCTTCGTCTCGCGAAGTCCAGGCAACAAAAAAGGAAAGGCGGTTTGTTCCGCCTTCCCTTTTTCCTCTTCCCGATTCGGGCCGTCTCGCCCGATGCGTCGTTAACGCCGGATCAGTCGACCGATGAAAATCAGGATGCAGGCGCCGATGAAACCCGTGATCAGGTAGTTCAGCCATACATGGAACGGCAGGGCGATGCCGAGAACACCGAACAGCCAGCTGGCGACGAGCGCGCCAACAATGCCGAGGATGATGTTCATGACTATGCCTGTGTTGCTTTTCATGATCATCTCGGCAAACCAGCCAGCTAGGCCGCCGATGATAATTGCCGCAATCCAACCGACGTGTGCATCTTCCATAAAAGAACCTCCTGAGGGCCCGACAGGTTGTTAACAAGAACTGATATACACCAAAAACGATTCGCACCCCAACAGTTGCCGATGGCGAGCCGCTGGATACTATTATTGCAACCCTGATTATTAAGGGAAATTGTTACGGTTGTTCAGGGTGCCGGAATGGATCGCTGCATGATTCATGCATTTTCACGGCGAAACGCTTTAACCGTTCATTTCTTTGAAGGATCTCGACGACGCGCCGCCGCCATTTCATCGCCTGGAGGTGAGGAAAAGCATGTTCGAGCCGTCATAACCGTGATTTTATGGGTTGACCGCAATAGGGCGTCTGCATATGTTCCGCGCACTTCCAGCCGGGGCAGGATCTGCCTGCGGAGAGGGAGAGCGTAGCTCAGTCGGTAGAGCAACTGACTTTTAATCAGTAGGTCATGGGTTCGAGCCCCATCGCTCTCACCACAGATTTCAATATCTTAGTGAGAATTTTGATCTCCGACTGACGATGTGGTCGCCACCGAATCGCCACGAACGTTGCGATAACTGTAGCGCGCAACATCGAATGGCAACCGAAACCAATACCGATTAGGCTGACTGTGGCGCGGCGCTACCTTTGGCGCAGAGCGTCGTTCGCTTTGTCACGGCAAAACTGTACGCCGACCCGCCCGTTTGAGAACTACTGCTTTGCATCTCGCGGCGGCTGGGAGGCAGCCTCAGCCAATAGCTTTAGAGCGTCGTTGAATTCACGCTCCGGATCGGGAACCAAAAAGCTAGTTTCGAGTGACTCCTCGATCGCTTCCCTCGTGATTACAAAAGTGCCTTGTTGAAGGGCACCTGCAATCTCAGTTTCTACCTCGGACCGCGTTAGGGCTGTAATCATAACCGGCAGAACGCTCAGATTTGGGCTGCCAGATTCCTTCAGGTGGTCGCGCACGTGTTTTGCACGGATAGCCAGCCTCGTGAGTTTAGAATCCTCCTTCAAAATTCCCATTGTGCATTCAATCACTAGGAAGTGCCCGCTTGGCGTCGTCGCCAATATATCCGGCCCTTCCTTGATCGTGCTCAACAAAGACACGCCATAGCCGCGTATCCACATCAGAGATGAGACAGCAGCTTCGAAGATTCCTTGTTGATTTTTGTGCGCAGGCCCAGGTGCTTTAAGAAGGCCGTCCCGGAGCTTTGCTAGATCTTTGTCAAACCCCTCGTAGGCAACCCGTCTAGCATTCTGATGATTATTTGGATCGACTATCCAGCCAAACGATTGGGCTCGCCCGTCATAACCCGCAAAGCAGTGTACAATGGCTGATCTCGGCACTTGAAGGGTTGCAATGCCGCGCTGGATTTTTCCATCGTCATTCCACTTGAAGGCGCTCCCAGGCGATTGTCCCCGCTCCACGCAGTTGTTGTTAACGAGGATCTTATACCCAAGGAACGCTCGATCGGTGGCGAAACCCCGGAATAGCACGAGGCCGAGTGTCGCGCTCTCACCGTCTACTCTTTGCGTGATGTCAACAGCAACGATCGCGGGAGCGGCCGCCTCGAAGCGAACGGACCCTCGTGTGTAAATTAGCCCGTAGTGGTTTGTGAGCTCGACCAGGGTGTCAAATGGAGGGACGGCTGCTCGTAGCTCCCAATCAACAAGCCGCTCGTCCACTAACGCCTCACGCTCTCGGCCGAGGACAGTCAGAATTTCTAGTCGTGTCTGCCCGCCGAGGGCATGAGATGGATCAAATGACCAGTGGTAACCGCCCCCCTCATAGCTTTGAAGTAAGATTTCCCCCTCCGGGAGCTTCAGGCTCCCAGTGTCAACCTCCCAGAGGAGTTGTGCGACCGACTTTCCAAGATCCGACAGGCGGTACTGTCCAGCGCGGACATTTGGAGATTGGAACGACGCCTTTGGCACTTGTTCAATGTTGCCAAGGATGAGCTGCCCTTCGATGAGAAAGAATTGGTCGTCCCGCCGTACCGCGACAAAGCTAAGAATAGCTGCTTCGACGACAGCAGCCCCGAGAGTGTCAGCAAACTTCAGAAATTGCCTTGTGAAATCGTTCGGCATTTGCGTTCGCGCCCCGTGATTTGCCCTCATCAAAACCATACCGCGTCCCGCAGGGGTCGAATAGGCTTCGTCGTTGAAGACGTACCAAACGTCGAACTCTGCGGATGGTTTGGTCACGACGACCTCTTTTGTCGGTCCGGGTCCGGAGCATATTCAAAGCGGTCTTGATATCTATCGTTGCCGGCTCATTTTAAGATGGCTTGGCGGGCACCCTAGCGTGACATGCGGCGAATTAAAGCCCAGACCGCCAGTATTACAGGATTTAAATCGCATTTATTTGGCCTAAAATCTTCTCTGAAAATCCATCATATCACCGGCATCAACGTGAAACATGGAGGTGCAAGTGCAACGGAATATGCGTGTGAAAGAGGCGGCGAGCTACATCGGCCTCTCAAAATCCAGCCTGGACAAGCTTCGGCATTTCGGCGGCGGCCCAAAATATTTCAAGCTTGGTCGTGCCGTTGTTTATTCAACGGCGGATTTAGATGCATGGATGTCCGAACGCCGCCGTTCTGAGACCTGGGATGGAGCGAATGACAACGCGCGGGCGAGGGCGACCGCCTAGTTAGTTCCCGCTATTTTCCGGACTTTCTCGGGCCTCGTGCCGACGACAGCTCAAGTCAACAAATCAAAACTACTAAGCGGCCCAGCGCCGGCAAAGGAGAACCATTGCGTTCATTCACCGACGAACCTCGCGCGTCCCGTCTCATCAGAGGACGCGTTTCTGCGGACACATCGATTCCGCGCGTCCGCGGCCATGCGCTCGCGATCGACTTCCTCGACGGCTATGCGGCGGACGCAAGAGTTATCGAAGCCTCGACACTTTTGTTCCCGGAGAAGGTGGCCGGAACTGAGGGCGAAAGGGGCGATCGTCGCCGCTTCGGTTTCGTCCAATATGCCGGAGAGGGTAGGCCGCCACAGACGGGTTTGGTTCGACATGTCGGCGACGCGTTCTTTGCAGATCGGCGGACGGCTGATTTCGTCTGGCAAGCGGTCATCGAGAAAATCGAGAACGATGCGGCCGGCTTGTTCGGCGCCACACGGCTCGCCTTTCCTCGATGAAGGTCCGTGACCTCATTCCCGCTGCCAAATCGGGCGGCGGGGCTTTGCGGTTGCTCGCGACATTCGATCTTGAGCTCTCCGGTCAGATCCGCCTTTACGGCCTCCGACTTCTCGAAGCTCCTGGAGGCAAAAGGATTGTCTACGCCGCACAGGCTGGCAGTCGGCGGACGGCAACGTTCGATCCGCTCCTAGCGGAACGCATTACCATCTTGGCATCCACTACTTACGATGAGGCAACTACCGCCCATGGCTCCGATTCCCAAGCTTAAAGCGGTCGCCGCCGCCGCCACATTTGACGAAGTCGCAATCCGCCAGCACGTTGAAATGCTGCATGGCCTTGCAATTGGTATCGACGGCCTTCTCGTCACATCCACCTATTTCGCCAATCCTATCGGAGACGGCGATGTGCCAGGCACTGTAACGCATCATGTTGTCGGTGATGTTGACGGCATGGTCGACGCAATCATGGCACACGCGTCCACTCCGCATGCGAACGTGTTCTCCGGTTTGCAGGTAATGCGGAAGGGTCTCGCGCGCGGGTCGCGTGGAAAAGAAGCTGATATCGTCGCGCTACTCGGTCTCGTGGTCGACCTCGACGCAGATACCGGCAAGACCGGGGAAATGCCAGTTGAACCGAACGTCGTCCTGGAGACGTCGCCGGGCAATTATCAGCCGTTTCTTCTTTTCGATAAGGCGGTTGTCCCAACAGACGGGAAGCCCTTGGCCGCGGCCCTGAAGCGTGCGACCGGCAGCGATCACGGCACCGCGGACATCGCCCATGTCTGGCGCATTCCCGGCACGCTAAACTGGCCAAATCGAAAAAAGCTGGAGCGCGGTCGCTCGCCAGATCCCGTCGCCGTCACCGTCGACATGGCTTGGGATGGCAGTTTGACGTGCGTTGACGAGCTGCGCACGGCACTTGGTTTGTGGATGAACGCGCCGGCCGATCACTCTACGGTGACTATTGGCGAAATCCCATCTGTCGACGGACTTTCTATCTCCGCCGCGGCCTCGGAGATGCTTGCGGCCAATGACGTTGGTGACAGATCCGCCTGGGCGTCCAAGGTTGTCGAGCAGCTCGCCTTTGACGGCCTGACTGCCGAGCAGGCTTGCGCCGTGTTTCTTTCGGCCACCGGGGATTGGTTCGAGCGATATTCGTCGAAGGACGCAAATGCCGATTTCGCTAGAATGTGGGCGAAGTTTGGATTGCCTCACATCAAGGCTCGCGCCGCCGGTGCAGAGATCGCTGCGGCACTTGTGGCAAGGAACACAGCAAAGCGCGCCCCGGCCGCGGCGAACGACAATAAGCAGACGCCTTCCAGCACCTCCAGGCTCATGCCAACTCCTCCCGCGATGCATCCAGATCCGTTCGCGCCGGCCTCCGCGGGCGGCCTCCTAGCTGAAATCTCGACGTGGATCACGTCGACGGCAATTATTCCGGTGCCGGAACTCTCGCTGACTTCCGCTCTCGCGCTTATCGGTGGGATGTTCGGCGATAAGGCTCTTGGGCCAACACGGAGCGGCCTCAACCTGTTTCTCACCACCGTAATGGGCGTGGCAAGCGGAAAGGGCCATGCGCCAAAGTCGATCGTCGCGCTGGCCGCCGGTGCAGGGAAACCGGGGGCCGTGACGAACGGCGATCCCACATCCTACGCCGCCATCGAGCGTATGCTGCGCAAAAACAAGTCGACCGTAGTCGTGATGGACGAATTTGGCGTGACGTTGCAGGACATCAACGCGAAGCGCACCAATGCTGCTTCTGCGTCAATCCGGAAATTTCTACTCGCCATTTACGATCAGGCGGACAGCGTGTTCCATGGGCGTCAGTATGCGTCGGATGAGACGAAGAAAGATGACAGCCCGATTGATGGCCCGGCATTGACTGTGCTGGGCATGACCACGCCGGCAACCCTTTACGCGGGTCTATCCGACGCCTCCTTGAATGACGGTTTTCTCAGCCGCTTCATCTTCATTGAAGGGCAGGGGCCGGCACAGATCAAGCCGCCGTCGCTCAATCGGAAGGCGGTGATGCCACCGGGCTTAGTGGCATCGCTGAAGCAGGCGCAGACTGATTTTCCAGCCCCGAAGGGCTTCGGAGCCAAGAAGCTGATGATCCCCTTCGAAGGTGGCGAGGATGGTGTCGCATACCGGCTCTGGACGGAAGTCTTTCTTTGGCAGCACGACCCGGCTTGGAGTGAGCGGGAGCACCACATCAACGGTCGCGCGGCTGAGAACGTTGTCCGGCTCGCATCCATTCGGGCCGTAAGCCGCGATCCCAGAAACCCTTTAGTCACGGAGGACGACGTCGCATGGGGGTGGGCAATCGTCTATCGCTCGATCCAGATCGTGACCGAGGGTGTCGAGCGCCATATGTCTGGATCTGCCGTCGAGGCCCTCAGGAAAGCTGTGATCCGAGCTCTCGAAGCCGCGCCGGGCAATACCCTGGCATGGAGCCACATCCTGCAGCGCGAAGGGGTGAGCGCTCATGAAGGCGACGAGGTGTCGAAGGCGCTGCAGTGGCTCATCGATACTGGTAAAGTCGAGAGCCTGAAGCCGCAACCGAAGCCAGGCGCGCGCGGGTCATTCAAACTTGTGGCAGGTTCACAAGTTGGCTAACAACTTGTGGGGACGACCCCCTAGAACTTGTGAAACTTTTGGCCGGTTGGAACGCCGTCAAAAGTTAAGGCATCAGAAAAATATCAATATAAACAATAATATAAGAGATAAAAATCTCTTCTTTTTTCTTACTTGTGAACTTGTGACGACGACTTCTCACCCCCGTTTTTAGGGTGGTTTCCTGTCTGTCCTAGAGAGCTTGCAAAAGTTCACAAGTTCCCAAGTTCGCTACGTATCCAACCAGGAGGACCACATGACGTACCTTAAACCAGTCTATCACCCGGAACTACAGTGCTCAGTTCTCGGCATAAGCTACGACTTCACGACAAGGCAGGGCATTCTCAATATGGCTGAAACCAATGCCTGCGATATGCCAGGCTGCATAGCCTTCTTTCAAAGGATAGATCCCAAGGTGCAGGCCATACGGACAATTGCCGGTGATGTCGATGACACAAGCTATCGGCTCGTCGGCAAGGAATGGCAAGCAAGTCTCGCGCCGCGGAAGGAGGTTTGAATGATTCGATCACGACTCGAAAACATCGGGGGCCCGTTTCCCGGCATCGGCGCGGCGCCAGGGATGAACCACGATTTCGTTTTGAAGAACGGCCGAGCGGCATTCGAAAAGCTCAATGACGCCGCGGCACGACGACCGACGATGACGGATTTCGGATCACTCGTGCCTGCAAATGACAACGAGCTAAACAAGAAAGGGGCGCCGCTTGAATCGCACAACAGCTAACCATCGCGCTGCCGTTGCGCCAAGGGTAGCCACCGCCTCGGCAAACGATCGCGAAATAATCGAACTCGCGGGCGGGGCGTCAAAACAACGACATCGAGATTTGTCCGAGCTCTCTGCTCTTCTCGCGATGAGGGGCAGGCCGATCGGGGTAGCGGAGGAGTCGGAGCTGGCGGAGATACCGGCCATGTCGACGAACTGGCGCGTTCTTCCCGCGGCCGACAACGCGAAATCAGATGATGGCTTTGGTACCGAACGGACCGTCGAGATTGTTCCGTCACTGGAAAAGATGACGGCAGCATCAGCGCAAGTGCAAATGACGTACCGAGCCGAGCCGATGATGCTGCGGGGCGGGAGGTTAGAGCACAAGCGGGCGAGCCGCGAGGTCCATGGTATATCTCTGGGAGGTGATGTTGAATACGGAGAGTACATCGACGATAATGGAAATCCCCACAAGGTCGTGACCCGCATGGGAGGACTACACTTCAGCGACGGCTCCCAATATGAGCGAGGATATAAGCTTGTAATGGGGAAGGTAGTCCCGGCAAAAATTCGAATGCCCATCGGGGCGATACTTCATACGCGTGAAAAATCCGCGCGGGATAAGGGAGCGGCGCCCGATCCTGCGGAAATCTCTGCGTCTAATGCCTATTTTTCCGCTGAGAAAACAGATGAACGACCGGCAGGTTTGTTTCAGGCCAAATTATCTGGCCCAGTCACAAAGAAGCCGCGAAAGGAGCGAACCGGGCCGCGGACCAAGACAGAAGCTAGGCAATGGTTAGCCGATGCTATTGCGAACACTGCCGTGTTGCCGCCTGTGAAGAAGTACCCCGATGGCTTCCCTTCCGGTCCTAAGAGTTTGGCGCAACTGTTTCCAGGGCTTGTCAAAATTGCCACCGGTGACACTGGGTCTCAGGGCTGGGAAGAAACCGCGTCGAAGGTTACCGAGCGCTTGATTTGGCACCAAACGTTGGCCAAGATGCAAGGCGATCATGTCGAGATCCTCACGCGTGCCGTCAGTGCAAAGAACCTCGCCGAACTCGGTATAGCTCGCGGATATCACGGAAAATATGCAATCGAAGCCGGTCGCAGGCTGCTCATCGCTGCCAACGATAACTTTCTCCAGGCTAGAGAATTGGCGAAGTCGGCAAAAAAATAACGATGGAGCCTGACTTTTTGGGCGCCTGGTACCCCTTTAGAAATGAAGGGGTACAAATCCCGCCGCTCCGTCATGCTGCAGTTGGGTGCAGCCTCTGAACGTGGGCGTAACTATTGAAACGACCCCCCACAGATAACGGCAATTGTGCGGCTTCGTTGGTGGCCCTATCGCATTGCCTGGCGCTGCCTCCTCCAGCGACGGGCGATCGTGCGGCGAGTTGAGCAACGGGCGTTGTAACCCGACGCTCCTCGCCGCTTTTGCTTTCATGTGTTACCGGGTGCAAACCGGGCGAACGGGTTGATCGCCGTTTAGCGTGTGGCGTTCCCTTGCCGGCACCAGCTGCGGCTTGGTGCTTCGGGCCCACACTTCGTTTTGCGGGATAGAGCAGCACGGTAGCTCGCTTGGCTCATAACCAAGAGGTCGCTGGTTCAAATCCAGCTCCCGCAACCAATTTCTACTGGGTATATCGATGGCGGCTCTGGTCAGCTTTGACACATCTGCCTTCGAAAAGGCCGCGAAGCGTCTCGAAGCATCGCCAAAACAGATGGCCTTTGCGATCAGCAAAACCCTGAATGAAGCCGCGCACGAAACGCGTCGCACGCTCATTGCCCAGACATGGCCGCAGCATATGACGCAGCGAAATAAGGGCTTCATTGCCTTCGCCCTCGGCGTCGAGAACTCTAGCCGCTCAAATCTCACAGTCAAAATCACCGACGCTCGCGCCAAAGGACGAGGCAACCTCAAGCTTCATGCTGATGGTGGCGTGAAGCGCACCGAGCATCATCGCGTTGCTGTCCCGGTTGCAGGTCAGCGCTTGGGCGCGACGGGCATTGCCAAATCACAACGTCCTGCTGCGCTTGCTGGCGCATTCGAGCGCAATGGTGCGATCTTCAAGCCATATGGCAAGAAGTACCCGATCTACGTCTACAAGCGTGGAAAAATGAAAGGCAAGGTCAGTAAGGCCGGCGGATCATGGGGCGGAGCAGGGCGAGGCATCAAGCGCATGTTCGTTCTCAAGCCAAGCGTTGCGATCAAGCCCGACGTGCCATTCAGACACGACTTCCGTGTGAGCATGGAAGCTCAGATGCGGCGGCTTGGGACATCGGTGATGTCCAACACGATGAAGGTTGCCATGCGTTAGGCGCATAGGTAAAAGCCATCCTGCAATGCAATAAGTGCATGTCTCATATCATCACCTATGCATAAAAAATCAGAAGGTACTTAGATTTCAATGGCTTCTCGCTGATCGCGCCACCGCGTTGTTTCTCTAGGTGCAGCATTTTTATTGGAGGGGGGCCATCATACTCGGCTTTCCTCGCGTCGGAAGGTTGAGCCGATGGCGACCATTGCAGAAGTTGCAGAGCACATCGACGTGAATACGCGCACTGCGGCGGATCTGGTGGCGCGCGGCATCATCACAAAATCTTCGCGCGGCTCTTACGATCTCGACATCGTGCGCCTGGAATACATCCGCCATATCCGCGAGGTGGCGGCCGGCCGCGAAGCTGCCCAAGCGGTCCCGCCCGGCAAGATTGATGGTGAACAGGAGCGTGCGCGCAAGGACAAGGAAGCCGCCGACAGGCTTGAGCTTCAGAATGCCGTTACGCGTGGCGAGCTAGCGCCACTCTCAGAAATGGTTTCGGCTGTCACATCGGCATTCGCTCGCGTCAGGGCAAAGATCCTGACCATTCCATCGAAGGTCGCGCCACTGATTGTGGGGGAGACGTCAACGGTCGTTGTTCGCGACGTGGTGAAGAATGAAATCCACAACGCCCTTGAAGAGCTCGCGGGAACTCGACTCCGAGACTGGACATTTAGCCCACCAGTCGATTCAGACGAGCTGCTGGAAGGCGCTGACGCCGCCGCCGGATCTGACCATAAGCGAGTGGGCCGACAAGGAAAGACGCCTAAGTCCGGAAGCGTCGGCCGAACCAGGAAGGTGGCTAACAGCTCGAGCTGAATACCAGCGCGGTATCATGGATGCCATGGCTGATCCGGCGGTGACGAAGGTCGTCATCTCCAAGGGCAGTCAGGTCGGCTACACCGAGATCCTGAACAACACCATCGGCTACTATATCGATCAGGATCCGTCCACGGTCCTGATCATGCAGCCGACACTTGAGATGGCGCAGGCCTGGTCGAAGGACCGTCTTGCACCCATGGTCCGCGACACCCCGGCGTTGACTGCCAAGGTGTCTGACAGCAAGGCGCGCGACAGCGGCAACACGATGTTGCACAAGTCGTTCCCGGGCGGCCAGGTTACGATCGTTGGTGCCAATTCACCCGCCAGCCTTGCATCGAGACCAATTCGCATTGTACTAGCCGACGAAGTTGACCGTTACCCGGTCTCAGCCGGAGACGAAGGCGACCCGTTGAAGTTGGCGCAGAAGCGCCAATTGACATTTTGGAACCGCAAGACGCTTGTCGGTTCAACCCCCACAATCAAGGGGGGAAGCGTTATTGATCGCGAGTTTCAGAACAGCGATCAGCGACGGTATTTCGTTCCGTGCCCAGAGTGTGGCGTGGGGCAATACCTCAAGTGGTCACAGGTACACTGGAACTCACATGAGGGGCACAAGCCAGAAACCGCGCATTACGTCTGCGAGGACTGCGGCTCTCTTTGGAATGACGCACAGCGCTGGGCCGCAATCCGACAGGGTGAGTGGCGCGCGACTGCGGAGTTCAAAGGAACGGCCGGCTTTCATATTCCGGGCCTCCTGTCACCGTGGGTGCGGCTGGAAGAGATCGTCACGGAATTCCTTGAAGCCAAGAATCATCCGGAGCTTCTGAAGGTCTGGACGAATACGGTTCTTGGCGAGACGTGGGAGGAGCGCGGTGAAACTGTTTCGCCGGGTCCGCTGCTTTCGCGCATTGAGACTTACGAGCGTGATTCCCTTCCGGATGACGTACGTGTCGTCACAGCCGGCGTTGACGTTCAGGGCGATCGCCTTGAAGTACAGGTCATTGGCTGGGGCGCCGGGGAAGAGGCGTGGGTTGCCGACTATGTCGTGCTGCATGGAGATCCATCGCAGCAAGATACGTGGCAGCGCCTGGACGAATATCTGCTGACATCGCTGACCACGGACGCCGGCCGCTCGCTCCGCATACATTCCGTTGCGATCGATACGGGCGGCCATCATGCCGCAATGGTTCTTGCCTTCTGCAAGAGCCGAAGAGGGCGACGTGTTTGGCCGATCAAGGGTGCACCTGGTGCCAAACCGGTTTGGCCGATCCGCGCATCCAAGACCAAAACTAACGAGAATCTGTTTATCGTTGGGGTGGATACCGCCAAGGATGCGATCTACGGCCGGTTGCGCATTGCAGCGCCAGCGCCTGGCTACATCCATTTTCCTCAGGATGAAGCAGTTGATGCAGATTATTTCTTCCAGCTGACCGTCGAGCAGGCCGTCACACGCTATCGTGATGGACGGCCGTATCGAGTGTGGGTTTGCGGTGATGGAAAGCGCAATGAGGCGCTGGACACATTCGTCTACGCCTTTGCTGCCCTGAAGTCTTTGCGCACGCGGCTCGACGTCGTGCGGCGTCCCAAGGCCGAGCAGCCGCCGGCGGAGGAGACACATGAACCAGCGAACGACAATGTTGCCGCACCGGTTCCGGCTCCTCCAGCAACACCGCCGCCACCTCCGCGTCCGGCACCAGCTGCCCCGCCGCCTGTAGCGCAAACGCCGCGGAGACGCGGCCCGGTTCGGCGCATCAGCCGATCGAGCTATCTCTAGGATTTTCGATGTCCACATACACACAAGCCCAATACACGGCGCTTTGCGCTGCGATTGCGGCTGGCGCGACGAGCGTCAGCTACCAGGGCAAATCGGTACAGTATCGAGATCTCCAACAGATGCTTGAACTCAAGGCGCTGATGGAGGCCGACCTGAACGGCACAAAACTCAAGCGCCAATTCCGTCCAGTTACATGCAAGCGACTTTGAGGAGTAGATCGTTGGGATTTTCTCTTCTGAAGTCGTTTGGCCTTGGCCGAAAGACAAAATCGGCCAAGGCATACTACACCGGCATGGGTTTCGAAGGCGCGCAGATGCGCCGACGACTGTCGACTTGGCAGCCGACCCGCGCCAGCATGACGCAACTCGTGTCCGCAGACGGAGAGCAATTGCGGGCACGTTCCCGCGACCTATTGCGGAACAATCCATATGTGGCGTCGGCCGCGGAATCCTTTGTTGCCAATCTAGTGGGGGCCGGCATCAAGCCGTCGCCATTGCTGAACGACGCAGGGATGAAGGACGGACTGCAGATCCTTTGGCGTGAATGGACCGACCAGGCGGATTTTACTGGACAAACTGATTTCTATGGCTTGCAGGCCCTAGTTGCACGAGCGCTGTTCGAAGCTGGCGAGTGCTTTATCCGCTTTCGATCCGGCAGCAACAATACGCCGGGCGTGCCGCTGCAGTTGCAGCTGCTTGAAAGCGAAATGCTGGCCTACAACAAGAACCATATGGCCGATGACGGAAACGCCATCATCAACGGCATAGAGATCGATCATAACGACCGCCGCGTCGCCTACTGGTTCTATTCTGTCTATCCGGGCGATCCATACTATCGCGTTCATCCCCTGACCTACGTCAGGGTTCCGGCCGACGAGGTCTTGCATATTTACCGCCCGTTGCGGCCGGGACAGATGCGGGGTGTTCCGTGGATCACGCCATCGATCGTCAAGCTTTTCCTCGTCGACCAATATGATGACGCGGAGTTGGAGCGCAAAAAGCTCGCCGCGATGTACGCTGGGTTTGTGACGAGTGCCGCGCCAGACGCGATGTTCGATGAGGACGAGGACATCGCCACGAACGGGGAAAATGGACCGTTCCCGGTGTTGGAGCCTGGAACTATTCAGAGCCTGCTGCCGGGCGAGGACATCAAGTTCAGCGAACCTGCAGAAGCCGGGAACTCGTATGAGCCATTCCAGTATCGAAACCTGCTGGCTGCCTCTTCGGGTATGGGTGTGCCGTACATGTCGGCGACGGGTGATAATGCCAAGGCTAACTATTCCTCATCGCGTCAGTCTCTAGTCGAGTTCCGTAACAGGCTAGCGCAGCTTCAACATAGTTGCATGGTCTTCCAGATGTGCCGCCCGGTTTGGGCGCGCTGGCTTACGGACGCCGTCATCAGTGGCGAAACCGATATTCCTGACTTTCTGCAAAATCGTCGCAAGTACCTCAAGGTCAAGTGGATCCCGCCGCGCTTTGATTGGATCGACCCGCTGAAGGATGGACAGGCTGAAAAGCTGCTCGTCGACAACGGTTTCAAGTCTCGCAGCGACGTCATCGAGGAGCTCGGGTTCGATCCTGAGGAAACTGATCGCCGCATTGCAGCCGATCAGGGCCGCGTTCGCGATCTCGGCATATTGCTGACCGATAGCCCGCTTGGACAGTCCCTGTCCAAGACGCCGCCGGCAGACGACAGCGATCCCGACGAAGCGGAATCTCACGAAAAAGAACTGGAAGGACAGGCGACCAGATGACGCGAAACAAGAAGGTGATGGCTCTGGGGCCATCACCGGCCGAAATCTGCCTGTTCAGTGGTATCGGCGCCGATGAGACCGGTGAAGGCATTACGGCTCAATGGTTTGACGCCGAATTCAAAGCCCTTGGGAGCCCGGACGAAGTAATTGTCAGGATCAATTCGCCTGGCGGCGATGTGTTCACCGCCGAAGCAATTTTCACGATCCTGTCGATGTCCCCGGCGCAGATCACGGCCCGCATCGAGGGGCTGGCGGCAAGCGCCGCTACCCTGATTGCGATGGCCGCCGATCGCGTTGAGATTGCCAGCAATGGTTTCATGTTGATCCATGAACCATATAGCGGCGGCGCCGGCGGGACTGCGGATGAACTCAGGATTGCGTCAGAAGACCTGCAAAGGCTGACTGATCGCTACGTTGAGGCATACGCAAAGAAAACCGGGCAATCGCAAGAAGACGTTCTCGCTCTGATGAAAGAGAACCGCCTTCTGAGTGCTCAGGAAGCCGTTGAGTTCGGCCTGTGCGACGAGGTCATCGACCCATCGCAAGCGTCGATCAACCTCAAACTCATTCCACAACATTTACGCGCGGCAGTTGAGTCTGCCATGCATAAAGGAATTGCTATGGCTGTAACGCCAAAAATGAACAAGACCGAAGCGGCTCTTGCCGCTCTGTCGGCGAAGCTGGACTCGTTGGCTGCCATTCTCGCAAAGGCCGAGGATGACGGCTATGCCGAAGACGGAGACGAGAACGATGACAAGCCGTCCGACGCCAAGAGGGCTCGCAAGGCCCGTAAGGCCCGCGCCGACGACGATAACGATCTCAGCGCGGACGATGACGACGACCTGAAGGCCGATTCCGATGAGGATGACGACATGAAGGCCGACGCAGATGATGACAGCGACAAGGAAGATGCCGACGAGCCAACCGCTCGAAAGGCGCGCGCGTCGGCCAAAGGCCTGACCTACGCACGCCGGGTTGCTGACCTATGCGCGCTCGCTGGCCGCGATGACTTGACGGCTGGTTTCCTCACCAAGGCCGTGTCGCTGGCAGATGTGCGCCGTCGCCTTCTCAATGCGCGCGCCGAAAACGAAGGCCGCACCAGCAACGCCCGCGGCGCGGCCGTTCGAACCAAGGCCGAAGACGCCGCCAAGGGCTGGGATGCGGCCGTCGCAAAGCTGTCGAAGCGCTAAGGAATTTCATACATGACCACTTTTCATCAGCAGCCATGGAGCCTTGAGTTCCTGGTTACCGAAGCGCCCGGCTACATCTCGCGCGACGTTATCACAATCGCCTCAGGCGCCGGCGTCATTCAGCCTGGCACAGTCGTTGGCAAAGTCACGGCGACCGGAAAATACGTGATTTCCGTTCCGGCGGCCACGGACGGATCCCAGACGGCAGCCGCAATCACCGGCTATCGCGTCGATGCGACGAGCGCTGATCATCCCGTGACGGCTTTCACTCGCACTTGTGAAGTGAATGGCAAGCAACTCACACGCGACGCATCGATCGACACTCCGACAGAGATCGCGGCCCAGAACGCCCAGCTGGCGGCGCTCGGTATTTCCGTCCGCTAAAGGAATATTTTACCTAATGGCAAGCATGGACATTTTTAACAGCGATGCGTTTAGCACCGTATCGCTGACCACTGCGCTTGAGAAAATCCCTTACAAGCCGCAGTTCCTGAACGAGCTCAATATTTTCGAGCCAGTTCCGACCAACACCCGAAGCATCGCCATCGAAAAGCGAGACGGCTTCATGCAGTTGATCCCGACGTCGCAGATCGGCGCCGCGCCAACGCAGCTTCAGGATGACAAGCGCGATATCCGCAATTTCAGTACAAGACGTTGGGCCAAGGCTTTCACGCTCTATGCAGAGCAGCTGAGTGGTATTCGCCAGTTCGGCACCGAAACCGAGTTGATGCAGGTTCAGGCTGAGGCAGCACGCCGCCTGTCGCGTCTCAAGGACGACTTCGACCTGACCGCAGAGTTCGCGCGCCTTGGTGCCCTACAGGGCAAGTGGCTGGATTCGGATGGCAGCGTTCTCATCGACTGGTTCGCCGAGTGGGGTATCTCCCCGAATACGCCAGTAGCGTTCGAGTTCTCCGACGAGACAATCAACGTGAACGATCTCACCAAGAAGATCGCGCGCGGCATGGCCCGAGCCTCCAAGGGCGGCTTCACCAGCAGCACGACCGTTCATGCGCTCGTTGGTGATGCGTTCTTTGACGCCCTCGTGAAGCATCCGTCCGTCGAGCTGACATATAAGAACTGGCAGGCAGCCGAAGGCTTGCGCGCCACGCAGGCGACCGTGTTTGATGCCTTCTACTTCGGTGGCATCTACTTCCACAACTATCGAGGCACCGACGATAAGTCGACCGTGGCTATTGGCGACAACGCCGCAGTCTTCTTCCCTGTCGGCGTCCGCGACCTGTTCCAGGTTGCCTACGGACCGGCCGAATTTGATCCATGGATCAACACTTTTGGCCAGGAGCAGTACGCTCTGACCATCCCCGATCGTGACCGAAACGCTTGGACGAAGTTCGAGATCTATAGCTATCCGCTGTACATCTGCACGCGTCCGGAAGTCCTCTATACCGGCACCGCCAGCTAAGCAGCCAAACCGCCATGGATTTTGACAACCTGGTTTTGTCGCCGTGCATGGCGGCTTTCGGCGTGACTGTTATGGTCACGCCTCTCAAGTCCCAGCCGAGCGCGCCGCCGTATACGGCAACCGGCATTTACGATCGCGCCGTTGCAACCGTGATGCTGGCTGACGGCTCGGAAATGGCCTCCACAAATGTCACGCTCGGCGTTCGGCTTAGCGACTTCACGGTTGCACCCCGCGAGGGCGACAAAGTCACGCTGAACGGCAAGTCCTACAAGGTGGATGCATCTTTTCCGGATGGACAAGGCGGCGCTGAGTTGAAGCTGAAAGAGATTCGATGACCAGCCACACAACGGCCATCAGAGAGGCGATCTATAATCGCCTCTCGAATCTTCCAGGCTATGCGACGATCCGTAAGCAGGGAACGCCGACGTTGGCAGTGGATGACCTTCCAGCGCTATCAATCTTCATCGCGGACGAGCGCCTAGATCCCGATGGTGACGCCAATGCGGGACCTCCAAAATTCGGCGTTACGGCTACAATCATCGTGGCGGTATCGCGTGGCTTTGATGATCCATCCGTTACGGACGGTGTCATAGACAGCGACATCGACGCTATCGAGAGCACGCTGCTCACAGATCCAACGTTTGTTGGTTTTGCTGCCGATCAGAGCGCCCGCTTCGAGTCCATTAATGGCATCCGCCGACGCCGAATATTCGAGAAGGAAGGCGAGTCCTACTTCCTTGAGCTGCAGTTGGAATTCCAGTTCTTCTACCGCTGGATCTACAACCCCGTCATCAACGACAATTTCACGACACTGAGCGTCACGGCAAAGCCGAACAATGACGATGCGGCAGACACGTTCAACAGGACGTGGGCTCTTCCAGCGTCCTAACGAAAAGATCACCACCACATGAGCAAAACGGTTTTTGTCGTTCCCGCGAACGCGGGCGCGAAGCTGAGCCATCCCGTCTCCGGCAGCCTTCCAGATGGTGGCGCTGACTGGCTCGCAGATCAATTCACGTTCCGCCTGATTAGGGATGGAGCCATCGCCAAAAGCGATCAGGCACCGGCCAAGGCGTCGAGCACCAGCGCGAAAACGGATAATTCTTGATGTCTGTTTCTTTCAATTCCTTTCCGTCGACGTGGAATGTGCCGCTATTTTATGCGGAAGTCGATTCCTCACAGGCTGGCACAGGTAGCACCACCAGTCATCCAGCCATTTTTATCGGTCAGAAACTTGCTAGCGGTATCGCAGATTCGAACAAGGTATATGCCATTGGTTCGGTTGCCGTCGCAAAGAAGTATTTCGGCGAAGGCTCCATGCTGGAACGCATGGTCTACCGCCTGTTCAAGGTATATCCCGCGGCTCTGCTTTATTGCATGGCGGTGGACGATCCTACGGGTGGCGTAGCGGCAACCCAGACCACGACCGTTTCTGGTACGGCGACCGAATCGGGCATTATCTCGCTCTACGTCGCTGGTCAGCTAGTCAGCGTCGGTGTCAAGAGCGGCGACACCGCACCCACAGTTGCCAGTGCCATTGCGGCGGCAGTCAACGGCTTGAGTACGCTTCCGTCCACAGCTGTGGCTGCTGCTGCCGTGGTGACGTATACTTGCCGATGGAAGGGCGCGACCGGGAACGACATCGTCATCACCGACACCTATCTTGGCTCGAATGGCGGCCAGTCGCTTCCCGCCGGCATCAAGCTGGTGCACGCTGCGGCGGTTAATGGCGCGGGTGTTCCGACATTCGATGATGCTATCGTCGCGCTTGGCGAAACCCAGTACGATTTCGTCGGCTTGCCATACACAGATACCGGTACCCTAGCTCTTTTCGACACCGAATATGGCTTCGGCGATACCGGTCGCTGGGGCTGGATGCGAGAACTGTATGGTGCGGTTTGGAGCGCCCGACGCGATACCTACAGCAATCTTATGGCTTGGGGTCCGACAGGTAATTCTGCGGTTGAAACGGTGCTTGCCGTTGAGCCGTCGTCGCCGTCGCCCGTATGGGACTGGACCGCGGCCTACGCATCTGCAGCTATCAAGGGCTTGACCAACGATCCGGCTCGACCGCTTCAGACGCTAGAAATGACTGGTATTCTGCCGGCTCCCTCTGAAGATCGTTTCACCATCGCGCAGATGAACAATCTGGTTTCGGTAGGCATCGCCATTCAGAAGGTAAATTCGAACGGTTATCCCGCGATCATGCGGGAGGCGATGCGGTATCAGACGAACAGCTATGGACAGGACGACAACGCATATGCGCTGGCTACAACCCTCTACACCTTGGCTGAAGTCTTCCGCCGACTGAAGAATGCTATCACGAGCAAGTATCCGCGCCACAAGCTTGCGAATGATGGTACGGTTTTCGCGTCTGGACAGGCCATCATTACGCCGAAGGTCATCAAGGCCGAGCTCGTCTCGGAATATTCCGATATGGAATATGACGGTCTGGTCGAAAATCTGGACGCGTTTGCCTCCAACCTTGTTGTTGAACGCAACAGCGCCAACCCCGATCGTGTCGACGTCCTTTATCCGCCCGATATCATCAACGGACTGCGCATCTTTGCCGTCCTCGCGCAGTTCAGGCTGCAGTATTCCAGCGCTTCCTAAAGGATAACAAAAATGGGACTTAGAGCCGCAGGCACGGCATACGTCAAAGTCGACGGCCGTCAATATCCGCTGCGCGGAAATCTGGTAATTATGCCGTCCTCGGTTACGAGGACGGGTATCGCCGGCCAGGATTATGTGCACGGTTATTCTGAAATGCCGGTCGTGCCTTACATTGAAGGCGATTTCACGCTGACCGACGACTGGAAAATCGCCGACGTCAAGGGGATCACCGGCGCGACCGTGACGGCTGAAATCGCCAACGGACACACCTATACGCTGAAAAACGCATGGCAGGCCGGCGATCTTCCGATGGAAACCGCCGATGGTAAGGTGAAGATTCGCTTCGAAGGCGTTTCCTGCACGGAAGGGACCTAAGAGATGTCAGGCTGGAAAGACGGAAAGTTCATCTACCCGTTCGATTATGAAATCGAGGCGCATGGTGAGAAGGTGAAGGAGCTAGTGCTCCGTGAACCGACCGGCGCCGACGTCATTGCCGTTGGCAACCCGGTTCAGTTCGACCCTATCAGCGACCCGCCGCGTGTTCTGATCGATGATGCGCGAATGGCGGCCATGATCAGTCGTCTTTCCAGCGTGCCACCGTCGAGCGTTGCCAAGCTTAAACCGAAGGACCTGATTAGTCTCGGGTGGCATCTAACGGGTTTTTTCATGCCGGTGTAGCCGACGATGCCGTCAACATGGCCATCGATCTGGCGATGACATTCCACGTCAACCCTTTCGATTTTTTGGCTCGCCCACACCATGAGTTGGCGGAACTGCACAGCTACACCTTAAAATACCTGGAAAGGACCCGCGATGACTGAGGCTTTGGTACTTCCAGCAACGGTCGTCGACGGCTTCACCAAGCCGCTAAAAAATCTTGTGAGCCGCCTGAAGGACGTAAAAGTCACAGACGGCATGAAGCAAGTCGGCAAGCAGATGGAAAGCCTCCGAAAGGAGGCTGAGGGCGTCGGCAAGGCCGTCACAAACGGATTCGGTGGCCTGACAACTGGTCTCGGTCTCGGCGCCCTAGGTGCCGGGGCATTCACCGCCGCTGGCGCATTGACGGCTGTCGGAACGGCGGTTCGATCGTTTGCCGACAATGCCGTGCGCATGAGAAAGTTTTCGCATGAGACCGGCATTGCTGTCACTACCTTGCAAAAGATGCAGCAGGTATCGGACGGTCTTGCGATTGATCCCGATTCCATAGCTTCTGGCCTTTCTTTTGCGGCCCGCAATGCCGACGCCATGCGACTGCGGCAGGGAAGTTACGGAGCCATAGCCGGCCTTCGTGGGGGGCGAGGCATAGCTGAGGATCTGGCCAACACTAAGTCAAACGACGAGGTTGTTCAGAAGGAACTCAACTACCTTGCCATGCAAAAGAATGCGCAATCGCGGCGCACCCTGTCGGAACTATTTTTTGGTACGGGGGATTTTGCGGAGTTCGGGGCTAATGGCAAGGCCTCGCTCGATAGGCGCATGGCCGCCGCTGGCAAAAATACCTATGTGCCTTCGGAAGAGGACACCAAGAAGGCGGAGGCTTTTCAGGATGCGATTTCGCATCTGAGCGCGACATTTGAGAATCTGAAAAACTCAGTCGGCGGCGAGCTTGCGCCACAAATTATCGCTGCTGCAGATGCCTTCAAAGATTTCGCTGACGCGCATGTCGGAGACGTCAAGGAGTTTTTCCATGATGTCGGAGACGCCATAAACAAGGTCGACTGGGCTGGAACCACCAAGAATTTTCAGGATCTTTTCACCGACATCAAGAATATCGTTGATTGGGCAAGTGGATTGCAAAATCCGTTTGGAAGTCTTGGTGAATCAAGCGGCGGAATCGTAAAGGGCAGCCCCGCGGATAAACTGCTCCAATGGTGGAGGTCTGGATCTGGATCTACTCAGTCCGGTTCTGATCAGGATGTCCCATTTTGGGCGCCATTACCGAGCGCAAAGAAGTCCAGTTTCAGCAGCTCTGACTCTGCCGCAACAGCGCGTCCAATCGCATATCACCCAGGCATGCAGGCGGCTTTCGCCGGCGCATCAACTGCGCGCGACAGCGCTGCGGTTGCGATCCTTGCCAAGGGTGTCGAGCTAGGCATGATTGCTTTCACTCAAAGCTACCTTGGCGGTGGAGCTGCGGGCGGTATGGGCGGTGGCGACGGCTTCCAGACGGTATCGTATGGCGGTGGACGTGCAACATTCGGCGGTGGTGGAACTGGCGGCAGCTTCGATATCGGCAGGGCTGGTACGGCTCCCATACCCACTGGCAGCAAAGCACAGCGCGCGAAGGGCATTGTCGACAGCCTCATGGCGGCCGGCATGTCTCGCGAAAATGCCATCACCTGGGCTGCTGCGACCATGGGAGCCGAATCCGGCTACGGCCATGACCAGCGCGGCGATTATGTGAACGGTAGGGCGACCGCCTTCGGATCTGCGCAATGGCACATGCCTCGTGTGAGGGATATCCTTAAGGGCACCGGTATCGACGTGCGAAGCGCCAGCATGGATGACCAGACGAAGGCCATGATCTGGGAAATGAAGAAAACGGGCATCTGGAATAGGGCGGTGAAGGCTGGAAGCGCCCAAGAAGTCCTTCGCTTGGCTATCAAGGAATACGAACGTCCTTTGGATCAAGGGCCGCGCCAGTTCAACAACCGCGCCGCAATCGCAAATGCGCTTCGAAAGTCTCTCGCAAAAGAGGCAGCGAACGCAGGCCTCGGTGGCGCAGCTGCTGCAGTTAAGCCCCCAACCGGCAAGGTGGATATTCACGTCCACAGCAAGGATCACCCCGTCACCGTAAAGCAGAGCGATAGCGAGCTATTCCAAGGTCTCAAGATCGATCGCGGCAAGTCCGTGTCGCTGTAAACGCTGCCATCTAAGGAAAAAAGATGTCATCTCCGCTCTGGAGGCAGTTGCTGCTTCCGGCGTCGTTCCGCGGCGCTCCGTTCCATGTGGATGGAGGATCAAAGGCCGGCGGCCGGCGTGCCGTAACACACGAATATCCCAAGCGCGACGATCCATATACCGAAGACATGGGACGTCGCGCCCGCAAGTTTTCGATTTCGGCCTACGTTATTGGTGATGACTACACCATATACCGCGAGCTACTGATTGCCGCCCTTGATACTGAGGGCGGCGGCACGCTGATCCATCCCACTATGGGCATCATGAATGTTGTCTGTGAGGGGTATAGCTGTTCAGAGCAACGCGAGGAGGGCGGCATGGCCCGCTTCGAAATCCTTCTGGTCGAGGCCGGAACCAGTCCATTCACGCCGGCAGCCGCAGATACACAATCCGCCACCTCGAGCGCGGCCGACAGCGCGGGTAGCGCTGCCGTAACTGCCGCAGACACTGCGATAATCGTTTGACCAGAGCTGAATTAAACGAAGCCGTGGCGATTGTGCAGAACACGGCAGACAACCTATCTGCACTGGCGCTGGGCACCACGGACGAAGGCGCGGCTCTCAATCGAGCATGTACTACGCTAAAGCAGGACGCGAAGTCCCTTCTGCAGTCCGCATCTATAGGCTCGACCGCTCTTGCCGCTTTCGCCGCCGCAACGGCAGCCAGCGTGACAGCAGATCAGTTTTACGCGATCAGGTTGACGATTTCGGCTCTGGTGCCGAGTTATGCCGCAGGAATCACAATGCGGCAGATGCTTCTCAGAATGTGCATTGCGGAGGAAAGTCGAGCAGTATCGAATGCCGTTCTGTCGAGTCGCAGCGAGGCGGAAGCTCTGCTTGCCCGTATGGTAGATGACCTGGTGGCGATTGAAGACTACGCCGCCGACCATCTTGAATCGGAAGCGTATCAAGCGTTCATCGCGCTCCATGGGGCCGTCGCTTACGACCTATCGCAGCGAGCCAGTCAGCTACCAAAGATGACGACCTACACATTCGGTAAACGCCGAACGGCCCTTACGTTGGCGAACGTACTCTATGGCGACGCAAGCCGGGCCAACGAGATCATCAATGAGAACGGCCCAGTTCACCCGGCTTTTATGCCGAATCGCATCAGAGCGCTCACGGAGTAATCCGTCTTGCCAAAAATTGAAGAGACGTGCGAGGTCACCATTAACGGGAAGGTTTTCCGTGATTGGGACTCGGTAGCGGCTACCGCCAGCATAAATCCATTCGTTCGTATGGTGACCCTCAGCGTCACGGAAAAAGCGGGTCTTAACGGCGCGGTGGGGCAGGCCCTGCAGATCAAGCCCGGCGATTCGGCAACGGTGAAGCTCGCCGGTCAGCTCTTTGCATCCGGACACATCCATGAGCGGCAGGCTGCTTATGATGCCAACAACCACTCCGTGCGGGTAACCTTCGCATCACAGGTTCTCCCAGCGGTCAAGCAATCCATCCCGCTGAAGGATGGCGAGTTCAAAAATTATAGCTTTCAGGCGATCGCCAATAAGGTGCTGTCTCCGATTGGTATTGCACTAAAGGCCATCAACCCGCCGACCGGATGGGACAAGCCGTTTAAATACGTGAATATTGAGCCGGGAGAGACGATTTTCGGGCTGCTGTCGCGGCTTTCGAAGTATCGCGGTATCTGGCTTCATGACGACAAGAACGGCAACGTGGTTGCACGCGGCAATGCTGAGAAAAAGCCAACCGCCGAATTCGTTGAGGGGCGCAACATCCTTTCTGCAAGCTGCCTTGCTCAAAATGCGCCAGATACCAGCGTCGAAGTCGTAAGTCAGCAGCGCGGAACCGACAACAGCACGCCGGCGCAGAACCGTGGCGCGTATTCAGGCAAGACCGACGCGAAGGGATCGAACTACAGCACCAGCAAACAGGTGCAGGCCGACATCCCAGCCGACGCTGACGATTTGAAGCAGGCGGCCGGACAATCCCAACTGCTGTCTCTGAGCCAGCAAGTTATTGTTCGCATCGTGTATCAGGGATGGCTCTTATCTTCTGGTAGTCTGCCGGAGGTTTCCGACCATGTGTCGATTGACTCGCCAATGCTGATGTTGCGCACATCCGATCTACAGATTGCTGAGGTTGCCTTCACCCAGGATCAATCCGGAACCCGCACGACGCTCATAGCTCAGAAGTGGGTCACATCTCCGGTTGATGTGCAAAGCACGCCGACAGAGCAGACAGACGCTCAGAAGGCCACGTCGACCAACATCACCCCAGGTAGCCCAACGGTGGACGGCCCCAAGGGGCAGGAAGTTATTTTCTAGCGCATCACGCGAGACCTTCATGACAATTGCACGTGGAAGCATAAAGTCCGTCACGGACGGCGGCAAGCTGCGAACACTAAATCTGATCGGCCTGCAGGACGAGAGCCTTTCCGACGTCGAACACTTTGAAAGCTATGGCCTTACCGCTGTTCCCGCTGCGAGTGGTAATGATGGCAGCGCGGAAGCGATTATCGGGTTCGTCGGCGGCAGTAGGTCGCACCCAGTCGTTATTGCCTTCGGCGACCGCCGGAGCCGCCCCAAGGGGCGCGCGGCCGGCGACGTGACGCTCTACCACTACAATGGCGCCGAAGTTCATCTCGCGGCCAGCGGCATAAATATCAATACCGCTGGAAATCCTCTCACCATAACTGCCGGCGGCGTCACCATGACGATTTCTCCGGCCGGAGTAGCGATCGAGGGCGGCACGGTTACGCATGACGGCAAGAATATTGGCGTGGATCACGTTCATACTGGCGTCACAGCTGGCGGCGACAACACGGGGGTGCCGGCTTGAGCAACATTCGCATTGCGCCAGGACAGGCGACAGAAGCCATCTACCTTGATTGGCTGACGACGGATCAAAACACCCTCGACAGTACCCATGACCTGATTTCGGCCGTGTTGATGGCAATCGGCACGGACAGACGAGCCAATCCAGATGATGAATTGCCGGTGGACGGCGATACCGATCTTCGCGGGTGGTGGGGCGACTCTGATGCTGAGGAGATCTGGGGAGGGTGGCAGGTCGGTAGCCGCCTTTGGCTTCTAAACCGCGCCAAGATTACCGACGAGAACTATAAATACGGCGCCACCGTCGCTCGCGCCAAGACATATCTTATCGAGTGCCTGCAGCCGTTCTTGGATCGAAAAATAGCAACAAAATTGGATGTGGATGTGCAGCGTTACGACGAAACGAGCATCGCCGCCTCGATTGTGCTGTACAGGGGAAACAAGTCCCTGATCTCTCTGCAATTCGAAGATTTATGGGATGACATATCTTGACCTGGTCAACACCCGATCTCGCGACGCTGCGCAAGCGCGGTCGCGACCAGATGATTTCCGCCACAAAGCTTGGTTCGATCATTCCGAACAGTCCGCTCAGGATCATGACGGACGGCAACAGCGCTATGGCGCATCTCACCCTGCAGTATCTGGATTGGTTATCCAAGCAACTGCTGCCCGACACAGCCGAAGACGAGTGGCTGGACCGTCACGCGGCAATCTGGCTGAAGGACGGCAGGAAGCAAGCATCATATGCCAGCGGCTCGGCCACCTTCACGGGGACTGCTGGAACGCTAATCAGGGCGGGAACAGAACTCAGCAACGGCGCAATCACATTCAAGACGCCGGCGGATATTACGCTCGGGCCCGGTGACACGACTGGCAACATTGTTGCGCAGACCGCCGGCGCCGCCGGCAATCTCGATGCCGGCACATCTCTTTCGATTACCACCGCTCTCACGGGTGTCGACGGCACGGCGATAGTCGTTTCTTTGACGGGTGGTGCGGATGCGGAGCGCGATAATGCGCTTAGAAACCGTGTGCTGGACCGAATCCAGAAACCGCCGCAAGGTGGCGACGCCGACGACTATGTGGCGTGGACTCTGGAGGTGCCGGGTGTCACCCGCGCATGGTGTTCGCCGCTTGAGATGGGTGACGGCACAGTGACGGTGCGATTCATGATGGACGATCTGCGCGCGTCGAATGGCGGCCTGCCCAATGATAGCGACATTGCGACTGTCAAAGCGCATCTGGACACTGTGAGGCCCGTTTCGACAAAGGATCTCTTCGTCCTTGCGCCGACGCTGTATCCTATCGCCTTCACCATCACGAACCTCATGGATGACAGCTCGTCGACGCGCGCAGCGATATCAAATGCTGTCGCTGCCATGCTGAATGATCGAGCCAAGCCAGCCTACTCGCTGAATGGCGTCGCGCAAGATGCGCAGACGATTTACGAGGCTTGGGTTTCTGACGCGATTCTTGATGCGTCTGGCGTTGAGAGTTTCACTCTGGCGATGGGCGATCAGGTGATGCCAGATAAGGGATCGATGGCGGTTCTCGGGACGATAACCTATGGCTAGCGGAACCGAAGCAGATATGCATGTCAGGCGCACCCAATCAGATTACCAGCAGGCAATGGCAGATAACCTGCCAACGGGTCCTGCTTGGCCGCGGGAGCCCGATGCGCTCCTTATGAAGGTGCTGAGCGGGCTCGCAAGCAGCTGGGCCCTTGTTGATGCTCGGGCGGCAGATCTTCTGGAGATCGAAAGCGATCCGCGCATCACGTCGGAAATGCTCGATTCGTGGGAGGCCGCATGGGGCCTTCCTGATCCATGCGTTGCGGAAGCGGTAACGATCGCTGACCGGCGTCTTGCGTTGGTCCAGAAGATGACCTCCGTGGGTGGTCAGTCGATTCCCTATTTCGAGGGTATTGCTCGCGATCTCGGGTACACCATAAACATTCAGGAACACGCGCCGTATATGGCCGGCGTCAGTGGTTGCGGCGATACGCGCACCGGTACGAACTCCAGCGATTATCGTTGGGAATTGGGTCCCGCCAGCATCCGCTTCCAGTGGACCGTCAACCTAACGACCAATCGCGAGACTTGGTTCAGGACCGGCTTGGGCGGTGGCGAGGTCGGCGTAGACCGTATGGTCACAATAGGCCTTGCAACCGATCTGGAATGCGTGCTTCGACGATGGCATCCAGCCCACACCGAGATTGCATTCAATTACTCAATCTTTAGTACGGTCGTCCTCATTGACAGCCAAGGCAATTTGCTGACCGATAGCGATGGCAACTACTTGACCGGCGCATTCTAGCCGTCTTCCCGCACCTTTCCTTCCAATCAAGGCTCCTTCGGGGCCTTTTTTATTGGGCATTTTTTCGATGAAGTACAATCAACCATACGATCAGGCGTCCAATACCGATGCGCCTTACGTCAACGGCAACCCGTCGTCTGGCGTCCAGGGGTCGATCATTCCAGCGGCTGCGGTCGAGTATCCCCAGCGGGAAATCGTCAACGTACTCACAAAGAACGGCCTGACGCCATCGAACGGTGACTTGACGCAGCTTGTCACCGCCATGCGTCTGCAGCGAGTCAACTATTTTGTAGCGGCTGGCAGCGCTAATGCGTTGTCGATCACGCTAGACCCCGTTCCGTCATCGTGGGTTGATCTCGTTGGTGCGCCGCTCTCAGTCTATATTTCCAATAGCAATACTGATGCGGTCACCCTGACAGCGACCGGTATCGGGGCATTGCCGATTACGCGAGTTGATGGCAGCGCGCTAAAGCCAAGAGATCTGGCGGCCGGGAGCGTCGCCAAGTTGGTCGTCGCGCCAGGATCGCTACAGCTCATAAATCCAGCGACAGCGCTGATAGTCGGTCCGACCCGCGTCTTAATACTGACATCGACAACAACGCTTACCGTCCAGCCGGGCGAGACCCGCGCCGAGGTTCAGGCTTGGGCTGGCGGCGGCGCCGGCGGTGGCGGGTCAGCAGTTGGATATGGCGGCGGTGGCGGCGGCGGCGAATATCGGCAAGGACTTTTCACTGGCCTAACGACAGGACAGACCATTGTAGCCACAGTGGGCGCCGGCGGCGTCGGTGGGGCAGGAGGGGGAGGCAATGGTGGGACTACATCCTTCGGCTCCTATCTCACCGCCAACGGTGGTCGCGGTGCTCCATACTCTGGCACTGGCGCGGGTGGTGCCGGCATCGGCGGGACGGGTGGATCAGGCGGTACGGGTATTCCTGGTATGGCCGGTGAAGGCATTTTCAATACAGGCAGTAACTCAGCCGCCATCATTGGTCTTGGCGGTGCATCTTGGGGGTGTGGCCACTCCCAGTTTGTCAACTTCATTTATGGAAGCAACGCCACTGGTTCAGCAGGAAACTTCCCTGGGCAGGGCGGAGGTGGTGCTTCTGGTGCTGGCCTAGCGGGTTCGGGTGCGGCCGGCATGATCATCGTCAAATTCTATCCCTGAGGTAAAACTATGAACTATGCATTTGTCGCCTCAGGCGTCGTTACCGAAATCATCACGCCCGTCGACGGCACCACTCTTGAAGAGCAGTTTCATCCTGATTTTCTGAAATCACTTGTCCAGTGCAACGACGGCGTCCAGCAGGGCTGGCTCTATTCCGATGGAGCTTTCACGGCGCCACCGGTCGCTGTCGTCAATAAAGCTGACCTAGTCGCGTATACGGCAGGGAAGCGCTTTCTTTTGGAAACTGGCGGATTTTCGTTCATGAGTCGCGATATTTCAACTGACCGCGACAGCCAGAGTAAAATTGGGAATGTCGCGCTTGCAGCCAATATCGTTGGGCCTTCATTTTCTACCAGCTTTAAATGCTCCGATGGATCGTTCTTTACATTGAACCAGGAAGATGCTCTGTCCATGGCTAAGGCTGTGATGAACTTTGTGAGCGGATGTTTTGATGCCGAATCCGCCATAGGGGCCGCTATATCGTCAGGGTCCATTACAACTTCTGCTGAGATCGATGCCGCGTCATGGCCAACAAACGTCGTTGGTTAGATTTCTCAAGGGACGGCAGGGCGTCAGGATCGCGGATCCTCCTGCTTTTCTTAATGCTGATATCCGACCTCCTCACAAATCCTCGATCAACTTCAATGGCGCGCCCTTTAATCGATCGGCGCGTGAGGCTTCCGCTATATGAGCGATGATACAAAGAAACTTATTGATTACTTCTCCTCACCTGGGGCCGATGCCGACGCCCTCAAAGCATCACTCATCGGTCTTGGTCTAGCGTCAGATGAGCAGGGTGCGAAAGCCGATACGGCGCTGCAGCCGGACGATATTGGGTTGTTGGTCGCCACGGCCTCTCAAGGGACAAAGGCTGATACCGCTGTGCAGCCGAACGATCTGAACGCGGCTGTTTCCGATCTGGAAGGCCAGATTTCAGCTTCGAGCAAAGGCTACATTGAAGGAACGAGTTGGACTGACCTATCTACGAATCCGGCTAAGGCCGGGACTTTAGACGGTCAGCTCGGCCGCATTCCGAATGCAGTGACCGGTACACATACTGGTTATTATCTAAATTCATCCGGCGCCCCGGTTTCTGGAACGGCAAATGATGCTGGGGAGTATCAATGGAGCCTCAGCCTATCCGCGTGGATCCGCACCGGGAATGTGATCGATCCGACCATCATCCAATCCATTTACAAAAATCAGGTCAGCAGCGGACTTGTATCCGCGCTCACGACGCCCGGTCTTTATCTGATCGCTGCGGCACTGACGGACATTCCCACTTACGCGCCGACGACAGCAGGCGTTATTGTCGAGGCCCAGAATAGCGATTGGGTCAAGCAGACCTATTACGACCTGCAGGACCCGTCGAAAGCATGGGCGAGATCCATCCGCATTTCTACATCGGCGATCGGCTCGTGGTCTCCTGTCGCCGGCTCAGGAGCATACCTTGCCAATCCGACTTCGGGCGACCTGAATTCGTTCATAATATCTGGTCGCTATTTGATTTCAGGGACGCTCACGAATGCGCCAACGGGCGCTCCGACCACTGCTTTTCTGGACGTCCGCGTGTTCGGGACGTGGATCGAACAAATCTACACGAGCCTCAGTCAGCCAAGCCTCAAGTGGGCGCGTTCCATCCGCCCATCGGCATCGACTTATAACGCCTGGTACGATGTCGGTAGCGGCGGCGTCTATCGTGGCGCAATATCGACGGGGAGTTTCAATAGCCTAACGGCTGGCGGTCTCTATATCATTTCGGCCGCGCTGTCCGATGCGCCGACCGGTGTTGGCTCATGCTTGCTTGAAGTTGATTTCTATAATTCCAATTTCGTAATTCAGACGATCACGATCATTCCTGATCCAACTATCAAATGGATTCGCATTATCAAGCCTGCGACGTCGGTTTATCCATCGTGGGCGCAAAGCGGCGGTCAGAGGAGCACCCCATGGGCCGGCAAGGTGGCCGTCTGTATCGGTGACAGCTTGACGGGCAATGGCGACTATCCGGCCCGCTTTGCAACCCGCACTGGCATGACCGTGACGAATGGCGGCATGGGGGGCACCACCATGCAGGGCCGCGACGTGACCGATCTTGGTCCGCTTGGCGGAACGCGCGTGGCCCTCGCCATTGCGACCGGCGACTGGACGGCGCTGGTGGCGGCGGCTCAAACGCTCTATGACGATACCGGAACGGATCACCGTCCTAAAGTCGCCGCGCTGAAATCCCTGGACTGGACTACCGTTGATTATGTCGTCATCGGCTATGGCACCAACGACTGGAACGTCATCAAAACCATCGGCGCATCTTCGGACACTGCAGGCGAGACGAGCTACGCCGCTTCGATCAAGTACATCATCGAGCATCTGCTTGGTGCATATCCGAAGCTGAAGCTCATGTTCTGGGGACCGATTTTCCGGAAGGTCAACGGTTTGGCCGATCCGGTGAACTCGGACACGACGCCGAACACCAATGGCGAGTATCTGCACGCATACGGGAAAATGGTTGTCGAGGTCTGCCAGCTTTATAAAATCCCTGCCGTTGACCTGTATCCCGTCTGCGGCATCAATGAGCTGAACGCGGCGACGATGACAGCAGACGGGACCCACCCTGTGGCCGGCTTCGGTTGGCAGCACCTCGCCGACAAGGTCGGGAGTTCGTTCTCAACGCAGTATTGATGAGCGAGCGCGATAGGTCGTCTTCACAGCCTATCGCCTTTTTGAAGGCTTTACGGCTTCACCTTGTAAGCGTCGGTGAAGAGACGAAAGACTGCGATACCATGCTTCGTCAGCCTATAGACGGTGCCACCGTTCGGGCCTTCAAGTCTTACAACCGTTGTCATGACTTCGCCGAGATCGTCTATCGGAACTTGTGCGTTATTTGATAGTCCTACGAATGATCCGGCGACCATGCCATAACGATCGGGGTTCGCGCATATGTTGCGCCACCAAGCATGAAACCCAGCGTCGTCTAGCGTCGAGAGGTTATCGGACGCGGAGTTGGCGAATATTTGCTTCAGTATCAGCATTCGCCCGGGTGTGAGGCCATACTTGCCGGCAACTGCGTCTTCGAATTCCTTTTGGCCGCCTTTCCCAACGAATAGAAGGTCATCTGACGTCTTAAACATAAATCTCTCCCTTTAGTTGTTATTCCGCCGAAATCTACACGACCGATAATTTGCAAAGCAATAGTAGGATTTGCGGCGATGCATGGGCTCTCCCATTAAAGGACATCATCATGGACACCTCCGTGCAAGCAGTGCAGCGGCGCTTGATCGCGCTTGGCTATAACGTCGGGACAGTCGGCACCGATGGCATTCTCGGCAATGACACATGGAAGGCGATCAACGACGCGCTCGACAAACTCGAGCCACCCAAAGTTCCTCAGCCGATGCTGAATTTCAACGGAAAGGCGGGTGCCCGGCGCTCTGAGGATTGCACCGGCGGCGGGAAGCTTGACCAGCGTCCTGCCGGATAAATTTCGCAACGTTTTATCGCACCTGTGCCTTGTAGGCGACAGGATCATGGCACGCCGCGCGGGCGCGCTCAATCTCTTCTAAACGGAAAAATCTATGAAACCGAAACTCGTTCCCAAGCCGGGACGGGCGCTTTGGCGTGCGTACTCGATGTGGCCGGTCTATGTCGCCGGCCTTCTCGGGCTCGCTCCATACGTCGTCCCGTATCTCGATGGCTGGATTCCTCGCTGGCTCTCCATCGCCATTCTTCTCCTGTCGCCGCTCGGGCGCATCATCGACCAGGGAGGCATTGATGCCGATCAATAAGATTGTCGCGACAAAGCGCGGCAAGGCTGCGATAGCTGCTGCCATTATAGCCGCCGCGGCCGGCGGCTGGCATTCGATCAAGGATACAAACCCAGCAAAGCACGTCTATCCACCGGCCGTCATCCTGGCGACCGACAAGCTCATCAAGCCGTGGGAAGGACTGGTGCTCAAGGCGCACTGGGACCCGTTCGCAAAGATCTATGACATCTGCTATGGCAAGACGCGGATCAACGGCAAGCCCGTTACCGCCAATATGAGCTTCACCAAGGAGCAGTGCGACGCATTCCTCGAAGAGGAAGTATATACTCAATATTACCTACCACTCACGAAACAGGTGACGAAGTTCACGAGCTTCCCCGTCAGCTTGCAGGCGTCCCAGATCTCCGGCGGCTATAACTTCGGGATTGGGGCACTGGTTCGCTCCAGCGCGATGCGGGAGGCCGGAAAGGGCAATTATCGGCTCGCCTGCGAAATGCAGACGCGGTTCAATCAGGCCGGCGGCCAGATCGTCAATGGTCTCGTAAAGCGGCGCGAGATGGGTGACGCGCAGCGCGCCGGCGAGGCCGAAGTCTGTGTGTCGGGGCTGCCGCAATGATTGCCTTCCTCAGCACAAGCACAGGGCGCTGGATAGTCGGCGCTCTGGCCGCCCTCCTGACGCTCGTCGGCGTTTATTTAGTCGCCGACCACCGGGGCTATCAGCGTGCCGCCGCCACCTACACGGCCGAAATCGCGCAGATGAAAGCCGAGGCAGCGACGGCGCGCGCCAACGAGATCGAGCGCCAGGATGCCGCCAACAATGCAGCCAAAACCGCTGAGGCCGCGCGCATCGCGCAGATGCAGGCCGATGCCACCGCACTTCAAACCCAGATAGAGGAGCTCCAGCGTGAAGCCCATCAAGACCCTGACGCTGGCAAGCCTGCTCTTGGCGCTTCCAGCGTGCAGCGCATCAACAAGATTCGTTAGCTCGCCGCCGCCGCCGCAATTGGTCAAACCAGACTCGGAATTGACGAGGGATTGCGATCGTCCCGTTGATGCCGGCGCCCGGGCACTCAGCCAGGAGGAAACCGAAAATCTCTGGATCAGGGACCGCAGCGCATTGTTGTCCTGTCGGCGCAGCAAGGCGGCGTTGAGAGACTTCTACGCTGATAGAGATAGCAGACTGGAAGGCAAGAAGTGACGACTGAATGGCTTCCCTATGTAGGCCCGATCGTTGCGCTGTTGGGCCTTGTGCTTACCATCTGGTGGAAGGTTGAGGGCAAAATAGATCTGGCAAGAAATAAGGCGGAGAAGGTGGAGCGCGAGCTCGCCGCGCATAAGCTGCACACTGCCGAAACCTATATCACAAAGCAGGGCCTTCGCGAGACCACCGACCAGATCATGGGTGCAATCGGCGGCGTGAAAGCCGCCGTCGAGAATATGACGCTGCGTGTTGATCGCATCGTTGAAAATCAGAACAAGACGCCGCGCTCGACGCGCTCCGGCTAAAAGCGAGCCCCTATCCTTCATCGGGTAGGGGCTTTTGTGAAATATCAGGGTAGAAATTCAGCTACAAAGCTTAATTGCCGATGAGTGCCGCCCGTTGTTATTTTATAATTCTTTCGCGCTGGACGGGAACTACATAGATGGGTAATTTTTTTATTGAGCTTGGCAAAACGCTCCGAGAATATATTACGCATTGGGTAGTCGCTGGATTGGTCGTGGTGGCCACTGGTTTTGCGCCGGAGGAATGGGTAGTCGCAATCCTTCGTAGCAGTGGGGTGCCCGAGGCGGTCGTGCATACCGGAGAGCTTGGAATCGATATCCGTACCGTCTGTATTGTCGTTGGAATGGCGATCGTAGTCGCGAGTGTTATCTTCACTGCTGGAAAAATAATCCCGAGGTCTATTTCGGGTGATAGCGAGATCCTAGGGACGGGTCTGCATCAGGTATACTATCCCGTTCCCTTTCAGTTTATTCCGTCATTGAATTTAAAGATCGTACCAAAGAAAGACGGCAGTTCCACTGGTGTCACATGGAGACGACTGGACCAGAGAACGGATGGATTTTCGATAGATGTAAATTCTATGTCAGGTTATCGACAAATTTTGCGGTGGAAGGCAACCGGAATACCCTTATCGAAGGTCAAACTTAATAGTGCGGAAAAGTCTTATTAGCCTTGCCTCGCGCCGGATGGAATCGCTCATCGTTGCGGGACTGGCTGCTATTCTAAGGCGCACTTCGTGGCTTGAAACAATTTCGTACTGGTTAATACAAGCGATAGGGACCCGGTGCGGTCGCAATGACGGCAAGCGTACTTGAACCGCACATTCTGCAGGACCTTTGCCTTGACCTCGATATGGAGTTGCTCGGTAACGGCCTCGCCCATGCGATGCATTTGGCTTTTGCAGCACGGGCACGCCTTCTGATTGTCACCAAGGTCGTATTCGACACGCTCGCGCGGCAAGTCTTTTGGTAGAGGCCTGCGGCCCCGCTTGTTACCCGCGGCGCCATCGACGCTGGCAGGCCTGTATCCGGGAGATCGGCGACGTCGTCGCCATAATCACGATCATTCTCGTCCGCGGCTTCTTCGGCTTCGTTGAAGAGGCGGTCAATGTGCTTTTCGCTGCGCGGGGCAAAACGGTGCAGCCGTGCGAGCGCCAGCTCCTCTTCCAGCTTGACGAGCCGTTGCGAGAGCGCTTCCTTCTCGGCTTTGAGCGCGGCGATTTCGGCGGCATTTGCCGCCAACTGCGCCATCAGTTCTGCAACGCTCGGCTCGCCGGTTCTCGTCATCAGATTCTTGAATCTGAACCGCCACCGCGCGTCAACAGCTCAATTCGCCATCTTCAGCCGGCGATCTGATATTGCCGCACCGGATGGCGCACCATCGCGTCGATATCGATGCCGTCGAGAATCCAGTGCAGTTGCTCGGTCGAGAGTATCACCACCGCAGTCTCTCGGCGGGGCCAGCGGAACCTGTCTTCCGTCAACTTCTTCAGCACCATGACAAAGCCGGACCGATCAAAGAACAACAGCTTCATCCGGTCACGACGCCGATTGCAAAAGGCAAACACCGCAGGAGCAAACGGATCCATCGACATCGTCTCCTGCACCAGGACCGCGAGGCTGTTGATGCCCGCGCGGAAGTCGATCGGCTCCCGATGGATGTAGACCTTCAGATCAGCGCCCAGTCTGAACATGACACAGCGCTCCTATGATTGCGATCAGCCCACTCTCATCGCCGCACTCAACGGTCAGGCTGACCCCATTCGGCAGGAGTGCGCTCACCTTGGACGAATGACACGGCTTGCCCACCACCACGCTCTTCGTCAGTAAATCGCCGCCGGAACCCGGCAGCATAGCTGGAGCAATCTGAACTGGAACGAAGGCCGAGACCGATGGCAAAGGACGCTGCTCCATGGCCTTCTTTATCCACTTACGAACGAGATTGGCATTCACACCGTATTCCCGTGCTAGCCGAGAGACCGAAACGCCGGGTTCTAAACACGCTGCGACGAACTGATCACGAGAAGCGGGGTCATATCGACGGCGGCCGTCGCGGCCAACAAGCCGCACCTGGAGTTTAGGAGCATCGTCCATGATTTGGTGTCCACCTGTTTTTGGTGGACACTTCATGCATCACAGCACTGCGCTTCAGAAGGCGCATAGAAATTCGCGCTTACGGAAGAACTATGTCCTGCATTCCATTTTCGATCGGCTGACGGTTCCGTCCGACGTGCAGGAGGCGATCCCACCCTTCCTCCCAGAACACGGCGTATTTCGCGCATCGGCCAATGTGGGAACGATCGCAATTGCAGTACACAGAAAAAGAAACAGGAACTGCGCCATTCGTTTCGCCATTGCATCCCCCAATGCATGCCACATTTTACCGAAATCGCGCAAAAGTCGAGTCGCTCGCGTTTGGAGGCTCCTAGAGTTTTATGTCTTTCCAAATCGGTTTGCGGATAATCCTGATCTGAGCCAACCGGCGTACGCTCATGCCCATCAACTCCTTTGACGATGGGCTGAGGACGTCGGCGGTCAGGTAGTCCTTCCTGTTGCATTGCTCGCAACGAAATTGCTGTGCGACCCGACGCACGCAAATATTTCCGCACAGTTGCAGAAGATCCACCGGCTCGTAGAACCGCTTCACACGACAGAGCGCACAGTCAATTTTGATGTAGTATGAGCCGCTCGCGTAATACGACAGCGTAGGCGCTGAAATCACGTCGACTCGGCTTGGGGCCTTTTCGGGCATGAACTATGCGCTGGGCTCAGCGCCGCCCTCTTGGTTGAACGATATGGCGTCGACGAAGATGCTGATCGTATCGTCGAGGCTCTTGCCAGCCTTCGTCCATGTCGGGGCGCTCGTCATGCCTCGCATGCTCACAATGCCGCATGCCTCACCGGCATCTTCGTCCAGTGCGATTTCCAGGGAACCAACGTGGATGCTGTCGGGCGCCAGATAGATTCCAACGCAATGGAAGTGAACATCGGAGCGATCCGCAATCGCGGATATCAGCTCGGGTTCCGCTTGGTCTGCCGGCATTTCGCTCGGCGGAGACCAATAGTAGAACGGCTCGATGCGAGGGTAATCCAGCAGCGTATCGAGGATTTCCCGCGTGCGCTCAAGATGCTTTCGCAAGGCTGCCGACTTCATCAGCCCACGGTCTTTGAAACGCTCGTCATAACACCGAATGCTGACATACTGCATGAATTCATGGAGAGCGATTGCGTCGCCGTCGCTGATAGTCATGGCAGCGGCCTTCGGCTTTGGCTCGCCGTCGCACTCGTCAGGATCATCTTTCAGATAAATCACGTCACCCATGGTTGCTCTCCTCCAGGCTTGAGCCTTCGTAGGCGCCGATCCCTTTCAACACGCTCCTGGCCTCACTGATGCGCCGCTGAAACCCATCCGACTTGGCGAATGCGCCATCTCCTCGACGCTGGTCAAAAACATCCTCGCCCAGAAATGCGACGAGATCCCTAAAAACCTCCGCATCGCGGGGCGTGATTTTGTAATTGACCGGTTGCATGGCGCAGGTCTCCGTTCCGCCGATCGAGGGCGGTCCTAACGATAAAAATTCTGGAAAACTGAGGCTTGCTAAGCCTCGTTTGTTCTTATTATGTTCACGTAGAAAGATTGAGTCAAGACGGCTCGTGAAATGCTATGGAATCATGATGAGAATCGCCGTCGCCACGATTGCCGCCCTGCTGTTCGCCAGCCCGCTCTATGCTGGGCACCCATCCGCGGCCAAAGTCTCCGTCTGCTTCACGCCTGGTGAACAGTGTGAAGGCAAGATTATCGATGCGATCGACCGAGCTCGCTCATCCATCCGCGTCCAGGCCTATGGCTTCACGTCGCTCCCGATCATCCATGCGCTGCAGCGGGCCGCGGGCAGGGGCGTCGAAGTCCTCGCGATCCTCGACAAGACGAATGAGCGGAAATATTCGGGTGCGACACTCTTGGAAGCTGCCGGCGTCCCGGTCTGGATCGATTTCGAGCCGGCGATTGCCCATAACAAGGTCATCGTGATCGACGGCCATCTGACCATTGGCGGCTCGTACAATTTCACCGCAGCGGCGCAGAAGCGGAATGCTGAGAACGTCACCTTTACGGAGAGCCGGGAAATCGCTCGTCAATTCATTGCGAATTGGGATAGCCGGTTGAACGTGTCTAGGGCGTTTGAAACGCCGCAAAGCGGTAAACTCGAAAATTAATGACGTCGATGCCCGTAATGGTAAGGATAGTGATAGGTGCCGCCGGGATGTTTGGCATAACAACTCGCGCGTTTGCAATGGCCGGTAGCGAAACCATTATACGGTCGGCGATCATATCTCGCTTCCGCAGTCGTCGCAAAGACCATCATCACCAGGGCCATAATCGTGACCGTGCGCTTCATATTTCCTCCTTCACATGTTCAGGATGGGGTAGGGCAATCTTCATGCGAGATCATTTTCGGGCTTTGCCGTCCTCTGTAACGACCTGAATCCGACCGTTCATGCTCAAGGAATAAAAGAACGATGCGGTACCGTTAAGGCTCTTTGCCCGTTGAGGGCTGCTGACATACCAGTCGAACTCTCCGCTCACGCGGCACATGTCTCCGTTGCACGCAATGATTACGGTTTCCGGCCGCAGTCGATAGTTCCTATTCGGCCAACGCTCAAAGAACTTGGCCTTGTCATCTAGTATCTCATCCAGGCTCTTCTGCTTGCCGTAAAAGCGAACGTCGCCTGCATAGGCGTTCGAGGCAAACGCAATCGCCTGATTGGCCGGCAGGCTGCCGGAATTCACCAGCTCAGCGACGAAATCCCTTGCCGCTGTCTCCTCGTCTCTCATGCCACTGATCGAGGCGGGCGCCGATTGAATCGTCGGAGTGCTGGGCTGCGCGGATGAAATCTGGCTGCTGTCCGAACCCGGTGAGAGATGCTCGATCCCGAATTGCTTGACCTCATCGGCGCTGAAGAAGTGAATGTCATCGGACGCCGTGCGGAACATGATCGGGAATATGCGCTGATCAACGCCGTATTTGTTCAACGTGTCGAGAATATCGGAGATGTTTAACTGCGCGTCGCCGAGACCGACGTTGCCGCTGATCTGGTGCACGCCGAGCCGACCTTGCACGATGCGGTTTCTGCCTGCAAAAAAGACGTAAGCGCAAGCCGAGGCACATGCGGAATCCGCAGGAATGACAGTGCTCATGCCCTTCGTATAAACGTCGTCCGCAATCAATAGGCCGTTCTGCACATCGCCGCCCGGGCTATTCAGAACCAGGATTTTCAGGTTCGGATTGGCTGCCAGCACTCGTCGAAACGTGAGAGCCGACCGGCTATCGATCGGACCGTCGAGGCGAATTGCTAGGGGCCAGACAGGCGACACTGAAAATGGCGCGATGCTGTCATCTGCGCGCGCATTCACCGCCCAAAGGAAAAAGGCCATTCCGATAAGGAACACTCGAATACAAAACACGGCTTGGGTCCTCAACTCGCCGATAATTGCCGAACAGCGAGCGAATGTCGATAGCCAGAATTCGCCACATGGTAGCGACTGTCTACCTCAATTGAGATGGGAATCGCGTCGCCGAGAAATCGCCGGGCAGTGACCTAAGATGCGCGCAGCTTCAATTTCGATGGCCGCAAGGGCAAGGTGCTACGATCAGAATGAAAAGTCCGGCCAGAGAGCGTTACATCTCAAGAATTTGAACCCGTGCGAATCCGCCGTTTACTCTTCGACGCGGTTGCTTCCGTCCCTTGACCGCTCTCGGAAACCATGCCTGTATTCGAGCTCACATGCGATGAAGGTTTATGCCACTGGGTCACCCAGCAAGGCAGTTGCGCAGAGCCAACGCTAGGATGGCACCGCCATAGTTACCTTCCACGCGCAGGGTATAGATGATGAATCCGGGACAGATATCTTGCTCAAGAATTCCACACGGGTCGGCCCCGGCTATCCACAAGTCGTCATTCTTGTTGGCGCAACGGGGGATCTCTCTCGACGTAAACTGCTGCCTGGGTTGTTCCATCTGATCAAGGCCGGCTTTATTCCAGGCTGCCGCATCGTAGGCGTGTCGCTTGATGATATCGATGTCGACGGTTTCCGCACCATCGCCCGCGAGTCACTAGACAAGTTCCTGACACGCAAGTTCACGCAGGCCGAATGGGAGGCTTTCTCAGAATCGCTGGACTACGTCTCCCTTTCCGCCGGCGCAGGCGTGCTGAAGGAAGCGGTTAACAGAGCTGAAGAGGCGCTGGGACCAGAGACCCGGCGTGTGCATTATCTGTCCGTTCCTCCAAAGGCCGCCCTCCCAGCCGTGCAGCTCCTTGCCGAGGCCGGGCTGGTCGAACGCTGTCGCATCATTATGGAAAAACCGTTCGGTACGGACCTCGCCAGTGCCGTAGAGCTGAACAGGAAACTTCACGAGGTGTTTGACGAGAAACAGATTTTTCGTATCGATCACTTCCTCGGCAAAGAACCAGCGCAGAATATTTTGGCCTTCCGCTTCGCCAACGGCCTGTTCGAACCGATCTGGAATCGCAATTTCATCGACCATGTGCAGATCGATGTGCCGGAAACACTAGGTCTTTCCACCCGTGCAGCCTTTTACGAGACGACAGGCGCCTATCGCGACATGGTGGTGACGCACCTTTTCCAGATCCTTGCCTTCATGGCGATGGAGCCGCCAACGGCCCTCGAACCGGCACCAATCTCAGAAGAGAAGAACAAGGTGTTCCGCTCCATGTTGCCGATCGAGCCGCGTGATGTAGTACGCGGCCAGTATATCGGCTACCGAAAAGAGCCCGGTGTTGATCCGGAGAGCGACACCGACACGTTCATTGCCCTTAAATGCGCCATCGATAACTGGCGATGGGCCGGCGTGCCCTTCTTTCTGCGCACTGGAAAGCGCCTTGCAGAGGGACAACGCATTATCTCGATCGCTTTCCGCGAGCCGCCGAAATCGATGTTCCCGGCAGGCTCCGGCGTGGGTGCGCAGGGGCCGGACCATCTCACTTTCGACCTTGCTGACGCCTCCAAGGTATCACTTTCCTTTTATGGCAAGCGCCCAGGCCCTGGCTTCCGTCTCGACAAGCTCTCGTTGCAATTTGCCATGAGCGAAACGGGTCTGATCGGTGAGGTCCTAGAAGCTTATGAGCGCCTGATCCTCGACGCTATGCGTGGTGATCACACGCTGTTCACCACAGCCGAGGGCATCGAGCGACTATGGGAGGTCTCCCAGCCACTACTGGAAAACCCGCCGCCCGTGCGACTTTACGATCAGGGTGGCTGGGGTCCGAAGTCGATCCATCAGCTCATTGCCCCGCATGCCTGGCGCCTACCGTTCGAGCGGGCGTGGCGCGACGCGTCGAAGGAGTGATTGACACGCCACAGCCGTATCCCGTCAAGGCTTCATATCCGGATCGTGGCCGATGCAGTACGCATAGTGGTGAAAGGGTCGGAGGAGCCGGAAGAATCGTCGAGGTCGCGGATCTCGTTTCCTGTCACACCCATGAATATTTTTAGTAGACTTACCGGCAAACTTCGCGCAACCTAAAATTAATAAATATGGTCTGAAACAGACCGCGGAGGGGCTTCGTGAATCCTGCAGATCTTGATCATGCAATACTTTCTCATGTGAACGGTAAAGCAAAGACATTGGAGGACATATTAAAATCCGACGTCATTTGTTATTTTGGCCAGATACATCCGCAGATCACTCGGCCGTTTCGGAATTTTGTCGAAGAAGTAAAGAGATCATCGACTAGGCAAGAGAACACGCTATCTATTGTTCTCCGTAGCCCCGGAGGATCCGCTGAGACTGCAGAAAGGATGGTTTCGGTGGTAAGGCATCATTACGAAACCGTGAATTTTGTGGTGCCTGATTATGCTATGTCCGCCGGAACGATATTCTGCATGTCGGGCGATCGAATTTATATGGACTATTCATCCGCGCTCGGGCCAATCGATCCGCAAGTGCTGCTGCCTGACGGGAGCGGTTACGTCGCGGCGCTAGGGTATCTCGACAAGGTCAATGAGATAACGGCGAAGGCCGTACTGACGCCTGCCGATGCCGTTTTTCTTCGGAGCATGGATCTCGCAAAACTTGCCCTATATGAACAAGCAAAGAACCTTTCGATCAGCCTTTTAAAAAAGTGGCTCGTGACATACAAGTTTAAGGATTGGGTTGTGCATCGAACCACGAATCCGGGTGCAGAAGTAACCCTAGCTGAGAAGGAGGCGCGAGCAGAAGAAATTGCCGCGGCGTTGTCAGACAATCGTCGTTGGCATATGCACGGCCGTGCGCTCGGCATCGAAAGACTCCAGGAGTTGCGCCTTGAAATTGACGACTACTCCAAAAATGATGAATTGCGGGTTGCAATTCGCGAGTACAACGATTTGTTAACGGGTTACGCTGATCGTCAGAGTATGCAGTTCTATCTTCATAGCCACCATACGGAGAATCCATGATGTTTTATGCATCCAAGCTGGTAAACGACGTGATGGCAAAGCAAGAAATGGCTGACTTGGCCTTGGCCGGCCTAAGTGCCGAAGTGCAGCACGCAATAGCGCTCGCGGAACACTTCGAGCACATTCATCCAGACGAATATATTCTGCCGTCAGGCTGGAACATTGCGCATTCCGAGACTGAACAGATTATTGCATCGGAATCCGGTCTTTGGGCTGCCGGTTTCTCTCGGCTCTGACGATCGCTGCGACAAGATCTAAGTCTCGTTGGACCGATCCTGAAAGCCGCATTTGTCCACATATACCTATGTCGAGAGATCCACTCGCGGCAGCTGTGATGTTTTGATGTGTAGGGCTGCTTCACGCCGGCCGCTGTTGCTTTCCCATCGCAAGCTCCCTAGCCGTTCTCGCTAACTTTTCGGAGAAACGCGGCTGTGCAGCAAACCCAGATTGCCACGCCAGCCGTTGTAGGGCGAGGGCATCCTCTGCCGGATGTGCATGGTGAACGTAGATAGACTGGATTTTAGGCGTTGCAGGGCGTCCATCGTTGCGGGCTCATGTGAACATCTCCCTTCAATGTATTCTTCGAGCACATGAAAATGATCCCAAGCGGCCTCTGCCTGCTCTATCGTCTTCGCTGCGCTGAAGGCGGAATGCAGGTTGTCAATGAGCCCGGAAATTTCGTCAGGATAGCCCATGCCTACCTCCGCCACGTCTGTTTGAGCTCCTGGTCGAACCACCACTCGGCGGCCTCATCTGCGCCGCCTGTTGATCGGAAGTCGAGATAGTGGCCATATCCGTTGGATCGCATCCAACTTTTGAAGGAACCGAAGCTCGGGTGCTCCCGCTCATTTTCCGAAAGAGTCCCGTACCAGGTGTGGCAAAGAGATCGGATGGCCTTCTCTGCTTCGGACTTTTTCATAGGTACCTCCTGAAAATCATCGGCGTAAACTCACCCCTCCTTCATAGGTATCCTAGCTTCTATGACTGCATCGATGAACGCTCGGCGCGCATCCTCTGGGGTTCGCTTGCCGCTGATTACGTCGGCGCAGACGGACAAGGCACGATCCAGCGCGGGGGCTCCCTCAAGTGGCCAGTCCTCGATCATAGCCCAGGAGGCTGCTTGGGTCGTATCGATGACGACCCACTCTTCGGGACTCTCAAGAGCGATCGTGACCGCCTTGCTCCATTTTCTGTGCGTCACGGGAAATCCTCCATGCGGACGAAAATCCGCGACTTTGGATAACTTGCACTTTGGCATTGCGCCACTAGTTTACTTGTAGCAGGGTAACTTTACCGCGATGAAGGGGAGTAGCGGGTAACTACTCCCCTTCCGGCGGGTATAGCGCCAACAGCCAGGAACGACATTCAAGCGTTGTCAGCGCCGTCGTTTCCTTGGCTGTTTGGACAATATGCCGAATATCGGTTCGAAATGCGCGGCACAGCGGCATCTGAGCTTGCTTCATCCACAAAGAAATCACTTGCGTAGCTTTGTTCTTCTTTCGTTCACTGGGGCCGTGCACTCTCTCGGCGGCGTGAAGTTGACAGGCGAGGACGCCACACGGTTCCTGAAACTGGTCTAGTGTAGCCAGCACGCACCGTTTATCCGAAGGCCTCGGATCTTTCGGTCTGCGGCGCCGCGATGGCACGATCGTTTGTGTAGAAAAGTAGTTCGTTCCTATAAGGTCGGCACACGCCGATTTGCCGGTTCCTTTTATTCGCTTTCGCCTCGTCCAGCCCTCTCAGCTCTACGCGCATCCCGTTCGCGCCTCCATTTTTGCAGGTCTGTTTCGCCGTTATTATCATTCACGACTAACCCACTGATTTCGTCAAGCTTGGCGTCTATGGCCCGGCGATCCCATTTACGCGTGCCAGGGATCGCTGGCGGTATCTTGTGACTTGCCACCCACATTGAGAAGCATGTCGGCGTGATGCCGCAGTAAGCTGCGGCTTCCTTGCGGCCGATCAGGCGTGGTTGGTCTGTCATTTCTTCTTTCTCGCCTTCGCCTCTACCAGCCGCGTGGCTCGCCGAGCCAAGAAATCGCCATCGTTTGCAATCGCCCGTTCGATTGACAACTGGAGCTTCGTTTTCCGCGTCGATTGCCGAGCGGTCAACGGTCCGCTTGGCATGAATTCCCGTTTTGAGTGGCGTTTCAGAAAGCTTTCAATTTCTTCGGGCGCGATTGCAACATGATTTCGTTCTGTGCCTCGATCAACTTTGACGTAGGCAAGTTCGCCATGACGGATAAGGTCGCGGATCGTTGAAACGGAAGTTGCCAGGAGCTCGGCAACCTGGTCGATCGGGAGTAACCGGCGAATAGGTTGTTCGCGCGCTCCGGCCATGAAGGCAAGCTGCACGTCCTCAACGCGCCAACCCAGATCTGGATTCAGTGGCTCGGTGACGCGGACGTACTATTGGGCTGACTTTTGAATCCAGTCTTCGTTTTTCATGGCGACTTTCCATAGTGCCAGAACTCGATCCGCTTTGCCTCGTCCACGCCGACGTCGGTGACCGTCCACACGATATCGCCATCCGAATCTTTCTTGCCGGCGGTGATGGCGCCTTTCTCAGCCAGGCGGCTCATTGTAGTTACGCCCGCATCGGGGATGGCACCGTGTGTTCGTGCGTCGGGATGAGCGACCATGTAGAGCAAAGCTTTCTGGCTCCGACCATCAAGGCCTAGTTGAGGCACGCGTTCATTGGACCTTCGGCGTCCACGCTTCCACTCGCCTAGCCGTTCGTCACCGTCCGGAGCTACTGCCGCAAAGCCGGCCGTGATCCCGAAATAGCCATCGTAGAATTTTCGAACCAATGGAACCGGGCGGCCATCATGAAGCTGGTCAATCCTCGGGAAGCCTTTCCGCTCCAGCTGCGGGATAACAGCCTTCACAAACATCGCGGCTCGTTCCTTACCGACTATCGCAATGGCAATCTCCCGGTCGGTCGCGAACATCGGGAGTTTCGATAGCGGGTCGGTCATCCGGTTCGACCCCACTTCACATGTTGCCGACTGTGGGAAAGCGGATCTTCCCACCATGGAAGCGCGCGCCACGCATTTGGGACGGGCAGCTTATTAATGGCCTCGATGAGAGGCTTCTGCGGCACGTTTGTGTAGTGACGGGACATGCTATCTACAGCGTGCCCGAGGATCTGATCCTTGATGTGCGGATGAACGCCGGCAATGACAAGTTCCGTCGAGCACGAGTGGCGGCCGGTGTACGGCGACACATCGGTTATATCGAGCCCGTTCCGGGCGAGGCGCTTTCGCGCGCCAACTATGCCATTGCTAAGTTGACCGCCCCATTCTGCAGAAATTGTATAGGCCTTCCCCTTGAAAGTCCGAAACACCTGCTGAATTCGATCCCTCCGAGCCAGGAGCGAGTCAAATAGAGGAACCAAGAACTCATGCATGGGCACGCCTCGAGGCTCGCCTGACTTACTGTTGCGAATAACGATCCATCGTCCAGCGACGTCGACGTCTTTCATTTCCAACGTGAAAAGTTCGATCGGCCGCATGCCGCTGTAAAATAGCGCGGTCATAGCCATTGCCGGGGCAGGCGACATGGCAGCGACGAACTGTGCTGCTCGATCATAGGGCACCGGATGCGTGCCGCTCCGGGTCTCTTCTCGGCGACGTGCCGTCCCTCTTTGCTTGCGCGGTCGTGACCATTGCCGGACGTCAGCCCAATCATTTCGCACCGCATGGTTCCAGACTGCAATGAACGGGGTGTAGCATTGACGATTTAGCGTCTCTGGCGCGGCGCTTGGGTAGAGTTTGCGTGCCGCCTCGTCCAGATCGTTTTGGTGAACTTTTCGCAGATGCTTTGCGCCGAGGTATCTGCGGAGCGGCGGCAAGAACCTCGATGACCCACCGCCCTTCAGGTATGCCTCTGCGGCTTGATCAAAAGTTGCGTTGACCTTCCTGCCGAATATGCTCTCGTCGAGCACCTCTTTACTGCGAACGGTGAGGATGAGTTCGGCGACCTCCCGGTCGGCAACTCTAGTGCTTTCGTAAACCGAAATGCCGCGTATCGTTCCACTCAGCCACCAGTTCGGAGACCCTTTTCTTCTGATGAGTTTGAGGACCAATGCATAACCTCGAAAAAGAACACGGATAGGCCGCCGGCACGAATGCCGGAAAGCTTAGCGATGTCTCCTCGGTGTGGTGCTATGCGTGCGGATCGGTGGGCCGCAGGTGGAAGGTATTGCGCGAAGGGGAGGCCGTCAACCAGTTTACGCTGAAGAGGTTAGAGAACGGCCACGTGATCTCGTGGCAGCAACGTGACGTCAATCGGCCGCCCGACCCCGTTCTAAAACTAACGGCAGTCGCGTTCTTCGAGGGTGTCTATAGTATTGCCAGTGACAATCAAGTCCGATCCCGCAACCGCACGCCGGGGCCATTACCGTTCTGATCAATGAAGAGGATACCGCCAGCCTCGAAGCATCTTCTCAGAACATCGAGAGTGGCATGCTGAGGCACAGATTTGCCGCCCTCAAAGTTTCGGATGGTCGCGTTACCGATCTTTGAATATTCGGCCAGGTTCTGCTGTGACCAGTCTAGGAGCGCTCTGGCAGCGCGGCATTGGGATGGTGTCAGCATAAGCACTTTCTCCAATAATAGCTAATGCTAGCGATTTTCGCTTGCTGTAAAGATTGATATCGTTTATCGCTATGTATATCGAAAATCGATTGACGGCAACGAGGGTACTGAAATGACACAGATCATGGTTACCGAATCCTATATCGGCCGCATGATCGGCCTTCATGCGGCAATAGACGCTCTCGGCGCGGAATTCTGTCCAATGCCAGATGAGGCTATGAGCGCGCTCACCGAAGCCAGCATGGTCATCTCCAAGGCGATCATAGCGGCGCCGATAACGAGCGAGGCGGACATTGCAAACAAGTTCCGGTTCGCTGCCGCGCTGATTGAGTGCCCGCACGGTCTGATGGTCGATGAGTCGGCCGCGGTCTTCGGAGCCTTGGCAGATCTGGCGCGGTTTCGAGATCAGGAGTGGCAGAGGGAATTCGGCAAACCCTGTACCTGGTACGGGCATATCGCGAGAGTCGAGCCGCAATAGTCGTCACCCAATTCGCCCTCGTATCGGCTCCGCCTTCTAAGCGAACTGCCGTAGAGGATCACGCTGGTTCGAATCCAGCCGAGGGCTCCATCACATCAGAAGGCCGCCACGATCGAGCACCTGCGCCGCCGCGCGGACGGTGGATCTGATCACTCCGATAACCTGGCGCTGGCCTGCAAGGAGTGTAATGACGGCCGGGGAGAGGTTGACTGGCTGACATACCGCTCATTCAAGCGCGGCGAGATCAGCGAGTTCGTGAGATGCGTCGCGCCGCAGTCGGCGCCTAGCGCGGATCGCAGATCCCATCACCACCAGCGTGAATCATTAGACGCCGCGTCGCGGCCCATGACATAGCCGATTGCAAAGGCGAGGGCGCCAATCGTTAGGACTATCCCGGCTGCCGTGCGCGGATGCTCAGTTGCGCCAGCGGCAACAGCAGTGCTCTCACGCATGAAGGCATCCTTGGCATCTTTTGCGACCTTCCGCGCGCCAGTCGGCGGATCTGTGGGCGTCCCTGTGAAGCCGGCACTGAGTTCGTCGGTCATGATATTCCTCCTTCTCGCGATTGGAGGAGAACCCTGACGGCATAGGGAAGTTCCAGAGGGGCGCACCGTTAAGGCTGGCCCATAAAGCTTTGATCCCTTAGTTTCAGTCAGCGCTTCTGAGAGCTTCCTGATTAAAGGCATACCCTTTTACTTCCCAGCCACCTTCAGTCTTGTTGAACCAGATGCAATAGAGATGACCACCACCCTGTATCGTATGCACGGTCATCTCTGGGCCACCAGACTTTAAGGCAACTCGATCGCCTACTTTGAAAGACATGTCCACTCTTCTCCTCAGTTGAACTGAAATAACCCATCCTAAACACTCAGAGCTTGTAAGCTCATCAACGACAAAGGATATTAATCTTTATAAAAATTGGCAGCCTCACCAGCAACGCGGCGCTCTTCTTCGATTATTTTGTTTGCAATTGTTTAAATATCTTCCGTTACTTCGATCTTATTGCTCCCGCCATTAGAGCCGGCCATATTGATTATCGTATTGGCGCTCAGCCTACTCTGGCTAAAGTCAGATGCCAGATTCATGTTGATAAAAACCCGATCGCCGTTGTGCTTGGTAAACTCAATCCACATACTGATTCCTCCTGTGGTTGCTTATCTTAATAAAGACACACGTCGGGAGGAGAAAGCAAGATTTACTAGATGGCAGCCACAAGCAGAATAAGCTATCGCGCTACTACGAAGGCTAAGTCCAGTCTTATGCTTCTCTAAGAGTTGCCAGGCGTAGCGTTTCGACTACGAAAAAGTGGAGCCGTCGATTCTCCGTCGAATAGTGACTATGCGATCTTTCGTGATACTTCGGCGTGGACTGTAGCCTTGCGCAGAGGTAGAAAAGAGGGATAGGGCGCTGACGCTTGGCCCGGGTATAGCGAAGTGAACGGAGTTCAACGTGGGCGAAGCTCGACAAAAGAGCAAAAGCTTCAAAGCAATCCTCGCGTCCGCGAATCGTTGTATCTACTGCTCGAATAAGCCCACAGCGATTGAGCATATGCCTCCAATTTGCCTATTCGAGGGTCGTAAGCGGCCTAGCGGATTGGAGTTTCCGAGTTGCAAAGAGTGCAACAATGGGACTAAGTCAGCGGACATCGTGGCCACGTTCTTTTCGCGCATTAATCGCTTTGACGACGATGCCGATTTTTGGACGAAAGGGGCGGGAAAGACAATCTTAGCGACCCTCGACAGAGATGCGCCAGGTCTTCGTGAGGAAGTGATGGACTTCTCGAAGGGCCAGCGCACGTTCGCGTATACAGTTGCCGGAGTTCTGGTTCCTATTGTTGTGATCCAACCTCGTAGCCCTCGGCTGCAAGTATATCTCAACGTCTTCAGTGCCAAAATCGGCATGGCACTCTACGCTGAACTGGTCGGAGAGCCATTGCCCTTGGAAGGCATTGTTCAATTCGGCTGGTTCTTGAATTCGGGGCTAAATGATGCTCAAGCAACAGCGATGCTTTCCATTCTTCCGATTGGGGGCGAACTGAAGCAGGGAAAGTTTTCGACCAGGAGCCAATTCGCCTATCGGTACAACACGGACGGGCGATCGATCGTTGCGGCTCTCGTAGGGTTGAACAGCAACCTTCACATCTTTGTCATCGCATGCGGGGCGCCTGCGAAATTTCATCTACCAATGGTTTTGGCGCACGATCCGATGGCAAGCGGGCATTTGAAGCCAGGCGAGTTGATCGCGCATTTGAAATCGGTTCAGCCGAATAGAAGACTGAGAATAATCCAACCTGTTCAACACTGACGCCACTGTCATCCAAGTTGGACTGGCGCCGGCTTGTCAGCGTGCCGCTGGGGAACGGTCAAGGTCTACAACGGCCGCAGGACCACGCGCCGGCTGTCGTGTCGTGGGCATGGCCGAGTTCGGAAGCGCTGATCGATGGTGTCACCGAAGATCAGCGAGAAATGATTCGCGCGGCAGTCAGCTCATCCGATTACAAGGCGTCGCAGAAGGCAAAGAACTGGGTCGGGCAGGCGGTCGCATATGCCGTAGGCCTTGATCTTGAAGACGAAGCGTCCCGCAAGCGTGCGGGCAGTATAGCCAAGGCCATGCTCAAGGAGGGCGTGCTTGTCGAGCGCGAGGGCAGGGATCAAATAAGGCGAGAAACGGCAATGTTCGTCAGAGCGGCGTGACTGAAGGCGGCCTATCGGTCGCCTTTTTATGTTGTCAGATCATCCCAGTACTTTTTAACCCATTGGCACATATGAAGCAGCTGACGTAGCGCTTCATCGGCGTTGGCAGTCGATAGCGCGGTAGGCGCGCCGTGGGCAGCTTCGTCACGCCAGTGAGCAATGATCCCGGTATAGCTTTTGAAAGATGTTTTTTGCCAATCAAGTAGTGGGCCGATTATAAGGTTCAAGATTTTTTGGCGGCCACCTGCGCCATTATAGTCTTTTCGAACCTTGTCTTCATCTTTTGTCTTGGCAAATGCCACGGCCAGCATAATTGCCTCCGCGGCGGCGCCTGCCATAGCGCAACATCCCAGCCATGCATTCGCGTTTCGACATTTGACCGCCTCTTGCGAGCGTTGGCTGAATGCTTCTCCAAAGGTCATGGTATAAGACGAGAATGCCGCAGCTAGCGCGCCAGGCTGATACAGAACTATGTCAGTATCGTCTATTTCTGGGAGAGATTTCCTGCCGTTCGATGTGAGCGAATAGCCCCAAGCTGGTGAAGTGATGTGCTCGGTTATCTTTGGCCCAGGCCTCAATATTCCGCGAGCGCACAATTCGCTTGCCGCATCGAGCACTATAAGGCCGATCTCATATGCTTTTCCATCGAGTTCAAAACCACTTGCCTGCGGCATTCTAGTTTGCGCAATCAGCCTCGCTGCCTCATGGGGATATAGGTCGAAATTGTGTTGTGACGCTTTGCCTGTTTTTAGAAATGACAGGCATGAAGCTATCGCCTCTTCGAGAGAAATATCCAAATTCTCACCTCAATCGATCAATCTGCCTTCCGCCGCTAAAAAACAGAGCGGCTCCGGGTCTTAATCTGCCGCTTGGGCTGCGTTTGCCTGTGCCCCGCCATAGTTGGCAATTGCTTTCCGAACGTGTGTTTCTGAGTACCCAAATTTCCGGGCTAACAACAAAAGTGCTTCTTCATACTTCACGCCGTCTTCTCGCATCGAATGGAACTGCTCGCCAATTTCCAACCAGTGGCGGGTGAGGGCGGGCCGTCGCCCCCGCTTTCTTTTTGGCGGGCGGATCATTTCAGCCGCTAGTCGTTGCACGACCTTGTCAGCCTTTCCAGAGAGCAAAACCTCGATTATGGCTGTCTTAGCGTCTTCGGTCCGGCCCTCAGCTAGGGCCGATTCAATAGCAATCGCCTGCAGACTGAATCCATCAGGTAGTTTTGCCATTGTCACCTCCAATCGCCCTGTCGATGCGGTCACCAATAAAGTCCGCTACGCGCCGCATTGGGTCAGTATCGAGATGGGCGTAACGTTGTGTCGTGACAATATTCCTGTGGCCGAGCAGTTTACCGATGATAGGCAGCCCTTGCCCTCCACCTGCACCAATACTCGCATAGGTATGCCTCAGGTCGTGAAGACGAAGGTTGTTGAGACCGGCGCGGCGTGTGACAGCCTTCCACGGTCGATCCAGGTCAGATCGCGGCGCTTCGTCATCCGTGCCGGCTTCGGAGCCAGCAATCACATACTTTCCAATGCGCGTGAGGTTGGTCAGGATGGCCTTTGCCTGCGGTGACAATATCACGGGTTTCTTTCCGGTCTTTGAGTCAGGCAGAAACAAAATGCCGCGTTCCAAATCGACATCAGACCACATCAGGTTCAGGATTTCGCTGCGCCGGCAGCCGGTGAATAGGTAAAGCCTAATCGCCGCGATTGCATGCTCACCGTAGACCGTCCGCCGGTTCTCTGGCTTGTTAGCGTGCTTGGTTTTTGCCTTGGTCTCATCAATCTCATAGGGGAGGCCGGTTGTCTCGGCTTCTGTCAATGCAGCCGCAAGAGCGCCAATCTCTTCCGAAGTCAGAAAACGCTCGATCTGATTCTCCTTGAAACGTTCGATCGAAGTGACTGGATTAAATCCGACTGGCACAATTCTCAGATCTTGGCCCCAACCATAAATAGCGGAAAGCGTTGCCAGAGCGCGATTTGCCATGGTTCGTCCGCCATTCGCCTTGCTCGTCTTCCCGCGGATGATTGTTGCCTGCATTCGAAGCACGTCTGACGGTTCGACCAGCGCAAACTTCAAACTTCCGAGCACTGGTTTGATATAGCGTTCAACAGCCAATTTATATTCGCTGTAGGTCTTCGGCTTGCGCTTGATCAGAACATGCTCAGCAAGCCACGTTTCTGCGACCTCACTGACAGTTTGTCCCTTGCGTTCATCGGACCTCGCCGCCGCCGGATCAGACCCCAAGGTCACGCGTGCGAGAGTCCGAGACGCTTCCTCGCGAGCTGCCTCCGGCGAATGCGTTGCAAGCGTGCCAATCTTGATGCGCTTTTTGGCAACGCCCCGACCGCCGGCTCCTGGCCTATATTCGATGATCCACGATTTCGCGCCGGTCGGCATGACTTTGAGCCCGAAGCCTTTGAGCGTCGCGTCATAATAGATGGTGGGTTTCTCGCTGGGCACGATGTCGGCGATCGTTTTGCGGCTGATTTTGATCGTTGGCAAATGACCCTCTCTCGGTTATGCAGTCGCCACCCGGTCGCCACGGTCGGGCGAAACTCGATGAAACATGAAGAAATTTTATGGCAACATATAAGCCAAAATGCGCTGTAAAACAAGGAGATAAGAAATTCAATGAAACATGCGGAAACCGGACTGCGCTGACTTTTAATCAGTAGGTCATGGGTTCGAGCCCCATCGCTCTCACCAAAATCAACCACTTAGGCATCTTTCCTGGGACTTTTGGAACCGACAAAAAGTCCCACGACCCCACGCCCTCGAGACTGTATTCCAGCTGCGTTGGTCTGATTCCGGGTGCGCCACCAAATTTCATTGCCCATAAACTTGCGTCGTGATGCACAGGCTGTTGATCGCATTTGTGGCAAAATGGCTGGCGAAAAACGTTGATTTGATAGTAAGGTATACTGATTAATATGACGGTCGATAAAGACGATGGGCGACTGATGGAGTTCGTGGCGGACCTATCTGCGTGGGAAATCTACGCAATCGTTTGCGGGTTTTTAGGCTCGCTGGGGATTTTGTTCGGGCTGCTCGCCGGAAAGAGGTTTGGGATCGCGTTGAAAGTGCTGCCCCTGGTTGGGGTGGCGATCACGACGCCGGTAACCGAACGAGTTGTGATTCCCTATCTCGCGCAGCGCTATCCGGTGATCTTCGCCAACAAGGATCTACCCAAAAAGATCGATCAGAAGACCACGCTGACGAAAATTGACCTGACCGACCATATCTACAGCTATTTCTATGATCTGGATGATGACGACGACGACTTCGATCCTCCCGTCGTGAAGTCCGCCCAGCTTTCTGATCTGTGCAACTTTCTTGTGCCGAAGTTCAGTTCCGGCGAGGCCTCGCTGGCGAACTATATCTACCAGCTCAAAGGAAGGGACTACTCTTTTTCGGTCGATAGCACGGACTGCTCATAGTATTGGCATCGGCAACAGCGTCACGAGCGCTTTGATCTCATGGCCGCGGCCGTTCTCAAGCCTGCTTGTCAGCATTTATTCTCCGCGGGGCAATCATGCGATTGTCGAGAGCGCTACGATCGCCACCGCTGTCAGGCCGCCGAAGATCGGCAGCAATATGAGCATAACAAGCCGGGCCAGCTTCTTCTTTTCGACCAACGTCATGATCAGGTTCCTCACATGTAAGTGAAACTCAAACGCTGGAATTCATGATTCGTTTCGTATCGATCATCGATTCGTAATATAACATCTCGCTAAAAGTATGGCGCTTTATTGTTGCGACGTTCTTAACGCATGTCTAAGCGCCGCAATCGGAGCGCGTGGCCGCTGGCGATACCCTTCATTTCCTCTGGAACAGAATCGAATCGACAGAGTTTCCTTCCAAACAGAAGGAGACGCAATCTTGGCACATGATCGGTCAGATGATCCGCATGGCGGAACACAGGACAAGCAAGCGCTGGCGAAGATACAGCACAGCAAGGCGCATGATGTCGATGCGATGGACAAAGAGGATGACAAAGCCCCCCTCGTTGCCGATCCGCGCAACAGGCTGGCGGATGGCAAGGTCGATCCGGCGACGAAGGAGCTGAAACCCAAGGATACGTGAGCAATCCGGATTTGGGCCAGCCGGTTTCATGCGCCGTTGCAGCAAGATAAAAAGATACCGACCCGCTTGGGCGAGCAAGGATTGACCGTTCGCCTCCAGCGTGCATAACTTCCCCTATCTGAGGGGGATAGTTTCATGAAAATCAGTGGGTTCGCCATTGTCGCCATCTCGGCGGCGTCGCTTGCGTCGTGCGCCATAACGGTGCCTGTGGCAGTGATTTCCGGCAAGGGCGACGTCATGCGAGGAACGTCCACGGCGACGATGTCCGGCGGCAGCTTCCAGGTCGCCGGAAGGCTTAAGGGCAAGACCGTCAAGTGTTCCGGCACCTATGATGCGCTCGATACGTCGGTGACGATTTCCATGGCTGTTCACTGCTCCGACGGACGAAAAGGTATCGTCATCGCCACACGCCAGGCCAACGGTCTCGATGGCTCTGGCCGCGTCCGGCTGACCGATGGCACCGAAGCCGATTTCGTCTTCGGTCAGGCGGCAGCGGCGCTCTGAAGTTTGTGGGAGGCGGGAGCCGCGTAACCCAACGCGTGGCTCTATGCTGTGCAGCGACTCAGATCTGCCACCGTTTCAAGAGTACATTGGCTGCGCCGGCGCTGCCGTGGAGCTGTTGTCGCCCATGGCAATGGCCATGATTGCGAGAAGAACATAATCCCGTTTCCAGCCCGATTTCGTTGCGGCAGCGATCAGGCTCTCGACCGAAGGTTCGAGGGCGAAAAGACAAACCGCAAGATAATGCGCCTGCGTTGGCGCGTCTGAAGGGGGAGGATTTATGGCTGGTTTCAATTTCCTGCTCCGTCCGTTGATTCGACCGAACAGGAACAAGGTGTAATTCCAGCGGGTTTCCCGCGTTTGTCTCGTTTGTTGCAAACTATTGCCGCTGTCGAGACGGCTTTTTTACAGCGGCGGGACATGTTGTTGCATGAGCGAACCGCATGCATGCGTGAGATCCGCTTTAAAGAAACAATGACATACGTGGCCATGCCATGGACGGCGGCATCGCTCATCGATGCGAAGAAGCCGAAAGATAGACACCATACGCCGAACGAACAGCCTTCCGAAGCTGCCCGTGGGTGTATCCATCCGGTTATGTTGGGAGCGACGAATGTGCCGCGGCGATCAACTTTACCGTCATTTCAACGGCAAAGTTGACCGGTGATTGAGACGAGCCTCGGCTTTTAGGCCTTGCCGCCGTTTTTCTTGCAGTCGCTTCGGAACTTGGCGCGCGCCTTGCCATGCAGACCCTTGGCGTCAGCCTGGGTCGAACATGCCTTGGAGACGGCGGTCTGAGCCGGCTTCATCGCTTTCGGCTTGGCCGTGGTGGTCGCCGCAGGAGCTGCGGTCGTTGCGCTGGGGGTTGTGGTTGTCGTGGTGCTGGGGGTCGCCGTTTGTGCCATGGCACTTACGCTGAAGAGCGCGGCAAAGGCTGCAGTCGTGAACATAGTCGCAATTCGCATGGGGCTTTTCCTCCGCTAAATAACTTGGGTGGAATGTACGTTGTTCGACGAACAATGGCAGCTTGAACCAATATTTTTGCAAAAGCAATTTGTTCGTAAGGCCGCTCTGCGGCTGTTGGTCACGCTTGAAAAACCTAGCTTTTATGCATCCGCGGGCCCGTCTCAATTCCGTCAACTTTAAGGCAACACGATCGAGCCCGCTCGAAAAGGTGATTGGCTTTCATACCCTGGCGACGTTAGGAAGGAGCCGGAATGACATAGCCGGAGTCCATCGTGTCGCTTGCCGATATTTCGCTTCTGAGCGCCTTGCTTGCCGGGGCACTTTCGTTTCTTTCGCCCTGCGTGCTGCCGCTTGTGCCGCCCTATCTCTGTTATATGGCGGGAATATCGGTCGAGCAGTTCCGGGGCGGCGGCGCAGCCGTAGTCGCAGCGCCGAGCGTTCGCGGCAATGTGCTGATGTCGGCACTGTTCTTCACCTTGGGTTTTGCCACCGTATTCGTCGCACTTGGCGCCGGCGCTTCTTCCATAGGCCTGCTGCTGCGCCAGCACCTCGATATTCTCGCCAAGATCGGCGGCCTCATCATCGTCGTCATGGGCCTGAATTTTCTGGGAGTTTTCCGCATCGGCCTTCTGGCGCGGGAAGCGCGTTTCCAGAGCGGCGGCAAGCCGGCGACGCTGACGGGCGCCTACATCATGGGTCTTGCCTTTGCCTTCGGCTGGACGCCCTGCATCGGCCCGGTGCTCGGCGCCATCCTCGGCATCGCCGCTTCGCGTGAAACGGTTGGCGCCGGCGCCGGCCTGCTCGCCGTCTACTCGCTCGGGCTTGCCATTCCCTTCTGGATCGCCGCCGGCTTCTCCGGCGCCTTCATGAGCTTCCTCTCCCGCTTCCGCCGTCATCTCGGCACGGTCGAAAAGGTCATGGGCGGACTGCTGGTGCTCACCGGTCTTGCCTTCATCTTCGGCTACATCAGCGATATGGCGATCTGGTTTCAGCAGACCTTTCCGATCCTGATGAAAATCGGCTAAGTCGGCCCATATCTTTCGCCCTCATTTTCTCGGCAAAATGGAACACGCCCGATGGCTGACCCCCATGGCTGATATCGTCGGTCTGCTGCTGCCGTTCTTCGGCCTGATCCTCATCGGCTATGTCGCGGCCCGCATCACCAGGCAGCCGGCGGAGGCGCTGGGCTGGCTCAATACATTCATCATCTATGCCGCATTGCCGGCACTGTTCTTCAAGCTCGTCTCCCAGACACCGATCGAACAGCTGACGCGGATCGATTTTATCGCCACGGATATCGCCGCGACCTATTCGATCTTCCTGCTGCTGTTTCTGGCCGGCCGTTTCCTGCGTCGCAACTCTTTGGCGGATAGCACGATCCAGGCCTTTGCCGGCGCCTATGGCAATATAGGCTATATGGGGCCGGGCCTGGCGCTATTGGCACTGGGCGAGAGGGCTGCCGTTCCCGTAGCGCTGATCGTTTGCTTCGAAAATGCGCTGCATTTCATCGTCGCGCCGGCCTTGATGGCGCTGGAAGGCGGAGACAGGCGTTCGCCGTTGCGGCTTGCCGCGGATATCGCCCGCAAAGTGCTGTTGCACCCCTTCATCCTGTCGACCGCTCTCGGTTTCCTCGTGGCGGCGTTTTCGCTCAATCAACCGGTCGCCTTCGAGCGGTTTATTAATTATCTCGCGCAAGCGGCTGCACCATGTGCATTATTTGCCATGGGCGTGACGCTTGCCTTGCGCCCGCTGAAACGAATTCCAGTCGAGATCGGCTATATCGTGCCGGCAAAGCTCATCCTGCATCCGCTCGTCGTCTATGCTGTTCTGCAGTTTGTCGGCGGTTTCGATCCCATATGGATCGAGGCGGCCGTATTGCTGGCAGCGCTGCCGACAGCGACGAATGTCTTCGTCATCGGCCAGCAATATGGCGTCTGGCAGGAACGAGCCTCCGCCACCATCCTGATCACCACGGCCTGTTCCGTGGTGACGGTTTCGCTTGTTCTTTATGTCATAAAATCGGGCGTCTTACCGGCGCAGCTTTTCCCGTAATATCGACGGAAAATTGCGCAGGCTGCCGCCGGGCTCGATGCCCTCGCGCATGACGAGATTGCGGAGCGGAGCGATGGCGGAAAGCACATGCAGGCCCGCAGCCCGCAGCATCTGTACTGGCAAGAAGTCCGACAGCAGGGAGCGATTGAGGAGATCGACGCTTGCCGTGCGGCTGACGATATCGGCGCGCCTCTTGCGGTCGAAGCTGTCGCCTGATGTCGCCGGAATCGGTTGATCCGGACGTGAGCAGAGTATCTCCGACAGCGCCAGTATATCGCGCAGGCTCAGATTGAGGCCCTGTGCGCCGATCGGCGGAAACACATGCGCTGCTTCGCCGATCAGCGCAGCACGGCCCTTGCCAAAGCGATGAGCCGTCATGCCGGAAAGCGGCCAGACCTGCACGCTATCCTCCACGGTTACCTGACCGAGCATCGATTGCATGCGCTCCTCGACCAATCTGCCAAGCTCTTCGAGCGACTTCTCGGCATTGGCGGCGGCATCCGCCGGCTTCTGGACCCAGACGAGGCTGGAGCGTCTCCCAGGCAGGGGAACCTGGGTAAACGGTCCGCTTTCCGTATGAAATTCCGTGGAAATGTTCTGATGCGGCAAGCTGTGCGCAAAATTCAGCACCATGGCCGATTGCGGATAGGACCAGCCCTTCACCTTGATCCCCAGCGTCTCGCGCACCATCGAATTGCGCCCGTCGGCGCCGACGACGAATTCGGCATCGATCGAATCGCCGTTGTCGAGGCTGATCGATACGCCGTCGTCGCGGAAGACTATTTCGGACGCTGTGGCCTCGATGCGGGTGATATTGCCTTCCGATTCGATGGCCTGGCTGAGGCTATCGAGCAATACGGCGTTCGGAATGTTGTAGCCGAAGGCCTCCAGGCCGATTTCCGACGATCTGAAAGAGACGGTGGGCGCCCGCAACAGCCGCGAAGTGCCGTCGATGATGCGCATCGTGGTCAGCGCAGCCGCCGAAGGCGCGATCCTGTCCCACAATGTCAGGCGTTCCAGAAAGCGGATCGATTGGTCCATCAACGCCGTCGTCCGCTTGTCGGCTTTGTTATGCGGCGCGGCGACAAGGGCGACGGATCTTCCGCCGCGCGCGAGCGCGAAAGCCGTAGTCATGCCGGCCAGGCCACCGCCGATAACGGCCACTTCAATCTGCTTCATATCGATGCCTCAATTGCCTCTGGTTCTGAAAATAGGCGCTTAGCCTGTTGAAATCCATGGGATGAAACATCGCAACGGGTGAAAATGACAGCAAGTCGCGCTAGCGTGACCGGATCGAAGCTTTTGTGCTGGCGGTGCAAACCAAAGGATGCATATTAGCGAAAAACCGCCTGCCGGGGCAGGCGCATAAGCAGGCGAGTCACGGGGCGGATGAAAATCTTCAATTACAAGCGGGTGCCTTATGCGGAGATGCGTGCCTTCTCCGTTCATATATTGACGGCATCCGGATCGTTTCTCGCCTTTCTTGGGGTGGTTGCGGCATCCGAGCATCGGTTTGTCGATATGTTCTGGTGGCTTGGCCTGGCGCTGCTGGTCGATGGCATCGACGGGCCGATCGCCCGCAAGGTTCGCGTCAAGGAAGTCCTGCCCAACTGGTCGGGCGATACGCTCGACAACATCATCGATTACGTGACCTACGTGCTCCTGCCGGCTTTTGCGCTCTATGAAAGCGGCATGATCGGCGAGCCGTGGTCGTTCGTCGCGGCCGGCATGATCGTGGTTTCCAGCGCCATCTATTACGCGGATACCGGCATGAAGACCGATGAATATTTCTTCTCCGGTTTCCCGGTCGTCTGGAACATGGTGATCTTCACGCTCTTCGTCATCGACGCCAGCGCAACGACGGCCATGGTTCTCGTCGGTGTTTCCGTCGTCTTGACCTTCCTGCCGATCAATTTCCTGCATCCCGTGCGGGTCAAGCGCTTGCGGCCGCTGAACCTCGGCATATTTCTCTTCTGGTCGGCGCTCGGCATCTATTCGCTGCTGATGCATTTCGTTATGCCGCAATGGGCCGTTGTTCTCTTCATCGTCAGTGGTATTTATCTCTATTGCATCGGCGCCGTGCTGCAGTTCTTCCCGTCTCTCGGGCGTCAATGAGGATCGAGCGTCATGAAGAAGACCAAGGTCATCCGCATACATGAAAATGGCGGTCCCGATGTCATGAAGCTGGAGGAGGTGGATCTGCCGCCTCCGGGCGCCGGCGAGGTGCAGATCCGCCATGCTGCGATCGGCCTCAACTTCATAGACGTCTATTTCCGCTCCGGGCTTTACAAGGCGCCGCAGTTTCCATTGCCGCTCGGCAAGGAGGCTGCAGGTACGATCACCGAAGTCGGCCCTGGCGTGACCGATTTTGCCGTGGGCGACCGCGTCGCCTATGTCGGCAGCGACGGCGCCTATAGCGTCGAGCGCAACATCGATATCCGCCATCTGGTCAAGGTGCCGGACGATATCCCACTCGAGACTGCGGCATCGATGATGCTGAAGGGAATGACGGCCGAATATCTGCTGAACCGCACCTTCAAGGTCGGCCCCGGAACGACCTTGCTGTTTCATGCGGCTGCCGGCGGCGTCGGCCTGATTGCCGGCCAATGGGCCAGGGCGCTCGGTGCTGCCACGGTGATCGGAACGGCAGGCTCGCCTGAGAAGGTGGAGCTGGCATTGGCGCATGGCTACGACCACGTCATCGATTATAGCAAGGGCAGCTTTGCCGATCGCGTCCGCGAGATTACCGGCGGCAAGGGCGTGGATGTCGTCTACGACTCGGTCGGCAAGGATACCTTTCCGCACTCGCTCGATTGCCTGAAGCCGCGCGGCATGTGGGTGACCTTCGGTCAATCGTCCGGCCCGATCGAGAATTTCAGCCTGGCCATCCTCAACCAGAAGGGTTCGCTTTTCACGACGCGTCCGAGCCTTTTCGCCTATGTCGGCACACCAGAAGAGTTGAGAGCCAGCGCCGGCGCATTATTTGCTGTTGTGCAAAGCAACAAAGTGCGTATCAATATTCATCAGACTTATCCGTTGAGCGATGCAGGGCGCGCGCACGCGGATCTGGAAGCCAGGAAAACGAGTGGAACTACACTACTGATCCCATAGATCCGTAAAGGGCAGGACGGTGGGAAGGAAATGAGGGGAACGTGTCGTCATCCGATGCGCCGGCAGCCGGTGCACTATTGTCGGTTCGCAAACTGACGAAACTGTTTGGCAGTTTTGCAGCCTGCAACGAAATCGATCTTGAAATCCAGTCAGGCGAAATTCACGCTCTTTTGGGCGAGAATGGTGCTGGCAAATCCACGCTCGTGAAGATGCTGTTCGGCGTGCTCGAGCCGTCGCATGGGCAGATCGTCTGGAAGGGGCAGCCCGTGTCGATCGACTCGCCGGGCACCGCGCGCAAGCTCGGCATCGGCATGGTATTCCAGCATTTTTCCTTGTTCGAAGCGCTGACTGTCGCCGAAAATATAGCGCTCTCGCTCGACAGCAATATCCCGCTTGCGAAAATTTCCGAGGAAGCCGCAAAGCTTTCGCATGCCTATGGCCTGCCGCTCGACCCGAACGCGCATGTCGCCGATCTTTCCGTTGGCGAACGGCAGCGCATCGAAATCGTTCGCGCGCTTCTGCAGAACCCGAAGCTCATTATTCTCGATGAGCCGACCTCCGTTCTAACGCCGCAGGAGGCCGATCGTCTCTTCGAAACGCTGTTCCAGCTGAGGGATGAGGGGCGTTCCGTACTCTACATCAGCCACCGGCTGGAGGAAGTGCAGCGCATCTGTTCGCGCGCCACCGTGCTGCGCCATGGCAAGGTGACGGGTGCCTGCGATCCGCGGCAGGAAACGACCGGATCGCTCGCCCGCATGATGGTCGGCAGCGATGTTGCGAGCGTGCAGCATGAAGGCCTTGGCAAGAAGGGAGACATTCTCCTGGAAGTCGCCGGTCTTTCGGCGCCGGCCCGTACTCCCTTCGCCATGTCGCTGAAGGATGTTTCCTTGCGCGTGCGCGCCGGGGAAGTCCTGGCGATCGCCGGTGTCGCCGGAAATGGCCAGGGCGAGTTGTTCGATGTCATTTCAGGAGAATACACCGTGGCGTCGGACGATCTGATCCAGGTGCGCGGCAAGGCAGTTGGCACCAAGGGCATCAATGCGCGCCGGTTGCTGGGTGCCGGTTTCGTGCCGGAAGAGCGTCACGGCCACGCTGCCGTATCGGCATTGAAGTTGTCGGACAATCTCGTGCTTGCCCGCAACCAGTCGGATCGCAAGGCGTTCCTGGGTGGCGGCTTCCTCAATGTCATCAGGCACGGCGCGGTCAAGCAGGCGACGAAGCGGATCTGCGCGGCCATGGATGTGCGCAAGAGCGGCGAGGACCCGGCCGCCAGTGCGCTTTCCGGCGGCAATCTGCAAAAATTCATCGTCGGCCGCGAACTGGATCGGCAGCCACGCGTTCTCGTCGTCAATCAGCCGACCTGGGGCGTGGATGCGGGCGCTGCCAGCCGCATCCGCCAGGCTCTGGTCGATCTCGCCCGCGACGGCTCGGCCGTGCTCGTCATCAGCCAGGATCTCGATGAGATTTTCGAAGTCGCGACAGACATTGCCGTCATTTCGGAAGGGCGCCTGTCGGCGTCCTATCCCGCCGGCGAGCTGACCCGCGAAAAGATCGGCCTGCTGATGGGCGGCCTGAATGAATCCAAGACGCATTCGGAGCCTGCACATGCGCATTGAACTCGAAAAGCGCCCGCAGGTCTCGAAGCTGTTCGGCTTGTTGTCGCCGCTGCTTGCCCTCGTCCTGGCGTTGATCGCCGGCACCATCATGTTCGCCATCATGGGCAAGGATCCCGTCGAGGCGCTCGATGCCTTCTTCGTCGAGCCTTTGCTGGAGGTCTGGTCGCTGCACGAACTGGCGATCAAGGCCGGCCCGCTGATCCTGATCGCCGTTGGCCTATGCCTCTGTTACCGCTCCAACAACTGGAATATCGGCGCGGAAGGCCAGTTCACCATGGGCGCGGTAGCCGGATCCTACATCCCGATCATCTTCACCGATTGGCACTCGCCGATGGTGCTGCCTTTGATGCTCGTTGCCGGCGCCATCGGCGGCGCGCTCTATGCCGCCATTCCGGCCTTGCTGAAGGCGCACTTCAATACCAACGAGATCCTGACCAGCCTCATGCTGGTCTATATCGCGCAGCTCTTCCTGGATTGGCTGTCGCGCGGGCCGTGGCGCGATCCACAGGGCCACAATTTTCCGCAGAGCATCGACTTCCCGCCGGAGGCCGTCCTGCCGGCTATATGGGAAGATTCCGGCCGCGCGCATTGGGGCATCGTCTTTGCCGTGATCGCGGCGATCCTCGCCTGGTTCCTAATGAAGTACACGCTGAAAGGCTTTGAGATAACCGTGCTCGGCCAGTCTGGGCGAGCAGGGCGCTTTGCCGGGTTCTCCTCGCGGAAAATGGTCTGGTTCGCCTTCCTCTTCTCCGGCGCGCTGGCGGGTCTTGCCGGCATATCGGAAGTCTCCGGCTCCATCGGCCATCTGCAGCCGGCGATTTCTCCGGGCTACGGCTTCACCGCCATCATCGTCGCCTTCCTTGCGCGCCTCAATCCGCTTGGGGCCATCCTTTCCGGCCTCGTGCTGGCGCTGACCTATCTCGGCGGCGAGGCCGCGCAATTGTCGCCCGGCATTTCCGCCAAGGCGGCGAGCGTCTTCCAGGGATTGCTGCTGTTTTTCGTGCTCTCCTGCGACACGCTGATCTACTACAAGGTCCGGCTCGTCTGGTCGCGGGTTCGGGGAGGTGCCGCATGAGCGTCTTTGAAGCAGTCCTCCTCACCATCATCACGGCATCGACCCCGCTCGTCATCGCCGGCCTCGGCGAGCTGGTGGTGGAGCGCTCCGGCGTGCTCAATCTCGGCGTCGAAGGCATGATGATCATCGGCGCTGTCGCCGCTTTCGTCGGGGCGCAGATAAGCGGGTCGCCCTATGTCGGCCTGGTGACGGGCATCATTGCGGGCGCGTTGTTTTCGCTGCTGTTCGGGTTCCTCACCCTGACGCTGGTCACGAACCAGGTCGCCACGGGCCTGGCGCTGACCATCCTCGGCCTCGGCTTGTCCGGCATGATCGGCGAGGGCTATGTCAGCGTGCCGGGCGTGCAGCTGCACGAGATCGTCTTCCCGTTTCTGTCGGATATTCCGCTGATCGGGTCGGTTCTTTTCAAGCAGGACTTGACGTTCTATCTCTCGATCGCGCTGCTCATCGGGGTCAACTGGTTCCTCTTCCGCAGCCGCGCGGGCCTTAAGCTGCGCGCCGTGGGTGACAGCCATGGCTCGGCCCACGCATTGGGCATCGACGTCATCCGCACGCGCTATCTCGCCGTCATGTTCGGCGGCGCCTGCGCTGGGCTCGCCGGCGCGCAATTGTCGCTCGTCTACACGCCGCAATGGGTCGAGAACATGTCTGCCGGCCGCGGCTGGGTGACGCTGGCGCTCGTCGTCTTCGCGTCCTGGCGGCCGATGCGCGTCATGGCCGGCGGCTATCTCTTCGGCGCCGTGACGATCCTGCAGTTTCACGCGCAGGGATTCGGCATCGGCATTCCCTCGCAGTTCCTGTCGATGCTGCCCTATGCATCGACTATTGTGGTTCTCGTCATCATCTCTCAAAATCGCCGCGCGACCTTGATCAACACGCCAGCGTCGCTCGGCAAGGCCTTCGTTCCGGAGCGTTAAGAACAAGAACCGGACGGATTTCATAGTGTCAAACCAACAGGGGTAACCATGAAGAAACTAGCACTTGCACTCGCCACGACAGCCGCTGCCATCGTTGGTTTCGCCGCTGCAGCCGAAGCGGCACCGACCAAGGTCTGCTTCGTTTATGTCGGCTCGCACACGGACGGCGGCTATTCGCAGGCACACGATCTCGGCCGCCAGCAGATCCAGAAGGAATTCGGCAACAAGATCGAGACGCCTTATCTCGAAAACGTGCCGGAAGGCCCGGATGCCGAGCGCGCTATCGAGCGTCTCGCCCGCTCCGGCTGCTCGCTGATCTTCTCCACCTCGTTCGGCTTCATGGACGCGACCGTCAAGGTTGCCGAGAAATTCCCGAAGGTGAAGTTCGAGCATGCGACCGGCTTCAAGAGCGGCCCGAATCTCGCGACCTACAATTCGCGCTTCTATGAAGGCCGTTACATCCTGGGCCAGATCGCCGCCAAGACGTCGAAGAACCACGGTGCCGCCTACATTGCATCCTTCCCGATTCCGGAAGTTGTCATGGGCATCAACGCCTTCGAACAGGGCGCCCGTTCGATCGACCCGAGCTTCAAGCTCAAGGTCGTCTGGGTGAACACCTGGTTCGACCCAGGCAAGGAAGCCGACGCCGCCAAGGCCATGGTCGACCAGGGCGTCGATGTGCTGACGCAGCACACCGACACGACCGCACCGATGCAGGTGGCTGAGGAGCGCGGCATCCATGCGTTCGGCCAGGCTTCCGACATGATCAAGGCTGGACCGAAGGCGCAGCTGACGGCAATCGTCGACACCTGGGGCAACTACTACTCCAAGCGCGTGCATGCGCTGCTCGACGGCACCTGGAAGTCCGAGCAGAGCTGGGACGGCCTGAAGGATGGCATCCTGAAGATGGCCGATTACACCAACATGCCTGACGACGTGAAGAAGATGGCTGAAGAGACCGAAGCCAAGATCAAGTCCGGTGAACTCGCACCCTTCACCGGCCCGATCAACAAGCAGGACGGCACGCCCTGGCTGAAGGCTGGCGAAAAGGCCGACGACGGCACGCTGCTCGGCATGAACTTCTACATCGAAGGCGTCGACGACAAGCTGCCGGCTTCGAAGTAAGGCATCCGAATAGACTGAGGTAGACAAGGGGCGCCCACGGCGCCCCTTTTTCTATGCGTCACCAAGTTGGTCTGCCCAGTGGGGCAGATCAATTAAAAGGTGAAAACGCGTGAAAGAATGAGTACGCTGCCAGCGTAATTGCTAACTCACCTATAAAGTTGGGTATTGCTATGCGTGTCAGATATTTGATCGCAATATCAACGGTTATGGCTCTATTTCAGACGACCGCATGTGCCGACGAAGGGCGGGATATGTACTATGCTGGAAATTACGAGCGCGCCCTGAAATATTGGCAACCCTTGGCTGAAAATGGAGATGCTCAAGCTGAATATGGCTTGGGGCTTCTCTACGAAACCGGCCATGGTGTGGCGCAAAACTTCGATGCGGCCCAGAACTGGTATCGAAAGGCGGCAGAGCAAGGCCTATCTGATGCGCAAACCACATTAGGGGCAATGTACGCCAATGGTCGGGGTGTTGCCAAAGATGATGCGCAAGCCACTGAGTTGTATCGTAAGGCGGCGGAACAAGGAAATGTCCACGCAGAAGTAAATTTGAGCACTCGATATCAATGGGGCCTTGGCGTTCCTCGGGATATAGACCTAGCTATCGCTTGGCTTGAAAAAGCATCCGACGCTGGTAACCCCGTTGCTCAATCCAATTTGGGCTTCATCTACCTGACGGAGGATGGGGTCAAAGATTATTCGAAAGCGGCAATTCTGTTTCAAAAGGCTGCAGATCAAGGTGACCCAGGAGGGCAAAATGGTCTTGGTACAATGTGCTTTCTCGGCCTCAACAGGCTGGTAGACTATACTTGCGCTTTGGACTGGTTTCGGAAATCGGCAGCGCAGGGCGCTCCATCGGCGGAAGTGAATCTTGCGAATGCGTATGCCGGTGGCTTTGGGGTCGAAAAGGACATGTGTCAGGCGTTGTTTTGGTATCGGAAAGCCGCGGAACACGGAAACGTCCAAGCGCAGAAGCACCTTCAATATTTCCTCAAGGATGCATGTATTCTGGCAGGTTAAATGATGATTTAGATAAAATGCTACTATATGATTTTTTCGACCGAGGCCAAGGAGGTGGCCCTCGGGGGGAGAGACATCGCCGGTCTATCCGGAATCGTTTTTTCGATCTATATATTTACCGGATAATCGCTTGCCACGGCCGCTATCGAACTCGATGCGACTGCTGCTTTGGTTTTGGGCGGAACACTGCTGATGGGAGGAGCGGGGTTCGTCGGAGGAGCGCTCATCGGAATTTTCATACAGGGCTTGATTCAGACCTACATCATCGTCGGTGGAGCTTTCCAACTGGTGCGCGAAGATGTTGATCGGCTTATCGCTGTTTGCGTTTATTCTGATGCAGAAGAGCCCTCTGCCGATTTCCCGTTTGAACGGACGATATGTCTGAGGGAAGGACGGAGTGCTTGCGTGGCCGATTGCTTGAGACCAGAAAATCCGAGGGAAAGCCACGCACGAGCCATGCTCAGGTCGTCGATGAGCTAGGCAAGGCGATCGTATCGGGCATATTTCCGATTGGCAGCATTCTTCCGGGCGACAGCGAACTGCTGCAACGCTTCAAGGTATCCCGCACCGTTCTGCGTGAAAGCATGAAGACTTTGGCCGCCAAAGGGCTGGTCGTGCCGCGGGCGCGGGTCGGGACGCGCGTCACCGAAAAGATCCACTGGAACATGTTCGATAACGAAGTGCTCAACTGGCACTTCGAAAGCGGGGTCAACAGGGAGTTTCTTCTCCACCTTTATGACATACGCATGGCGTTCGAGCCCTTTGCGGCCAGCCTTGTCGCGGAGCGCGCCAGTCGCGAGGACATTGATCTGCTGAAGCGACTGGCGGCTTCCATGTCCGCATCGCATCATACGTCGGATAGTCTTGCCATCGCGGATCTGCATTTCCATCTTGCCATCACCGAGGCATCGCAAAACCCATTCATGCGGTCGCTCGGCGGGCTTATCGAGGCCGCCCTCGTCGGCATGTTTCGCATGAGCGCCCCGCCGGCAAGCAACGGCTTCAGCAATATCGCGGACACGCATATGGCGATCGTCGATGCGATTGCCGCGCATGACGGCTTGGCGGCGCACAAGGCCATGGAATTTGTCATCATCGATGGGCGTCAGCATGTGCTGGAAGCTTTTGCGGCCCTTGCAGATGCCTGACGCTTATCTCTAATTTCGCCGTGGTTCATAGTTCGACTTGTTGCTATGAGGGGATTGCGCCGGTCACGGGCGGCGCCTGACCGTATTTCTCGGAGCTTGAAATGGAACGTACCTGCCTCGCCATCATCCTCGCCGCCGGCGACAGTACCCGCATGAAGTCGTCTGTGTCGAAGGTCCTGCATCCGATCGCCGGCCGGCCGATGATCGCGCATGTCATGGAGGCGATCGCCAAGACCGATATCTCGGCCGCGGCTCTGGTCGTCGGGCGCAACGCGGATGATGTCAGTGCGGCAGCGGCAATCGGCGGCATTGCCGTCGAGTCCTACCTGCAGAAGGAGCGCCTGGGGACCGGCCACGCTGTCTTGGCAGCGCGCGAGGCGATTGCGCGAGGCTATGACGACATCATCGTAGCCTACGGAGACGTGCCTCTGCTGACCGATGCGCCGCTTCGGGCTGCCCGCCAGGGGCTGGCCGACGGCAATGACGTCGTCGTCATCGGCTTTCACACCGACAATCCGAATGCCTATGGCCGGCTGCTGGTCAAGGACGGAGAGCTGATTGCCATCCGCGAGGCGAAGGACGCGACCGATGCCGAGCTGGCGATAACCTGGTGCAACAGCGGCCTGATGGCGATCAACGGCCGCAAGGCGCTGGATCTTCTCGATCGCATCGGCAACAGCAACGCCAAGGGCGAATACTATCTCACCGATCTCGTCGAGATCGCCCGTTCGCTGGGCGGCCGCGCGGTGGCCGTCGATGCGCCGGAAGTCGAAATGACCGGCTGCAACAACCGCGCCGAACTCGCCTTCATCGAGCGCCTCTGGCAGGAGCGCCGCCGGCATGAGCTGATGCTGTCGGGCGTGACCATGGTCGCGCCGGAGACCGTGTTCCTGGCCTATGACACCGTGATCGGCCAGGATGCGCTGATCGAACCGAACGTCGTCTTCGGCCCCGGCGCGGTGATCGAGGGAGGCGCGGTCATCCATGCCTTCTCGCATATCGAGGGCGCGCATGTCGGCGCCGGAGCGACGGTCGGGCCATTTGCGCGGCTGCGTCCGGGCGCCGATCTTGCCAGCGATGCGAAGGTCGGCAATTTCTGCGAGGTCAAGAATGGCAAGATCGGCGAGGGCGCCAAGGTCAATCACCTGACCTATATCGGCGACGCGACGATCGGCCCAGGCAGCAATATCGGTGCGGGCACGATCACCTGCAACTATGATGGCGTCAACAAGCACGAGACGCATATCGGCGCCCATGCCTTCATCGGCTCCAATTCCTCGCTGGTGGCCCCCATCCGCATTGGCGATGGCGCCTATATCGCCTCCGGCAGCGTCATCACCGATGACGTTCCCGCCGATGCGCTGGCTTTGGGCCGCGCACGCCAGGAGATCAAGCCGGAGCGCGCCAAGGTGATCCGTGAAAGGGCTCTCGCCATCAAGGCTGCGAAGAAGGGCGGCCACTAAACCCTTGCGCGACTGACGTAACGGTCGGAAATCGAAAGTGACCGTTACGGCAATTGAGAAAACTGCAGGAATGATTAGGACTTGCCCTCATATCTGAGGCCAGACGGAGAATTGTATGTGCGGCATTGTTGGGATCGTCGGAACGAAGCCGGTGGCGGACCGTCTGGTGGACGCGCTGCGGCGTCTCGAATACCGCGGCTATGATTCGGCAGGGGTCGCGACGATCCATGACGGCGTGATGGATCGCCGCCGCGCCGAAGGAAAGCTGTTCAATCTGGAAAAGCGGCTGGAGTCGGATCCGCTGCCCGGCACGACAGGCATTGCCCACACGCGCTGGGCAACCCACGGTGTTCCGAATGAAACGAACGCCCATCCGCATTTCGTCGAAGGCGTTGCCGTCGTCCATAACGGCATCATCGAGAACTTCTCCGAACTGCGCGAGGAGCTGAAAGCCGAAGGCAAGGTATTCGTTTCGCAGACGGACACGGAAGTGGTGGCGCATCTGCTTGCAAACTACGTCCGCGAAGGGCTGGATCCGCGCGCGGCGATGCTGAAGATGCTCAACCGCGTCACTGGCGCCTATGCCTTGGCCGTGATGTTCCAGAACGATCCCGGCACGCTGATGGCCGCACGCTCCGGCCCACCGCTTGCCGTCGGGTACGGAAAGGGCGAGATGTTCCTCGGCTCCGATGCCATCGCGCTTGCGCCGTTCACCAACGAAATCACCTATCTCGTCGATGGCGATTGCGCTATCGTCACGCATGACGGCGTGACCATTCTCGACTTCAACGGCAAGGAAGTGAGCCGTCCGCGCCAGATTTCCCAGGCAACCGCCTATGTGGTCGACAAGGGCAACCATCGCCACTTCATGGAAAAGGAAATCTACGAGCAGCCGGAGGTCATCTCCCATGCGCTCAGCCACTACGTCGATTTCGCCAGCCATCGTGTGCGCCCGGACGTTTCGTCCATCGACTTCGGCAGCGTTTCCGGCCTCGCGATCTCGGCCTGCGGCACGGCCTATCTTGCCGGTTTGGTCGGGAAATACTGGTTTGAGCGCTATGCGCGCCTGCCGGTGGAAATCGACGTTGCCTCCGAATTCCGTTACCGCGAGATGCCTTTGTCGCCGTCGCAGGCGGCGCTGTTCATCTCGCAGTCCGGCGAGACCGCTGACACGCTGGCGTCGCTGCGCTACTGCAAGGACAACGGCCTGAAAATCGGCGCCGTGGTCAACGTCAAGGAATCGACCATCGCGCGCGAATCCGACGCGGTGTTTCCGATCCTGGCCGGTCCTGAAATCGGCGTTGCCTCGACGAAGGCGTTCACTTGCCAGCTCGCCGTGCTCGCATCTCTGGCGATTGGAGCGGGTGTTGCCCGCGGTACCGTCAGCACCAAGGACGAGGAAGACTTGGTGCGCCATCTCGTCGAGATGCCGCGCATCATGGCGAATGTCCTGAACATCATCCAGCCGCAGATGGAAAGCCTGTCGCGCGAGATTTCGAAGTTCAAGGACGTGCTCTATCTCGGCCGCGGCACCAGCTTCCCGCTTGCCATGGAAGGCGCGCTGAAGCTGAAGGAAATCTCCTATATCCATGCCGAGGGCTATGCGGCCGGCGAATTGAAGCATGGGCCGATTGCGCTGATCGATGAGAACATGCCGGTCATCGTCATCGCCCCGCACGACCGCTTCTTCGACAAGACCGTTTCCAACATGCAGGAAGTGGCGGCGCGCGGCGGCCGAATCATCTTCATCACCGACGAATTGGGCGCAGCCGCCTCGACATTGCCGACCATGGCGACGATTACCTTGCCCGTTGTCGACGAGATCATCGCACCGATCATCTTTTCGTTGCCGATTCAGTTGCTTGCCTATCATACCGCTGTCTTCATGGGCACGGACGTCGATCAGCCGCGCAACCTCGCCAAATCGGTGACGGTGGAATAGAACACCCCGCTGTAGAGCCTTTGTCGTCACGTCGTCGTGAGCCGGGCCTCAGTTCGGCACGGCGACGCGGCTGGCGGGTTGTATGCAGGGCCGATTTCTGGCACGTTTCTTGAGTGGAGATGGTGGGGAGGATTTGCCGGGTAGCGGTAGCGACGGAACGGAGTTTTCGAGCGGCGAATGACTGAGAAACTCATCAAGATATCCGTAACCACGCGGATCAGAAATAATTTCCTGGCCGGCCTGATTATCTGCGCTCCGATAGCCATCACGCTCTGGCTGACCTGGTCCGTCGTCCATTGGGCCGACAGCTGGGTACGGCCCTATATTCCGGCGCGCTACGATCCCGAGAGCTATTTGAATTTTGCCGTTCCCGGCACGGGCCTGCTGATCGCGATGATCTTCATCACGATCGTCGGCTTCCTGGCCAAGAACCTCATTGGCCAGAGCATCGTCCGTTTCGGCGAGTCGATCGTCAATCGCGTTCCTCTGGTGCGGACCATCTACAAGAGCGTCAAGCAGATCTTCGAAACCGTGTTGAAGGAGCAGGGCACCTCGTTCAAGAAGGTCGGGCTCATCGAATATCCGAGCCCCGGCCTGTGGTCGATCGTGTTCGTCTCCACGGATGCCAAGGGCGAGATCGCCTCGAAGTTCAACGCGCTGGGGCAGGACATGGTGGCGGTCTTCCTGCCGCCCACTCCTGTACCGACGGCTGGCTTTCTGGTTTTCGTCCCGCGCGAGAAAATCACCGTCCTCGACATGAGCCCGGAGGATGGCGCCAAGCTGCTGATTTCCGGCGGCCTTGTCGCGCCTGAATACAGGGAGGAGCTGGTCGCGACAAAAAGCCTGCGTCCGCCGGTTCCCATGAAATCGCTCTCCTAGAAAAATCGCTCTCCTAGAATAAGTCCGGTCGTCGGCTGCGATCCTCGCGTCATGCGCGAGCTGTCATGTGCGTATCATGTTGACGTCTTAGACCGTCCCTGGGACAGGCATCGGGATTATCTCATCAGCAGCATGTGCGGAGCGTCAGCACCGGACAGTGCCTTTGTTGCGGTGCTTTATCCGCTGGAGATGAATGCCGTTGTCTTCGCACCGGTTTTCATCAGGAGGATATTGCCTTGAAAAATATGCGTTTCAGGAGCTTGCCGCTGCTTTCGGCCGCGCTCGCCACATGTGTTTTTACCGCGCCGATGATGGCGTTCGCGGATAGTTCCGTAACGGTCCAGGGCGTGACGCTCGTCAACAAGGGCCGCGTCGCCGTGGGGCGCATCCCTTCCAACCTGCGCGACAAGTTCGGCGAAACCTTCGGTTCCGGCTCCGGCATGTCGATCGATACGAAAAACTGGGTTCGCAACGCCGACGGCACCTATAAGGGCTCGCTATGGCTGCTGCCGGACCGTGGCTACAATGCGGTCGGCACCACGGACTATCGCCCGCGCCTGAACACGATCGACGTTACCTTGAGCCCGGTCGCGCCCGGTGCGGCGCCGGAAGCCGGCAAGGAACAGTCGGGCGTCGATGCCAAGCTCGCCGATACCCTGCTGCTGAAGGACGACAAGGGTGCCGACACCACCGGTCTCGATCCCGCCGATGGCACCCGCCATCCGGAAGGCGCCATGCCGCTGCTGCCCCAGGCGCCGAACGGCAAGATCTCGCTCGATACCGAAGCCGTCGCTCGTCTGCCCGACGGCACGATGTTCATCAGCGATGAATACGGCCCCTATATCTACCGCTTCGCTGCCGATGGCCGCATGATGTCCGCAACGCCGCCGCCGGCCGCGCTGCTGCCGATGCGCAACGGTGTCGTCAACTTCGCTTCCAACAATCCCGGCCCCGGCGAATCCGCCCCGGATCCGAAAGATCCGACCAGCGGCCGGCAGAACAATCAGGGTCTGGAAGGCATGTCGCTTACCCCGGACGGCAAGTTCCTGATCGCCGTGCTGCAGTCCGCAACCCGTCAGGACGGCGGCGATTCCGGCTCGACGCGCCAGAACACCCGCGCACTGGTCTATGACGCGGCCGATCCGGCGAACCTGAAGCTGGTCCACGAATATGTCGTGCCGCTGCCGGTCTTCACCGACGCCAAGGGCAAGACAGCGGTCGCCGCCCAGAGCGAAATCTATGCGCTCTCGCCGCAGACTTTCCTGATGCTCGCGCGCGACAGCAACAATGGTTACGGCATGAAGGGTGACAAGTCACTCTACCGCAGCATCGTCGCGGTCGACGTCTCCGCCGCCACCGACATTGCCGGCGGACAGTTCGATGCCGACAAAGCGGTCGCGCCCAAGGGCGTTCTCGATCCGACAGTGAAGCCGGCCGCGGTCAGCCAGTTCATCGACATCAACGACAGTGCCGATCTGGCCCGCTTCGGCCTCCACAATGGCGCTCCGAACGACCGCAACAATCTCTCTGAAAAGTGGGAGGCGATGTCGCTCGCCAGCGTGCAGGATCCGAAGCTGCCGGACGATTACTTCCTGTTCATCGCCAACGACAACGACTTCCTGACCCAGGACGGCTATCAGGTCGGCGCTGCCTATAAGGGCGATGGCGGGGCCGACGTCGATACCATGTTCCAGGTATTCCAGGTTACCATTCCCGGCCTCGCCGCGAAGTAAGACCGCGAAACAGGGATGGGCGCGGCACCGCGCCCATCCGTTCATCCCGCCCGAAGGAACCGGATCGCTTCGTCGCGGCGGAAGAGATAGAGCAGGGTGCGCACCGCCATGCCGCGCTCGCCGGTCAGCTCCGGATCGCGCTCGATGAGATAGGCGGCATCCTTGCGGGCGATTTCCAGAAGGTCGGCATGGGCCTCGAGGCTGGCGATGCGGAAGCCGGGCGTGCCGGACTGGCGCGTTCCGAGAAGCTCGCCTTCGCCGCGCAGCTTCAGATCTTCTTCGGCGATACGGAAGCCGTCCTCGGTATCACGCATGATCGATAGCCGTGCGTGACCGGTTTCGCCGAGCGGCCCTTTGTAGAGCAGGATACAGGTGGAGGCTTCGTCGCCGCGACCGACACGTCCGCGCAGCTGATGCAGCTGAGCCAGGCCAAAACGCTCCGCGTGTTCTATGACCATGATGGTCGCGTCAGGTACGTCGACGCCCACCTCGACAACGGTCGTGGCGACCAGCAGGCGGATCTCGCCGTTCTTGAAAGCCATCATCACGGCATCTTTTTCCGGCCCGCTCATTCGGCCATGAATGAGACCGATGCCCGGACCCAGCGCCTTGGTCAGCGTCTCATGACGCTCCTCGACCGACATTAAATCAGATTCTTCGGATTCCTCCACAAGCGGGCATATCCAATAGGCTTTCTTGCCTTCGGAAAGCGCACTTCTCAGCCGGCCGACGATATCGCCCGTTCGCTCGTTTGGAATGGTGATCGTCTGGATCGGTTTGCGCCCGGCCGGCTTCTCGGTGAGCTTGGAAACGTCCATGTCACCGAAAGCGGCCAATACCAGCGTGCGCGGGATAGGCGTTGCAGTCATGACGAGCATATGCGGCGAGATACCCTTGGCGGTCAGGCGCAGGCGCTGGTGGACGCCGAAGCGATGCTGCTCGTCGACGACAGCCAACATGAGATTGGCATAGGCGACGCTGTCTTGAAACAAGGCATGCGTGCCGATGATGATCTGCGCCTCGCCGGAGGCTATGCGCTCCAGGATCGCATCCCGCTCGCGTCCCTTGGTGCGCCCCGTGAGAACTTCGACGGAAAGGTTTGCATTTGCTGCGAGTTTCGAGATTGTAGCATAATGCTGGCGGGCAAGAATTTCAGTCGGCGCCATCAGCACCGCCTGGCCGCCGCTTTCGATCACGGCGGCGATCGCCATCAGCGCAACCAGCGTCTTGCCGGCGCCGACATCACCCTGCAGCAGCCGGAGCATGCGCTCCGTGCCCGCCATATCCTTGAGGATATCGGCAACCGCGTCACGCTGGCTGTTCGTCATGGAGAAGGGAAGGGATTCCAGTATCTTGCGGCTGATTTCTCCAGTCGCATGTACGGGCTTTCCAGCCACCTTGCGCAGTCTTTGGCGCACGAGAGATAGGGAGAGCTGCCCCGCCAGGAACTCGTCATAGGCAAGCCGCCGGCGTGCCGGCGCTTGCGGGTCGATATCGGCCGCATCCCTTGGCGCGTGCAGCATATGGAAGGCATCGGAGATCGTGGGAAAGCCCTGCTTCTGGGCAAGCGCCGGATCGTCCCACTCGGGCAGTTGCGGGATGCGCGGCAATGCCGCCTCGATGGTCTTGCGCAGGAATTTCGGCGAGAGCCCGGCGGTCAACGGGTAGACCGGTTCGACCAGCGGCAGGTTTTCCGCCTCGCTTTCGCGCATGATATAGTCCGGGTGCACCATGGAGGGGCGGCCGTTGAACCAATCGACCTTGCCGCTGACCGTAACGGTCTCATCGACCGGCAGCTGCTTTTCGAGCCATTGCGCCTTGCCGCGGAAAAAGACCAGCGCAAGCTCGCCGGTTTCGTCATGCAGATAGACGCGGTAGGGAATGTTGCTGCGCGCGGGGGGCGGCTGATGCCGGTCGACGCGACCGGTAATGGTGACGATGGCCCCCTGCGGCGCTCTGGCGATACCGGGCTGTTCGCGCCGGTCGATGATCGAGTGCGGCGCGTGGAAAATGAGGTCGATGACGCGGCAGTCGTCGATCGTCTCGCGGTCGAGCAGCTTTACCAGCAGCTCGGACACCTTCGGCCCGACGCCGGGCAGCGAGGATATGGAGGCGAACAACGGATCGAGGATGGCGGGACGCATGGCCGGCAAAATGCGACGGGCAGGGCGCGTTTGGCAAGGGGCAGCGGCGGGCACGACGTCCTTGAGGCCAACACTCCCCCGAAAATTGCGCTTCCGGCGCTTTTTTCTGAAAAACCGGTTCCCACCTTTCGATGCTGGTTTTATAGAGACGCATCAACATAAAGGTGTTTTCAATGACTGGGCTCACCCTCAGCAGTGCCGATCTCGATCCCCGCCGTCGGCGCATCCTTTTTCGCTGCTGGCATCGCGGCGTTCGCGAGATGGATCTGGTTTTCGGCCAGTTTGCCGACAACGAGCTGCCGGGCCTCCCCGAGGCCGATCTCGATGAGCTGGAGCGCATCATGGCCGAGGAAGACAATGATCTTCTCAGGTGGATCCTCGGTAGCCAGCCAACGCCGCAGCATCTGCAGACGCCTCTCTTTGAGCGCCTGGCGTCCTACAGGCCCGATTTCGAAGAGATCGCCGAAAGGTTCGGACTAACGAAATGATCCCCGGTTTCGACGCGAAGAAGCTGCTCGCCGCAAGCGAGCCGATGACGATCGGTCATGTCCCGGCCGGCCTGGAGCCCTTCCTGATTGCCGAGATGGCAAAGGCCGGCCAGCCGATCGCCTATGTCATGTCCGACGGCCAGCACATGGCCGATGTCGAACAGATGCTCGGCTTCATCGCGCCCGAAATACCGGTGCTTACCCTGCCTGCCTGGGATTGCCTTCCCTATGACCGCGTTTCGCCGAGTTCCGACACATCGGCCCGGCGTCTGGCGGCATTGTCGGGTCTCATTGCGCACCATCGCAAGCCACATGCGGCCATTGTGCTCGTCACCGTCAATGCCATGCTGCAGAAAGTCGCGCCGCAGGACATTATCGAGAGCCTAGCGTTCTCGGCCCGGCCCGGCAACCAGATCCGCATGGACGATATCGCCAGCCGCCTCGAGCGCAATGGTTTCGATCGTGTAGCCACGGTGCGCGAAGTCGGCGAATTTGCCGTGCGCGGCGGCATTCTCGACGTCTTCGTTCCGGGCACGGAAGAGCCGGTGCGTCTGGATTTCTTCGGTGACACGCTGGAAAGTATCCGCAGCTTCGATCCGGCCAGCCAGCGCACGACGGGGCAGGTACGCTCGCTCGATCTCAATCCGATGAGCGAGGTAACGCTGACGCCGGATACGATCAGCCGCTTCCGCAAGAACTATCTCTCGGCATTCGGGGCAGCCACGCGCGACGACGCGCTCTATGTCGCCGTTTCCGAAGGGCGCCGCTACGCCGGCATGGAGCACTGGCTGCCGCTCTTCTACGAGAAGCTGGAGACGGTATTCGACTATCTCAAGGGTTTCCGGCTGGTGACGGATCATACCGTGCGCGAGGCGGCCGAGGAGCGCTCCAAGCTCGTCTTCGACTATTACGACGCCCGTCTGCATTCCGGCCAACCCGCCAAGGGTCAGATGGCGCAGGGCACTCCCTACAAGCCGGTGACGCCCGGCCAGCTCTATCTCGACGGCAAGACTTTCGGCAATGCGCTCGATGCCTTCGGCGCCATTCGCATCTCGCCATTCAACGAGCACGAAGGCGAGGCGCGTCGCGTGATCGAGCTTGATGCTCGGCAGGGGCCGCGCTGGGCGCGGTCCGCGACCGATAACGCCGACAGCGAGCGCGTCAACGTCTTCGATGCCGTCGTCAAGCATATTGCCGACAAGCGGGCCGCGGGTGGCAAGGTGCTGATCTCGGCCTGGACGGAAGGTTCGCTCGACCGCCTCCTGCAGGTGCTGTCCGAGCATGGGCTGGCACGCGTCAAGACGATCGAGGCTTTCAAGGATCTCGGCGGATTGGCGAAAGGCGAGGCGGCTGCGGCAGTGCTCAGCCTGGAAGCGGGTTTCGAAGCGGGCGACCTTATCGTCGTCGGCGAACAGGATATTCTCGGCGACCGCATGGTGCGCCGCTCCAAGCGCCGCAAGCGCGCCGCCGACTTCATCTCGGAAGTGGCGGGGCTGGACGAGGGCTCGATCGTCGTTCATGCCGAGCATGGTATCGGCCGCTTCGTCGGGCTGAGGACCATCGAGGCCGCCGGCGCACCGCATGCGTGCCTTGAGCTGCGCTATGCCGACGACGCCAAGCTGTTCCTGCCGGTCGAAAACATCGATCTCCTGTCGCGCTATGGCGGCGAGGGCACCGAGGCGCAGCTCGACAAGCTCGGCGGCGGCGCCTGGCAGATGCGCAAGGCCAAGCTCAAGAAGCGCCTGCTCGATATGGCCGGCGCCTTGATCCGTGTCGCAGCCGAGCGCCTGACCCGGCATGCGCCGGTACTCAGCACGCCGGATGGCCTCTATGACGAGTTTGCCGCTCGCTTCCCTTATGACGAGACCGACGATCAGATGAACGCCATCGAAGCGGTGCGCGAGGATCTTGGTGCCGGCCGGCCGATGGACCGCCTCGTCTGCGGCGACGTCGGCTTCGGCAAGACGGAAGTGGCGCTCCGCGCCGCTTTCGTGGCCGCCATGAACGGCGTGCAGGTCGCAGTCGTCGTTCCGACGACCTTGCTCGCCCGCCAACATTTCAAGACCTTCTCCGAGCGCTTCCGCGGCCTGCCGATCCGGGTGCAGCAGGCGTCGCGCCTCGTCGGTTCCAAGGAGCTTGCCCTCACCAAGAAGGAAGTGGCCGACGGCAAGACCGATATCGTCGTCGGTACGCATGCGCTGCTCGGCGCTGGCATCCAATTCGCCAATCTCGGCCTGCTCGTCATCGATGAGGAGCAGCATTTCGGCGTCAAGCACAAGGAGCGCCTGAAGGAGCTGAAGAGCGACGTGCATGTGCTGACGCTGTCGGCGACGCCGATCCCGCGCACGCTGCAGCTGGCGATGACGGGCGTGCGCGAGCTGTCGCTCATCACCACGCCGCCGGTCGACCGCATGGCGGTGCGCACCTTCATATCGCCGTTCGATTCGCTCGTGATCCGCGAAACGCTGATGCGCGAGCATTATCGCGGCGGCCAGAGCTTCTATGTCTGTCCACGCCTTGCCGATCTCGCCGATATCCACGCCTTCCTGCAATCGGATGTGCCGGAGCTGAAGGTGGCCGTCGCGCATGGCCAGATGCCGGCCGGCGAGCTGGAAGACATCATGAATGCCTTCTACGAAGGCCGCTATGACGTGCTCCTCTCGACCACCATCGTCGAATCCGGCCTCGACGTGCCAACAGCCAATACGCTGATCGTCCATCGGGCAGATATGTTCGGCCTTGCGCAGCTCTATCAGCTCCGTGGCCGCGTCGGACGTTCCAAGGTCCGCGCCTTCGCGCTCTTCACGCTGCCGGTCAACAAGGTGCTGACGACGACGGCTGAGCGTCGGCTCAAGGTGCTGCAGTCGCTGGATACGCTCGGTGCGGGCTTCCAGCTCGCCAGCCATGACCTCGATATCCGCGGCGCCGGCAATCTGCTCGGCGAGGAACAGTCCGGCCATATCAAGGAAGTCGGTTTCGAGCTTTACCAGCAGATGCTCGAGGAGGCCGTCGCCGAGGTCAAGGGCATCGACGAGATCCAGGATACCGGCTGGTCGCCGCAGATCTCCGTCGGCACGCCGGTCATGATCCCCGACAATTACGTGCCGGATCTACACCTGCGCATGGCGCTCTATCGCCGCCTCGGCGAGATCACCGAAATCAAGGAGATTGACGGTTTCGGCGCCGAAATGATCGATCGTTTCGGCCCATTGCCGATCGAGGTGCAGCATCTCCTCAAGATCGTCTACATCAAGTCGCTCTGCCGCATTGCCAATGTCGAGAAGCTGGATGCCGGCCCGAAGGGCGTCGTCGTGCAGTTCCGCAACAAGGAATTCCCGAACCCGGCCAACCTCGTCGGCTACATCGCCAAGCAGGGCACCATGGCCAAGATCCGCCCCGATCACAGTGTCTTCCTGACCCGCGATCTGCCGACGCCGGAAAAGCGGCTGCAGGGCGCGGCCGTGGTCATGACCCAGCTGGCGGAGCTCGCGAAATAGGGAGGCGGGCTTTCAGCGCTCTTTCGGCTGACAAAAGCCCCGTTTCTTTTTCGGTTTCAAGCACGCCGCTGCCAGCTTCGAATACCCCCGGCAATCGCCTTGCGGAACGCAGCCAGCTGTCTATGGCGTAGATGCGGCTTCACGTTGCATATTCGAGCGCCGCATGAAGCGTCCCGGGGGCAAGCCGACATGGCGACTGAAGGCGGTGCTGAACGTGCTGGCCGATCCATAGCCAACCCGCATCGCCACCTCATCGAGCGCCATCTTTCCGTCGCGCAACAGGTTTTTCGCAACGGCCATTCGCCAAGCCAGCAGATATTCCATGGGCCTGAGCCCGACCAGGCGCAAGAAGCGATCGAAGAAGGCTGAACGGGACATGGCGGCCTCGCTTGCCAATTCCGGAATTGTCCAGGCCCGCTCGATATCACCGTGCATGCCGCGCAGAGCGGCTGCAATCCGGGCGTCGGCAAGCCCACGCAGGAGACCCGGTTGCGCTTCTCGCGCAGGGGCGGCACGCATCGCTTCGATGAGCAGGATTTCCGCGAAGCGTTCAAGGATAAGGTCGCGGCCGATATTTTCGCCAGTTGCTTCCTCGCCGACCAGATGCACCAGCTGCGCCAGCCGCGGAACCCCGCGAATGTGGATCATCCGCGGCAGGAGCGAGACCAGCAAGGCTGCATCGGGCGAACCGAACGAGAACCAGCCGCCGAACTGTCGAACGTCGGCAGGCCCATGTTGTCGGCCATAGCGAATTTCCCCGGCGGGCGGCGGTGCTGTTTTCGGATCGATGTTCAGAACCGTTGCGGGCTCGAAGCCGGACATGGTGAAGGCCGGCGTGGCCGGCAGCAGGACGAAGTCACCTTCTTCGAGAACGACCGCTGCTTCGCCTTCGACCGCCAGTCGGCATCGTCCTTCAATCACCGCGCAGAAACCCGGTTGGCCGAATTCGGCATAGCGCACAGCCCAGCGTCCGGCGCCGCTGATCTCCTTCGAGAAGACGGCACGAGGTCGAAGGAGCTGGATCACGTCAGTAAGCGGGTCAGGCATTCTGGACTTTTGCGAATGAAATTCGGACGAATGATTGATGATAGTCCTAATTATGTCCGTTACATCGGTCTCGTCAACGAAGATCACAGGAGATCGACATGAATACTGTCCTTATCACCGGCTGTTCGTCCGGCTACGGGCTGGAGACCGCCCGGCATTTTCACGCGCAAGGCTGGACCGTCATCGCCACCATGCGCACCCCCCGCACAGACCTGCTGCCCGAGTCGGTTCGCATCCTGCCATTGGACGTGACCAGTGCGCAGAGCATCGCGGCTGCGATCGAGGCGGCGGGGCCGATCGATGTTCTGGTGAACAATGCGGGGATCGGCGTCGTCGGCGCCTTCGAGGCGACGTCGATGTCGCATGTGCGCAAGGTATTCGAGACCAACACCTTTGGCGTGATGGCGATGACCCAGGCAGTTATTCCGCAGATGCGCGAGCGCCGGTCCGGAGTGATCGTGAATGTCACGTCCAGCGTGACGCTGGCATCGATGCCGCTGGCGGCGGCCTATACTGCCAGTAAGCAGGCCATTGAGGGTTTTACCGGGTCGCTTGCCCATGAGTTGGCCGCCTTCGGAGTGCGTGCGAAACTCGTGGAGCCCGGCTATGCGCCAACGACGCGGTTTGCGGCAAACACCGATGTTCCGGTCATGGACCTGATCCCCGAAGCCTATCTCGATTTCGCTCGGCCGATTTTTGCGGGGTTTGCCAATCCACCCCTCACGACAAAGGAAAGCGACGTGGCCGCGACGATATGGCTCGCCGTCAACGATGGCTCAGACCGACTGCATTATCCGGCGGGGGAAGATGCAGTCGCATTGGCAGGGCTGGCCTGAGGGGAGCAGCACCGATCAGCGACCCTTCCCGATGATCGGTGCCTTGAAACGTTCGGTTTGCGGCCGGGCCTGAATTCCATGCACAGCCGCTTCCGGCGCTCACGGATATCTCGTGCCCGAAAGCAATGGAAAGCATCTGCCGGCTGTCGCAGAAGCGGCTGACGCCGCTCAATTCATCCCGGCTCGGGCCTCGGCCTTCATCTTGGCGATATCGCGCAGCGCGCCGGCGATCACATCCGGGGTCTGGGCGCCGCTGACGGCATATTGCTGGTCGAAGATGAAGAAGGGCACGCCGGTGACGCCGATCTTCTGCGCGGCGTCGATTTCGGCTACGATGAGGTCACGGTCGGCATCCGAGGCAAGCAGTGTGGCGACGACGGAGCGGTCGAGCCCGGCATTTTCAGCGATATCGAGCAGAACCGCGTGGTCGCCGACATTGCGGCCCTCTTCGAAGTTGGCCTTGAAGAGGGCGTTGACGACCTTGTCCTGCTTTTCGCGGCTTTCCGTGACGGCCCAGTGGATCAGGCGATGGGCGTCGAGTGTGTTCGGGCCGATCTTGATGGCGTCGAAATCGAACTTGATGCCCACTTCGCGGCCGAGATCGGTCAGCATCTTGTGTCCCTGCGCCACACGCTCGGCGCCGCCGAGCTTCTGCTCCAGCGCCTTCTTCTGGTCGACGCCTTCGGGCGGATAGTCCGGGTTCAGACGATAGGGGCGCCAGTTGAGGTCGACACCCACTTCGTCCTGCACCTCCGCAATCGCCAGCTCCAGGCGGGCTTTGCCGAGATAGCACCATGGGCAGACGACGTCTGAGACAATATCGATCGTGATGCGTTCCATGGTTTCGTCCTTTCGGTCTCCGGGCTGATCCTCCCCATCTATGCCTAAGTGGCGATGGCTTCAACCAGTTACCGAAAGGGAACCAACCGGCATCATTGCACCGAGGCGTCCCACCAGACGGGCAACTGGTAGCCATAGAGCGGCAATATGTCGGGATGGGCGATGTGGCTTCGCCGCGCTACCCACTGCTGGGCGATATGATAGAGCGGCACGACGTAATAGCCCGAAATCAGGATGCGATCGAACGAGCGCACGGCGTCGCGAAAATCATCGGCGGAATGCGCCGTCAGAAAATGGTCGATCAGCGTATCGACGTCAGGATCCGCAACACCGGCAAAATTCAGGCTGCCCGGCGTCTTTGCGGCGACGGAACCCCATCGCCCGACTTGCTCGATGCCTGGCGACAACGACGAGGGATAGGATTTGACGATCATGTCGTAGTCGTAGCTTGTTGTGCGCAGCTGATATTGCGAATCGTCGACGGTGCGGATCGTGACGGCGATGCCGAGCAGCGCCAGCGAGCGGCGGTAGGCGAGGGCGATTCGCTCCTGATCCGCATTCTGCGTCATGATTTCGAAGCTGAGCTGCCGTCCGGCGCTGTCGACCATGCGCTCGCCCTTGATCGTATAGCCGCCCTGCTTGAGGAAGTTGACGGCCTTGCGCAGGATCTTGCGATCGCGGCCCGAGCCGTCGCTGACCGGGAGCTTGTACGTGCCGTCTAGTACATCGGCGTCGATATGATCCTTGATTGGGCCAAGCATGGCGAGCTCGTTGGCATCGGCGGGAGTGCCGAAGGACGAGAGATCGGAGTTCTGCCAGTAGCTTTCGGTGCGCGTATAGGCGCTGGAGGCAAGGCTACGGTTGAACCATTCGAAATCGAAGGCGAGCGCCAGGCCCTTGCGCACATTCTTATCGGCGAAGATCGGCCGGCGCGTATTGAACACGAAGCCCAGCATGCCGCTCGGCAGCTTCGGCGTGAATGTCTCCTTTACGACGGCTCCGGAGCTGACCGCCGGGAAATTATAGGCCTGCTGCCAGTGGGCGGGGCTGCCATCCTGATAGATGTCGAGATCGCCCTTCTTGAAGGATTCGAACACGGTCGTGTCTTGCAGGAAGTAGTTCACCACCACCTGATCGTAATTGTCGACGCCGACTTTCGTCGGAATGTCCTTGCCCCAATAGTCGGGATTGCGTTCGAAGACGATTCGCTGGCCGGGATCGACGCTTTTTACCCGATACGGGCCGGAGCCGATTGGGATGCTGAGTGTCGTGCGGTCGAAACTGTCAGGATCGGTCGCGTGCTTGGGCAGGATCGGCAGAGACGAGGCAATGATCAGCGGCGTCTCGCGGTTGGCCTTATCGTTGAAGCGGATCAGCACGCCATGATCGCCGACCTTTTCCATGCTGCCGATCGTGTCGAGCCAGGAGGAGAAGGGGATACGCCCCTTGTCGCGCAGGATCTGGAAGGTGAAGATCACGTCGTCCGGCGTCACGGGCTGTCCATCGGACCATTTGGCGCCGGGATTGAGGTTGAACTGGATATAGCTCCTGCTGTCGTCCCACTCGACCGTCTGCGCCAGCAGGCCGTAAAGCGTGAAAGGTTCGTCGCGCGAGCGCTGCATCAGCGGCTCATAGATGAGGTTGCCGAATTCCGGATCCCACATGCCGCGCGCCGTCGTGCGCATGCTCTTTAGAATGAAGGGATTGAGATTGTCGAAGGTGCCGACGACGCCATAGCTGATGCGGCCGCCCTTTTTGACATCCGGATTGACGTAAGGGAAATGCTTGAAGTCAGCCGGCAGCGCCGGATCTCCGTGCATGGCAATGCCATGGAGCGGCTGCGCCACTACGGCGTTGCACAAGGCTGCGAAGAACAGGAAGACAGCGATCCGGAGCGCTTGCATGGCATCCTTTCCGGTAAGGGTACGATTCGGCGGAACCTTATCATGAGCGTGCCGAATTCAACACGCGACCGCGGAATTCTTAGGTGTCGGCAGAAAAGACCAAAGAAAAGCTGGATATCCGCGCCAGTGCGATGTAACAGGAGTGCCGGGTTTCCCGGGTCATGTATTTGCCTTATTCATTCGACAGGTGAACGACGGTTTGACCCGAATTGCATGGGACGGCGCGCTGTCGTCCCGCAGCGGATTTCAGGAGGCGGTTTCGCTATGATGTTCAAGACTGACAACAAAATGCGGGCAGGTCTCTCTGCTCTGGCTCTCATGATCGGCGCGGCCATGCCGGCGGCCGCCTTTGCTCAGGATGCGTCCAACGCAGCTCCTGCCGACGGCGGTGGCGATCCCAACCAGCCGCGTCTGGGCTGGTACAAGACCTGCGCCAAGCAGGACGATGCCGATATCTGCATCGTGCAGAACCTGATCATGGCAAACAATGGCCAGCTGGTAACGGCTGTCGGCCTCATCTCCGTCGATGGCAAGGTCAACCGCAAGATCCTGCAGATTTCCGTTCCGACGGCTCGCCTGATCCCGCCCGGCATCACCATGCAGGTCGATGGTGGCAAGGGCCAGAAGCTCGACTACGCCGTCTGCCTTCCGGACAAGTGCACCGCCGAAGTGCCGCTGACGGACGCCATGATCGCTTCGCTGAAGAAGGGCACCGATGTGACCTTCACCTCGATCAACTTCCGTCGCGCACCGAACCCGATCAAGATTTCGCTCGGCGGCTTCGGCGCCGCCTATGACGGCCCGGCAATCTCCGACTCTAAGCTCGCTGAAAGCCAGAAGAGCCTGCAGGACAGCATGCAGAAGAAGGCTGAGGAAGCACGCAAGAAGCTCGAAGACGCGCAGAAGGCTGCCAAGCAGCAGTAAGCTTGCGAAACATCGTTTCATTGAAAAGCCCGGAGGAATCCGGGCTTTTTCTTTGTGACCAATCCGGTGGCCATGCCGCCGGAGCAATTCCAGGAAAATTGGGCAGCGGTTTTCCGTCTGGAATTGCGTAGAAACAAAGAGATAGAGCGGTTCCGCGATTCCACGAAACGCCGAGCCGCCTGAAACAAAAACGGAAGGCGTTGGGAGCGCCTTCCGCTTGAAATGGAACTGGTTTTACAAGTGCTTAGTGGGCGAAGCTCATCTTGGGCTTGAGCTGTCCCGTGGGCGCCTGGTCGAAAATCTGGGCAATCTGCGGATTGCGAAGCGGAAGGCCGCTTTCGTCGTTCACGAGATTCTGTTCCGAGACGTATGCGACATACTCCGTCTCGTCGTTTTCGGCGAGAAGGTGGTAGAAGGGCTGATCCTTGTCCGGCCGCACTTCTGCGGGAATGGAATTCCACCATTCCTCCGTGTTTGCGAATTCCGGATCGACATCGAAGACGACACCACGGAAGGGGAACATCCGGTGTCGAACCACATCGCCTATATTGAACTTTGCGTTGCGTTGTTTCATGGCACGACTTCCTTTCAAGTAATCATGTGGTGACTTTCACCACTGATATCAAGGATTTTGCCCCCATTCCTTCATCGAACCGTCACACTCGGCCCGGTTCCCCGCCGCGCGAATCGAGCTTGCAACACGCAATGGCTCTCGTGCGGTGGAATGGCCACCCGAAACGCGCGGCCAGTAAAAAGCCCCGGGCTAGCCGGGGCTTTCTCACTCGATATCAGACCGAATAGTACATGTCGTATTCGACCGGATGCGGGGTCATTTCGAAGCGCATGACTTCCTGCATCTTCAGTTCGATGAAGGCATCGATCTGGTCGTCGTCGAAGACGCCGCCGGCGGTGAGGAACTTGCGGTCCTTATCGAGGCTTTCCAGCGCTTCGCGCAGCGAGCCGCAAACCGTCGGGATCTTCTTCAGTTCCTTCGGCGGCAGGTCGTAGAGGTCCTTGTCCATGGCCTTGCCGGGATGGATCTTGTTCTTGATGCCGTCGAGGCCTGCCATCAGCATGGCAGCGAAGCCGAGATAGGGGTTGGCGGTCGGGTCGGGGAAGCGGACTTCGACGCGCTTTGCCTTCGGGTTCGAGCCGAACGGGATGCGGCAGGAGGCGGACCGGTTACGAGCCGAATAGGCGAGCAGAACCGGAGCTTCGTAACCCGGGACGAGACGTTTGTAGGAGTTCGTCGACGGGTTGGTGAAGGCGTTGATCGCCTTGGCATGCTTGATGATGCCGCCGATGTAGTAGAGGCAGCTTTCCGAGAGGCCTGCATATTCGTCGCCGGCGAAGGTCGGCTTGCCGCCCTTCCAGATCGACTGGTGAACGTGCATGCCCGAGCCGTTGTCGCCGAAGATCGGCTTCGGCATGAAGGTTGCCGTCTTGCCATAGGCATTGGCGACCTGATGCACCACGTACTTGTAGATCTGCATGCCGTCGGCACTGCGAACCAGCGTGTCGAACTTGATGCCGAGTTCGTGCTGGGCGGCCGCCACTTCGTGGTGATGCTTTTCGACGGTGACGCCCATCTCGGTGAGAACCGTCAGCATCTCTGAGCGCATGTCCTGAGCGCTGTCGATCGGCGGGACAGGAAAGTAGCCGCCCTTGACGCGCGGACGGTGACCGAGGTTACCGGTCTCGTAGTCGGTGTCGTCGTTGGACGGAAGTTCACTGGAATCGAGCTTGAAGCCGGTATTGTACGGATCGGCCTTGTACTTCACGTCGTCGAAAACGAAGAACTCGGCTTCCGGGCCGAAGAAGGCCGTGTCGCCGATGCCGGAGGCCTTGAGGTAGGCTTCTGCTTTCTTGGCGGTGCCGCGCGGGTCGCGATTATAGGCTTCGCCGGAGACCGGATCGAGGATGTCGCAGAGGATAACCATGGTGGACTGCGCGAAGAACGGATCCATGTGGGCCGTATCCGTATCGGGCATCAGCACCATGTCGGATTCATTGATGGCCTTCCAGCCGCCGATCGAGGAACCGTCGAACATGACGCCGTCGGCGAACATGTCTTCATCGACACAGATGATATCCATGGTGAGATGATGCAGCTTACCCTTGGGGTCGGTAAAGCGCAGGTCAACGAACTTGACGTCGTTATCCTTGATTTGTTTCAGAATGTCGCTTGCGGTCGTCATTAAATTACTTCCCTTGACTTAGATGACGATTAAACGAGCCTCGGCCGCAAGGGCCGGGCGGATTAGATGGCGTCGATGCCCGTTTCGCCGGTGCGGATTCGAATGACTTCTTCCACGTTGGAAACGAAAATCTTTCCGTCGCCGATACGGCCTGTTTGCGCAGCCTTGCGGATGGCCTCGATCACGGCCTCCGCATTTTCGTCCGCCAATACAACTTCGACCTTCACCTTCGGCAGGAAGTCGACGACGTATTCGGCTCCACGGTAAAGCTCCGTGTGGCCCTTCTGACGACCGAAGCCCTTCGCTTCCGTGACGGTGATGCCCTGCAGGCCGACTTCCTGAAGGGCTTCCTTCACTTCGTCGAGCTTGAAGGGCTTAATGATCGCTTCGATCTTTTTCATGAGAAAATGTCTCTCCGCTTCTCCTGTTACAGCAGGACTACTCCCCGCTCGGCCAACGTAATGCACGTATCATGCCAGTTGAGAATGAGCCGCCGTAAAAAATCCCGGCGAATTTGCACCGAGACGATGAATTGATGAGGATTTTTCGGAAAAATGGAAGCGATTTCGCGTGTAAATGCGTGGGATAAGCAAAATTTCCCGAAAAAGTGCCGCGCGCGTGATGTTTGTTCCTTAGCAAGGCCTTGAATGTTATTGTTTAATTCTTATGCAGATGCATAATAATCGATCAAATCGCGTGGCGAAATGGCGGTTGTTTTTGAGGCAGATTTCGCATCTATAATGTTCGCCATGATGTTGCCGCTCGCCGACCTGCTCCTCACCCCAGACGCCATGGCCGCCGTCGACAGCGCCGCCGCAGCGTCCGGCATTGATTCCTATGGACTTATGGAAAAGGCGGGGCAGGCCGTTGCCGGCGTCGCGCTCCGACACTTCCCCGAGGCCTTTCGATACGTTGTTCTCTGCGGGCCTGGCAACAACGGCGGCGATGGCTATGTGGCAGCCCGCGCCCTGCGACGGGCCGGCGCCGACGTGCAACTCTTCCATCTGGGCGACCCGCAGAAGCTCAAGGGCGACGCGGCCCGCACTTTTGCCGATTGTCCGGTCAGCGGAGAGCCGATCGGCGGCTATATACCTCGGCTCGGCGATGTCGTGATCGATGCCGTCTTCGGTGCCGGTCTCTCCCGCCCTGTGCCGGATGACGTGGCCGCCACGATCGCGCGGGTCGAGGCGGCGGGTGTTCCCGTGATTGCCGTCGATCTGCCGTCTGGCCTCGATGGGCGCAGCGGCCAGGTCCTTGGCGCAGCCTTCCGTGCCGCGCGCACGGTGACCTTCATGACGCGCAAGCCGGGGCATCTTCTCTTGCCGGGCCGTGAGCTTTGCGGAGATCTTGAGGTCTTCGACATCGGCATTCCCGGCCGCATCGTCCGGGCGCATGCCGATGGCTTGATCGCTGAAAACACGCCGGCGCAGTGGCAGGCGAAAATACCGTCAGCGGACGCCGACACGCATAAATACAAACGCGGCCATCTCGTCGTCTTTTCAGGCGGACCGAACGCAACGGGCGCCGCACGCATGTCGGCCATGGCCGGGCTGAAGGCAGGCGCGGGCCTTGTCACCATCGCATCGTCGCCGGAAGCGTTGAGCGTCAATGCGGGCCTGCTCACGGCGATCATGCTGCACCCCATCGCGGATGAAGCCTCGTTGCGGGAATGGCTTGCAGACCAACGCCTATCGACCTTCGTTCTCGGGCCTGGTTTCGGTGCCGGCGACAAGGCGAGACAATTCTGCCTTGCGCTCGCGGATCGCCATCTGGTGCTGGATGCGGACGGCATCACCTCGTTTCGCGATCAACCGCAGAAGCTCTTCGACGCCTTTGCCGAAGGTCCGACACGATTGGTGCTGACGCCGCATGAAGGGGAGTTTGGCCGCCTCTTTCCGGACATCGCCGCCGACGAAGCCCTGAGCAAGGTCGACAAGGCGAGGGCTGCTGCGGCGCGCGCTCATGCCGCCATCATCTACAAGGGAGCCGACAGCGTGATCGCCGCGCCGGATGGCCGGGCCCTGATCAACGCCAACGCGCCGCCCTGGCTTGCCACGGCCGGCTCCGGCGACGTGCTGGCCGGCATCGTCGGCGGCCTCATGGCGCAAGGAGCGCCGGCCTTCGAGGCAGCGGCTGCGGGTGTCTGGCTGCACGGCCTTGCCGGCCAGCATGCCGGCAAGGGGCTGACGGCCGAAGATCTCGTCGCCAGCGTCAAGCCGCTTTAGGGCCGTTCAGGGAAAACTGTGCAGCGGTTTTCCAACCGGAATTGCGTAAGAACAAAAGATGGAGCGCTGTCGCCATTCGAACAAAAGCGGAAAGGCTCCGGGAGGCCGCTACTTCGCGACCTCTGCCTGCAACGCAATGGCGCCGGGAGGCGCGTTTACCTTGCCCTCGTGGATCATGAAGGCGAAGACATCGCGCGGCTCGACCTTGACCTTGCGGCTCGTATCGATCAGCGGCAGATCATCCGGCACCTTGCCTTCAGCCCAGGTTTTCAGGCGATTGGCCCAGGCCTTGAGGTCCTGCGGCGGATAGCAGGTCTCGATATCGTCCGATCCCTTCTGCAGGCGGGCATAGACGAAATCAGCCGTGACATCCGCGATCATCGGATACTCGAAATGCTCTGCGCATACCGGCGCGACATTGTATTTTTCGAGCAGCGCAATGAACTCCGGCACCTTGAAGGAATCATGCCGGACTTCGACGACATGTTTCAGCGCAAGACCATCCTGCCTGGCCGGCAGCAGCTTCAGAAAGGCCTCGAAATCGTCCGGATCGAATTTCTTCGTCGGCGCGAACTGCCAGAGCAACGGGCCGAGGTGATCGCCGAGCTCGCTGATGCCGGATTCCAGGAAGCGTTGCATCGACTCGCCCGCCTCGGCGAGAACCCGGCGATTGGTGACGAAGCGCGTCGCCTTCAGGGAGAAAATGAAGCCGTCTGGAACGTCGGCGGCCCATTTGGCGAAGACCTCGGGCTTCTGCGTGCTGTAATAGGTGCCGTTGACCTCGATCACCTTCAGCTGGCGGCTGGCGTAGTTCAGCTCGTCCTTCTGCTTCAGCGTGTCGGGATAGAAGGTCCCGCGCCAGGGCTCGAAAGTCCAGCCGCCTATGCCTGTGCGGATTTCGCCCGCTTTGGTCATGCTCTCCTCCTTGGACGTTCAGTCGGGTGAAACTCACTCCGCTGCGGCAACCTTCTTCAGCGGACGCCGCTCCAGCAGTTCCTTCAGGAATTGCCCCGTATAGGAGCGCTTTTCCTTGACGATGGCTTCCGGTGTTCCCACGGCAACGATCTCGCCGCCGCCATCGCCACCTTCCGGACCGAAATCGAGGATCCAGTCGGCGGTCTTGATGACTTCGAGATTGTGCTCGATGACCACGACGGAATTGCCCTGATTGACCAGTTCGTGCAGCATTTCCAGAAGCTTGGCGACATCGTGGAAGTGCAGCCCGGTTGTGGGTTCGTCGAGGATGTAGAGCGTGCGGCCGGTCGATCGCTTCGACAGCTCCTTGGCTAGCTTGACGCGTTGCGCCTCGCCACCCGAAAGCGTATTGGCCTGTTGTCCCACCTTGATATAGCCGAGACCGACATCCTTCAGGCTCTGCAGCTTGTCGCGCACCGCGGGAACAGCGGCAAAGAAATCGACGCCTTCTTCGACCGTCATGTCGAGCACGTCCGCAATCGACTTGGTCTTGAAGGTGACGTCGAGAGTTTCGCGGTTATACCGCTTGCCATGACAAACGTCGCAGGTGACGTAGACGTCGGGCAGGAAGTGCATCTCGATCTTGATGACGCCGTCGCCCTGGCACGCCTCGCAGCGGCCGCCCTTGACGTTGAAGGAGAAACGGCCCGGCTGATAGCCGCGGGCCTTGGCCTCCGGCAATCCGGCGAACCAGTCACGGATCGGCGTGAAGGCGCCCGTATAGGTCGCCGGGTTCGAACGTGGTGTCCTGCCGATCGGCGACTGATCGATGTCGATCACCTTGTCGATATGCTCGAAACCGTCGATACGGTCGTGATCGGCGGGGATCTCGCGCGCACCCATGACGCGCCGCGCCGCCGACTTGTAGAGCGTCTCGATCAGGAAGGTGGATTTGCCACCGCCTGAAACGCCCGTGACGGCGGTAAACACACCGAGCGGGATGGACGCCGTAACGTTCTTGAGATTATTGCCCCTCGCGCCGACGACCTTGATTTCCTTGCCCTTCTTGGGCTTGCGGCGCTCTTCGGGAACCGGCACGCCGAGCTCGCCGGAAAGATATTTGCCGGTCAGCGACTTCGGGTTCGCCATGATATCCTGCGGCGTCCCATGTGCCACCACCTGGCCGCCATGCACGCCGGCTGCCGGGCCGATGTCGACGACATCGTCCGCCGTCAGGATCGCATCCTCGTCATGCTCGACGACGATCACGGTGTTGCCGATGTCGCGCAGGTGCTTCAGCGTCTCCAGAAGGCGGGCATTGTCGCGCTGATGTAGGCCGATGGACGGCTCGTCGAGGACGTAAAGCACGCCGGTCAATCCCGAACCGATCTGCGACGCCAGCCGGATACGCTGGCTTTCGCCGCCGGAAAGTGTCCCCGAGTTGCGCGACAGGCTGAGATATTCGAGGCCGACATCGTTCAGGAAGCGCAGGCGATCGCGGATTTCCTTGAGGATGCGTACGGCGATTTCATTCTGCTTGTCGGTGAAGGTATCGGGCAACACGTCGAACCAGTCGCGGGCAACGCGAATGGACATTTCCGCGACCTGGCTGATGTGCAGCTTGTTGATCTTGACCGCCAGGGCCTCCGGCTTCAGGCGATAGCCGTTGCAGGCCGGGCAGGGCGCTGCCGACATGAAGCGCTCGATCTCTTCGCGTGCCCAGGCGGAATCCGTTTCCTTCCAGCGCCGTTCGAGGTTCGGAACGATGCCTTCGAAGTTCTTGTGCGTGGTGTAGGAGCGCGCACCGTCGGCATAGTGGAATTCGATCTTGTCTTCCGTGCCGTTGAGGATGACGTCCTTGGCCTTGTCCGACAGCTCGTTCCAGCGGTTGCCGAGCTTGAAGCCATAATGCTTGCCGAGCGCTTCCAGCGTCTGATTGTAATAAGGCGAGCTCGATTTGGCCCAGGGGGCGATTGCGCCATCGCGCAGCGTGCGTTCCGGCTCCGGCACGATCAGATCCGGGTCGATCTTCTGCTGCGAGCCGAGACCGTCACAGGAAGGGCAGGCGCCGAAGGGATTGTTGAACGAGAACAGGCGCGGCTCGATTTCCGGTATGGTGAAGCCGGAAACCGGGCACGCGAATTTCTCCGAGAACAGCACGCGCTCGTGCGTCTCGTTCAGCGATTTGTTGGCCGAGCCGCCGGCAGCGGTTTCTTCCGGCGGCAGCGGCTTGTCGGCGAATTCGGCAACGGCAAGACCGTCCGCCAGACGCAACGAAGTCTCGAAGCTGTCGGCCAGGCGCGCGGCCATGTCCGGCCTGACCACGATACGATCGACCACCACGTCGATATCGTGCTTGTATTTCTTGTCGAGCGCCGGAACGTCGGCGATTTCGTAGAACTGCCCGTCGACCTTGACGCGCTGGAAGCCCTTTTTCATGAGCTCCGCCAGTTCCTTCTTGTATTCGCCCTTACGCCCGCGCACGAGCGGCGCCAGAATATAGAGCCTGGTGCCTTCCTCGTAGGCGAGAACGCGGTCCACCATCTGGCTGACCGTCTGGCTCTCGATCGGCAGGCCCGTGACCGGCGAATAGGGAACGCCGACGCGGGCAAACAGCAGGCGCATGTAGTCGTAGATTTCGGTGACCGTGCCGACTGTCGAGCGCGGATTGCGCGAGGTGGTCTTCTGCTCGATCGAGATAGCGGGCGAGAGACCGTCGATCTGGTCGACATCCGGCTTCTGCATCATTTCGAGGAACTGGCGCGCATAAGCCGAAAGGCTTTCGACATAGCGGCGCTGCCCCTCGGCATAGATGGTGTCGAAGGCCAGCGACGACTTGCCGGAGCCGGAAAGGCCGGTCATGACGATCAGCTTGTTGCGCGGCAGGTCGAGGTCGATGCCCTTGAGATTGTGCTCGCGCGCACCACGTATGGAAATAGTCTTCAGTTCGCTCATCGTCTTGTGCAGGTCCCTTGGAGTCTGCCTTTATTTAGTGATGCCGGCCCGCGTGTCGAGGCTGAAATGACGGGCGGGATCAGGTTTTCGATTCTGTTGACATCATCATAAGGACAAATTAGAACAAATAAAGAACAAAATGTCCTGTGGATATTTCTTTGTGGATGAAGAAGCCTTGGACGGTGCTGAAACAACACCTGATGGCGGCAATGGTCTAAGGTGTGCCGATGGAATTTAAGGGCCGTCGATGGGCGGCAAGTAGGGTGGTATCATGGCCGGTAGTGTGAATAAGGTAATTCTGGTTGGAAATCTCGGGGCGGACCCGGAAATCCGGCGCACGCAGGACGGTCGCCCGATTGCCAACCTCAACATCGCGACGTCGGAAACCTGGCGCGACCGCAATTCCGGCGAGCGCAAGGAAAAGACCGAATGGCACCGTGTCGTCATCTTCAATGAGGGCCTGTGCAAGGTCGCCGAGCAGTATTTGAAGAAGGGCGCCAAGGTCTACATCGAAGGCGCGCTGCAAACCCGCAAATGGCAGGATCAGAACGGCCAGGATCGCTATTCGACCGAAATCGTGCTGCAGGGCTTCAATTCCACCCTGACGATGCTCGATGGCCGTGGCGAAGGCGGCGGCTCCATCGAGGGCGGCGGCGGCCGTGGTGGTCGCGGCGGCGGTGACTTTGGTGGCGGCTACGGCGGCGGTGGCGGCGATTACGGTGGCGATGACTATGGCCAGCCACCTTCGCAATCCTCCGGTCGCGGTGCAGGCGCCGGCCGCGCCTCCAGCGGTGGCGGCAGCAATTTCTCGCGCGATCTGGACGACGACATCCCGTTCTGAGACCGGCGCAGAAGCCGATTGTTGAAAAGCCCGCCCTACGGCGGGCTTTTTCGTATGTTTCGATTCAGCGATGCCGCCCAGATGGCTTAATCGTCAGTTGTTTTATCGCTCGCGGAGCCTTTGAGCTCTTTCAGAATGGCCTTGGGCCTCTATGGTTGGAACGGCATTTTTCTCGGTGAGAATACCTGTCCTCGAGATCTCGTCACTCAGACAGGTGAACAAGGCTGTCTTCAGAAAGGCATACCCTTACTATTTGAAGAACGGCCTGACGATGGAGCCTTTCACGAAAGGGCCAACGCCGCCCTTGCACCGTCCACGACGAATTGCGCGGCAAGTGCCGCCAGGATGACGCCGAGCAATCGGGTCAGGATGGCGCGGCCGGTGGCGCCGAGCATGCGGTCGAGACGGTCGGAAATGGCGAGCGCGGCAAAGACAAGGCAGAGATTGGCGGCGATGACGCCGATCAGTTGCGCTCGGTCGAGCGTTGTCTGCAGCGATCCCGCCAAAAGGATCGTGGCGGAGATCGCGCCGGGGCCGGCGATCAGGGGCAGGGCGAGCGGAAAGACCGCGATGTTGCGGATATGGTCCTGGGTGATCGCGACTTCCGTCGTTTTCTCTTTCCGGTCCTGCCGCCGCTCGAACACCATCTCGAAGGCGATCCAGAAAAGCAGCAGGCCGCCGGCGATGCGGAAGGCGCCGATGGAGATGCCGAGGATGCCGAGCACGCTCGCTCCGAACAAGGCGAAGGCAGCTAGGATGAAGAAGGCGATCAGCGAGCCGCGCAGCGCCACCTGCTTGCGCTCGGAGCGATTCATGCCCGCCGTGAGGCCGATAAAAAGCGGCGCAAGCCCGGGTGCATCGACAGTGACAAGCAGTGTGGTGAAGGCATTGATCAGCGTGTCTGAGCTCGCCATATAGTCCCCGGTGCTTGTTCTGTCGTTGTTATCGGCCATTGTTATGCGAGGAACGAGCTTTCGCAAAGGCCCATGCGCTGCTATTGGCGGGTTACGCCACGGAAATGTGCGATTTTGCGGCTTAAAGGGCAAAAGCCTGTTCAAAAACACCGGCCCAAATTGGCGCTCGCCGGGCCTTTCGGCTATAAATTTCGCAGTGATTCTAAAAGAGATCGTGATCTGTTTTGACTGAGCAAACACCACCCGGCGGCGGGAAGCTCCCGCCAGGCATCGAGCCGATTTCCATCATGGAGGAAATGCAGCGGTCGTATCTCGATTACGCCATGAGCGTGATCGTCAGCCGCGCGCTTCCCGACGTTCGCGATGGTCTCAAGCCAGTTCATCGGCGCATCCTCTATGCGGCCCATCAGAGCGGCTATCACTGGAACCGCAAGTATGTGAAGTCGGCCCGTCCCGTCGCCGACGTCATGGGTAGCTACCACCCGCACGGCGACGCTTCGATCTATGACGCCTTGGTCCGCATGGCGCAGAATTGGTCGATGCGCGTGCCGCTCATCGACGGACAGGGCAATTTCGGCTCGATCGACGGCGATCCGCCGGCGGCGATGCGCTACACGGAATCGCGCCTGACGAAGGTTGCCCACGAGCTGCTCGAGGACATCGACAAGGAAACGGTCGATTTCCAGGAAAACTACGATGCGACCACGGAAGAGCCGAAGGTTCTGCCGGCGCGCTTCCCGAACCTGCTCGTCAACGGTTCCGGCGGTATCGCCGTCGGCATGGCGACGAACATTCCGCCGCACAATCTTTCGGAAGTGATCGACGGCTGTATTGCCCTCATCGACAATCCGGCGATCGAGCTGCCCGAGATGATGCAGATCATCCCCGGCCCGGATTTTCCGACTGGTGCGAAGATCCTCGGCCGCGCCGGCATCCGCTCCGCTTACGAGACGGGGCGCGGTTCGGTTATCATGCGCGGTGTCGCAACCATCGAGCCGATGCGCGGCGACCGCGAGCAGATCATCATCACCGAGATTCCCTTCCAGGTGAACAAGGCCTCGATGATCGAGAAGATGGCCGAGCTGGTACGCGAGAAGCGCATCGAGGGCATCTCCGACCTGCGCGACGAATCCGACCGCCAGGGCTATCGCGTGGTCGTCGAATTGAAGCGCGATGCCAATGCCGACGTCATTCTCAATCAGCTTTATCGCTATACGCCGCTGCAGACCTCCTTCGGCTGCAACACGGTGGCGCTGAACGGCGGCAAGCCCGAGCAGATGAACCTGATGGATATGCTGCGCGCGTTCGTGGCATTCCGCGAGGAAGTCATCAGCCGCCGCACGAAGTATCTGCTGCGCAAGGCGCGCGATCGCGCCCACGTCTTGGTCGGTCTGGCGATTGCTGTCGCCAATATCGATGAAGTCATCCGCGTCATTCGCCAGGCGCCGGATCCGCAGACGGCCCGCGAAGAGCTGATGACTCGCCGCTGGAACGCCGCCGACGTCGAATCGCTTATCCGGCTAATCGATGACCCGCGTCACCGCATCAACGAGGACGGCACCTACAACCTCTCGGAAGAGCAGGCCCGCGCGATCCTCGAACTTCGTCTTGCACGTCTGACCGCTCTCGGCCGTGATGAAATCGATGAGGAACTCAATCAGATCGGCGCCGAGATCAAGGATTATCTGGATATTCTCTCGTCGCGCGCCCGCATTCAAACCATTGTAAAAGATGAGCTTTCTGCGGTTCGCGAAGAGTTCGGGACGCCGCGTCGCAGCGAGATCGTCGATGGCGGCCTCGAGATGGACGATGAAGATCTGATCGCCCGCGAGGACATGGTCGTAACCGTTTCCCATCTCGGCTACATCAAGCGTGTGCCGCTGACGACCTATCGCGCGCAGCGCCGTGGCGGCAAGGGCCGCTCCGGTATGACGACCCGTGACGAAGATTTCGTTACCCGGCTATTTGTTCTCAACACACACACGCCGGTTCTGTTCTTCTCGTCGCGCGGTATCGTATATAAGGAAAAGGTTTGGCGCCTGCCCATCGGCACGCCCACGTCGCGCGGCAAGGCGCTGATCAACATGCTGCCGCTGGAACCTGGCGAACGCATCACCACGATCATGCCGCTGCCCGAGGACGAGGATAGCTGGGATAATCTCGACGTAATGTTCACGACGACGCGCGGAACCGTGCGCCGCAACAAGCTGTCGGATTTCGTGCAGGTGAACCGCAACGGCAAGATCGCCATGAAGCTCGAGGAAGAGGGTGATGAAATCCTCTCCGTCGAGACCTGTACGGAACATGACGACGTGCTGATGACGACGGCGCTCGGCCAGTGTATCCGCTTCTCGGTTTCGGACGTACGCGTCTTTGCCGGCCGCAACTCGATCGGCGTTCGCGGCATCAGCCTCGCATCCGGCGACCGTATCATTTCCATGACGATCGTCCGGCATGTGGACGCGGAACCCTGGGAACGCGCTGCCTACCTCAAGCGCTCCGTCAACGAGCGTCGTTTTGCGACGGGCGAGGACGAGGAGATCGCGCTGGTTGGCGAGGAGGTCACCGAAGAGGGACAGCTGAGCGACGAGCGGTACGAAGAACTGAAGGCGCTCGAGCAATTCGTTCTGACGGTGTCGGAAAAGGGCTTTGGCAAGCGTTCGTCTTCCTATGACTTCCGCATCTCCGGCCGCGGCGGCAAGGGCATCCGCGCTACCGACACCTCGAAGACGGGCGAGATCGGCGAACTCGTCGCCGCTTTCCCGGTCGAGGATGGCGATCAGATCATGCTCGTCTCGGATGGCGGCCAGTTGATCCGCGTTCCCGTCGGCGGCATCCGTCTCGCGAGCCGCGCCACCAAGGGCGTCACCATCTTCTCCACCGCCAAGGATGAGAAGGTCGTGTCCGTCGAGCGCATCAGCGAGCCCGAAAACGACGAGGATGATGCCGCGTCGGGTGAGGATGATGCTGATGCTGATGCTGATGCTGTTGCCGGGGAAGCCGGCGATGTCGAGGGCGGCAGCGAGGAATAGGCTTCGCCGCACTCGGCCGGCGAAGCTGTGGCTGGCCGGCCAGCACGCCTGGAAGTGCAATCTTTTCAATCGCATGAGCTTGGCAACAGGCTCATGCGATTGTTTTTTATGGCATGTGTCGGCGCGAGGGATAATCGCGACAGGTTCTATTCGGGCTGCTTATTGCTTCGAGAGAAGGGCGGCAGAACCTCCAGGCTTTCCCGATCCAATTGTGCAAATAGCTCGTCATAGCCGAAGCGGAAGTGCCATCCGAGGACAGCGCCTGCCGATTTCGACGTATAGACGCGATCGATGCTTTGCGGCAGAGGCCAGTTTCTCTGCGCAAATTTCGCGGCCAGACCGGGCGCGCGCAATCGGATGACGGAGGCTGCATCGACCGCCAGGGCTTCGCAATCTTCCGGTTTGAAGAGCGTTCCCGCAGAGATGATATGCCGTTGGAAGGGATCGCCTCCATTGGTCAATGCTGTGGCGTGGGCGTCGGCAACGTCGCGTATGTCGATGCCGCGATGCAATCGATAGACGGCCATGATTTCGGCGGACTCCGGAAAGCTTCGAGACATGCGCAGGACGCGCACCTGAAAATCCCGACCGGCCATGCCTTTCAGAATCTGCTCGGCTTCCAGTTTCGTGCGGTGATAGATGCTTTTCGGTTGCGGCGCGGTGTCTTCATCGATCCATGTGCAGCGGCCGGGAGCCACTGCGCGACCGTAAAGCGCCGTCGTGCTGGTAAACGCCAGTCGCTTCACGCCAGCGGCCAGAGCGGCCTCAGCCAATAGCAAGGTCCCATCCACATTGATGCGGCGAAACTCGTCATCGGAGACTGTTCCCACATGGGGCGCATGCAGCGCCGCGCAATGGACGATTGCGTCCGCTCCGGCTAACGCTCGGCGCAGCAGCGCTGTATCGGTAAAATCTCCAACGATGTGCGTCGATGAAAATGGTGAGCGATCGATCCCTATGACCGTATGATTTGACGCCAATGCGTTGAAGACAGCGCGGCCAAGCCGTCCGGAGCTGCCGGTCAGAACAATGCGCATGTCGATCCCTCGGTAAACTCGGACCACCATAGCACGATTGAAGCAATTGCCGTCCTTCCTCTCGCAAAATCAGGCTCTTGCGTAGCGGTGGCGGGGCATGGAGGAGGAAGACCTACATTGTAGTGACAATAAAAAACCGGACGCTGGCGGGGAGAGCGTCCGGTTCAAGGGTCCATCCGAGCATCTGGCGGGGAGAGGATGCCCGGTACGCGGAGATCAGAGCGTCTTGTGACGCTTATGCAGTCTCTTGCTCTCTTCGCTTTCGCGATGGAGCGCCGAAATGGTGGATGCGACTGACACGACAAACATGATGCTGATGAAAAGCGTAAGCAGCGTCAAAATTGTGAACATGATCGCTCCCTCCTTTGGTGGGACTAGCGTTCAGATCCCTTAATACTGGCTCGAGGCAACGAAGGGACGAGCCGAAGCAAAGGGACCGTAGATCTTCGACTGGTCGGGTTTCTGATCGTAAAGCGCAACGGTTGCTGCAAGCATTCCCGAAATCATGGCCATCCAAACAACGTTAATGAGGGTGATCTTGTCGGGCATACTCTTCTTCCTTCTTGCCGCAATGTGCAAATCTGAGTTCGGACTGTAAACGCAGCGGTTCATAAATGGTTCCGCCGATATTGAGAGCTATCTAGCAATGGCCGCCTGAAGCGACCTTGAATGCCTTGTTCATCTGGCGTTCAGATTCGCGATGCGTCCTGCGCATGGCGGTGGCGATTTCTTGGGCAAAATCGATGTCTTTGCTGATTTTTTCGGCAGAATCCCATTCGATCTCATAGTTGTCTGCAAAAAGATGAACGAGATATTCAATGAAAAATGAACCGATGATGGCGCCTGCGATGATGAAGACGAGCATGGCATGATTTCCTTGGAGCCGAGACCCGCGAGCCGCTGAACCGGGCCCGTTTCGATGTTGAGGCCAGTTAAAGCACTGCCGAGCTGAAACAGGCTTGAACGTCGCGTTCATCCAGCGTTCAGAGGCGGTCTCCGGGTTGCAAATGACTTGCGATGCGGCCTCATCCATGACAAAAGGCGTCGAAACAACGAGCCGGCCTGGTATGACGACAGCCTTTTATCCCGGATCTTTCGACCCGATGACAAACGGACACTTGGATGTCCTCGTTCAGGCGTTGAACGTCGCCTCCAAGGTGATCGTGGCGATTGGCATTCACCCTGGCAAGAAGCCGCTTTTCTCTTTCGAGGAGCGTGCCGAGCTGATCAAGAAGTCGCTCGCCGAGGCTCTGCCGCAGAAGGCGGGCGATATATCCGTCGTCGCCTTCGACAATCTCGTGGTGGATGCCGCCCGTGCCCATGGCGCGACCTTGCTGGTGCGCGGCCTGCGGGACGGTACGGATCTCGATTATGAAATGCAGATGGCCGGCATGAACAGGCAGATGGCGCCGGATATACAGACGCTGTTTCTGCCCGCCGGTACAGCCTCGCGGCCCATAACCGCCACATTGGTGCGGCAGATCGCATCGATGGGCGGCAATGTGAGCGCCTTCGTGCCGTCAGCGGTTCTGGACGCCCTGACTGGCAAACTCAAAGATGTGGCCGGCCCCAAGGGCTGAGCTGAAATCCATTTCCGAACGGAGCACCCATGAAACTCTTTCATATTGCATTGGCTGGATTCCTGAGCCTTGCTGCCTTCGCGGGCAGCGCATTGTCGGCATCGGCCGAAGACCTGCTGACCATCCAGCTCAAGGACGGTCCGGTCGTCATTCAGCTTATGCCCGAAGTGGCTCCGAAGCATGTCGCGCAGATCGAGGCGCTGGCGAAGAAGGGCGCTTACGACAACGTCGTCTTCCATCGCGTCATCGACGGCTTCATGGCCCAGACCGGCGACGTCCAGTACGGGAATGCGACGAAGGGCTTCGATCCGAACAAGGCCGGCACCGGCGGTTCCGATTTGCCCAACCTTCCGGCCGAATTCTCCAAGGTCCCGTTCCAGCGCGGCACCGTCGGCATGGCGCGTGCCCAGGATCCGAACTCGGCCAATTCGCAGTTCTTCATCATGTTCGCTGACGGCGATTTCCTGAACGGCCAGTACACGGTCGTCGGCAAGGTCATCTCCGGCATGGAATTCGTCGACAAGATCAAGCGCGGCGAAGGCCAGAACGGCGAAGTGAGCAAGCCGGACCGGATGATCAAGGTCACCGTCACCAAGAAGTGATTTCACAGGTATGATCCCAAGGAACGCGACGCGGTTTTTGGATAGGATCATGCCGAGGCAAGTTGCATGATCCCGCAAGGTGCAAAGCCGTTCGGGGAAACATGCGCAACCAAACAGAGAGAACAAGGAAACGAACATGGCTGAGATCAAGGACCCGGAAAACACCCTCATCCTGGAAACCACCAAGGGCCAGGTTGTCATTCAGCTTCTGCCGCAGGTCGCCCCGGAGCATGTCGCCCGCATCAAGGAACTCGCACGCGAGAAGGCCTATGACGGCGTCGTCTTCCATCGCGTCATCGACGGCTTCATGGCCCAGACCGGCGACGTTCAGTTCGGCAAGCAGGGCAGCGAAACCTTCAATCCAGGCCGTGCCGGCATGGGCGGCTCGTCCAAGCCGGACCTGAAGGCCGAATTCTCCGCGACCTCGCATATTCGCGGCACCTGCTCGATGGCGCGTTCGCAGAACCCGAACTCGGCCAACTCGCAGTTCTTCATCTGCTTTGCCGATGCTCCCTGGCTGAACAAGCAGTATTCCGTCTGGGGTCAGGTCATCTCCGGCATGGATTTCGTCGACCAGATCAAGCGCGGCGAGCCGGTGAAGGATCCGGACTCGATCGTATCCGCTCGGGTTGCCGCCGACGTCTGATCGTGATTATTCCTGAAACCCGCCTCTTGCGCTTTTGGCGTGGGGGCGGGTTTCGCTTTGCCTGGATGAATTGAATGCGTGTTGACCTTTTCGATTTCGATTTGCCGGAGGAGCGTATCGCGCTCAGGCCCGCAGAACCGCGCGACAGCGCGCGCCTGCTCGTCGTCGATCCGAACAACGGCACAAGCACGCTGAGCGACCATCAGGTGCGGGACCTGCCATCCTTCCTGCGCCCCGGCGATGCCATGGTTTTCAACGATACCAAGGTGATACCGGCGCAACTTGAAGGCATCCGCCATCGCGAGGGCGCGCCCGGTCAACAGGTCTCCGCGACCCTGCACATGCGCGCCGCCCCCGATCGCTGGAAGGCGTTTGCCAGGCCGGGCAAGCGCATCAAGATCGGCGACCGCATCCAGTTCGGCCACGGCGAAAATGTCTGCGCGCTCGGTTCGCTCGATACCACGGTCGAGGAAAAGGGCGAGGGCGGAGAGATCACTCTCCGGTTCGATCTGTCCGGTCCTGCTCTGGATGAGGCGATCGCCGCTGTGGGGCATATCCCTCTGCCGCCCTATATCGCGGCCAAGCGGCCGGAAGACGACCGCGACCGCGCCGACTACCAGACGATCTATGCCCGCGAAGAGGGTGCCGTTGCAGCACCGACCGCCGGGCTGCATTTCACTCCGTCGCTGTTTGCGGCACTCGATGCCATGGGCGTCGAGCGGCATTTCGTGACGCTGCATGTCGGCGCCGGCACGTTCCTGCCGGTCAAGGCCGACGACACGGACGACCACAAGATGCATTTCGAGATTGGCCATGTCGATGCTGTGACGGCAGACAAGCTCAATGCCGTCAAGGCAAGGGGCGGGCGCATCGTCTGCGTTGGAACGACGTCGCTGCGTTTGATCGAAAGTGCCGCCGCCGATGATGGCACTATCCAGCCTTGGCAGGGCGCCACGGGCATCTTCATCACGCCCGGCTACCGCTTCAAGGCCGTGGATATGCTGATGACCAATTTCCACCTGCCGCGCTCGACACTGTTCATGCTCGTATCGGCCTTCGCCGGCCTCGATACGATGCGCGCGGCCTATACCCATGCTATCGAGACGGGCTATCGCTTCTATTCCTATGGCGATGGCAGCCTGCTCCACCGGAAAGACTAGAACGATATGAGCGAGAGCTTTCAGTTTCAATTGAAGAAGACCGATGGCGGCGCCCGCCTCGGCGAAGTCTCCATGCCGCGCGGCACGATCCGCACGCCGGCCTTCATGCCCGTTGGCACCGTCGGCACCGTCAAGGCCATGTATCTCGACCAGGTGCGCGAAACCGGCGCCGATATCATTCTCGGCAATACCTACCATCTGATGTTGCGCCCGACCGCCGAGCGTGTCGCCCGTCTCGGCGGCCTGCATGAGCTGATCCGCTGGCCGTATCCGATCCTGACCGATTCCGGCGGCTTCCAGGTGATGTCTCTCTCCGGCCTGCGAAAGCTGGACGAGCAGGGCGTCACCTTCAAGTCGCATGTCGACGGCAGCCTGCATCACATGTCGCCGGAGCGATCGATCGAGATTCAAGGGCTGCTCGGTTCCGACATCCAGATGCAGCTCGACGAGTGCGTCGCCCTGCCGGCGACGCCGAAGGACATCGAGCGCGCCATGGAAATGTCGTTGCGTTGGGCTGAGCGCTGCAAGGTGGCCTTCGGCAATCAGCCGGGCAAGGCAATGTTCGGCATCGTCCAGGGCGGGGATGTTCCGGAGCTGCGTGTGCGTTCCGCACAGGCGCTGAGCGGCATGGATCTTAAGGGCTACGCGGTCGGCGGTCTTGCTGTCGGCGAGCCGCAGGAGGTCATGCTGCGTATGCTGGAGATCACGCTGCCCGAGCTGCCGAGGGATAAGCCGCGCTATCTGATGGGCGTTGGCACCCCGGACGACATCCTGAAGTCCGTCGCCCGTGGCATCGACATGTTCGATTGCGTGATGCCGACCCGTTCAGGCCGCCACGGACTGGCCTTCACGCGTCGCGGCAAGGTGAATATCCGCAACGCCCGCCATGCCGAGGATATGCGCCCGCTGGACGAGCAATCCAATTGCCCGGCCTCGCGGGACTACTCGCGCGCCTACTTGCATCATCTCGTCCGCGCCAACGAGGCTCTCGGCGGCATGCTGCTTTCCTGGCACAATCTCGCCTACTACCAGGAACTGATGCAGGGCATCCGCCAGTCGATCGCCGAGGGTCGTTTCGCCGATTTCATGGCCGAAACGCAGGAAAACTGGGCGAGGGGCGACCTCGAGCCGGTTTGATAGCCAACATAAGCGAGCACCGAGCCCGCGTTTGCTTGTCTGCGAGGCGATTTCGCGGTATCGCAAATCGTCGAAAAAGGCAGGGTCGGTTTCGGTAAGCCCGACCTCTTCCATTCGGAAGCTCTGCTCCACGCTATTGGCGTGAGAACCCACGACGCGGAATTTGGCCATAGTGGCCGAGTGTCCCGCGTTGACGTGGGTGTTTGACCGACATGTCTCCGCGGGAAAGCCTCTGGAGCTGTCATGAGATTGAACCACCTGGATCTGCATGTGCCCGATGTCGCGGCGACGCGGGATTTCTTCGTTTCCGCGTTCGGCTTGAGCGAGGTCGAGACGCGGGGTACAAATGGCCTAGCGATATTGCGTGACGATGCCGGGCTTGAACTGGTCGTCAGCCATGCCATCGAGAAATTCGGCGGAGCCGACACCGTCGCTGTCGGCCGCAATACCTATCACATCGGCTTCATATTGCCCTCCCGCGAGGCAGTCGACGCACAGTACGAGCGGGTTAGGGCGGCGGGCTGCGAGATCGCGCACCCACCGGCTGCCATGCGTGGCGGATGGCTGTTCTATTGCTTCGCGCCGGGGCGAATCCTCATCGAAGTGGGATGGCGTCCAAGCGGTTAAGCCGCGTGGTAAATCTTTTATTATCGATTGATTGCTACCTTTGACGGACATCGTTTCGAGCCGGCTGAAACAGGCTTGCCTCAGGCAATCTCTGTCTTCGGTCGTGTCTCGAAATGAGCTTCGTAACAATAAAGCATTGGGAAAAATAGCGAATCGGAATAAACGGTCCATCCGCCTTTGATGAACCTCATTGGCTGATTTGATTGCGTGACGCTTGGAATTTCAAAAAAATCCGGTTAAAACGCATTTTCTTTATCGATAAGGGCTGTACTACCGAAAATAGGAGGCACTTGCCGTTGAGGGCGCAACGCAAATTCGGGACATGTCTTTCGGGGCTATTGATTGTTGGCCTGGCAGCCACGGGCTGTACGACGACGCAGAAGACAGCACCCGCCCCCCGCAATACCACGAAGCCTATTCGTGGTGCGAAGGTGACTTATAATTACACCACGAAGGACAAGGACTGTCTCGAGCGCGCGATGTATTTCGAGTCGGAACGCTCTGATTCCGGCGGTTACATGGCCGTCGGAACGGTCGTCATGAACCGGCTGACCTCCGGTGCCTATCCGCCCACCATCTGCGGCGTTGTCTCCCAGGAAAAGCAGTTCGCTCCGGGCGTGATGACCAGGGAAGTCAAGGATCAGGCAAAGCCGGATCTTGAGGTGGCGGCTTCGGCCCTCCTGCGTGGCGAGCGGCATCCCCAGGTGAAGGACGCCATGTTCTTTCATACCGAGGGGCTGAGATTCCCGTACGATAATATGCATTATGTCGCTTATGCTGGCGGGAACGCATTCTACGAGAAGCGTGGCCGGGATGGCGAGCTGCAGACGCCTGCGCCGCTTCCGGCTTACGAGGTTGCGATGAACTATGTGTCGACGCAAGGCGCGTCGCAATCTCCGTTCGTCTTGCCGGAAACGCAGCCGGAGCAACCGGCTTCTTCCGTTGCCGCTTTTACGCCCGTCTCTAACCCGACGGTGATGATGCCGGCAACCACCGTCGTCATACCGGCTGCTGTTCCCATCCCGACGCCGGCGCCGACCTCCATGGCGATTTCGGGGCCGATCTCGGATGAAAACACGTTTGCCAATCCGTTGGTGCCACCGTCGGTTATAGCGATCCCGCAGCCGCGTCCCGAATTCGACGGCAACAGCCCTGCAGGAAACTCCCTCAGGATTCGCGGCTAAGAGACTTGGCCGAGCCCTTTGAACGGCGCGTTTCTCCCCGAGAGGCGCGCTGTTTTCGTATCGATGTGTGGCTACCCGCTCAGATACCTTCGCTTGCCGCTTTGGGGAGAATCTGCACGCCGTTGATCTTGTAGCTGCCGTCCGGCTGCCGGATGATCTGATAGATCGCCGTCCAGTCCTTGTCGTCGGTGCCTGTGATCAGTACCTCCTGATAGACGACGGCGCCATTGTCGATCGCGCGGCTCTTGCCGAAGGCATAGTTTCCGGGGTGATAGACCGGCTGGTAGCTCTTCTTCACCATGGAGAAAAAGCTGTCCTTGTCCGGGAAAAGCGCCTTGATGCCGGGGGCGGCGAAGGAATAGGCCGTCGCCGCGTCATTGTGCAGAAACGCTTGGATCTGCTGCTCAATGAGGCTCTGCGCCGTCTGCACCGGATCTTCCGCTCGAGCGGCCGGTGCGAAGGCGATGCAGCAGAGAAAAGCGGCTATCAAAAAAGCGCGCATGTCCAACCCCAGCCATATGACCGTAGGATAGCGCGCTTTACGCTTCGGTAGAAGCGATTACTGCCAGCGCCGGAAGAGGGCGCTGGCATTGACGCCGCCAAAACCGAAACCGTTGGTAATCGCATAGTCCATGGCCATCGGCCGCGCGCTCGCGCCGACGATATCGATCCCTGCGGCTGCGGGATCCGGATCCTGCAGATTGCGCGTCGGCGGGGCGATCTGGTCTCGCAGCGCCATGATGGTGAAGATCGCTTCCATGCCGCCGGCCGCACCCAGAAGATGGCCAGTGGCCGCCTTCGTGCCGCTGACCGCAATGGCGCCGTCGCGGCCGAAGACGGTCTTGATGGCTTCCATCTCGCCACGGTCGCCGACCGGCGTCGATGTGGCATGGGCGTTCAGATGCTTGACGTCGGCCGGTGAGATCCGGGCTTGGGAAAGGGCGGCAAGCATGGCCCGACGCGCGCCGTCGCCATCTTCCGGTCCGGCGGTCATGTGATAGGCATCGGCGGCGGTGCCGTAGCCGACGAGCTCCGCAAGTGGCGTTGCGCCGCGGGCGAGCGCGTGCTCCAGGGTCTCGATAACGAGCATGCCGGCGCCTTCGCCCATGACGAAGCCGTCGCGGGCATTGTCGAAGGGACGGGAGGCCTCCTCCGGTCGATTGCTGAAGCCCGTCGAGAGTGCGCGCGCCGCGGCGAAGCCGCCGAGGCTCACCTTGTCGATGCAGGCTTCCGCACCGCCGCAGATGGCGATGTCGGCCTCACCGGCACGGATCAATCGCGCGGCGTCGCCGATTGCCTGGACACTGGCGGCGCAAGCCGTGACCGGCGCCCCGAGCGGCCCCTTGTAGCCGTAGCGGATACTGACCTGGCCTGCCGCGAGATTGACGAGGAAGGACGGGATGGTGAAAGGCGACAGTCGTCTGACTCCGCGCGTTTCGGCCGTGCGCACCGCATCGGCGATGGCAGGAAAGCCACCGACGCCCGATGCAATGATCGTAGCCGTGCGCTCCAGATCGTTGACTTCCGTCGGCTGCCAGCCCGCCTGAAGGATCGCTTCCTCGGCAGCTGCCATGGCCAAGAGGATGAAGCGATCCATCTTCTTCTGATCCTTGACCGGCACGTAGCGGTCGACCTCGAAGCCGGCTTCCGCATCCTCTGAAATATCGGGAACAACACCGCCAACCTTGGCGGCGAGATCGCCGGTCGTCTCCTCAGGCAACAGCCTGAGGCCCGAGCGTCCCTCGATCAGCCGTCTCCAGCTTGCATTCACACCGACGCCCAAGGGAGAAACCAGTCCCATGCCGGTGACGACGATACGATCCATATCTTGCTCCTATTCGGTCAGGCGTCGAAGCCCAGAAACCATGCCTTCATTTGGGCGATCCGTTCATGAACGGTATCGTCGGCCGCCGGCCCCGGCACGAGGATCGTGTCTTCGGGCTGAAAGGTGCGGCCGGTGACACGGTCGATGAGAAGCGGGTCGCGATCTTCCCCGGTATTGGCGTCTGCAAGCCGCATGGCGACCTGTTCCGGCGGCAAATGCCGGTTGCCCCAGGTGAAGAGCGCCATCAGCACGGGGAAGAAATCCCGGCCCTTGTCGGTCAGCACATATTCGTAGCGCGGCGGCCGTTCATGATAGAGGCGCCGTTCGAACAGACCTTCATCGGTCAGATGCTTGAGGCGACGCGTCAGGATGTTCGGCGCGACGCCGAGATTCCTCTGGAACTCATCGAACCGGCTCAACCCCTGAAGGGCATCCCGCAGGATCAGGATGCTCCACCAGTCGCCAACGCTTTCAAGCGCTCGGGCGGCTGGACATTTGAAGGCGCTGAAGCTGGTTCTTTGCATGGATAGGGCAAGTAGCACGAGTAACTATCATGATGCAAGTTACTATTGAGGAGCTGCAACGCGGTTGTTCTCGCTTGGATATTTCGCGATTGGCTTGCGATTTCGGCCAGATGGGTAACGGCAGGATCGAGATCGTAGAACGCATTCTCGAATTGCTCGCAAGAATCTACGGATGGCGGAAACCTATTCCACCAACCGCGCTCGGGGGCACATATTCCGGTGTGACGTCATAGTCACCGTGAGGCTTAAGCGGGCTCCGCTCCCCCGCGCGTGACTAAATTCCCGAGCAGCTCACGAAGCTGAGGCGGCGACAACTCGTCCTCGCACTCTATCGCGGCGGCGGTAAACCATCTCTGCTCGGTATGTTCGTCGTCGATAAGGCGCGGACAGCCGCGCCATTGATCGATGTGGTAGACATGGAACGCAGCGGATGCCTCGGTCTGGCCTTCCGAGACGAATTTCCCAACCAGCCGCCAGTGCTCCGGCGTAACGCCTATCTCTTCCGTCAGTTCTCGCCGCATCGCTGTCTCGGCGTCTTCGCCATGCTCGACATGCCCGCCTGGAAGACTCCAGCGATCCGGGTGCACTTTGCGCCTGGGGCCTCGCCTCGCAAGCAGAACGGTTCCGTTCAGAGTAAGGGCACCCATCGCAATGTCCGGCATCCATGCTTCCCCGGCTTGTCGCTATTCTGTTTTGAACGGATACTTTCCAATCAGCTCAAGTCTGCGATTCCGCCGGCACCGAAGCCGACACTTCCTCCTCCGGAATATCGTCGAAGGAAGCATAGTTGAGATTGTAGAGCTTCGAATAGAGCTTGCCGTTGGCCATGAGCTGATTGTGGTTGCCGCTTTCGAGAAGCTGGCCGTTTTGCAGCACGATGATGCGGTCGGCCTCGCGGATGGTGGCAAGGCGATGGGCGATGACGAGGCCGGTGCGGCCTTCGAGCAGCTTGACCAGCGCCTTCTGGATCAGCATCTCCGTGTAGCTGTCGATATTCGCCGTGGCTTCGTCGAGCACAAGGATCTTCGCGTCCGCGACGAGGGCGCGCGCAAAGCTGACGAGCTGACGTTGGCCCAGCGAAAGGCCACCGCCGCGCTCGCCGAGAACGGTGTCGTAGCCATCGGGCAGGCGCATGATGAACTCATGTGCGCCGACCGCCTTGGCGGCTTCGACGCTTTCCTCGCGCGTCGCCTCTGCCTTGTTGTAGCGAATGTTCTCCAGCACGGTGCCGGTGAAGAGGAACGGCTCCTGCAGCACCATGGCGACCTGCCGGCCGAGCGAATCCTGGGTGAGAGACCGAACGTCGTGACCGCCGACCAGCACCTGGCCTTCCTGCACGTCGTAGAAACGATGGATGAGAGCCATGGAGCTGGATTTGCCCGAGCCGGTCGGGCCGATCAGCGCCACGGTTTCCCCGGGATTGACCTTGAAGCTGACATTCTTGAGCACGGGATGCTTGGGATTGTAGCCGAAGACCACATCGCGGAACTCGACCGAGCCGTCCATATCGGGCGAAAGCTCCCTGGCATCGGGAGCATCCTTGATGTCGATCGGAACATCCAGCACTTCGGTCAAGCGCTGGCCGGAAGCCATGGCGCGCTGCATGACCGAATACTGCATCGTCAGCGAGCGGATCGGGTCGAAGAAACGCTGAATGTAGAACAGGAAGGCGACCATGATGCCGACATCAAGCTTATGGTTCAGAACCATCGAGCCGCCGACGATGATGACGATCGCCATGGCCATGCCGGTCAGCGTATCGACGATCGGCACCATGATCTGGGCATAGCGTGCCGCAGTCAGATGCGCTTCGAGGTTGGCGTGCGCCTTGTCGTCGAAGAGCGAGAAGTTGACCCCTTGCCGATGCATGCCCTGTACGGCGCGCACGCCATGGATCGCTTCCGCCAGCGCGCCGTTGGTGACGGAGTTCGTTTCATGCGCGTTCATGAAGGCGACGCGCGCCTTCGGCAGCCAGAACAGCCGGACGATGAACAGGATCGGCATGACGGACAGCGTCAGCAGCCCGAGCCGGAAATCGAGCGACAACATGACGATGACGATGCCGAAAAGCAGGGCGATATCGCCGACCGAAAGCACAGACGTTTCAAGGAATTCCTGCATGGAGTTAACGTCGCCCTGCAAGCGCGACATCAACCGTCCGACCTCCGTCTTGTCCATGAAGGACAGTGAAACGCGCTGCAGATGGGCGAACATCGCCCGGCGTATATCGAACAGCACTTCTTCGGCGACCTCGCCGACATAGGTCTCCTGCACGTAGCTCGCGCCGTAGTTGACGAGGATCGCCGCTCCGAAGATCCCCAGCGACAGCCAGAGCGCCGAGTAGTCTATCGCGCCCGGGGCCATGGCATTGTCGATCGCATGACGGATGACCAGCGGGATGACGATCTGTGACGCCGTGAACAGCAGCACGGCCACGACCGAAATATAGATCTGCCGGCGATAGGGGCTGACGAAGGCCCAGATGCGGCGAATGATCTTGGTGTCAAAGACCTTGCCGAAGATTTCCTCTTCGACGCGATGCGAACCGACCACCGCGCGGGGAGGGCGACGACCGTCCTCGCGCACATCGTTGCGCTCGGTTTCGGTGATTTCCGACATTGTCAAACCTCCCTCTTGGCCCTTTCGAGCCTGTCGCCGGATGTCTTGACGACATCGTCCTCCGGGCGAACCTGCAGATCATAAAGCGCCTTGTACCGCCCCCCAGCGGCCAGGAGCTGCTCGTGGGTGCCGCGCTCGACGATCTCGCCATCCTCGATGAACAGGATCTGGTCGGCATGCATCAGCGAACTCAGCCGGTGGGCGACGATCAATGTCACCCGATCTCGCGCAAAGCGCTTCATGGCGCTGCGGATGCGCTGCTCCGTCGCGGCGTCGATCGCCGCCGTCGAATCGTCGAATACCATCACGGCCGGCTTCAGCATCAATGTGCGGGCGATCGTCAGGCGCTGTCGCTGGCCGCCGGATAGCGACACGCCGCGCTCGCCGACGACTGTGGTATAGCCGGCCGGCAGGCCGAGGATGTAGTTGTGCAACTGCGCCGATTCCGCCGCCCGTTCGATGCGGGTTTCTTTCGCCCAGGGGTCGCCGTAGGCGATATTGTTCTCGATGCTCGTCGTGAACAGGAAGGAATCCTGCTGCACCACGGCAACGTTCTGCCGCAGCGATTGCAGCGTTGCCTTGCGGATATCCTGGCCGTCTATGGTGATCTGCCCGGCCGTGACGTCGTAGAAGCGCGGAATGAGATGCGCGATGGTGGATTTGCCGCTGCCCGGCGGCCCGACGATCCCTATCGTCTCGCCACGCCTTGCCTCGAAACAGATGTTCGTCAGCACCGGTCGCTTTTCCGACCCCGGATAGCTGAAGCCGACATTCTCGAAACGCAGCGTGCCATCCGTCACGACGAGCGGTTTGGCATCCGGAGCGTCCTTGATGGGGATATCCAGGTCCAGCAGCGCAAACAGGCGCGAACCGCAGGTCGATGCGCGCGCGAAGGCGTTCACCATCAGGCCGAGCTGCCGCACCGGCATCTGCAGAATGGTCATGAAGGTCAGGAACGAGGCGAGGGTGCCGACGCTGATTTCGCCGCCAATGACCTTGAGGCCGCCGAGCCAGAGCACAAGCCCCATCGATGCGAAGAAGGAGAGGTTCATGGCGCTGGTATTGACGACGCGGATGCCCACTCGCTTGTGGGCGAGTTCAAGCGCGTTGTGCGAGGCGCGGTCGAACTTCAGGATTTCGTGCGCCTGTGCGGCGAAAGCGCGCACGACGCGGATGCCGCCGAGATTTTCCTCCATCACGCGCGTCAGGACCGAAAGGCGTTCCTGCAGATCGAGCCATGTCGAGCGCAACCGCAGCTGCGTGACGGAAGAGCGCCAGGCGACGAAGGGAACGAAGCTCAAGGCCAGCAGGCCGAGCGCGACATCGGTCGAGAGCAGCATGTAGGCGCCGACGCCGATCAGCATGCTCAGCAGCAACATGCGCACGAGCGCCGTGGAGAAATACATGCGCACGCCTTCAAGATCGAGCAGGCCGACCGTGATGAGATCGCCGGAATGGACCTTGTCGTGGAAGCTGAAGGAGAGCTGCTGGATCTTTTCGTAGCAGGCGAGCCTCAGCTCATAGCCCATGTGGTGGCCGACGGACTCGCTGTAGTAGTTCTGGACCATCGTGAACAAGCCGCGCAGGATGCTGACCACCAGCAGAAGCAGCGCGGTCGTCATCAGCGCATTTTCGGCGACATGCCCGGCCGCACCGCCGGCAACCGCTGTCTGCGTTTGATCGACGGCACGTCCCAACAGTCGGGGGATCGTCAACTGCAACGTTGCAGCTACAAAGGTTGCCCCTATGGCGAAGCTTGTCTGCCAAGGGTGGCGCAGCGTCATATGGGTGATTCGAACGATCGTGGACAGGCCTTGCCCCCAGCCGACCGCATTGACATGTGCGCGCGAAGTCAATGACTTCGCGGCGCTTCTTGAAGAATCGCTGCTCACGCTTTTATCCAGGCATGTTTAAATGAGGCGGGCCCGCAGACGGGTTCGTATCTCAGGGAAAGTATTGATAGGATGAATTTTGCCGATTCCGTGGCGAGGTTCAAGGGTCAATTGGTCACAAGTCCAACGAGAACGTTAGATTGCGTGTTCAAAAAATAATCGATGACATGTCGGGATCGAAGTCGGCGAGACGTCCTTCGGGCACCAGGCCAGAGCACGGAGGATATCATGCGCAAGGTGATCGCAGCCACATTCATCAGCCTCGACGGCGTCATGCAGGCACCTGGCGGTCCGGATGAGGATCCGACCGGCGGGTTCGGGCATGGCGGCTGGGTATTCCCTTATTCCGATGAGGAAACCGGCAAGACGCTCTTCGAAGTGTTCGAAAAGCCATTCGATCTACTGCTGGGGCGCAAGACCTATGAAATTTTCGCCGCCTTTTGGCCCTATGTCGAAGGCGATGATCCGATTGCCAATAGCTTTACAACACCACCAAATATGTTGCGACACACAGCGATGCCACGCTGAAATGGAACAAGAGTCAGTCTCTCGGCAAGGATGTCGTCGCGGCGATCAATGAGCTGAAGGCAGGCGAGGGGCCGGATCTCCTCATCCAGGGCAGCGGCGATCTCATCCAGACCCTGTTGCGCCACGGACTGATCGACGAATTCAAACTGATGATATTTCCGCTCGTCCTGGGTGGCGGCAAGAAGCTGTTCGCCGGCGGAGCGGTTCCCGCGGCGATGAAACTGCTGCATACCTGGTCGTCTCCGACCGGTGTCATCTTTGCGACCTATCAGCCGGATGGGCCGGTGAGGACAGGCTCTTTCGTTGGCCCGGATCCGTCTCAAGAGGAGATCGAGCGCCGCAAGCGGCTCAAACAGGAGAACTGACCGAGGGGGTGTTCGGCAAGCGTCCCGCCGAGGTCACATCGCATGTCCGGTCGTCTGAAATTCGCGAAGCGATTTCATGATTTCGCGAAGGCCTTTCGTGAGATGCTTGTCGCGGCGCAATACCATGCCGAGTTGTCGAACGAGTTTCGGCCGGAGCGGCGATGTGACCAGCAGGTCCGACGTGTCGCGCCTCAGCGCCATCTCCGGGAGGACGGACCATCCGAGGCCGGCCGCCACCAGCTCCTTGATCGCTTCGACGCTTCCGAACTCCATGGCTGGCTCGGGACGAATCCCAGCTTCCTCGAACCATTCGTTGGTGGCGCGACGCGTGTTGCCGCCTTCGTATAGCAACAGCGTCTTGCCTTTCATGAATTCCGCATCCGGCCCGCCATCCGGCATCACGCTTCCCTTCGGCGCCACGGCCAGAAGCTCGTCGTCGTGGAATGGTTCGACCTCGAGGGAACGGCCGGCGGCGGGCAGGGTCACCACCGCCAGATCCAGCGCATTGGCTTCGAGATCGCGCAGAATCTCGTCAATATTGCCGATACGGACGATGATCTCGAGATCAGGCATCCGCTTTTTTGCGATCGCGATGGCGCGGGGCAGCAGATGGATCGATGCCGTGCCGCCGCTGCCGATCCGCACGCGGCCGACCGATCCCTCGCGATAGGGTGTCATCGCCTCCTCCGCCACGGAGCAGGCTTCGACGATACGGCGGGCGTGGGCAATCAGCTCAAGTCCGGCCGGCGAGGCCTGCGCGCGCCGCCCCACGCGCTCGATCAATTTCACGCCGAGGCGTTGTTCGAGAAGTTTCACCTGAAGGCTGACGGCTGGTTGCGTCAGCCCGGCCTTGTCGGCAGCGGCCGTGAAGCTGCCGAGATCGACCACGCTGAGGAATGCGGCGAGTTGATCCAGATTGAGCAACAGAAGAATTCCTTATGGATTGTATAAATATCATAAGCTTCATTCGCTGCTAACGCCAGTGCATCCTGAGGCCGTGTTGATGCGAGCCTAAGGAGTACGAACATGACAATCGATATCGACCGGCCGGTGCTGGCGGCGGCGACTGCGGGCAGGGGCCGGCGAGAACTAGGATTTCTGCGGAGAGCGCTAGCGAGATGCCTGGCCTATCTCCAGAAGCGCGAAACACGATGGGATTTGCGTGATCTGACCGACGATCAGCTTCGCGATATCGGCATGACGCGCCGCGAGGCGCGCGCGGAAGTCAGCAAGTCGTGGTTCTGGGACTAGAGAACGCAGACGCTCCCGCGATATGTCCAGAGCGCTGCCTACCGTTGGCATGACGATCGCAACAGGGCAGGGACTGGAATACTGGACTGACAGCCGGCTTCCGCCGGTACGCGGCATTTATGTCACTGGACAAAACTGGCTGGCTTCCCATAGTCCTTTTTGTGGCATCGTTCTTCTTTCCGCCATAGATTTGTCTGATCCATCGCCTTCCAAATCCAGCGGCGTCTCCGGCCGCTTGCCCGCCTTCCATCCGGATCGTCGATCCAGAGTGACCAGATAGAGTTCCATGCTCAAGACAACTTCCTTGCTCCTCACCGCGGCACTCTCGGCCGCCTCTCTTTTGGGCAGTCTTTCGATAGCGCAGGCCGGTCAGGCAAGTTATGTCGTGGACGTGCATAGCGGCCAGGCGCTGGAGGCATCGAACCAGGACGAGCTGAACTATCCGGCGTCGTTGACCAAGATGATGACGCTCTATCTCGCTTTCGAAGCGCTGCATGGCGGCAAGCTCAAATGGGATCAGAAGTTGACCATGTCGGCGAATGCCGAGGGCAAGGAGCCGTTCAAGCTGGCCGTCGGCGTCGGCCGCAAGGTCACCGTGCGCGAAGCCGTCGAGGGCATCGTCGTCCTGTCGGCCAATGATGCGGCCGTAGCGATCGGCGAACAACTGGGCGGCACCGAGGACGCCTTCGGCAAGATGATGACCGATAAGGCTCACAAGCTCGGCATGAGCAATACCGTTTTCAAGAATGCTTCCGGCCTGCCGGATCCGGAGCAGGTCACGACGGCCCGTGACATGGCTACCCTCGGCGTTGCGCTGATGCGCGACTTCCCTGAGGAGTTCAAGCTGTTTTCGATGCGCGGCATCAAGTTCCGCGGCATGAAGCTGCGCGGCCATAACAACCTGATGTATCGTTATGCCGGCGCCGACGGCATCAAGACCGGCTATACCGATGCTTCCGGCTACAATCTCGTGACGTCAGCAACCAGAGGCGGCCGCCGCGTCGTCGGCGTGGTCATAGGCGAAAAGACCGCCGAAATTCGCGACGACAAGATGGCAAGCCTCCTGGACACCTATCTGGCGCCGGCAGCAACGACAGCCACGGTATCGACAGACGCAGCCAAGCAGAGTTCTGCGAACTGATTTTTACCGGCGCCCATGCCATTCTCCAGCAAAGCAATCCTACGGCGTTCGTCCAATCCAATCTGGGAGTAGGTACGTTCCATTGCGTCTTCCTTGCGAGTGACAACCCATTGGTATCATTCGCATGTCGCACTTGGAAATAGAATGTACCCCCGCTACAAGAAAAATCAGATAAGATAGATTATGGAACTAAAGCGCATTGCAGCCTAGGGCAAAGAACGACAATTTCGTCCTTTATTCCAGATAGTTGGCGAGATTGTCGAGTGTCGATCTCAACCCCTCGTCATGGTCTTCCTTGCTGATGCCAGACGGTACATTCTCGCAGACTATCGTCACATTCGTGCCCAACGGCACTTCAGCCAAAGACCATGTCATGAGCATCGTCCCGGCGAATGCCGCGTCCTCGGATTCGAAATCCACCGCCTGAATGATACGTTCGTCGGGAATGATCTCGAGGAACCGGCCGGAAACGATATCGGTATGCGCTGAGGATTTTCCCGGGGTCGAATGATCCGGGACATCATAGGTCAGCGCCAGTCGATAGTCGCCGCCCTGATGCGGCTCGAAAGCAAGGATGCGTCCCGTCATGCTTTTTGGCGGAAGCCAGGAGATCAATGTCTCCGGATCGACGAATGCCTCAAAGATTGCTTGCGGCGTTGCTCTGATTACCCTGGAAGCGGCATCGGTTCGCTTCTTGCCTGAAGGCTCTTTCATCGCGTCCTCCTTTGCATCGGCATGACGATCCGAAGGACGCAGCAGCCCGGCCTTTATCGCCGGCCGGATTTCTAGGTTGCTTCCTTCAGCTTGCCTTGATGCGGATTACCTTCGCCGCGATCTTTTCCGCCAGCAGCGTCGGATTGCAGGAGAAAATGCTGTCCGGACGCCCGGCTGCGCACCAGACCTGATCATAGGTCAAAAGGCTCTCATCCATGAAAACAGGAAGATCCACGAGATGGCCGATCGGTGCGACGCCACCGATGGCAAAGCCGGTTTCGTCGCGGACGCGATCGATATCGGCCCGCTTCAGGCGAATCCCGTAAGTCGCTGCGATATAAGCCGTATCGGCGTTATGGGCGCCGGAAACGAGCAGCAGTGTCAGCGCGTGTGTTCCGGCATCGACGAACACCAGAGACTTGACGATCTGCCCGACGGCGCAGCCTGCCGCCTTGGCTGCTTCCTCCGCCGTCCGTGTCGATTGCTCCATACGCTTGATCGAGATGTCGAGCCCCAGCGTGCGCGCGGCAAGCTCGACGCGCTCCAGGCTGGACAGCTTCCTGATATCTTCGCTCATAGATCGTCATCCTCCACGTCGAGTTCGATCTGCATCTGATCGTAGGCCGGCTCGACATGATCGGGCGTTTCAGCCAGCACGGTCTCATAATCGAGCGGCGTATGCATGTGGGTCAAGATGGCATGTTTCGGACGCAAGCGCTCGATCCAGCCAAGCGATTGCTCCAGCGACAGATGGCTTGGATGCGGGCGATACTGCAGGGCGTCGATAATCAAGGTGTCAAGGTCTTGAACTTTTTCCACCGATTCAGGCGGGAAGTCGCTGATATCGCTACAGTAAGCGAGTTTGCCGATGCGAAAGCCGAGGGAATGGATATCGCCGTGCAGCTGCTTGTGAGGCCAGAAACGGATCGGGCCGCCTGCCCCGTCGATCGTGAAGCTTTTTTCGAGATTTTCGATCAGCACCGGCCGGACGATCGGTGGATAGCTGCTGCCCGGCGGCGTTTCCAGACAGTAACGAAAGCCTTCGCGAATGCGGTCCATCGTCGGCCGATCGGCGTAGATCGGAATGAGCTCATGCGAGACATGGAAGTAACCGCGCAGATCGTCGATGCCGTGAATATGGTCGGCATGGGCGTGGGTGTAGAGCACCGCGTCGATGGCGCTGACGCCGGCGCGGATCATCTGTTCGCGGAAATCCGGCCCTGTATCGATGACGACTGTGGTGATGCCGCCGTCCGGCGCGATCTGTTCAATGAGAAATGCCGCACGCGTGCGCCGGTTCTTCGGGTTCTTGGGATCGCAATCACCCCAGTCGCCGGTGATGCGGGGAACGCCCGGCGACGATGAACAGCCCAAGATGGTGAAACGTCGCCGGTATGTCACGACGTCAGACCCTCGTCATCTTGGAAAAGCAGCGGAAAGCGTTCGCCGTGGTGATTTCGGCAATTTCCGCCATGCTGACGCCGATCGTATCGGCCAGCACCTCGGCGGTGTTGACGACGTAGGACGGTTCGTTGCGCTTGCCGCGCCAGCGCTTCGGCGCAAGATATGGCGCGTCGGTCTCGACCAGCAGCCGGTCGTGCGGGATCGTCTTGGCGATCTCGCGCAGCTCCTCCGACTTCGGGAAGGTCAGGATGCCGGAAAAGGAAATATAGCCGCCGAGGTCGACGCCGGTGCGGGCAAGGGCAGGGCCGGCGGAGAAGCAGTGGAGAATAAAGGGGAATGCCCCCTTCCCCGTTTCTTCCGTCAGGATCGCTGCCATGTCCTCATCGGCGCTGCGGCTGTGAATGACGAGCGGCAGCTTTGTCTCGCGCGCGGCAGCGATATGGCGCAGGAAGCCGGTCTTCTGGTCTTCCGGCTTGACGGTATCGTAGAAGTAGTCGAGACCCGCCTCGCCGATCGCCACGATCTTCTCATGCTGGTTTGCCAGCCGCACCAGATCTTCCGTCTGGATATCCAGCTCCTGGTCGGCGCTGTTCGGATGCGTGCCGACCGAACAGAATACCGATGGATAGCGCTTGGTAAGCGCGAGCAATCCATCAAGCTTCCTGACCTTGGTCGAGATGGTGACCATCTGCTTGACGCCCATCTCGTGGGCGCGGGCGACGATCGCGTCGCGCTCTTCCTCGAAGTCGGCAAAATCCAGGTGGCAATGCGTATCTATCAGCATGGAAAACCTTATTCGACAGTCGGCGCAACGTAGCGCGGGAAGACCGGCTTCGGTGCTTCCAGCGGCGTTCCGGCTACGAGGCGACCTGCCTCGCCCAGCGCCGCGAAATCGCGCTTGTCGGCCGGAATGGCAATGAGATCCAGCAGCTTGCCCGAGGATTCCGGCATGAAGGGCTGCAGCAGAATGCTGATCTGGCGCACGACGTCGGCCGTGACGTAAAGCACGGTCGCCATACGGGCCGGATCGGTCTTCTTCAGCGCCCAGGGCTCCTGGCTCGCGAAATAGCGGTCCGTCTCGGAGACCACGGCGATGATGGAGGCCAGCGCGCGATGGATCAGCTGTTTGTTCATGTCGTCGCGGGTCGAGGCCAGCAAGGCGTCGGCCTGCGCGAGCAGCGCCTTGTCCTCGTCCGTCAGCGGGCCGCATTCCGGGATCTTGCCGTCGCAGTTCTTGACGATCATCGACAGCGAGCGGCTGGCGAGATTGCCGATGCCGTTGGCGAGATCGGAGTTGATGCGCGTGCCGATCGCCTCTTCGCTGTAGCTGCCATCCTGGCCGAAGGAGACTTCGCGCAGGAAGAAATAGCGCACCTGGTCGAGGCCGAAATGGTTCACGAGGTTGACCGGATCGACGACGTTGCCGAGCGACTTCGACATCTTCTCGCCCTTGTTGAGCAGGAAGCCGTGAGCATAGACGCGCTTCGGCAGCGGCAGCTTCGCCGACATCAGGAAGGCGGGCCAGTAAACCGCGTGGAAGCGGATGATATCCTTGCCGATCACGTGCAAGTCGGCCGGCCAATATTTAGCCCGCGGATTGTTGCGGTCCTCGATGTAGCCGGTCGCCGTGATGTAGTTCGTCAGCGCGTCGACCCAGACATACATGACGTGCGCGGGATCGTTCGGCACCTTGATGCCCCAGTCGAAAGTCGTGCGTGAGATCGACAGATCCTTGAGGCCCGATTTCACGAAGGAAATGACTTCGTTGCGGCGCTCGGCCGGACCGATGAAATCCGGATTTTCCTCATAGTGCTTCAGCAGCCGGTCCTGATATTCGGAGAGCTTGAAGAAATAGCTTTCCTCCTGCACCCACTCGACCGGCGTGCCCTGCGGCCCGTAGCGCACGCCATCGGCGCGCAGCTCGGTCTCGTTTTCCTGGTAGTAGGCTTCGTCGCGCACCGAATACCAGCCTGCATAGGAATCCTTGTAGATGTCGCCGGCGTCGGCCATCAGGTTCCAGATGTTCTGCGAGGTCTCGTGATGGCGCGGCTGCGTCGTGCGGATGAAGTCGTCGTTCGACGCGTTCAGCAGCTTGCCCATCGCCTGGAATTCATCGGAATTGCGGTTGGCAAGCAATTGCGGTTCTATGCCTTCGGCCCGCGCCGTCTGCTGCATCTTCTGCCCGTGCTCGTCCGTACCCGTCAGGAAGAAGACGTCCCGGCCGTCGAGGCGCTGGAAGCGCGCCAGCGCGTCGGTGGCGATCAGCTCATAGGCATGCCCGATATGCGGCTTGCCATTGGGATAGGCGATCGCGGTGGTGATGTAGAACGGGGTTTTTTCGGTCATGTCGGGCAGTGTCCGCTTTTACTGTTGCGTCTCTGTTTTTCTTGCACCGCTCGCTTTAGCGCATGTTTGCCGGGAGCGAAACACCAAGTTTCGCGCCCGCAGCAATCGGAACTTCGGCAGGGTGCTTTGCTTGACTCGCTCCCGCCTCGCCTTTACCCCTTCAAGAGAGTGGAACGCAGGACACGCATGGCCGTGAATTTCATTGATTTATGTATTGGTTCGGCCAACGGCTTCAAGGGGCCGTGAATTTGAGTTTGGTCGATTCCTTCCAGCCGCTTTATTCCTTTTCCGGCTTTTTCGTCGGCATGTTGGTCGGCATAACGGGTGTCGGCGGCGGCTCCCTGATGACGCCCCTGCTCGTGCTTCTTTTCGGTGTGCATCCGGCGACGGCGGTTGGCACCGACCTGCTCTACGCAGCGATTACCAAGACGGCCGGCACGGCTGTTCACGGCATCCATGGGCGCGTCAACTGGAAGGTCGTCAGCCTTCTGGCCTCCGGCAGTGTTCCCGCGGCGCTCGCGATGCTCTGGATCATGGCTGGCGTCAATCGCGAGAGCCCCGCCGTTGCCCATGCCATTACCCTGTCTCTGGGCTGTCTTCTGCTTCTGACGGCGCTCATGCTGATATTCCGCGGCCAGATCCTGGAAGCCATCCGCAAATGGCGCGGTGAGCGTGGAACGCTATCGGCGCGCAGCATCGCGCTCTTCACCGTCGTCCTCGGCCTCGTGCTCGGCATTCTCGTCACGATGACATCCGTGGGCGCCGGCGCGCTCGGCGTGACCGTGCTGCTGGTACTCTATCCGCAGACGGACGTCCGCGAAATCGTCGGTTCGGACATCGTCCATGCCGTGCCGCTGACCCTGATCGGCGGCATGGGCTATTGGTTCATCGGCGAAATCAACTGGACGATGCTGTTCGCCCTGCTGGTGGGCTCTATCCCAGGCATTGTTGCCGGCAGCCTGCTGGCGCCGCGTCTGCATGAGCGGTCCGTTCGCATCATTCTGGCTGTCACGCTGGCCATTGTCGCCTGGAAGCTGATCTTTCCCTGAGCGCAATTCCGGGAATGCCCCTAACGCTTTCCCGGGAAATTGGATGATCGACCTATGCCGAAATCTGCTGCTTGAGTTCGCCCAGGATGGTGATCAGCGTCTGCTTGCGATCGAGATTGTAGGCTTGGGACACGTTCAGCCGTTCCGTGGTCTCGGAGTGCAGACGGGCCAGCCTCTCTGCCGTGGCGATGGAGCCGCCAAGTGCTGCAGCGCGGGCGCGCTCGATGATGTCGTCGCCGATATGCGAAAGGAAGAAGCCGAAGATCGTTTCGCTGTCCTTGGCGGACAGCGCGTCGGCGAGCCGGTGCATCGCCTTGCGCGCAGCGGGGCCATCGGCCGAAAGCACCTGCCGGTAGGCCTCGATGATTTCGCCGCCGCCATAATTCAAAAGCTTCAGCGCCTCGCTGACGCTGCCCTTGGCTGCGGAGAGCAATTCGCCCCCCTGCCCGGCCGGTACGCCCAGATTTTCGAGCGCCATGCGCAGGGCATCGTCTCCGAGCGGCGCGAGCCTCAACGGCAGGCAGCGCGAGCGGATCGTCGGCAGAAGCCGGCCCGGCGCATGCGACAGAACCAGGAACAGGGCGCGTTTTGGCGGTTCCTCGAGTATTTTCAGGATGGCGTTGGCAGCACTACGGTTGAGATCGTCGGCGGGATCGATGATGACGATCCGCCAATTGCCCGTGCCCGACGTCTGCGAAAAGAATTTCCCGGCGCGGCGCACCTCGTCCACGGTGATCGCAGATTTCACCTTGCCCGTCTTGTCATCGACGGGGCGGCTCAGGTGCAGAAGATTGTGGGACGCCCCGCCGGAAATCTGCCGGCTGACGACGGATGCCGGATCCGGATCGCCGATCGTCTCCGGCGCCGATGCCGGATCGGGATGGGACAGGACATGATTGGCGAAACGAAAGGCAAGTGTCGCCTTGCCGATGCCCTCAGGCCCTTCGATGAGCATGGCATGATGCCCCTTGCCGGAGCGGTAGGACTGCGCGAGGAAGGCTTCCGCCTCTTCGTGGCCGAAGAGCTTCGTATTGTCCTGCGGGGGAATTGCGCCGTCGAGAACGCCCGGCCGTTCGTCGCTCATTGCGCCGCTTCCGATCTTGCGGCTGTCTCGGCGGCGCCCAGCCTCTTGTCGACGATCCCGGCTATCTCAGTCGCGATATCGTCTTCGGACTGTTGCGCGTCGATGATGTGGCAGCGAGCCGGCTCGCGAGCGGCGATATCGAGGAAGGCCTCGCGGCGCTTCTCGTGGGTCTGCACTTCTTCCTTCTCGAAGCGATCGGGCGCGGCTGCGGCGGAAGCGCGTTTGCGAGCACGTTCCAGGCCCACTTCGGCCGGAATGTCGAGGATCAGCGTGCAGTCCGGCACGACGCCGTTGACGGCAACCCTTTGCAAGGCCTCGATATAATCAGATTCGAGGTTGCCAGTGACGCCCTGATAGACGCGCGAGGAATCCATGAAGCGGTCACACAGCACGACTATGCCGCGCGCCAGCGCCGGGCGAATGACTTCCTCGACGTGATCGTTGCGGGCGGCTGCGAAGAGAATGGCCTCCATGCGCGTGCCGAACACTTCCGCCGCGCCGGAAAGCAGGACGTGCCGCACCGCCTCGGCACCCAGCGAGCCGCCGGGTTCGCGCGTCACCAGAACCTCATGGCCACGCTCGCGCAACCTTTCAGCCAACCGGCGGATCTGGGTGGATTTGCCCGCCCCTTCGCCGCCTTCGAAGCTTACGAATAATCCGTTTGCATCAGCCAATGATCATGTCCTGCACTTTTCGCGTGCCATCCGGTTGGTACGCGATACGCATCTTGTTTAACCCAAGACATGTCCAGGTGGAACCGTAGATGTCTCGGTGTCCGCTATTCAATATGGGGTGGGAACATGCATTTCGCGAGGCGGCAACGCGATCAGGTCGGCAAAGGCTTGTCCCATAGCCAGGAGAACAGCAGGGACTCGGTCAGTTCCATGAAGGCGTCGAAAGCGCGACGGCCGAGCGTGCCTTGCGCGACCGATTCCTTCGTGTAGAGCGGCAGCTCTCGAACCAGCCGGGCACCCAGGAATACGCGGAGAGTTCCGGCTTCGTAACCTGCCGCCACGGGTGCGGTCAGGGGCCAGCGATAAACGATGCGTGCCGACAGCCGATCCGGCGTTTCGACCGGAACGTAGACGTCGACGGGTATCTTCGCCTGCAGACCGACCGTGGAGGCGGCGCCGCCATAGACGCTGGCATCGCCGATGACCTCGCTATCGGCGAAAATGCGCTGGCTCTTGAAGTTGCTGAGACCCCATTCGAGCACGCGCCTGGTCTCTTCTATGCGATCCTTGTCGCTTTTCAGGCCGCCGAGCGCCAGGAACAGCCGGCGGCCGTCACGCTGGATGGAGGCGACGATCGAAAAGCCCTCGCCTTCGGCAAAGCCGAGCCCCAGGCCGTCCACGCCGATATTGAGCAAAAGCATCGGGTTCTTGTTACGCTGATAGATCTTGTTCCAGGTAAAGTCGGCCTGCCCGAAATACTTGTAGAGATCCGGGTGCTTCTCCTGCAGGTCCTGCGCAAGCATGACCATCTCCCGCGCTGAAACCTTGCCACCGCCGGCAGGGTCGCTGGCGTCGGGCAGGCCCGTGGAATTGGTGAAGGTCGCATGCGACATGCCGATCTCGCGCGCGCGCGCCGTCATGCGCCGCGCAAACTCTCCTTCGTTGACGGAAATGCCTTCCGCCAGAACGATGCAGCCATCATTCGCCTGCTGTATGGCGACACCCTGGATCAGGTCGCCGACGCGTATGCGCGATTTCAACGCGGCGAACATCGTCGACGAGCGCGAGGGGGCGCCGCCGGTCCGCCAGGCGTTTTCCGAGACGGGATATTCGGTATCGAGGTTGATCTCCCCCCGCCCGATCGCGTCGAAGACGACATCGAGCGTCATCAGCTTCGCGAGCGACGCCGGCGAAAACTGCTGATCCTCGTTCTTAGCAAGCAGGATGGTGCCGGTCGAAGCCTCGATCATGAAGGCCTGCGCAGCTTTCGTATCGAAAGCGCCTGGCGTGGCGGGCTGCGCAAAGGCCGCTGCATTCCCTACCCCGAGGAGAAAAAGGAACAAAAGAATCAAGCGCTTTGGCATGTCGTCCCCTTCATCCGATCACCGGCACGATTATTTTAGTGACGGGTTAAGATTCAGGCAATGACGGATGATCAATCCGTCTGCGTCGCGCCTTGATGCTGGCGGCGATAGGACGAAAGAATCGATTCCTGCGTGAGCCCATCGTTGCGCACCATGACGGCATCGAAAGCGAGATCGACATAGACGGTCTTGGCGGGCGCGTCCTGGTAGGCGGCAACGGTCGAGCCCAGGGATTGGTCCTTCAGGCTCGCAAGGCGTCGCGAGACGTCCGGCCGTTCGTAGGGGATCGGGCCGATCCGCGGGAGCACGACCATGGTCGGGTCCCCGGACTGGGCGGCCGGCATGGCGCCGCCGTTCCACTCCATGGGAGGCGGGTTGTTGCGCTTGCCGCCATTGAAGCCGGCATCCGGCGTCGATCCGGCGAAAGCCGTGGCGGAGTAAGGCGACTGGCGCGGAATGGGTGCGATCGCAGGCATGGCATCGTAGCTGCGCTGCTGGCGGTTCACACGGAGCGTGTTGTCGGAGTCGGGCAATTGATCCGCGGTCATCCGGCCTGCCGAAGCAACCATGACGCCGGTAGCGATCTGGCCGCCCGGATTGATACTGGGCAGACGCGAACCCTTCGGAATGTAGGATGCCATCAGATATGGGTCGTCATGACCGTCCATACGGGCGCGGCCGACATACTGCACGCGCACATCGCCGGTGCCGCTGTGCTGGAGATCGAGCATCTGCGCCGTCTTGTTGGAAAGGTCGATGATGCGGCCGGGGTGATAGGGGCCGCGATCGTTGACGCGAACGATGATGGAGGAGCCGGTCTCGACATTGGTGACGCGCGCATAGCTCGGCAGCGGAAAGGTCGGATGGGCGGCGGTCAAGGCCTGCTGGTCGTAGACTTCACCGTTGGCTGTCAGGCGGCCGTGGAATGCCGAGCCGTACCAGGAAGCGATGCCGACCTTGTTGTAGGAGTAATCTTCCTTGGGGTAGTACCACTTGCCCTTCACCTGGTAGGGGTTGCCGACCATGAAGCGGCCGCCGCCCTTTGGCACGGGGCCGTTGTTGACGACGCGCGGGCTCGCCTTGACGCCGTATTCCTTCTCGGAGAAGTATTCCTTGCCGTGCTGGCGCGTCGAAGCAACCTTCTGAGACGTCCCGCAGGCAGTGATGGTTGCGCACATCAGTGAGAGAGCAAACCAACGCATACCCGTTGCGTATGTCATCGCACGATTTTCGATTTTCATCTGTCCCAAGCCGCTACTCATTACTCTGGCGGAAGTCTGCTACCGGTACATCCCTTTTGTTCCGGTATCCTGCTACGCTCCAATCACCTAATGGTGCTTTAATCATGATTACAGTTTGTCGATTTTGCGATGCAAATTGAACGCACCGAAGAAATTCTGAAGATCATGGTTAATGCATGGTAAAGCGCTGCAGACCTGAAGTCCTCGCGATGGCTTTGCGCCCGCTCGAGTACGGTTCGTCTCTTGATCGGCGTCAGCCGTTCCGGATCGTGACAGACACGATCGAACTACCATTGCATTTGCATTGCTACGGGTCGTTTTGAGGCAGCTCATTCCGCCGCTTGTCTCGAGATGCATCAGTATTTCGGTTGCGCCTCTCGCTATTCGCGTCGTGAACCTTCAGTGAGGGATGGTGCCGATAACGTGCCGCAGCTTGTCCGGGTTGCGCGTGCAATAGATGGCAATGACCTTTTCCTGCTCTATGTGCAGCGCGGTCGTCTGCGCGACGTTGCCGCCTTCTATCGTCACAAAGCCCGGCAAGCCATCGATGACGGCAAAATGGATCAGCCGCGATGGCTGCGCGCGGAAAACGCGGGCCAATTGCTCGTGAAGCAGCATGGCGGCGGCAAGCCCCACATGCGGCCGCAGCGACGTCGGCACCTTGCCGCCGCCATCGGCATAGACAACCACGTCTTCGGAAAGCAGAGCGCGAAGAGCGGCCATGTCTCCCGTTCTCGAAGCGGTAAAGAAGGCGGTGGCAAGCTTGAGCCCCTGCTCCTTTCCGACGGCAAAGCGCGGACGGGCTTCGGCGAGATGCGCCCTCGCCCGGCTTGCAAGCTTGCGGCAAGCGGCCGCCTCGCGACCGATCGCCGAGGAGACATCGTCGAAATCCATGCCGAACACGTCATGCAGGAGAAAGGCGGCACGCTCCAAAGGCGAAAGGCGCTCCAGCGCCATCATCAACGGCAAGGTTATGTCGTCGGCCGCGTCGGCGTCCTCCGGATCGAAGATCGGCTCGGGCAGCCAGGACCCCACATAGGCCTCCCGGCGACGACGGGCCGATTTCAGCTCGTTCAGGCAAAGCCTCGTCACGATGGTCCGCAGGAACGCCGCCGGCTCGCGAACGGAGGTGTGGTCAGCCGCCAGCCAGCGGAGCCAAGCGTCCTGCACGATATCCTCCGCATCCGCCACCGACCCCAGCATCCTGTAGGCGAGCCGGACGAGGCGTGGGCGCAGTTCGGAGAAGATCGGATCGGACAATATCTCAGTCATAGGCTGCAATGGCATGTTCGAGAGAAACGGCCCGCCGTCCGCGAACGAACTGCAGCGTCGTCAACGCCACACGTCGCCCGAGGTAGCGGGCCGTGGCGAGGTCGGAGGCGGGCGGCGCGGTTTCCGGGCCTTCGTCGGTGTTGGCCTGAGCGCCGGCGCCCAGCCAGAAGCCGAGACGGTTCATGTCTTCCTCGGAACCGGTCGAGGAGCAATTGGCCGGCGGCAGATCGAGGCCGACCCAATGCATTCCGTGTTGTGCGGCAAAGACGACCATCTGCATCAGCGTCGAAAGCTTGTCACCGGAACGTGACCCCGAGGTTGTGAAGCCGGCCGCGATCTTGTCTTTCCACAAATAGCCATTGGCGAGCACGGCATTCGATGTTGCCTCCTGGAACGCTTTGAAGGGTGCTGAGACCGCCCCCATGTAGGTCGGTGACCCGAAGATGATCGCCTGCGCCGAATTGAGATCATTCCAGTGACGATCCACCTTGTCCACGGCCAACAACAGGGCTTCCACGCCGTCGACCTGCTCGACCCCCGCTTTGACGGCTTCCGCCTGACGGCCCGTGTGCCCATAGCCGCTATGATAGACGATTGCGATGCTCTGCCGGATCATTGTCATCTCCTTCGAAAATGGCGTTGCGAAGGACATGACAAGGTGCGGATGCCGATTGTGACATGCCAGGACTTATGGGAGGGCAAAAGGTTGAGAAAGGCTACTGGCGGAAGAGGTGGGATTCGAACCCACGGTACGGTTTCCCGCACGCCGGTTTTCAAGACCGGTTCCTTAAACCACTCGGACACTCTTCCAAGTAACTGAAAAGGCTGAAAAATCTACATTCGTTGATTTTTCGGGACCGGTTGTGGCCACCGATTTTACCCAATCACTCGACGGCTGGCTTTTTAGCAGCTTTGGTCGCCGCGTCAACTCGTTCTGCGGCGTTCCCTCGCATTCCTGGCATCCGATGGACATGGAGATTGAGGGCATCGAAGGATGGTGGCAATCCGCGCGGTGCGGCACGGTCAAACCGATGGAAATAAGGTGACCCGGCAGATTGGAAGCGGCCGGATCACCTTCGCCAGGTCAGGGGTCAAATCTGACTGAAGCACCCTAGTAATAAGATAAGCTTAGTTTTTGTCAATTATGAACCTGTGACGCGCTCGAAGTCTTTTCCGAAGGTCAAAGTGGGTGGTAGCAAGGCCCCGATTTATTGCGGCGTTACCCACCATCGATCTTCCGACAAGGCGGAGGGCGCTATTCTTCGGATACCGAAGCTCGATCTGTGAAATCAATAGGCCCAGGCTGTTGACGTGATGTGAATTCGCGGCGGCTATGATCTATATGAAGGACTTTCCAAAGTGTCGGGCCTTTGTGTGAAAGGTTCGGCGTGAACCCTCCCGGATATCGCGTTCACCCATGACATCTGACGACCCTCCCCTGTCTCTCGGCGCCTCACCCATGGCCGGCCCTGCCCTTGTAGCCTTCTTCGATCGCGATGCCGTGACCGTCGCTTCCGATCTGATCGGCACACGGCTGATGGTGGCAGGCGCCGGCGGCCGCATCGTCGAGACGGAGGCCTATCGGCCGGACGACGCGGCGTCCCACGCCTATCGCGGACCGACGCCGCGCAACGCCGCCATGTTCGGACCGGCCGGGCATGTCTACATCTATCGGTCCTACGGCATTCACTGGTGCCTGAATTTCGTCTGCGCGAATGCAAGCGCCGTGCTTATCCGGGCGCTGGAGCCGGAACATGGCATAGAGGAAATGACCCGGCGGCGGGGCCTTGCCGATATCGTCTCGCTTTGCAACGGGCCGGGCAAGCTTTCGCAGGCGCTGGCTATCGACATAAGCCTCAATGGCCGTGCCCTGGACGCCGCGCCGTTTGCCATTTCCCGGGCCGAACCGGTCGCGATCGTGGCAGGCAAGCGCATCGGCATCACGAAGAACATCGATCCGCTCTGGCGATTCGGGGCTGCCGGCTCGCGTTTCGTCAGCCGCCGCTTTCCCTAAAAAATGTCGCGCGAAATGAGGGCGGTGAAGCGCAGGACGTGAAGCGGAAAGATCGCGATGCGTGTCCGTCGAACAAACAAAGAGACCGCCGGGGTGGCGCCCGGCGGCCATTGAGCCACGCAGTGAAACTGGAAAGGCTGCGCGGCTATTCCATGGCAACGCTGTGGTCGACCGCCGGCGGAGCTTTCGGCTTGCGCAGGAGCATCAGCAGCGGCATGGCGAAGATCGACATCAGCATCAGCAGCTTGAAGTCGTCCATATAGGCGATGATGGTCGCCTGCGTTGTAATCACGCCGTCGAGCGTGGCCCGGCCGACCGCCGTCATCGGACTGACGCCCTGTGCGGCCGTCATGTCGAAATAACGGTTGAACGGCGTCACGTAGGCGGCGATGTTGGCGTGGTTGACCTGCGTGTTCTCCGTGATCAACATCGAAACGACCGAGATGCCGACGCTGGAGCCGATATTGCGCGAGAGGTTGTAGAGGCCCGTCCCCTCGCCGCGCATCTGTGCCGGCAGCGTCGCAAAGGCGATCGTCGTCAGCGGCACGAAGAGGAAGCCAAGGCCAGCACCCTGGACGAAGCCGACGGAGATCAGCGTCCATTGCGAGACGTCGGGCGTCCAGCCGGTCATGTCGTACATCGCCCATGCCGTCAGCGCGAGGCCGATGAACAGCAGCCAGCGCGTATCCACCTTGCCGATCAGGCGCCCCACAAGGAACATGCAGAACATGGTGCCGAGGCCGCGCGGCCCCATGACGATGCCTGCGGTCACCACCGGATAGCCCATCAGCGTCTGCAGGTAGGGCGTCATCAGTGCCAGCGACGCCAGGTAGGTCACGCCGACGATGAAGATGAACAATATGCTCACGGCAAAGTTCTGGTCGAGGAAGAGCCTTGGATTGACGAAACTTCGCTCGGCCGTGAACATATGCACGATGAAGAGATAGAAGGCGCAGACGCAGACGAGCGCCTCGACGATGATTTCGCTCGAATAGAACCAGTCCAGCTGTTCGCCGCGATCAAGGAAGAGCTGCAGCGCCGCAATGGCGATCGAGAGCATGCCGAAGCCGAACCAGTCGAGCTTGGCGAGCGCATCGAGCTTCGTTTCCGTCACGTAGACGACGATGCCGAAGAAGGCGAGCGCGCCGATCGGCACGTTGATGTAGAACACCCAGCGCCAGCTGATATTGTCGGTGAGCCAGCCACCGATCACTGGCCCCAGCACCGGACCGACCATGACCGAGACGCCGAACAGCGCCATCGCGCGGCCGCGCTCCTCGACATTGTAGATATCGAGCAGAATGCCCTGCGACAGCGGGACGAGCGAGGCGCCGAACAGGCCCTGCAGCAGGCGGAAGCCGACGATCTGCACGAGCGATTCCGACAGCCCGCACAGAACGGAAGCGACGACGAATCCGGCGATCGCGACCAGCAGCACGCGCTTGCGGCCGAACTTCGCCGACAGGAAGCCGGAGGGCGGCGTCATGATCGCCGCCGCGACGATATAGGACGTCAGGACCCAATTGATCTGGTCGGCGCTGGCGGAAACGTCGCCCTGGATGTGTGGCAGCGCGACGTTGGCGATGGTGGTGTCCAACGCCTGCATGATCACGGACAGGATGACGCAGGCGGTGATCGCACCACGATTGGCGATAGGCGCCGACGGCGAAGCGGAGGTAGCGTTACTCATGGTCCTGACCGCGGGAATGGCCCAGCAGGTTTGTAATGAAGTCCGGCAGGCCGCGGGCGTGGCCAGTGTCGACACCAGCGACGACGCTCATCCCCATGCGCAAGGGAGGCTTGCCTTCCATGTCGTCGATGTTGATGATCATCGGTATGCGCTGGACGACCTTGACCCAGTTGCCGGTGGTATTCTGTGCCGGCAGGAGCGAGAAGCTGGAGCCGGATGCGGGCGAGATGCTTGCGACCGTGCCTTTCCAGGTCATGTTCGGATAGGCGTCGACCGAGATATCGACCTTCTGGCCAGGCCGCACATAGGTAAGCTCGGTTTCCTTCGGGCTTGCGTTGATCCACATATGAGTGGTGGAAACCAGCGAAAAGCCCGGCTGCGAAGCCGTCAGATAAGCGCCGACCTGCAGCGAGGGAACATTGGCGGTAATGCCGTCGAATGGTGCCTTGACGACCGTGTCGTCAAGCTCGCGCTGGGCATTGTCGACCGCAGCCTTGGCTTGCAAGTAGAGCGGGTTCTGTTCGGGCGGCAGATCGGCAGTGCCGTCCCCACCCAACTGAGCGAGCGTGGCGGCGGCCTGTGCCTGTGCGACGGAAACCTTCTGCTGGGCGGCTTCGAGATTGTGCTTGGCTTCGTCGTACGCCGCCTTGGAAGCGACGGAGCTGTTGATCAGGTTCTGCTGGCGTTCGAGTTCCGTCTGGTAATAGGGAATATCGGCCTGCGCCTGGGCGATTTCGGCCAGCGCTTGCTTATAGCTCGCCTGCAGGTTCAGGATCTGGTTCCTCGCGTTGCCGAGCTGCGCCTTCGCGCCGTCGAGTGCGATCTGGAACGAATCGGGCTTCAGCCGAAAGAGCGCCTGCCCTTTCTTCACGACTTCGTTTTCATGCACGTCGACCGAGATCACCGTGCCGGAAACATCCGTCGAGACGCCGACCATGTCGGCCTGGATATAGGCGTTGTCCGTCGACATGATCTGCCCGCCGGTGACGTAGTAGTAGCCGCCGATGACGAGGGAGACCGGAAGCAGCGCAAAAAGGACCGATCGGGTCAGATTGCGGCGCTTGCGCGGCGTCTCGGGAGGCGCGACTGGCGTTGCTGCGGCGGCCGCTGAAGATTGTGGCGCCGGGGTGGAGGATGGGGCCTCGGCGACAGTTACTTGATCTTGTTCGGAAGAGTTTGCGTTCGCAGGTACGCGAAGCGGAGAGGAAGCGTCAGCCATGTTGTATCTCTTTATCGACTGCCTTCGAACGGCAGGCGCTAAGCAGGTTTGATTTCATAAGGGTAAGCAATGCGTAGAGGTGCTCGTTGTCCTCCTGGGAGGTTCCTTCGAGCGCTTCCTTGCGTGTCTGGTCGCCGATGTTGCGCATCGTATCCATCAGAGGCCGGGCTTCTTCACGCATGTAGAGAAGCCAGCTTCGCCGATCGCTCGGATGCTGCCGGCGCTCCACCAGGCCGCGGTCGCTCAGCTTGTCGAGGATACGAACCAGGGTGATCGGCTCGATTTCCAGAATTTCCGCCAAGCCGGCCTGATGGATGCCTTCGTTGTTTGCGAGATAGGCGAGCGTTTGCCACTGCGAGCGCGTCAGGCCCAAATCTTTCGCACGCTGCTCGAACCGCTTTCGAAGCAGCCGGGCAACGTCATGGAGGAGAAAACCAAGGGTGGGTGTCGAACTCATTGTATGAGAAGCCTGCTATTCATAAGCAACCTTATAATTGTTGTTACCTATAGTAAGCGCCCATGTGATACAAGAGGGGAGACGATCAACAAATAGCGATAGTCGAAGATGTCGCAGGCGGTGTCGTAAAGATGTCGCAGTGGCCTGGGGATGCGGCGTGCGGCGCACGGGAAAGAACGCAAGCCGGCGTTTTCCTAGCGTCCGCCAATCGAAAAAGGCGCGAACGAATCGTCCGCGCCTTTTCGGTAGTCTTGCAAGATGGATGGATAGGTAGGGCTCGCTCGCCCTTTGGGAGTTCGCGGTGAAGCTAGCGCCGACTCAGAAGGCCAATGAGATAACCGATGCCGGCTGCGGCCGCGACCATGAAGATCGGCTCCTCGCGAACTCTCTCGCGCAACTGCTCCGTGATCTCCTGGGCCTCCTCGGCGACGACGGATTTAGCTCCCTGCCCCAAGGCGGCCATGCTCTGCGACAGCCTGGAAAGATCTTCGCGCAACGCGGCCACCTGTGCGGCCAGGTCCTCCATTGCCGTTTCGGTCTGTGCTCGCGCAGAAGAAGATTGGGCGGAAGCTGATTTCGTCGTCTCTGCCATCGTGTGCTCCTTTTGTTTTCTATACGTCAGAACGCCCGCGTCGGTCAAAGGTTCCGAAGCGCTCGCTTGCCCTCCGGTGATTTCCCGACTGGCTCTTCAATTCCGGTTCGGATTGTTCTAAGGAACTCCGATTGTTTCGCCTGCGGGCGGAGACGTGTTGATGACGAGGTTTGCTTTCCGATGTTCGACGTGCTGAGAAAAATCGCCCAGACCTGGGTTGCCAAGGGTTTGTTGCTTCTTCTTGCTGCAGCCTTTGGCGTATGGGGCGTAGAGCGGTCCCTCATCACCGGCGGCAGCAGCAATACCGTCGTGACGGTTGGCGATCAGCACATCGATACCAACGAATTCCGTCTGGCCTATCGCCGTCAGATTCAGGCGATCAGCCAGCAATTGCGCATGCAGATCACCCCAGAGCAGGCGCGTGCCTTCGGCATCGGCCAGCAGACGGTGGCGCAGCTGGTCGCGGGCGCCTCGCTCGATCAGCTTGCCGCCGACATGAATCTCGGCCTTTCCCAGGATCGCCTTGCCAAGCTGATCGGTGACGATCCGGCCTTCAAGGCAGCGAACGGCTCTTTTGACCGGCAGAAATTCGATCTGCTGCTGCGCAACAGCAACATATTGCCCGACGACTACATCAAGGAGCGCAGCAAGGTCGCGATCCGAGGCCAGATCGTCGAGGCGGTCTCCAACGGCTTTGCCGCCCCGCAGGTTTTGGTCGATGCCGTCAAGCAATATCACGACGAGACCCGCAGCATCGACTATCTGCTGCTCACCAATGCCAACATCGATCCCGTCAAGGCCCCGGCCGACGATGTACTGCAGAAGTGGTTCGATGGCGTGAAGTCGAAATATCGCGCTCCGGAATATCGCAAGTTCGCCTATGTCAAATTGCAGGCCGAGGATCTCGCCGATCCCGCGAGCGTGTCCGACGACGAAGTGCGCGCCCAGTTCGACAAGCGCAAGGACAGCTTCACGACGCCGGCAACGCGCACCATCGAGCAGCTGACCTTTGCGAACAAGGATCTCGCAAACGCCGCCGCCGATGCGCTGAAGACCGGCACGACTTTCGACCAGCTCGTTTCCGACCAGGGCAAGAAGCCGTCCGACGTGCTGCTCGGCACCTTCGCCAAGGATCAGGTTCCGGACAAGACCGTTGCCGACGCCGCCTTCGCCGTTACCAAGGAAGGTGGCACGAGCCCGGTCGTCGATGGCTCGTTCGGCCCGGTCATCCTGCGCGTGACCAACGTGAAGGCTGAAACGGCAAAGAATTTCGACGAGGTCAAGGAAGACATCCGCAAGCAGGTTGCCCTCAGCAACGCCGCGAACGAAATCACCAGCGTCCACGACAAGTTCGAGGATCTGCGCGGCTCGGGCGTCTCGCTGCAGGACGCCGCGGCACAGCTCAAGCTGAAGCTCGTCACCGTCGATGCGGTCGATGCGAACGGCCTCGACCAGAACGGCAATGAGATCAAGGATCTGCCCGCCCGCCAGCAGTTGCTTCCGGAGGTCTTCAAGGCAGATCAGGGCGGCAATCCCGCTCCTCTGACGGTCGGCAATGACGGCTACGTTTGGTTCGACATCACGAACGTCACCCCCGATCATGACCGCCCGCTCTCCGAAGTGCGCGAAAAGGCCGTCGCCGACTGGACCGCCGAACAGCAGAAGATCGCGCTTGCCGCCAAGGCGGCAGAGCTGAAGCAGGATGCGCAGAAGGGCAAGTCTCTTGCCGATATCGCCGCACCGCTCGGTATCGCCGTCGAAAGCAAGACCGGCATCATGCGCTCGACCGACGATCCGGTTCTGGGTCGTGGCGGCATTGCCGCCACCTTCTCCGGCCCGGTCGATGCCGTCGCCAATGCCGTCGGCGCGGATGATACGACGCAGATTCTGCTCAAGGTCACCGATGTCAACGACAACCCGACCACCGATGCCCTGAACAACGACGATCAGCAGGTTGCACAGATCGCCAATGCCGCCGGCGACGACATCCTCGACCAGATGGTCGGCCAGCTGCAGTCCAAATACACCGTCACGGTCAATCAGAGCCTCGCCGAACAGGCGATGTCGCGCTAGGCCCGCTCGGGAGGATGGATAATCAATGGCAGATTTGAAGCCTTTCCTCGCCAAGGTCGCCAATCGTGAGGCCCTGACGAGGGACGAAGCCCGACAGGCCTTCGAAATCCTGATGTCTGGCGAAGCGACTCCGTCGCAGATCGGCGCGTTCCTGATGGCTTTGCGCGTGCGCGGCGAAACGGTCGACGAAATCGTCGGCGCCGTGACCACGATGCGCGCCAAGATGCTGCCGGTTAAGGCCCCGGCCGATGCCATCGATATCGTCGGCACAGGCGGCGACGGTGTCGGCACCTACAACATTTCGACGCTGGCGGCGTTCATCGTTGCCGGCGCCGGCGTACCGGTCGCCAAGCACGGCAACCGTGCCCAGAGCTCCAAGGCCGGCACCGCCGACACGCAATCCGTACTGGGCATCAAGCTTGACATCGGGCCGGAGACGATCGCCCGCTGCATTCGCGAGGCCGGCATCGGCTTCATGTTCGCGCAGCTGCATCATTCCTCCATGCGTCATGTCGGCCCCTCGCGCGTCGAGCTCGGTACGCGGACGATCTTCAATCTCCTCGGCCCGCTTTCGAACCCCGCAGGCGCGCGCCGTCAGTTGTTGGGCGTCTTCGCGCCGCAATGGGTGTTGCCTCTGGCCGAAGTGCTGAAGGATCTGAATGCTGAGAGCGTCTGGGTCGTGCACGGCGACGGTCTGGACGAGATCACCACCACCGGCACGACCTCTGTCGCAGCGCTGGAAAACGGCAAGATCCGCACCTTCGAACTGACGCCTGCCGATTTCGGCTTGAAGCATGCCGACCTTGCCGACCTCAAGGGCGGCGACGGCGTTGCCAATGCCGCCGCACTCCGCGGCGTGCTTGGCGGCGCGAAAAATGCCTATCGCGACATCGCTCTCGCCAATGCGGCCGCCTCTCTGGTCATTGCCGGCAAGGCCGAAACGCTCCATGATGGCATGAAGCTCGCCGCACATTCGCTCGATAGCGGCGCTACCGCCGTTGCGTTGGAAAAGCTCATTGCCGTTTCCAACGAGGAAGGACAGGACTAGGGCGCCATGACCGATATCCTCAGAAAGATCGAGGCCTACAAGCGCGAGGAGATCGCCGCCGCCAAGGCCAAGGTTTCCCTGGCCGATCTGAAAGCGATGCAGGCCGGGCAATCCGCACCGCGCGGTTTTCACAAGGCGTTGCTCGCCAGGAAGGATGCCGGCGTCTTCGGTCTGATTGCCGAGATCAAGAAGGCAAGTCCGTCCAAGGGCCTGATCCGTCCCGATTTCGACCCGCCTGCTCTTGCCAAGGCTTACGAGGCCGGCGGAGCGGCCTGCCTTTCGGTGCTGACCGACGCGCCGAGCTTCCAGGGCGCTCCGGAATTCCTGACCGCTGCCCGCGCCGCCTGCTCGCTGCCGGCATTGCGCAAGGATTTCATGTTCGATACGTACCAGGTGCAGGAAGCCCGCGCCTGGGGCGCCGATTGCATCCTGCTCATCATGGCGTCGCTTTCCGACGATGACGCCACGCGTCTCCAGGACGAAGCCTTCGGCCTCGGCATGGATGTACTGGTCGAGGTTCACGATGCCGAGGAGATGGAGCGCGCGCTAAAACTGTCTTCGCCGCTGATCGGCATCAACAACCGCAACCTGCGCACCTTCGAGGTCAGCCTCACGGTCAGCGAAAACCTGGCGCCCATGGTGCCGGAAGGCCGGCTGCTGGTCGGCGAAAGCGGTGTCTTCACCCATGCCGATTGCAAGCGCCTCGAAGCCGCGGGCATCTCCACCTTCCTCGTCGGCGAAAGCCTGATGCGCAAGGATGACGTGACCACCGCGACGCGGCTGTTGCTCAACGGCGAAGCCGGCATTCTGGCGGCCGAGTGAAATGACCACGCCGAAGGCCGGTCTTACGCATATCGACGCTTCGGGCGAAGCGCATATGGTCGATGTCGGCGACAAGGCCGAGACGGCGCGCAGCGCCACGGCCACGGGCTACGTCAGGATGAAGCCGGAGACATTGGCGCTCATCCGCGAGGGCAATGCCAAGAAGGGCGATGTCATCGGCACGGCGCGCCTCGCCGGTATCATGGCCGCAAAGCAGACCAGCAATCTCATTCCGCTTTGCCATCCGCTCATGCTGACGAAGATTGCCGTCGATATCGACGAGGATGCCGCCCTGCCCGGCCTGCGCGTAACGGCGACGGCAAAACTGACCGGTCGCACCGGCGTCGAGATGGAAGCGCTGACGGCGGTGTCCGTCGCCTGCTTGACCATCTACGACATGGCCAAGGCCGCCGACCGGATGATGGAAATCGGCGGCATTACGCTATTGGAGAAATCTGGCGGCAAATCAGGAGATTTCCGCCATCCGGGGGCCTGATACATGAGCCTATTGCCCGTTGCCGAAGCGCAGGCACGCCTGCTGGACAGCGCTTCGCCTATCCATCGCTTTGAGAGCGTTCCGCTCGATATGGCGGAAGGCCGCGTCCTGGCCAGGGATCTGACCGCCCGCTTGACCCAACCGCCCTTCGACGCCTCGGCGATGGATGGCTACGCGCTGCGCTTCGAAGACGCGGCAACGCCGGGCGCGGAACTGCAGGTCATCGGCGCATCCGCCGCCGGTCATGCCTTCGAAGGAAGCATCGGCAAGGGCGAAGCGGTGCGCATCTTCACCGGAGCGCCCGTTCCGGCCGGTGCCGATTCGGTACTGCTGCAGGAAGATGCGGAGCGGCTGGAAGGCGATCGCATCCGCCCGACCTACCCCTTGCGGAAAGGCCAGCACATCCGTCCGCGCGGCCAGGACTTCCTGCAGGATGAAGTCGTGCTTCCCGCCGGCACGGTGATGGACTTTTCGCGGCTCACCGTTGCCGCGGCCATGAACCATCCCGCGCTGGATGTCTACCGCCGGCCGCTCGTTGCTATTCTGGCGACCGGTGACGAACTTGTGTCGCCGGGCAATGAGCCCGGGCCGTCGCAGATCATTGCGTCGAACACCTTCGGCATCGGCGCATTGGCGCGCAATGCCGGAGCTCACATCCTCGATCTCGGCATCGTTCCCGACAACAACGACGAAATTACCGCCGCCATCGGTCGCGCGCAGGTGGCGAAGGCCGATGTCATCGTCACCCTCGGCGGCGCATCGGTCGGCGACCATGATCTGGTGCAGGCGACGATGATCGCGGCCGGAATGGAACTGGATTTCTGGCGCATCGCCATGCGTCCCGGCAAGCCGCTGATGGTCGGCAGTCTCGGCGACATGCATGTTCTTGGCCTTCCCGGGAACCCCGCCTCCAGCCTCGTTTGCGGCCTGCTCTTTCTCGAGCCGTTGATTCGAAAGCTGGCATCCCTGCCGCCGGTCAGGCGCGAAGGGGTTGTACGGGCCGCCGTGCCCCTTGCCGCGAACGACCAGCGACAGGATTACATGCGCGCGATGCTGAAGAAGGACGATGACGGCGGCTGGCTCGCCGAACCCTTCCCCAAGCAGGATTCCTCGATGATGAAGGTCTTCTCGCGCTCCGACTGCCTCATCGTGCGGCCGCCGCATGCACCCGAGCTTGAGCCCGGAGCTCCCTGCCCGGTCGTTTTCCTGCGGCCTGATCTGCTCGGCTAGAGCGTTTCCAGGAAAAGTACACAGCGGTTTTCCGTCCGGAATTGCGAGACGGCGAACAGACGGATCGCGGGTTGGAGGGGTGTACTCCACCATTAGGTCGGCCCGACTTTAGCGGGCAAGCAAAAGCCGGGAGGTTTGACCCACCCGGCTCATGGTTCATCCAATCGACGGATCGATTACTTGACTGGCTTCTCGTGATGGCCGCCGAAGCCGGCGCGCATGGCGGAGAGAACCTTGTTGGCGTAGTCGTCGTTGCCGCGCGAGGCGAAACGGCCGTAAAGCGCCGCGCTGAGCACCGGCGTCGGCACTCCTTCATCGATGGCTGCCGAGATCGTCCAGCGGCCCTCGCCGGAGTCCGAAACGCGGCCGGCATACTGCGAAAGCGCCGCATCGCCATGCAAAGCGTCGGCGGTAAGGTCGAGCAGCCACGAGGTGATGACGCTGCCGCGACGCCAGACTTCGCTGATTTCGGCGATGTCGAGATCGTACTGATAATATTGCGGGTGGGAGAGCGGCGCGGTTTCGGCATCCTTCTCCGTGCTCTGCTTGCCGATATTGGCATGACGCAGAACGTTCAGACCTTCGGCATAGGCTGCCATCAGGCCGTATTCGATACCGTTATGGACCATCTTGACGAAGTGGCCGGCACCGGACGGACCGCAATGCAGGTAGCCCTGCTCTGCCGTGCTGTTCCTGGCGGCTTCTTCGGAGCGCATCGCCGACGGCGCTACATCACCAACGCCAGGAGCAAGCGTTGCGAAGATAGGCGAGAGATGTTCGACCGTTTCCTTTTCGCCGCCGATCATCAGGCAATAACCGCGCTCGAGGCCGAAAACGCCGCCGCTGGTGCCGACGTCGACATAGTGAATGCCCTTCGGCTTCAGCTCTTCGGCGCGACGAATGTCGTCATGATAATAGGAGTTGCCGCCATCGATGACGATGTCACCTTCTTCCAGCAGCGGAACGATCGTTGCCAGTTCCTGATCGACGATCGCGGCCGGCAGCATCAGCCAAACGACACGCGGCTTTGCGAGCTTCGAGACGAAATCTGCGAGTGACTTGCTGCCGGTGGCGCCAAGCTGCTCGAGCCCCGCAATACTTTCCGGGCGCGCATCGAAAACAACAGCAGTGTGACCGCCCTTCATCAGGCGCTGCACCATGTTGTTGCCCATACGGCCGAGGCCAATCATTCCGATTTGCATGTGTCAGTCTCCTAGGACGGTTTTAATCGTTTTGAATACTCCATAAAGACATTTCGCAATATTTTCCAATGAACAAATGACGGGCGAGCTATGCACGAGCCTGACAGCGAAGAAAAATTCGCGCGCTCACGCATCTGTGATAGCGCTGGCCGAAGCCTTGCGCTTTTCGCCATGATCGCGCTTTGCCCACTCCGAGGAAAGCTGTATTTTGCGCTCCTGTTTGCATTGACAGATTTAGCGCCGATCCCGGCTTCTTTGCACAATTCTCTTTAGGCCGGCGCTCGCTTGGAGCGTCAAAGGAGGCATATGGCTGCGTCTCTGAAACTGCCGCTGGTTCCGGCTTCATTTTTCGGCATGGTCCTGGGGCTTTCGGGTCTAGCCAACGCCTGGCGCGTCGGTGCGCGCATCTGGCAATTGCCGGCTGCCGTCGGCGAGGTGCTGACATTCGTTTCGCTTGCAGTCTGGCTGGCGCTGATCGTGCTCTACGGTTTGAAATGGATGGTGGCGCGCGATGAAGCCCTCAAGGAAGTCGCTCACCCCGTCCAATGCTGCTTCATCGGCTTGGTCGGGGTGGCAACCATGCTGGTTGCCGCAGGGCTCCTACCCTATTCGCGCATCGGCGCCGAAACCATTTTCCTGGTCGGCGCCGTCTACACTCTGGCATTCTCCGTCTGGCGCACCGGAGGTCTTTGGCAAGGCGAACGCGATATCGCGGCGACGACCGCCGTGCTGTATCTGCCAAGCGTCGCCGGCAGCTTCGTCACGGCCATCGTCGGCGCGGCTCTCGGCTTCCCCGAATGGGCTCTGCTTTTCTTCGGTGCCGGCTTTTTCGCCTGGCTCGCCATCGAATCGGCATTGCTGCACCGCCTGCTGACGGGGCCGGCGCTGGCGCCACCGCTGAGGCCGACGCTGGGAATTCAACTGGCTCCGCCGGCCGTCGGCGCCCTCGCCTATATCAGCGTAACGCAGGGGCCTCCGGACGTGTTGGTCCACGCAATGATCGGCTACGGCCTGCTGCAGGTGCTGATCATGCTTCGCCTTCTGCCCTGGATCGCAAAGGAAGGCTTCACCCCGGCCTATTGGGCCTTCACCTTCGGCGCGACGGCATTGGCGACCGCTCCCATGCGGTTGGTCGAACGCGGTGACGCCGGGCCCGTCACGCAGCTCGCGCCCATCCTCTTCGTCGCGGCGAATGTCGTCGTCGGTTTGGTCGCTCTCGCAACGATCTGGCTGATTGCCAATCGCAAGCTCGTCATCGGCTGGGTCGCCCTCGCGGACCATGATGCCGGCGCGGTTGGGCGGGGTTGACCAAGCAGAGTCTACGGTTCGGAGGACGACGTGCTCGATCATGTGACAATCGGCGTTCGCAGCCTGGAACGATCGAAGATCTTTTACGATGCGATATTGCGTCCTCTTGGCATAGCTCGTCTTTATGCGGAGGGCGAAACCTTTGCGGGCTATGGCGTCGGGAGGAAGGCTTTCTTCTGGATCGGTCAGCGCGATGTTCTGCAAACAGGCGCGCATATCGCCTTTACGGCCGAGAGCAGGAAATTTGTTGACGAATTCCATCGAGCCGCCATTCTCGCCGGCGGCACCGACAACGGCGCTCCCGGGCTTCGCCCTCATTATCACCCCGACTATTACGGCGCCTTCATTCTCGATCCCGATGGACACAATATTGAGGCAGTTTGTCACCTATCGGTGAGTTAGGTGAAGACCTCGCATTCCCTATGAAATCAAATCTGAAATCAAATCACCGCACAGGCGGGCCGACATAGCGCGCACGCGGTCGAATGAGCCTGCCGCTCGTCGCCTGCTCCATGGCATGCGCAAGCCAGCCCACCGTCCGCGCCAACGCAAAGATAATCAGCGGTGCATCCTCTGGAAGATGATAGGCATGCGTCATCGCCGTCAATGCAAAGTCAACATTGACGCGTTCGCCGACTAGCCGCTCGCCGACATCGCGAACCTCGGCAAATAGCGGAGGCAGGGTGAAGCAGCCCAGCAACGCCTCGGCGCGGATATCGACGTCCGGGTAAAGCTGATGGCCGAAGGCCGGCAATGGCCTCCCCTCCGCCAGATAGCTGCGGACCGCCTCATCTACCCCGGTCACGGCCGCCCGCGCGATCAGCGAGCGCGCGCTCTGCCATGCGCCGCCGTGCAGCGGACCCGTCAGCGTGGAAAGGCCGGACAGGGTGGCGGCGGATAAAGTCGCGCCGGCGGAGGCCGTAATCCGCGCCGTGAAAGTTGAGGCATTCAGCTCGTGATCGGCGAGCAATACGAGGCTGCGGCGTATCAGATCTCCCGCATCGGGACGGCCCCAGGCTGCTGCAAGACGTTGATGCAGTGGTTGATCCCATGCGCCAGGGGCCAATGCCCCGGCGACGGTGCCGAACACGCTTTCGGCTTCGTTCTGCAAGGCCGGAAGCGAGCGCCCGAGTGACGGCAGGTCGTGCATTATGCGCCCGGCAAGGACGGAGAAAGCGGCATTCAGGGACGGAAGCTCCTGCCGCTTCTCGCTTTGCTCGAACCTTAGTGGCCGCTTCATGTCCCAGAGCAGCAGCGCGACATCCTCCAGTTTTGCGCTCTCCGCCAGCGTTGCCGCATCCATGCCGCGATAGAAAAGCCTGCCGTTCGAAACCGTCGATAGCGCCGATGGCAGGACGGGATCGCCCCATTGAATGGCCTCGGCGGCCACCGCCTCCGTCTTGCGCCGACCGGCATTGCGGGTGGCGAGCCGCTTGACGTCATCGGCGAAATAAAGGCTGCGCCGGCTATCCGCGGGATCGGGTTTTGCCCGTATGCGTCCGCGACTGACATTGGCGTAAAGCGTCTGCGATTTCGTTCCCAGCAGGTTCAGCGCCTGCTCCGCCGTCAGCCAGCTCATCGTTCCTCATATTGATCAATAGCATCAAGATTGACGTCAATAAAAATAGGCCCGATCTAATCCCATAGTCAAAGGAGAACAATGATGAAAAGTGGTCTTGAAGATGTCATTGCCGCAGAAACCAAGCTATCCGATGTCGATGGCGCTGCCGGCCGTCTGATCATCCGCGGCGTATCGCTGGACGATCTGGTGGCAACCAGCCGCTTCGAGGATGTTGCCGCGCTGCTGCTGGATGGCCTGTTCGATGAGCATATCGATGCTGCCTCCATCCGCACCCGGCTCGGGACGGCCCGCGTCTCCCTCTTCGCGCATGTGAAGGCGGCAGATGCCGCCCTGCTCGCTCTGCCGCCGGTGGATGCCATGCGGGCGCTGCTGGCCCGTGTCGATGACGGCGACGACTTTGCCACGGCGATCCGCCTGATGGCGGCGTCTGCCGTCTTCCTGCCGGCCGTCCTGCGCTTGCAGAAGGGTGAGGCGCCCATCGCGCCGGATGCGTCGCTTTCCCAATCGGCCGATATCCTGCGCATGCTCACGGGCCGCATGCCGACAGTGGAGCAGACGGCAGGGCTCGATGCCTATCTGGTGACGATTTCCGACCATGGCCTCAATGCGTCGACATTCGCCTCGCGCGTCATCGCTTCGACGCATGCCGGCCTGACCTCCTCCGTGCTTGCGGCGATCAGCGCCCTCAAGGGGCCGCTGCATGGCGGCGCCCCCGGCCCGGTCCTCGATATGCTCGATGGCGTCGGCAAGCCTGAAAATGCTCGCGCCTGGCTATCGCAGGCGCTCGATCATGGCGAGCGGCTGATGGGCTTCGGTCATCGCATCTATCGCGTCCGCGATCCCCGCGCCGATGCCCTGAAGACGGCATTGAAGCCGATCTTTACGAGCGGACAGGCGGATGCCGGACGGATCGCCCTGGCGGAAGCCATCGAGGCGGCTGCACTGGCGCTGCTGAAGGAGCGCAAGCCGGATCGTCCCCTCGACGTCAATGTCGAATATTACACCGCGCTGCTGCTCGATGCGCTCGGCTTCCCGCGCAACGCCTTCACTGGCGTCTTTGCGATCGGCCGCACGGTCGGCTGGATCGCCCATGCCCGCGAGCAGACACTCGACGGGCGCCTGATCCGCCCGCAGTCGCGCTATGTCGGCCCGCTGCCGAAGGCGGCATAAGCCACGCTGTTGGAGCCGATGGAGGCTCACGCGGCCGCGGGTTGACGCGGCCGCATCATGCCTTCGCGGATATGGCGGGCAAGTTCCAGCGCCTGCGGCGTTGCCCCTCCCTTGGGCAAATGCAGGTTGATCGCAAAGATCGGCAGTTCGGGCAGGCCGTGCTCGACGGTGAGAATATCGAGATCGGCCGGAACGGTGGAGGCGAGCCACGCGGTAACGGCGAGATCGGTACGCACCGTCGCAGTGGTGGCCTCGATATTGCCGTTCTCGAAGACCGTCCGCCAGCGGAGCCCATCCTTGCTCAGCGCTGCAAAGACCGATGTCCGGAAGGCGCATGTATCGGCAACCATCGAGATCGGCAGCGGCACCTTTCGATGGGCATTCCCGGCCCTTGCCCCGACCCAGACAAGCCGCTCGACACCAAGGCATTCGCCTTGCGACACGCCGAATGGTTCTTCCACCACACACAGGTCGATGGTTCCCTTCCCGAGTTCCTCCAGCAGTTCCGGCGATGACGCGCAGGCCAGCGAAATCTCCACCTGAGGGTGGCGCTCGGCATAGGACTTCAGCACCGGCGCCAGTGTCGCGCCGACGAGATCGTAGGGAACGCCGAGCCGGACGCTGCCGCGAACGGTCCTTTCCTTCATGTCGTCCCAAATCTCGTCATTCAGCGTCAGCAAGCGGCGGGCATTGCCGAGCAGCCGCTCGCCTGCCTCTGTCAGCCGCAATCCACGTCTGTCTCGTTCAAACAAGGCGCAGCCGAGCATGTCTTCCAGCCGCTTGATCTGCTGGCTGACAGCGCCCTGGGTCATGTGCAGCATATTGGCGGCAACCGTCATGCTGCCTTGATCGGCAACGGCCGCGAACGTTCGGATAAGGGTGATGTCGAAGTTTCGATTCATGATCGGCATTATAACTGCTAATGCAATGATCCTTCAATATTCGTTTTATTGATGGTGCTTTGCTGATTATTCCTTTCTCCGAAAATGGAGAAAAGCCGGAAATGCCCATCCAATCCTTGCTGCCTGTGATCCTCTTCGTATTGGTTTCGACCATAACGCCCGGCGGCGCGACGACATTTGCGACCGCGTCCGGTGCGCATTTCGGTTTTCATCGGTCGATACCCCTCGTGGCCGGCTTTGCCTTCGGTTTGGGTTCCATGGCCTGCGCGGCAGCCGCTGGGCTTGGTGGCGTGTTGATGGCCCTGCCGACGCTGCAGATCGCCATGAAGGCTCTCGGCTCGATCTATCTGATCTGGCTTGCCGTCCGGATCGGCAGAAGCGGCCCGCCGCATGGCGCGAAAGACATGGTGAAGCCTACAGGTTTCATAGCCGGCGTCTGGATGCTCTGGTACAACCCCAAGGGCTGGGCCGTGACGATCACTGCTGCGGCGTCCTTCGCGGCGCTGGCGACCGGTCCCGTCAGCTTCGCAATGCTGCTCGGATTGACCTTTTGCCTTGTCGCCGCGTTCTCGCTCTCCGTCTGGTGCATGCTTGGACAAATGCTCGGGCGTTTGCTGAAAACGGCCTGGCAATGGCGCGTGGTCAATGTCGCCCTTACCTGCCTCCTCATGATTTCGATTGTTCCGATGTGGTATGATTGAAACCTCGCCGGTTGGAGGCTTTGCGCATCATCATCGGCTGCGCCACAGCCATATGGTCAAAGAGCCTGTACGACCGCGCACCGCGGTTTCGATCGGCCCCTCAAGACGTCCTTCCTTGAAAGGCGCGCTCGCACGGCCCGCCGCGAGCAGCAGGTCGTCGCTGATGGCGATATCCGCGCGATTGCCGGCGGCGACCTCCATCAGGCGGCTGGCAACGTTGACCGTGTCGCCGGTGGCCGTGATCTGCTGGCGGTCCCCCGCGCCGAGCCTGGAGGCAACGATGGTGCCGAAATGCGCGCCGATCTTGAAGCCGATGCGCGAGGCGACCCCCTGCGGCAGCGATGCGAGCCAGCCTCTCATCTGATCTGCCAGGCGAACGCAGCAATGGGCCGCATGGACGGGATCGTCCGGCGTCGGCTGTGGCAGGCCGAAAAGGATCATGGCGCCATCGCCCATGAAACTGGTGATGGCGCCGCCGCAAGCCGTGACCTCTTCGTCGACGAGATTGTAGAAGCCGTTCAGCAGCTCCCGCACGGCTGCCGGGCCGATGGCTTCGCTGAGGCCAGTGAAGCCGTTGATATCGATGAAAACGGCCGCCGCCGCCTGATGCACAGGCACGGCGAGAAAATCGGGATCGCGGGCCAGATATTCGGCAAGACCAGGAGCCTGGATGCGCTGCAAAAGCTCGCTCTGCTCGGCGAAGCGCGTGGCGCGCCTTCGGTCCAGCCAAAGTTGAGCAGCGCCAAACAGCAGCGCCGGCGGCACCGTCGCTGCAATCGGCAGGGCGGCGCTCAGCCAGATTCCCTGCTTGAAGGCGCTGACGTTGACCGCCAGCCATATCAGGATGACGCCGAGGACCATTATCAGCCCGATGGTGCTGCGTCGCCAGGAGAGAAGGCCGACCACGAGCAGCGGCAAGCCGACAGCAAAATAGAGGTCGATGAAGCGAACGATGCGGTCGCGCACGAGACCATCTCCGGCAATCAGATGCGTGATCGAGGTGGATATGACCTCGACGCCAGGCAGAACGGGATCGAAGGGCGTCGGAAAGACATCGCCGCCGCCGGTCACGGTCGCGCCGATGACGACGATATGATCCCTGATCGCGGTCTCCGGCAATTGCCCGTTCAGTGCCTCGCTGGCGCTGATGGTACGAATCGTGCCGCGCGGGCCATAGAACGAGAGCGGCATGAGATAGCCGGTATCCGTAAGGACGGAATGGTCGCCGATCTTGATGCGGTCCGAGATGACGGTTGTCTGCTCGCCGGTCGCGGCGGAAACGACGCGCAGCGAGAAGGACGGCGCGATCCGCTCGCCGCTGCGAAACAACATGGGCACGAAACGCGGCGTTCCCGTCTTGTCTGTCTGGACGTTGACGACGCCGTAGCTTGCCGCGTTTGCGAACCGCGGCTGCGGTTCGAGAAATTGCAGCGCGCTTGGCACGCGGGCGAGAGGTTCCTTGCTGTCGTCGGCGACACGCTGTCGGCTTTCGGGAAAGATGCCGGCTGCGGCCAGTACGACCTTGGTTCGCCTGAGCGATTGCTCCAGTGCTGCGTCGCCCGCTTCGTCGCCGGGATCGATGAGAAGCACGTCGAGCGCGACGGCCTTGGGGCCCAGCGCGCCGATCGCGTCGATGATCTTGGCGAGCGTGGCGCGGGGCAAGGGATAGCGTCCCGCCGCACGCGACGTCTCGTCGTCGATGGCGACGATCGTCACGAGATCGGGCGGTTGGCGATTGCCGCCGAGCGTATTGCGCAGGTTCGTAAGCGTCGCCTCCGCACCGTCGATGAAGGGGATATCACCGTGCAGATGCGCAACGCCGAGGCTTAACCCCCAGGCGGCTGTCAAGATAAGCGCAATCAGCGTCTGCAGCGATGGTCTGCGCATGGCTGTCCGGGTCTCACTGGCCGAGACGGGCCATCAAGGCGTTTATGCGCGCGCGTCTCCACTGGTTGACATGCAGCGGGGAGCGGCTGCGGTCGACATCGACGCCCTGCCCTTGCCCGAGCGTCACTCCCTGCCCGGTCGATACCTTGTTGACCGCAACCCGGCCGCGCAACACAAGCACGGATGTCCAGGCGCCCTTCACATCCACCGCCCACCGGGTGCCGCGAACCGCCGCGATTGCCTGTGGAGTCACCACTTCGAACCCGCCCCGAACACGGCTGCTGTCGATATCGACCATAGCGGCCTTGTTGTCGAGCACGATGGCATCCACCCGCCCGTCACGATTCCGGTCTGCCAGCCGATAGCGCGCACCGCGCTCGACGGTGATGCTGAGGCCAGGCTCGCAAGTCAGGGTCTGGCGCTCTGTGCTGACGGCCGGGCGCAGCGAGCAGTTCGCCGCGGTTTGCGCGGTTGCGGCATCAGCACCGACGATGGTCAGGATGGTCGCCGCCAGCGCCAGGCCGACAATATGGCTTGTGTGGATCATGATCGTGGCCCCTCATCGCGCATAACTGGAACGGCGGACGCCGATTTCCAGTCATGGCTTTCTCGATCCTTAGCCGCGATGATGCGTCATGAGCGGTTGATCTGCAAGCTGTCGTAGCCCTTGGCCTTGTAGAGCACGGTTGAAACCAGCCAGCTCATGAGAAAGATGCCGACGACTGCGAAGCCGAAATTGGCGAGATTGTCGTTCATCTCGCCGATGAAGCTCCAGAAGCCGCCCTCGAGGCCGAGCTTGTCGGAGATCAGTCCGAGCGCCTCGATGCCGCCGATGAAGATGGCGACGACGACGGACGCAGCGGTGATCGTCAGATTGTACCAG